>DLLT01000018.1 GCA_002478045.1 Porphyromonadaceae bacterium UBA7555
GGAACTACGCCGCTGCCCCCAAATAGTCTATCGGACAGCAGCAATAAAGCGCTACGAATTATACGAATAATGAGAACAATGGCAAGCGCTCAGGTCTTGCTATCGTTCCCATTGTTCGTATCGCTCCCATAGCTCCCATTATTCACAGAAGCCGTGGACGACTTCTTAGAGCCCGGTCAGCGTCCTGATGATTTCCGGGATATTCTTGTTGTTATTGAGCGACTTAAAGCGACAAGCGCCGACGCCGACAGCGAAAACGGGCACGGGATTGCCGGTATGGCTGGTGGTGGTGAAGCCAAAGCCGGTCTGACCGTTGAGGTGACGGAATACGTCTACCGCAAAGGCATTGAAGCTGGCATACAGGGTTTTCTCGTCTGCCGAATTACGCTGAGTAAAGCACGCTTCGAATTTGTCACGCAAGGTTTTTTCCTGCTCGGCGGACACGGGTACTATGGTGAACAATCCGAGTTTATCAGTCAAGTATTCTTTCATATCATCCCAGCGATAGATGCGACGGCTTTTGAGAATACCTTTGCAATAGGCCGAGAATTCTTCCTTGGACACACGCTGACTGTCAATGAGTTGAGGCTTGGCATCGTAATGCAGCACGTTGTTGCCCAGGGTCATGCCGCCGGTATCATGGTCTGCGGTAATGACGATAAGGGTTTCATCGGGATGTTGCAGATAGAAATCGTAAGCCACTCGTATTGCCTGGTCAAAATTAATAATTTCCTTGATGGCGGCGCCGCCGTCATTGCCGTGCAGTGCATGGTCTATATTACCGCCCTCGATCATCATAAAGAACGGACGTCCTGGCTCGGCAGCCGTCCTCTGTACATACGTCAAGCCCACACGAGTCATCTCCGGAAGCTTAAGCGCTTCGGGTACGGAGTCAATAGTATAGCCCACGTTGTTATCCTCTCCGACTCCTTCGGGCGACAGCAACAGCACGCGAGTGCCGGGCGTAGCTGCGGGCATAGTGTCAAGGCCATGAACCACGGAGACTCCGGCAGCAGCAAAGCGCTCGAGCACGTCCGTGGGCTTGCCGTCCTTGTCTTTGAGGCCGCGCAAACCGGCACCGGCAATAAAATCGTAGCCGCTGGCGGCGGCGTCACAGTCTATCTGATAGAACATGTTGCGATTAGGCACATGCGTATAGAATGCGCCGGGCGTGGCATCATCGGGAGCCACGGTGGTGATGATACCTACGCCCCACCCTTTATCCTTGAACTGTCGTGCAATCGAGGTCACAGCAACGGTATCGGGCCCCATACCGAGCATCGTATTCTTAGTCTTGGTGCCGGTGGATAGAGCCGTTCCGGCGGCGGCGCTGTCCGTCACCGGCGATGAGGCCGAATAGGTCTGGCACCATGACACCACGGGGAAGGTGGACATCACCAGGGTGTCGGTCGGATGTGCCATGCGTTGATATGCCAAAGTGGACATTACCGGGCCCATTCCCATACCATCACCGATAAAGAGGAACACATACTTGGGGGCAGCCTTAGCGGCGCAGCAGGTCGCCGGAGCGGTTGCCGAAGCGGAAAGACCGACAAAGGCCATTGCCGCAGCGATGATCAAGTGTTTGGTTTTCATAATTTCATATATTATGCGGTTGTTGTTTCTTGTATGTTTGTTCTGTGAAGCGCCCCTGTCACTTCTGCCGTAAATCATTGGCGTTCCGATGATTTGCCAAGGGCCATAATGGCCTCGATAAGATGTCGGTCATTGCTCAGGCGCGGCACTTTGCGCTGACCGCCGAGCTTACCCGTCGAAGCCAGCCAACGCTCAAACAGCCCCGGCTCAGCCACTGTAATAGTCAGTCGATCAAGAAAGATATTGCCCGAGCGCTTGGCATCGTAGTCACTGTTGACGCTGCGCAAGGCGTCATCAAGACGTTGCGCAAAGTCCTCAATGTCGCGCGGCGGGACATTCCATTCAATCAGCCATTGATGCCGGCCGCGGTGGCCGCTGTCGGCAAAGACGGGGGCTACGGTATAATCGCGCACTCCGGCGCCGGTGGCGGCACAGGCTGCGGCCAATGCCGCATCGGTATTGTGCACCATCACTTCCTCGCCGAAAGCGTTGATATAATGCGCCGTACGCCCGGCCACGGTAATACGCAGCGGGTCGGTGGAACACACGCGCACGGTGTCGCCTATGCGGTAGCGCCACAGACCGTTGGCGGCAGTGATGACTAGGGCGTATGTCTTGCCGGCCTCTACTTGCCAAGCGGTCAATGACGGCGGGAAGGGCTCGTCGCAGTGCTCTAACGGCACAAATTCGTAGAAAACTCCGGCATCAAGCAGCAGAAGCATACCCTTGTCATGTTCGCGCAGGTCCTGCACGGCAAAGAAGCCTTCACTGGCGTTATACGTCTCCTGATAGCGCATACGGACGCCGTCGCACAGGCGATTATACTCATCGCGATATGGAGCCATGGATATGCCGCCGTGAAAAAACACTTCGAGATTGGGCCATACATCGTGTATGGTCTCGGCCCCGGGCACGGATTTGATGACTTCTTTGATGACGGTCATAAACCATGACGGCACGCCGGAGATATTGGTGACATTGGCGCCGCGAGCGGCACGCACCAGCGCCGGCACCTTGAGCGTCCAGTCTTCCATAAGGGCGATGCGCTTCGATGGCACGCGTACAAGGTTGACTATGGGGTTGATATCGTCTATAAGATTGGCGCTAAGGTCGCCAACTTTGACGTCACGCGGCACCGGCCGATCAAGGGTATTGGCAAAACTGCCGCCAAGGATAAAGCCTTTGCCGGAGAACATCCGGCTGTCGGGATATAATGCCAGGTAATGAGCCACGGCATCGGTGGCGCCGCGATAGTGGTTGAGTCGCAGGCTGTCATCGCTTATGGGTATGTACTTGCTGCGTCCATCGCCGGTGCCGGAGGATTGGGCATAGCGACGTACCTTGCCGGACCAGAGGATATTGCGCTCACCATCAACCATACGCATAACCGACGGTCGTATATCTGCATACGCCACGGTGGGCACGGCCTGACGGAACGCATCGGCATCATCGCCGGGCACTATGCGGCCACGGCCGTACTCGGTAAGGGCGCCACGTCGCGTCAGCCATGCCAAGACGCGACGTTGAGCCTTTTCGATGCCGGCACCGCGCCAAGTATGGGCGGCGCGTACACGTCGCATCATCAAGGCACGAGCTATGGGTGTGTAGTTTATCATTTCTTGTGCTTTTTAGTTGTCAGAGCGGCAGCGCCGTCATTGTTGCGAGACGTCGTGCCGCGAGACCCGGCATCACGAGGCGTAGGCGTCTGAGCTGTCGATGTCTGAACCGTTGCACTCCGAGGTTTGGTGTCTTCGATATCCAAAGCTCGCAAGACGGCCATACGTATTCGCCGGGCTCGCTCGTCATCGCCGCGCAACAGACGCAGAGCCAGACGTATATAGCGATCTTTATTGGCTATACCGCATAAAGCGGCAACACCACAGTCGGCAAGCATAGGCTTGTAATTGAACACGCGCAAGACAGATAGATAGTCACCCTGCGATATGTATCCGCGGAACTCGCGACACAGTCCTTCGTAGATAGCGCGTGGGTTGAGTTCATCGGCCAATGAGGCTAAATGCTGCTGCAATGCATTGATATTATTGAATTTACCATCAATACGATACTCTACAAGGCGTTTGACGCGATGTCGGGTATGCTCCAGGGCTTGGGCGTTGGCCATGTGCTTGAATTCGCCTAAGATATACGTCCTGACCGCCTGAACGACAGTGGCGGCATCTCGGCCGCAGGCCTCGGCAACGGCAGCCACGACCTCGGGCAGCAGAAACATATTCTCGATTTCGGCAACGGCGGGGACATTGATATTGCGACTGCGCAAATACTCGATTTCGCGGTCGTCGCGGCGGTCGCGATCAACAATGCCCATAGCGGTCAGGTGATGAAAGTCGCTGAGGGTGTTGAAGGTGCGCGTGGCCTCGATTACGCGCTCGCAGCTACCCAACGGCTTGACCGTATACTCCTTGAAGATAAGGCTGTACAGACGATAGTCGATGCTATGCACCACATCGCCCTCGACAAAGAGCACGGGCTTGCGTTCGCCCACGATGGCGGCGTATATGTCGGGCGTCACGGCGCCGCGTGGCATTATGTCATAGTCCCAGCATTTCTGCCCGGCGTCATACGATCGCACCCACAGCACCTCGGCATCCAAGCGCGTGGAAGCAAAGTCGAGGTCATGCGTCACGTATACCATGCGGCAGTCGGGACGCAATTCTTCGATACGATTCCACAGATTTTGCATAGTGGTGGGATGTAAGAACATTTCGGGACTATCAACTACAATATTGGCGTCCTTGGGCGCATACAGCACGGCGGCGGCATAATACAAGACCACGCGTTCGCCGTCCGAGAGCCGATATGCGCGGTATATGTCATCACTGTCACGGCGACTGAATCGTATCTTGCCGCTATTGACAAGCATATTGCTGCCGGGGAATATAGCCTTCCACAATTCGAGGACACGGTCGAGACGTGTAGTCGTAGGAAAAGCTGCCGATTCGCCGGCATGTCGCGCAATTTTGTAGTCCAGCAGATTGACCAGTTCGTCGCTCATCAGCAGCGACAGCAGCCTTTCGAGGCGGCATTGAGGCCGTCTTTTTTCGGCTTCTGGGATAACCGAATCGGCCACCATAGAGTCTATGGCATTATGCTCGGCGTCAAGGGGACTGACAGCATATAACGCATCTATTGCATTGAGCCTAAAAGTATTATTTTCCGGGTTGGCGCACATGGCATCCGTAAAACGGGTCTTTCCGGCACCATTGGCGCCGATGATGACCAATCGCCGACTGTCGCCCGAAGGCTTGGGCGACGGCTTGTGTTTGCTTGCTGGCAGTATCAGCGGCTTCATCGCGGAGTGAGTGTTATCAGCGGCACAAGCATCTCTTCCATAGAGATGCCGCCATGCTGGAAGGTGTCTGTATAATAGGTCACATAGTGATTGTAGTTGTTGGGATAGGCAAAGAAGTCGCGCCCGCCGGCAAAGATATAGGTGGACGAAACATTGGGCGAGGGCAGGCCGAAACGTGCGGGCTGCTTGATTTCGTAGACCTGGCGCGGATTATACCCGAGGTTTTTGCCTACTTTGTAGCGCAGATTGGTATTGGTATTCTTGTCGCCGACAACCTTGACGGGATTGTTGACGCGAATGGTCCCGTGGTCGGTGGTGAGTACTATCTTGAAACCGGCGGCGGCTATGCCGCGAAACATATCCATAACCGTCGAATGGCGGAACCACGAGCGCGTCAGGCTGCGATAGGCGGCATTGGTGGAGGCCAATTCACGGATCATCTTACTCTCGGTACGGGCATGTGACAGCATATCTATGAAGTTAAGTACTATAACATTGAGATCGTTGCGAAACAGATTGGCGAAGTCACGCAACAGTTTCTCACCGGCCACCGAATCATTTATTTTGTTGTAGCTGAATTTGTAGGGCAGTCGGTAGCGCTGGAGCATCGTCTGTACCAGTGCCGATTCGTTGACATTCTTACCTTCCTCGGACTCTTCATCGACCCACAGCTCGGGAAACATCTTGGCTATCTGAGCCGGCATCAATCCGGAGAATACGGCGTTACGCGCATACTGCGTGGCTGTAGGCAGTATCGATGTGTACAGGCCTTCGTCAAAGGTGAACATTTCGGCCAGTATGGGCTTGACGGCAAGCCATTGGTCCAGGCGGAAGTTGTCGATGAGTATAAAGAACACTTTGTCGCCGCCGCGCAACATCGGAAAGACCTTGTACGGCAACACCCTGGGACTGAGCAACGGCGTATCGGCGTTGTCGCTGTCTATAGTGCCGTCGGGCAATATCCAATGTTCGTAATTGCGGCGTATGTATTTATTGAAGGCCGAATTGGCCTCGGACATCTGCATCTCGAGCATGGAGTGCATATCCGTTGCCGTATCGGACAACTCCATTTCCCAGAACACCAAACGGCGATACAACTCCATCCAATCGGAAATGCCGGAGGCATCGTTGATAGCCATAGACAGCCGACCGAACTCCTGGCGGTAATCGGCGGCAGCCGTCTCGCTGACCAGACGGTCGCTGTGCAGGTGCTTTTTCAGCGCTATGAGTATCTGATTGGGATTGACGGGCTTGATGAGGTAATCGGCAATCTTGTTGCCTACGGCCTGATTCATAATATTTTCCTCTTCGCTCTTAGTGATCATTATCACCGGTATGTGCGGTTGACTCTGCTTGATGGCCGCGAGTGTTTCGAGGCCGGTCAGGCCCGGCATATTCTCGTCGAGTATAATCAAATCGAAATGCCGCGTAGCGCACATATCCAAGGCATCGCGTCCGCTCATAGCCGTGGCCACTTCATAGCCTTTGCGGTCGAGGAATAACAGGTGCGGCTTCAGGAGGTCTATTTCATCGTCCGCCCATAGTATCGAATATCGTTGTTGTGTGGTGTCCGCCATAGCGTCTATGTGTCAGGAGAGTGTTTGTGTAAATGTATGAGGAGATGTGTGTCTATCAATTAAGAAGCGGGTCGTCCTCATCGCCCTCGCTGCCCGGGTCATACGTCGGCCGCGGCTTCGGCTTCGGGGCAGGCTTCGGCTTTGGCTTTTCGACCGACTTGGCTGCAGACTTTGTCTCTTTCTTCGGCTTGGGCGCGGGCTTCGTTGTCGGTTTAGGCTTGGCCTCAGGTTTTGCTTCCGGCTGCGCCTTGGCTGCCGTATTGGTTGCAGGTTTGGTCTCAGGTTTCAATTGACCCGCAGGTGCGGTCTCAGGCCGTGCTTCCGGCTCTGCAACAGGCGCGGAAGCCGGGGTGGCTGTCGAAGCAGGCTCGGCGACAGGCTTTTCTACCTCGGAATTCTCCGAACTTTCGGCGTCCTCGCCGCTCTCGGTGCCCTCGGATGGCGTGACCGCAGCCTCCGTACCATCCGTCGATGTCGGCTTTGATGCTGCCGCCGGCTTTGATGCTGCCGCCGCTGCTTCGGCCTCGGCCTCGGGCAGCGTCTGTATCTCGTGATAAGGCAGAAGCCCCGATTGAGCATCCTGATAGTTTTGCTCTTGCAGGAAGCGGAAGTAGTCGTCAAGAGTGCCGCCGCTTTGCAACAGAGCATCGAAATTGCTCCGGCTTATGGGCACGGGGCGCACACCGTCGGGCAGGCGGAATTCCGTGGAGGCGGCCATGACGCGACGGTAATGGTTGAGCTCCTTGAGATTTTCGAAAGGCCCTATGACAATCATACCGAGGCGTCCGAAGTTCATCTGTTCAAGGTCGTAATCCTTGACTACGAAGCTTCGGAAGTTGTGCCGCGCAATTTCAAAAAGCAACTTATTGGAGGATACCGCATCGGTGGGGAATACCATCACCAGTACTTGCGGATCGGACTCGTTGAGCGTAAAGTTGATGGCGGTTGTCTCGCCGGCGGTGGTGTCGTTGGTCAGGCTTATATCCCACAACATTCCTCGTAGGTTAGAGCCGCCGCCGGTGTGTAGCTTACGCCCGGCGGCCAGACCCTTGAGCCATGCCGATGCTATGGGCGCAACGTCCGTATCGGGATAGCGCTCGAGCATCGTGCGCAGCGTGGCCTTGAATTGGTCGGGATTGTTCTCGGTGACGTATGCCAGGGCGTCCAGGAACATAAATTTAGGCATGAGTTTGCTCATAGGGAATTCGTCGGCCATGCGCTGATAACCGCTGTGTACCGCCTCGTTGTTGTTGGCCATATAAGCATTGTAGGTGTCTTCGTAGATTTTCTCCTGGACGGCATCCATCTGTCGCAAATTGTTGATATAATCAGGGTTGCGAAGTGCTTCGCCGTACTTACTGTCACCGAAGCCGTTCACTATCATCTGGCGGTAGCGTTCGGCCATACTGTCGTTGCCGGAGCGCACAAACATCAAGTATATATTGTAGTACGTCTCCAAACGATATACGTTGTCGGGATAGTTCACAAGCAGACGATCAAATTCCGCCATAGCTGCATCAAAATCATTGAGTTTGTCCTTGAGGATGACGCCCATATTGAACAGCCCTTCTTGTATGACCTCGTGTGCCACGGCCTTGTCCGTATCGCTGAAGGGTATTTGCTTGAGGTAATACTCGCGATAATGCGGATTTTCGGATTTCTCCTGCTTCTCCTTATCTTCGGGCGATATGGTATCCACGAGATTTTCGGCTGATGCCTCGTCGCTGTCCTCGTCCGTGGCGCTGCTGCTGTCAAAATCGCTCATAGCGAAGGAGGTCTTATTGCGACGTCGCCAATTGTCTTCGAGCTTACGCGCACCCCACCGGCGCTGAAATTCGGTCTTACCGGCGTTGCGCGTGGCCGTATTGTAAAAGTACCAACTGTCATCGGTATTCAACGTATAGGTCTGAGGCGCCGAAGATTGCCCCATATATGGGTCGTTGCCGGACTCTTGCTTGGCCTTGAATTCCTCGCGACGTGCCGCCTCGGCTTCTTCTTTTTCTTTTTTTACCAATTCGGCAATGATGCGATCGATGACGGCATTGCGTTCTTCTTCGCTCATGGCCGCCAGACGCAGCAAACTGTCTTGGAGGTTGACATTCTGACTGTATACTGCCAATTCGTCCAGCACATCGGAGCGGCGTTTGAGCGTGTCCAGTCCGGGGAAGTTGTCGGGCAATTGGGGTACGGCCTCCGAGTAGCACGGCTGTGCCAGTTCGTACTTATGCTGCTTGTAATACAGCCCACCGAGTTTTACCTGCGCCAAGGCCTTGTCTATGCCGTTGCGCGTAGACTTCTCGGCCGCCAAGACATAATTGGCCGCAGCACGCACGGTGTCACCGCGACTTAGATACAAGTTGCCTATGGCATAGTATATCTGGTCGAGATACTCTTTATTGCGATCATAGCGTGTCATACGGCGCAAGGCTTTCACTTCGGGCTCGATATTGCTGCCGGTATATACCTCGGACTGCTTGATGCGTGCATTGAAGCGGGTACGGTACGTAGCATTTGACGCCCCTCCGGCTTTGCCGTAGGCTTTATAGGCTTCTTCCTTGCGGTCAATGCGACTGAGCACTTGGCCCAACAGGAACCATAGTCGGGTCTTCTGCGCCCCGGAGGCATGCTTGATGGCCAAGCGCAGCGGCTCGACGGCTTCCGCATAATTGTGACGTCGTATATTCAGTTCGGCCAAATCAAGATTGTAAAGTCCCGTGACCTTGCCGTCGGTAATTTCATCGGGTTTGATGCGAACGATTATTGTCTCGGCCTCGTACAACCAATCCATAGCCAGATAGGATCGGGCCTGCCACAATTGAGCCTCGGTCACGGTCTTGGGCAACCACCAAAAGTGCTTGGAGATATAGAAGAACGTGGAGGCCGCACCCGAGAAGTCGCCGTTCATATACTGTCCGCGACCCATCATCAGCCACGCGTTGTGCAAAAAGGGATTATACTCTTCGCGACGCATCCATTTCTTGTATTCGGGGTCGTTGCGCTTGCCCGAGGATTTGGGCGGTTTCTTGGTAATCGAGCGCAGTTGTATAGCCTTCTGTGCCTTCTCTATGGACCGATTGAAGTCGCCGGAGGGCTGCGGCGCCTTTGGATTTTGCTTGGCCTCGGCGGGATGTACGTAGATGATGTCCGTGTAGTCATCCTCGTAATTCTTTTCCATATCCTCGAGGGTCTCTACGTAATGGCGGTCTCCGTTGTAGTAGATATTGTATCGGGTGATGAAGGCTGTGTACTGACGAGCCGCCGCCGTATTTTTCTTGCGGGCATTGCACGAAACAAGCGCACCCACGGTCATAAGAACCGCGAATGCCGCGATGATGGTGCGTATGGTGCGTCGTCTCGCCATTGTCGTATTATTTTATAACGTGTTTTTTGCCTCTTTATTATTTTTGGTGGGGTCTTCGGGATAGGATATGCGGCTGTGGTACATAGTTGCCAATCGGCTTGCAAAGCTGTCTTTGATGATGCGGACATCGCGGAAGCTCAGCGGCGAATCATTGTGCAGTCCGTCGGCAATCTGTCCGTCAATGATTTTGTCCACCAATTCGCGTATGGACTTGGGCGTATTGTCACGCAAGCTGCGAGATGCAGCTTCGACGCTGTCGGCCATCATCAGCACCGAAGCCTCGCGTGTCTTTGGATTGGGACCCGGATAGGTGAACGGCGCCGGGTCTACATCCTCGCCCGGATGCTCCTGACAGTATGTGAAGTAGAAGTACTTGGCCTTGCCGGTTCCGTGGTGTTGGCTGATGAAGTCGCGTATGACCGCAGGAATGCCGGCCCGTTCGGCGCGGCGCAGACCGTCGGTGACGTGGTTAATGATGATTTCGGCACTCTTCTTGGGGTCGAGGCCGTCATGGGGATTGACACCGTGCTGGTTCTCGGTAAAGAACATGGGGTTGGACAGCTTGCCTATATCGTGATAGAGGGCGCCGGCACGTGTCAGCATCGGATTGGCGCCTATGCGCTGGGCGGCGTCACCGGCCAGATTGCTTACCGCAATGGAATGCTGGAAAGTCCCGGGGCATTCGTCCGAGAGTTGTCGCAGTAGCGGGGCATTGACATCGGCCAGTTCGACAAGCGTGACGTTGGACACGAAGCCGAAGAGTCGCTCAACGGCACTCATCAGCACATAGGCCATGGACGTAAGCAGCGAATACGCACCGAGAATGGCCACCATGCGCCACGAGAAGTAATGCAGCGATCCTTGTGAGAGCAATTGCAGCGTGATATATGCCACCAACAGCGCACCCAGTACGTAGAAGGATGCTCGTAGCAACTGGGAGCGGCGCGAAAGCTGGCGCAGCGAGTAGACGGCGGTGCATATCGCCACGGTTTGCAGTGTGATATATTGCAGTGGCACTTCGGTAATACCGGCGCACAATAGTGTCAGCACCGCTCCGGTCATCAATGCCACGCGGCCGCTGAAGAATACGAGTACCAGCACCGGCACTATCGCCAACGGCATCAGGTATATGCCTATGCCGGGAATAATACGGTCAAGCATCGCGCCCAGCACGAAGAATAGTACAATAAGACTGAAAACAAAGAGCATCGAGCGCATTGACTGACTTATCTTGGGCTCGTACTGCACCAAGTACAGCACCAATGCCGCAAGCATGAAGGCCACGTACAAAGCCTGTCCGCAGGTATTCATAATATTGCTGCGGGTGTCTTGGCTGCTATGCTCGGCCGCCGCACGTTCGTAGGCTTTGAGCGTTGCATAGTCCTTGGCGGTAATGACGGTACCGTTGTCAATGATTGTCTGTCCGTTTTGTATTGTATTGCGCGGCACGGTGACGGCGGCGATGTCTTCGTTGAGCAGACGCTCCGAGTCGTCCCGATCGTAGATGATATTCGGCACAAGTACGGCGCCGACATTGGCGCGCGACAGCAGTGCACGTACTCCCGCTTTCTCGGCCACGGAATCAATGCGGCGGTACAACTGCATGGGGGTGAGTAGCATGGCGGTCTCGGTAAGCAACAGCGTGGCGCCGTCCTTGATGCGAAGGCGGCCACCAACGGCATCGGCAACCTTTTCCAGCGAATCGGAGACGACCCCGGTGGCGTAAGCCGAAGCCAATATACGTCGAACTTCGACCCCGAATTGTCGCGAAATCACGGCCTCGGAGGCGGCGCCGAAGGCCCCGCCCAAAGCACGACTCATCCGCGTAACCACTTCATTCTTTATCGAATCGCCACTGACCTCGGCGACACGGCGGGCTACCGGCACAAAGCGGGCGCGGACGCTGTCGCTCTTGGCACGCACGGTGGCCGAATCAAGGCTGACTACAAAGTCAAAGGGCGCTATAAGCTTGGCATAGTTCCAGGGCTTGCCTTGCTCGTAGACGTAGCGACGGGCCGACTGATGAGGATAGAAGTAGACAATTATGGCCAATGAGACCGCGGCCATCAATAGTGTAATGATTATATTCTTACGTGTCACTGTATTATGCTGTTTTTTGAGAAGAGGGTTATGCTTATCGTAGAGTTGCGGTCAGCGGAAGTGGCTTGGTGCTGGTGGAGAGGTCACATAATGCGCGTGGCCTGAGAGACGTCTTCTATCTTGGAGAGACGATGGCAGAGGTCGTTGACTACGGCCACATCGCCCACGCGCACCCAAATGTCACTATGGAAGACTTCGCCGGTGGCCTCTACGTCCAGTTTGCGCAGGTCTATCTCTTTCTGCGTTGCTATGGTGGCGGTGATTTCTTGAAGTATGCCATGGCGATCGATGCCTTCGACGTGCACGTGCGCCAGGAATTTGCCGGACGAAGCGGCCCAGCGCGTAGCCACGATGCGGTTGCCATAGCTGGCCTTGAGCACCAATGCACGCGGACAATTGAGAGCATGCACAACCACACGTCCGTCATCGTTGACAAATCCGAGGACTTCATCGCCCGGTATGGGGCAGCAGCAATCGGCTACATCGAAGTTGCTGCCGTTTTCGTCATATTTCAGCACATACGTCTGCGAGGTGTCCACCGGCTCGGTCTCGGCAGGCGTTGACTCGGCGGCGGGTGTCGGAGTCTTATTACCGTAACCTACCAGGGACTTGGCTACGGAGGCTATCTTCCCGAGTGTACCGCGGCCTTTGCCCTTGCGGCGTAGTAGCGATACAGCGCTCTGGTCGAGCACAAAACGCCCGTCGCCGAGACCCAGGAGCAATTCATCGCGCGAGGCGGCGCCATAATGGGTCTGCAATTTATTAGTCACCTCCACTCCGGGAGTCATCTCGTTGGCATCGAGAAATTCTTGCAGCAATTGACGGCCACGCGCCATAATCGGCTGACGTTCGCGACGCAAGGCTGCATGGAGACGACTGCGTGCCTTGGCGGTATTCAGGAAGTTCATCCACGATGGATCGGGATGCTGGCTCTGAGAGGTGAGCACTTCCACTTGGTCGCCGCTACTGAGCTTATGTGACAGCGGCACCAATTTATGATTGACCTTTCCGGCGATGCAATGCAGCCCCAACTCGCTGTGCAGCGTGAAGGCCACATCCAGTACGGTGGCCCCGGAAGGCAGGGTCAGCAGCTCGCCTTTGGGCGTAAACACAACAATTTCAGAGGCAAAGAGGTTGAGTTTCAGTGTGTCCAGAAAATCAATGGCGCTGGGCTCGGGATTGTCCAAGATGTCCTTGATGGTGCGTAGCCATACGGTCAGCTCGCTTTCTTCTTCGCCTTCGCCCACCTTGTATTTCCAGTGCGCGGCAAAGCCTTTTTCGGCGATTTCGTCCATACGGCGGCTACGTATCTGCACTTCAATCCAATTGCCATCCGGGCCCATAACGGTAAGATGTAGAGCCTGGTAGCCGTTGGCCTTGGGCGTGGACACCCAGTCGCGCGTGCGATCGGGGTGAGGTTTGTATAGGTCGGTGATGGCCGAGTATATCGCCCAACAGATACCTTTTTCCTTGGCGGGGTCATCGCACTCGAAGACGATGCGCATGGCATATAGGTCGTAGACCTCCTTGAAGGGCACGTGCTTGGTCTCCATTTTGCGCCATATCGAGTAGACACTCTTGAGGCGTGCCTTGGCCTCGTACACCAAGCCCATCTTGTCCAGCTTCGCTGTTATGGGCGCTGCAAAATCGCTGTATATGGCGGCACGCGCCGCATCACTATCCTTGATTTGCTGACGGATACGCTCGTAGGCGGCGGGATGCTCATACTTGAAGGACAGGTCCTCCAATTCGGTCTTGATGGCAAAAAGACCGAGACGATGAGCCAACGGCGCATAAATATACAGCGTCTCGCCGGCAATCTTATACTGCTTGCGCGGTGCCATAGACCCCAGAGTGCGCATATTGTGCAGGCGGTCGGCCATCTTGATAAGCACCACGCGTATGTCTTCGCTCATCGTCAGCAACAACTTGCGGAAGTTCTCGGCCTGAGCCGAGGCCTTGTCGCCGAAGATGCCGCCCGAAATCTTGGTCAAGCCCTCAACAATGCGTGCGATTTTGTCCCCGAAGTGCTGGCGAATATCCTCGACGGTGAAGTCCGTATCTTCGACTACATCGTGCAGCAAGGCCGCGCATATAGACGTTGAGCCGAGACCTATTTCCTGGCTGGCAATCTTGGCCACCGCTATGGGATGCATAATATACGGCTCGCCGCTACGCCGACGCACGCCGGCATGAGCACTGCGCGCAAACCGGTAGGCTCGTTCTATGATCTCGACTTTCTTGCGGTGGTTACTCGCCAGATAGCCGTTGAGCACATCTCGGAAGGCATCGTCTATCATCCGGTCCTCTTCCTCGGGGGTCATCTTGGTCGCCGGTGTATTGGTTGGTTGCATATTGTTTGTCTACGAAATCGGTGGTGCATTTTTGTGTCTGCCGCAGGCCGTGCACACTCGTCTGTGCCTGCTACGGCATTATATCCACAAAATTAGACAAAATCCCCCGCCCGCACAAATATTTCCCGAGAGTTTCCAAGAATGAAGTATCATAGGAGTTATGAGAATCACGAGAACTATGGAAACAATGAGAACCATGGGAGTTATAGCAGTTTTGCCATTATTCCCATTGTTCCCATAGAATCCATTACCCCGCAGACGCCGACACCGTTGGCAATGTCAGATCCATTCCTTCCAGCCGTCACAGTGTGCACGCACTTGCTCGGCCACAGCGGTATCGCCGTAGCGGCGCACCACGGTACGCAGATTGCCCATAAGATACTCGGCACGAGCACGACCCTCATCGGAGAGCATAGCCATAGCCCCCGCTACTTCGCGCTTATACGCTGCTTTAGCGGCCTCGCTGTCTCCTTCGCCGTAGCTATAAAGAAATCCGTAGGGCTTGCCGTTCTTGTCCTCATAATATTCGGACGCCGGGCTGAACAACAGAACTCCTTTGCCGCGCCAATATTGAGTCAAAAACCAATAGTCTTCGAGCGAATTGTATCGTCCGACGGCATACGCCAGTCGCGCCAGTCCGCGATCATCGGCTGTGCGGCCGTGGCGCATCTGCCGCTGCAAGGCCTGCATCCGCCGTGCGAAGCGCAGTTTGGCCGTCTCCACGGACCGATTCGCAGCATTGAGCGATGCCATGGTCTTGGCCGGCAGAACGGATAACCACGATGATACATAGGCTTGGAACGGGTCGTGTCCAAGCCATCCTTGTTTGTAGATGTTGGTCGTACGTAGGTACCGTTTGCTGACCTTGGAGAGGTATTCGACGGCTTGGCCATAATTCGCTTCGCGCAAGGCCAAAGTGCCGATAAGCTCGTAGACATAGTCGCGGTCGGTACGTGCTTTGCAACGCAGAAACGTATACAACGACGTATGGGACCGCATCTTACCATAGGCCACAATAAGCTGCCGACAGGTAAGGCTGCCCATAAGCTGGAAGGACAGACACCCATAGTCTCGCGGATTGCAAAATATCTCGCTGCCTCGTATCTCGGACATGGAAGCCGTCCTGCCATCAATACGCTGACAGCTATAATCCTCGTACACAGAAACATAGTTATGCACACTGCGTCCCTGCGGCTCGAGATTGTCGGCATATCCACTCAGCAATATGGCGGTGGCGTAATCGCGATGTCGCCACAACTGCGGCACCCAGTCGGAGTATATGACATTGCGTACACGCCGCACCCACTCGTAGGCATCGGCATTGACGGGATCGGCCTTGGTTTCCATCCATTTAAGGTCGGCAAGGAGTGAACTACGGTCGCCGACGCGACCATCGAGCTTCATCTTGTAGGCGCGCCCCAATTCGCGCAATTCGTCCGACGAAAAGCGCGAGCGCATGGCACGTCGCATATATTTACGTGCCGAAGTATTGTCGCCGCGCTCGGCTGCCTCATAAGCCAGCAGGTAGTTCCAATCGCCTTTGGCCTTAACTCGAGCATCTTTCAGCGCTCGATGCGCAATCGGGACCATACGCTGCAGAAATTCCGAGTCGAAAGCATTTCGGCGTATATAGTCCATAATCTGCGGAGCGCCGGGATTGCGCTCAATCATATATTCAACGGGGTCGGCAGTCGTTATCGACCAAATATCGCCCAACTCGGCAAAAATCGAGTCGGCACGCTCGACATCGCCCAAGCGACTCCAGCACCCGGCGACAAAACGGCGCGACATTCGCGAAAACAGATTGTCTGCCGGTATGTCCGCAAATGTCTTCTCGTAATAATTGATACACAGGTCGTAGCTACGCGAAGCAAACAGCGCCTTCATCATCTGAAAGGCATAGCGGTCCTTGAGTCTGGTGCCGGAATACGCTTTACAACGCTCGATGAGTTCGGCAAAATCGCCACCCTCGTTCTCATAATTTCTTTCGCGCGGATAATACCACGGCGTCCGAGTCTTGCTCCACTCGGCATCAATTTGTTTGGCAATTCTCAAGAAATCAACGATTTCGCAGTCCCGAGTATTACTCAGATACACATAGAAGGCGTTGGTTTCGTCGTTGGTTACGCTTGCTTCCCATTTGTTAAAATCCTCGCTTGATGCACGATACACAACATCATTGATGTCGGACAGCGGAATGCGCCTGGATGTGAGCGTCTGCCATTGTCGCAGGTTTTCGGCGTGTTCGTAGTCGGACATACTCTTGACATTCGAACTTGCAAAAAAGTCGGGCGTGGGTATTGTAGGATAAAAAGGTCCGCAAGCCCAAGCGGATGCCGTGGCGCACAGCAGCGCCAACGCGCTAACGACCGGTCGAGAGTATTTTGTTAATTTCATTTGACGTATATTTTGAGAGATTTTCGAAGTCGAGATGATATAGTATATTTGAGTGCGGACGCTCGGACAGACGCTGCTCAATCATATCCTTGACGCGCATAATATCGGCAAATGAGGATGTCTCGGCACGTACCATATCACCGATATGTATGACCATATTGTGGTACGGAACATCACGGCGTGCGATATAGACGTTGTCGGCCGCGCTGCGCTTAAATGCCGAGGTGTCCGTCAAATCAACATTATCCATCAACCCGGCAAACTGACGGTCGCAGAACAGCAGTTGCCACGAATAGGTGGGATACGCCACATCAAGGTGCAAGTCATAAGACGACAGACGCTTGAGATAAGGCTGCACGTCATCGGCATCGATGATGGAGTTGGCGACATCGGGATTGGCAAAATCTCCGGTATTATACACCATCAGCACGCCGCGATCTACGGGCGGCACCTTGCGTGCCAACTGGTGCAGACGTATGGTGGAACTCAGGCTCCACCCATATTCCGGAGTATGGAGGATGCGCCGTGTCGAATCACAGAGAGAGAAGAACGAGTTTTCGGTCGAAGGTGTCCAGTCGCAATCCAATTGGACTTCGGAGACGTTGCGCAGTCCGTTGTATTCGCACATATTGCGGACACGCGTCACGATATTCGAGGCCAGCGTGCCTTCATGACCTTTCATGGCTTTGAGGGCTTCGAGTGTGACATATACCACAGGCACGAATTCGATATCGGCCAAGTCCTCGGCCAAACGATTTCGCGGATCGGAGATTTGTATCGAGGCATTGGGCACTACGCGATTTTCGACTTTATTGTCGTACGGGTATATATCGTGCACGACGTCGAACATACGCATATAGACACGCCCGATTTTGTGCCGAAGCAGCAAGTCGAATTCGGCACTATCCGTGTTGAAGGTGGTTTTCCAGTAATACACCGCGTTTTTTTCGGGGTGTGCAGGCTCGGACGCCTGCTGACGCTTGCCGCACGAGGCGGCGGCAAGCGTCAGCAGTGCAATTGCGATTGATAGAATTTGAGACTTCATATAGGTCCTTTTTGTTTTTTATGACGATGCAAATTTCAGACAAAAAAAACGCTCGGCAAAACATATCGCCGAGCGTTGTACAAAATATCCTTTTTGCTGTACGAAGTCCTTAATGCCTATCGCCAGACAATGAAATTTACGTTCTTGGAGAACCGTCGGTAGGAGCGTCCGCGCAGCACTCTATTGCCATCCTCATCCTTATACGAGAACAACGAGTTGCCGCCGACGAGGTATATGGCGTTGCGCACGCCTACATCTATCAACGCTTGCGAAAAGTCATGGAAAGTAATGCGCTCGACACTGGATATCACGCAGGCCTTTCCTGAGATTTCGGCCAGCGCCTTGCGCCTGGATTTGTTCTTGGGCTCATTCTCTACAATCTGACCTCCTACCACCAGCGGATACTGACGGAAGAAGTCGCCGTCACTCACCAGAGCCTGCTCGAACATCGGGGTCGCATCAGCTACGCCTATGGTAATTTCGCCGTCTATGATGGAGCAGAACCCGGCCTTGGCCACGCCCTTGCTCAACAATTCGCCTTTGACGACGCAAGCGCAGACAATACAGCCATTGTCACGCCTTATGTCCGCCGCCTGGGCTGCCAGCACAATGGTAGTGTCTGACCTTGTCTCGTATCCGATTTCCAATGACGGCGTAGCATTTACCGGCGTCAGAATCTGTAGCTCTATGCCTCCGACAATGGTGTCTCGTACTTGTGTATAAGCTTTGGCCGGGATGCTGTCGTCCACGGCGGTCTGTGTGCGTACCGGCGGTACCGGCTGCACGTACTGCAAAGATTGCTCTGCGCCGAGCTCATCTTCTTCAGAGGATGCAGAGATGACAATGGCAGCCAAGGCCACCAATGCGGCAACGGCAATCACGGCGATAGCGGCTATCCACGCGCGCTTCGATGGTTTTTTATGCACCTTATCCGGCTTGTCCGCGCTCGGTGCTATGATGCGTATCTCGTTGTCACTTATTTCTTTGGGTTTGTCTTTCATTTTTGCACCTCCTTTTCCACGTAGTCCTTGAGTGCCCGAAGAGCATCCTTAGACGCCGACACTTCACGACGGAATGTGCGGCAGTCCGACAGAAGCAGCTTCTGCCGAGTCGGATTAATAAAAGTGATGTAATCGCGGTTGACTATTAAGCTTTTGCCTATGCGTATAAAGCGGTTATCTTCGCTATTTAGCACCTCGGCCAAACGCCTTTCGATTTGCCCGAGTTGCATAGTCAGCACATAGTCTTCGCCATCCGCCGTGGTGAGGGCGGAGTAATTGCCGTCAGCGGTCACATATACGACAGCATCGGCAGGTACACGGAGCACCTCCGTGGATGTGGCAAAGACCAAGCGTGACATCGTTGCTTATTTAGTCGCTTAAAGATTTAGTTGCGCAAAGATACAATTATTAGGCGATATTTCCGCCTCTGCCTCCGTACGATTGTACGAAATCGCTTTCTGACGATACCAAATACTCTATCCTTTGGGAAATCGGCGAAGTGTGGAGCGTAATTTGTCAAGAGATGCGCGACGCATAGCACTATGCGCGGTCAGGACGGCATAACCATCCTCATCCAAAGACTGCCAATCGGGAATGGTCATAGATAGAAGCTGCGAATCGGGCGTAAATTCCGGCAAAACGGTCACCGCCTCGGCAAATTTGTCGGGAGTGTAAGCCATTGAGTACCCTGTGTACTTCGAGCTTTCAGAGCCGTCCGAGTGCAGCCCATGACGTGCAGCCACCTTGCCTTGCGCCAAAGGGCAGGCACGGCGGCATACATCGCAACCATAGAGGGTGTTGCCCGTCGGAATGTCCGCCGGAATCTCGTCACGGCTCTCAATGGTGAGATAAGATATGCAGCGGCGGGCATCAACACTGCCGTCGTTTCGTAGTGCCCCCGTAGGGCATGCTCGTATACAGCGGCCGCAGCCGAGGCAATGCGGCGTATCTTCCACCGGAGCGTCCGTTGGTAGTTCAGCCGTAGTCACAATAGTGGCTATAAAGAAGTTGGCGCCCACACCGGGAACAATAAGGTAGCCATTGTCGCCGATTACGCCGAGGCCGGCGCGAGCCGCCCAGTACCTCTCCATCAATGGTGCACTGTCGACGCACACGCGCCACTTGCCGCCGAAACGCGGACGCAATTGTCTGATTACGGCCTTTAAGCGGCGGCGCAACACGTCATGGTAGTCTTGCCCCAGGGCGTAGCGCGCAATATACGGCACATCCTCGGCCACGGGTACATCGTCTTGATATGCAAAGAGTGTAACTATCAACGTATGTGCACCCTCACCATCGAGGAGCAGACGCGGGTCGCGTCTCACCTCGCCATAGCGCTCGAGGTAGTCCATATTGCCGGCGTTGCCGGCGGTCAGCCATCCCTCGTAATGCGCTACCACCTCGGCGGCCACAGGCATGGCACGCACTACGCCGACGGCATACGCGCCGATGGCGAAAACTTCGCGGCGTATATCGGCAAGTGCCTGCCGTATCGTTGTGATATCAGGATCCGTGCTATCGGCCATGGATCAAGATTTATTACCGGACAAGGATATATGGCTTCATTCAAGCGTGCCGAAGCAGTAGCCCTGATGACGAAGCCAGCGTATTGCACGCGGCAACGCCCACAGCATATTGTCGCGAGCCTTGAGCGAGTCATGGAAAACAATGATGGAGCCGCTGCGAGCATAGCGGCGGACGTTTTCGAGCACGCGACGCGGCGTTAGGCGGCGGCTGTAGTCACGGGTGACAACATCGTACATAATGATATTGTAGCGGCGTTTGAGGGCCTTGGCCTGGGACCAGCGCATAATGCCGTGCGGCGGTCTGAAAAGCGGCGAACCTATCAGGGCGTCAGCCTCGGCGATGTCACGCAGGTATTTGCGACAGGTGGTGGCGCGTCCTTGCAGGTGGTGCATGGTGTGATTGCCCACGGCATGTCCACGGCGCCGCACTTCGTCAAGCAGCTCGGGATGGCGTCGCACGTTGTCGCCTACCATAAAAAAGGTGGCCTTGACACCCTCGGAATCGAGGATGTCAAGCACCTGCGGCGTCACCTCCGGGATAGGGCCGTCGTCAAAGGTCAGATAGACGGTAGCGGCGCCGGTGCGGTTGACACGCCATATCGCCTCCGGAAACAGGAGGCGATATAGCAGTGGCGGTTGTTCGATAAACACGGCTCAGCTCAGCGAAGGGTCATTTCGCGCCAAACCCGTACATTGACACCGGCAGCCTTGGCTACAGGCTCGGTGACGGCTTTGACGGCATTCAAACCATAGTGGCGCGACAGGCTCAGCAGCACGCTGAGTTCCTTGAGCCCATAGCTGTCGGCAACTGCCGAATCGGCTCCGGAGAGCACCTCGGCCAATTCTTTGTCGCTGTAGTTGTGCACATACAGCATTTCGAAGGGCTGGAGGTTGCGCTCGATATCGAAGGAATTGAGCAGCAACAGGCGCTGCTGATCAATGGTGACGGACTCACCCTTATTCTCAACGTCAGCGATGGGTGTACCTTTGGTGAGAATCTTTGTGCCGAGGTCGGCAGTGGCCACTACTGCAGCCACCTGTGTCAGGTTGTAGCGTATATTGGCTACATCGATGCGGCCCAGCATGTCGAAGGTGGCACGATCCAGTCCGGCGCCGTAGTTGATAAGCTGACCGTAGCGCTTGGCTCCGGACAAGGCCATGGCGCGACCCTTGGCCAAGTCTGCGGTATTGCGAGCGGACAATCCGAGGACGCAATAGGCGGCGGCCACGCGCACATCAAGCGAGCTTTCGTAGGGAGCAACGTTGCCGGGGAGTTTCTTCACCATCAGATCAAGGAGGTTGCGAGCCATATCGTAGCAGGTCTTGGGGATGGGCAAACCGGCTTTCTTGGACACTTCTCGAGATGTCTTGTTGGCCGGGACGTTGCCCAAGTTGGTAAGGTCGTTGGCCACTTCGAGTATTGCCAGACGTGTCGAGGACACCATGCGGCGTACGGTTTCGTCCAAATACAGTTGACCGGGACACGCCGTATCGATGCCTCCCCAACGGAATTTGCCAACGATATTGGCGTACCCTTTCTGCGCAACCGCCGACGGCTGGTTGCGGAAGGGCGTAACCTCCAGCGCCATACCGGTGCTCTGCATATACGGCGAGAAGCCCATATACATATCGTTGGCCACCGTCGAGGCAAAGTATACCGGGCGGTGGAAATTGCCGGTAGCACTGTTGGCGATAATGTCGTAAGTCAATATGCCTCTAAGCTGACCTTGGCGCGAAAGCAATTCGGGACCCATGGGCATATACGCGCCGCCGTGAATGCTGTCATTGAATTGGGCATGGCGGCCGTAACGTTTGACGATCTCGTTGTCATTGAGCGGCACATACACGCTGCTGAGCGTGTAGCTGACGGGCAATGCGTAGTCGGGATCGTTCGGGTCGCCATAAAGCGATGACAGTCCCTTGCCGGCAGGTTGATTGTTGTCGTAGAGTTGACGCAAGGCGTCTGTGGCGTGTGTCTGCTTGCCGATGGACGCAATGGCATTATCCAGGCCTCCGACTTTATTTATGTATTCGGTCAGCAAGTTGAGCGACCTATAAGCCATCGGGTCGGCGGTCATGATATCCATAGCCATCGACGGATTATCAATAAGACTCTGTGCCTGACGCAAGTATCTGGCCACGGTCTCGGCATTGTAGGTGACATATTGCAGACGATCGTAGGCATAGTCGGCGGGACGAGCGGTCATAGGCACACCTTTGGCCTCGTATGATGCCGACGAAATCTGGTTGGCATACCAGTCTGTATCCAAATAACTTAGGTTGACAACTTTGACATCGGTACGGACACCCTCGACTTCCTGGGTGTACCACAACGGGAAGGTGTCGTTGTCGCCGTTGCAGAACAAGATGGCATTCGGGTCTACGGAGTTCAAGTAGTTGGCGCCGAAGTCACGCGTGGTGTAGCGACCGCTGCGGTCGTGGTCGTCCCACGTCTGAGATACCATTTGCAGAGGCACGGCGATACCTATGAGTGCAGCCAAAGCGATGCCGACTTTGCGATAAGGAGCTGCGGTCGTAGTCTCAAGTGTGTCATCATCTTCGGCAGCGGCAGCAGTGCCTTTCTTGGAAAAGGCGTGCTTAAGTAGCACATTGATACAATGAGCGATGGCTGGGACACCCATACCTATCCAGATGGCAAAGGCATAGAACGATCCGGCAAATGCATAGTCGCGCTCACGCGGCTGACCGGGAACCTGATTGAGGTACAGCACAATGGCGATACCTGTCATAAAGAATAGGAAGAATATCACCCAGAATTGCTCGATGCCGCGGCCGGGGGCGGTGCGATGGTTGCGCAGGGCCTGCCACAGCAATCCGAAGATGCCGAGCAGCAGCGGCAACATATAGAAGACGTTGTGTCCGGGGTTGTTCTTGCCGTACTCGTCGGGCAACAGCGATTGGTCACCCAGACGAGCATTGTCGATAAAGGGTATACCGCTAATCCAGTTGCCGAGATTGGGCTCGCCGTTGCCGGCCATATCATTCTGACGACCGGCGAAGTTCCACATGAAGTATCGCCAGTACATATGATTGAGCTGGTAGTTGACAAAGTAGCGGAGATTGTCACCGAAGGAGGGCTTCCACGCCGAGGACGTGTACGGCACCGTACGCCCGTCGCGCGAGGTCTTGGTGCCCATATCCACTTCGACTTGATTATTAATATATGGGAGCAATTCGGTTTCTTCGACATATCCTTGTTCGAGCCACTTCTTGCGTACGGCGACGGGGATGTCTGCAAAATCGGGATTTTCGTAGAGGCTCCACGATTTGTAGCTCTTGACATGTATCGGGTTGTTGGAGTACATACGCGGCAATAGCATCATCAGGCCGGGAGCGTACTCGTACTTGTAGTCGTGACGGGCCTTAATGTAGCGGTCCGGGGCATCGGGCGAGGTCTTGACTTCCTTGGCGTAGGCCATATCGCCGTTGTCCACCGGAGTGCCGTTGTCGTAGCGCAGTCCGCGGATGATATTGGTCTGAGGCAGTCCGTCATCGCCCACTTGCGCAAACTTAACCGTAGTCGTTCCGCCCTGACCGTCAGGCACCTCTTGCTCTTGCCAAGCTATCTCTTCGGCCCAGGTCTGTCCGTAGAACAGGGGCGTATCGCCATACTGCTCGCGGTTGAGGTAGGACGCCAATGCAAAGACGTTGTCCGGCGAGTTCTGATTCATAGGGGTGTCGGCGCTGGAGCGTATCAGCAGCAGTGCGTACGAGGAGTAACCGACAAATATCACGAAGATGCCGGGGATGATGACATTGAACACACGCACGGGGACGGTCTTGCAGAAGCCCCAGATGTATACGGCAAATGCCACGGTCAGCACAAGGCCGAGGGTCAGCCCGTGACCGATAAAGAGCATACCGGAGAGCAGCACCGAAGCAAAGACACCCACCTTGATACGTGCAGCCGAACGTTGGAGATACAATTCGCGGATGGTCCATATAAACGTGGCCACCAGCAATATAGCATATATAAGCACACCACCGTTGAAGGGCAGGCCTACGACATTGACAAAGAACAGCTCAAATTCCTGAGCGACTTTCATAAAGCCCGGCACGAGACCGTAGAGGATGAAGGCCACAATGACCACGCTGACGGCCAAAGCCAGCAGCGAGCCTTTGACGTTGGTGTTCTTAAACTTACGGTAGTAGAACACCAAGACTATGGCCGGAATGCACAATAGGTTGAGCAGGTGCACGGCAATGCTCACGCCGATGATATACGCTATCAGGATAAGATAGCGGTCGCTATGCGGTTGGTCGGCGCGATTCTCCCATTTGAGAATGAGCCAGAACACCAGGGCGGTACAGAACGATGAGAAGGCATAAACCTCGCCTTCGACGGCACTGAACCAGAAGGTATCACTCCACGTGTAAGCCAATGCGCCGCATACGCCGGCAGCCATAATGACCACCAACTTGGACAGTGAAACTTCCTGCGCATCATCGCGCACCACCAAGCGGCGCACAAGATGCGTCACCGTCCAGAATAGCAGCAGAATAGTGGCAGCACTCAGCAGCGCCGACATAGAATTGACGGCGATGGCTGCGGTTTGTGCGCCGCCGCCGAATAGGGTCACGAAAAATCGTGCCGTAAGCATAAATATGGGGTTGCCCGGCGGGTGACCCACTTCGAGCTTAAAGCCCTGCGAAATAAATTCCGGGCAGTCCCAGAAACTTGCCGTAGGCTCTATCGTAAGCAGATAGGTGACGGCGGCGATGGCAAAACACAGCCATCCCAAGGTGTTGTTGACTAAATTGTAGCGCTTCATATAGTGTTGCTGAAGTGTATATTCGGTATGTACGGCCTCGCGCTCCGAAGTCGTATCGGCATTGTCGTGGACGCCTTTGCCGAGATGTCATGCGCGTTGCCTCCGTGTTAAACGTACAAAATTAGTGAAAAACCGCCGTCATATCCACCATTTTAACATACATTATCACCTATATATGCCGACAAGTAGCACCTTATGCATCATCGGACGCGATGGATGGTGCGCAGCAGTCGCATCATATCGGCGGTAAGGGCTTCAGTGACGGGGCGGAGGCTGTCGGTGGCGGCGGGACCGCGTTGCGTCAACGTCCCATCGTGCATAAAGGCGGCGGCACTGACCACGACGCCGCTCACGGTGTCGGCATATAGTCCCTGCACGGGCGTGGCCGTAAGGCCATCGGCAACGACAAGTCGTGCCATACATCCGTGCGGCATTTCGATGTCGCCATAGTGTGCCGGAACGCCATCGAGGTTGAGGGCCATACGTTGCAAGCGGTTGGTCAGATTGTCGGCAATGTTGCCGCTTTCGGGCTTGACGGCCGCCACTCCGACATATATCGTGGCATCATATCGCGGATAATGTATGTCGCACGCGCCGTCGCGGCCGGACACCTCGGCGTTGGCGTTGACATCGAAACACACCGGCAAGACCTCGACGGCTCGATATACAGTGTCATAGAGCACTATGCGCGGATAGGCATGCTCACGTGGTACGACCGTATCGCTCTTGCCACACGCAACAAGAGCCATAACCATCGCGGCGAATACGGCCAAATGCGTCAAACATCGCATCGGTCAGTCTTTTTTGTCGGCACTGTCGGCCTCGGCTTGGGGCTTGGGCAGTACGGTAACACGAATGTCGCCGATACGATGTCCCTCAATAGAGAGTATGGTAAAGCGGACACCGCCATAGACAATACTTTCGCGCTCTTTGGGAAAGTCGCCCTTGATACTCAGCAACATTCCGCCTATGGTCTCGGCGTCTTCGGTGACGGCGGAAAACTCGGATTCATCGATGTCCGTTACGCGGAAGAAATCGGTGAGCAGCGTGCGCCCTTCGAAGTCGAAAGTATCTTCGCGCACGCGTCGATAGGTGGGTGCCGCATCGTCGTACTCGTCGTCAATGTCTCCCACAATTTCCTCAAGGACGTCTTCCATAGTCACCAATCCCTGAGTACCGCCGAATTCGTCCACGACTATGGCCAAATGCTGGTGACGACGGCGGAAGTCTTCCAAGAGGTCATCGATGGGTCGCGATTCGGGCACAAAATACGGCTGGCGTAACAGATGTTGCCAATCGAACGAGGGGTCATCCACAGCCACATAAGGCAGCAGGTCGCGAGCATAGAGGATGCCACGTATATTATCTTGACTGCCGTCCGTAACCGGCAGCCGCGAAAATCCGCTGGAAATAACCATTTTAAGCACCGTGCAGTAGTCGTCCGAGATATCGATATCGGTGATGTCGATACGCGGAGTCATAATCTCGGCCGCCGTGGTCTCGCCGAAGCGGAGGATACCTTCAAGCATTTCCTTGTCCTTATCGGCCTTGACGTCTGTCACCTCGAGTGCACTGGCTAAGTCGTCGGTGGTGACGTTCTTAGCCTGTTTGGTGACGACGCGATGCACGATGTGCGATGACTTCATCAGCAGCTTGGCAGGAGCAGCCAACAGAACGGTCAGCAGTTTGAGCCCCGGCACGGCAAAGCGCACCCAACGCAGCGGCTGCGAATTGCCTATCAGTTTGGGCGCTATCTCGCCGAAAAGCAATATAACAAAAGTGATAATGACCGTCTGGAGAATAAAGCTCCATACCGCGTCCATATTTTCGAACACCGGACCGAGGGAGTAGTTGACCAGCATGACGATGGTGACATTCACCAAGTTGTTGGCGATAAGTATCGTAGCCAGCAACCGCTCAGGTTTGGCCAGCATTTGGAGCGCCTGACGGCCCCAAGCATGTTCTTCAAGTTTCTCGCGCTGCTTGGCGTTGAGCGAGAAAAATGCAATTTCGCTTCCGGAGACAAATCCGGAAAGAAGCAACGCCACCAAGGCTATGCCCAGGGCGATGTATTGTGCTAATGATAGGGATAAATGTACGTCCAAAATGGTATGTAAAAAATGAGAAAAGAATTCTAACTCATAATATCCTACAAGTTAGAGGTATGATTTGCGTAAGATTTCGGCCAGTCGAGCTACGCCCTCGCCGGCACCGGTACGGATGATGTGTACTCCCTGGGGTACTTCGGAGGGTCGAGGGTCTATATAGAACACGGGGATACCGCGGCGCACATAACTGATAAGCGCGGCCGCGGGATATACCACCAGCGAGGTGCCGATAATGACAAAGATATCGGCCTCGGCCACAATCCGTGTGGCGGGGTCGAAATTGGGCACCGCCTCCTGGAAAAACACTATGTCCGGACGCACATGGTGGCCTTCGATAACGGTATCCACGGATGTATCCGGGTCTTCGGGCGTCAGACGCCAACGAAGTTTCTCGTTGTCAAGGGCGCGTACATAGTCCAATTGTCCGTGCAAGTGCAGCACGTGGGACGACCCGGCACGTTCGTGCAGATTATCCACATTTTGGGTGATGATGCGCACATCGAAGTCCTTTTCCAAGTCTACAAGTCCGCGATGCCCGGCATTAGGCTCGGCTGCAAACATTTCCCGGCGGCGCTCGTTGTAGAACTTATGAATCAGCGCCGGATTGCGTGCAAAGCCATCGGCACTGGCCACGTCCATCACGGGATAATTCTCCCACAGGCCTCCGGCGTCGCGGAAGGTGGCAATACCGCTTTCGGCACTCATCCCGGCGCCCGTGGATACGACCAATTTTTTCATATTACACTATATTTATTTTATCTGTCGACGGGATATCGGTGTCGCCGTGAGGACGACACCGACTCCGTGTCATAGAATTTCGTAATTGAACACTCCGTTGACCAGAAACAGCGCCTGTATCTGATTGCGCTCGATTTCCATATCATCGTACTCGGGGTTGATGCTGTGCAGGATGACCATCTCGGGATTGGTATGCTTGCGCACAATCTTGACCATACGATAGTCTTCGGTAACGACCAAATAGACCTTGCCCCAGTATATAAATCCATCGCGCGAAAGCTGGCGTATTGCAATGTATCCGCCATCGCGTATCTTGGGCTCCATACTGTCGCCGCTGACACGCACAATAGGTTGTGTACGGTCAAGCCCGGGAAGGTCGAGGCGTCCGATGATATGTTCATCGGTGAACATTCGTGGCAGGGGCACGCATCCGGCGGTGGCATCAATGTCGTACACCGGTGCGCCAACGGCATTCTTGTCTGTCTTCGCCACCGGACCGGTGTTTACCTCGGGTATCAGAGGAGTCCCGGCGGTGATTTCTTTGGGATACGGCACGTCCGTACCTTTGGTGAGCCAGTCTTTGGAGACACCCAGATTGACCACAATGCGATTTACCATCGCATCCGTAATCGGGTAATTGCCCGACAGAATTTTGGACATATTACTGGGATCGACATTTATAAGCTTGCCGAATTCCACCTGTGTCTTGCGCGTAAGGTCTACGATGTATCGTAGCCGCTCAGCCATAGTGGCCGAGGGTCCGGGCTTGACCAGTTCGTCAGGATTCTTCAGTCTTCTACGTCCCATATCAATGGATGTTTAGGTTCTTGTTTCTTATTCTATATTCTTCCTTAGAATGCGACTCGGCGTCATTTGATGCGCATCAGCGCACAACCACCTTGATGGGGCGTGTGCCGGTGCCGACAGTCACGAAGTACACACCTGAGGGGAGCATAATTTCGGTGTCGTTGACGGCGCGTTCGGCTGCCACTATCGGCTGTCCGGAAACGTTGTATATGCGCAGTCCGACGATGTCGCGGTCGCATATCAGGCGTATTCCGCCCGGGGTCTCGGCCACTGCCAAGGGGGCATCCACGGTGGCATCCGTTATGCCGTCATGCTTGACGACAATGACATTGGACGGCGTGCTTTCGTAGCCCAGGTAGGACGAGCGTACGCTGTAAGTCTCGCTTTCGCTCTCGGAAAACCCGGTGATGACCAGCGAATTATCCTCGGCTATAAGTTCCTCGGTCTTGGCTGTTCCGTTTTTGTACATCGTGCGTGTCACGATATAGTAGTCTACATCTTCGCCGGCCGGAGCATCCCAATTGGCGACATATTGGTCGTTGGTGATGCCGGTAGCATCGGTGGCATGTATCTGACTCAGCGTGGGCACGGGGCAACATTCGGCCGTAAGGGCTACGCCGCGCGAGCCGCTGATGCCGCCGCCGCTGATAAGCAGTCGCGTTGTATGCTTGCCTACTTCGGTGGGCGTGTAGGTGATATTGAGCCAATAGCCTTCTTCGGTAACGATAAGCGCTGCCGGAATTTGAGCGGCGGCCAAAGTGAACATATCGGCGTTACCGGTATACTTTTGCACCTTTACGGCCGAAGTCAGGTTTTCGCCTTTGAAAAGCAGTCGTGCCGTGGCGCTCTTGCCTATGGCCACGCGGCCGAAGTCGATGGTCATATCCTGCACCGGAGTGGTGAGCACGGGGTCGCCGACAGGTTCGGTCGAACCGGGATTGTAGGGCATACCCTTTTTGTTTCCCCAAATATATTCGGCCAGCTCGGGATGGTCGATAAAGGGGTTACGGTTGTTCTGCACACTGTAGACGGCATCGTTGCGGAGCGTCTCTTTTTCGGACACGGGGTCCTGACGGTGCCAGCGCAGCAACAGGTTAATAGACCATGTGTTAAGCGTCGGATAGGTATTGGACGAAACCATATAGGTGTATTTCCAGGTCATATCCTGATATATGGTGGCCATGTAGAAGTACGTACGGGCAAAGTCGCCTTTGTACTCGTCAGCCGGCTCAAAGACATATTTGGCGCCGCCGCCTTGTCCGGCTACGGGGTAACCCACTTTGCAGACGCCGTTATCAAACGCCGGATTGGGTCCCACCTCGCCGAGGGGATAGTTGAGCTTGGCGCTATTAGCCTTTATCTCACTGGGGTACAGATGATTGAGATCTACATACGGCGGAACGTTGGTGTCGCCGCCCCACCACGATTTGGGGAAAGAGTGCTCGCGATTGAGCCCGGAGAAACTGGGCGCATAGCGCACTTGGTCCGAGTACATATCCCACCAACGCTTGCTGTTTGGATAGAGGTCGGTCTGCTGGAAGGTATACTTAAGGTTACTATATATCGTACCATAGTCGCCCGAGCGGGTGAAGTTGCGTGCCAATTTGCTGACTGCCGTCTTGAGCGCGGCGTCCTTGAGGCCGGTAAGGCCGGTATAGTATCCGGCCGGAGCCTCGGCCATAGCTGAGAGCGCCATCATTACGGCCATTGCCACGGCTAAAATTTTGTTCTGGAATTTCATGTATTCTTAAAATGCTATGTGTCAAAGTGAATTTTGCAGGTTATCGAATATCACTTTTTGTCATTCTTATTTTATTTATAACACTCTCCTGTTTTGTCACAACTGTTGCATCGTTTGCCATTGTTGTTATAGAATATCTCCATCCAAAGGCTTGGACCACGAGCGACGACGGCGATGCTGACGACGCTCGAAGTACTCCCATTGCTTTTGGACGTTCGAGTTGGTCTCAAGTTCGACATTGGACTCGGCATATTCATAGCCATTGGCCACGTACTGCGGTATCAATGTGCTAAACAGCAACGCATTGACGCCCTTGCCCTGATACTCGGGGGCGATAGCTATCAGCATCAAGTCCACTGTATCGGCATGGCCGCGTATGGCACGCAACAGGTGATACCACCCGGTGGGGAACAGGCGTCCGCCGCTGCGTTGCAGCGCCTTGGACAACGACGGCATGGAGATGCCCACACCCACGAGGGTGTCCTCGGCGTCCACTATCAGGCATACGTCTTCGAGACGCAACAGCCCGAGGTACATTTTTATATAATGATCTATCTGTTTTTGGGTCAGAGATACAAACCCGTACAATTCGCCGTAGGAGCGGTTGATAAGCTCGAAGATAGCCTGGCCGTAGCGTTGGGCAATGACCTTGCGCGAGGTCAACTGCAATGGCCTAAGGTTAAACTTGCGTGACACGATGTCGGCGATGCGTGCATAGCGTTCGGGTATCTGCTTCGGGATTTTAATGCGATATTCAACCCAGTCGGCTTCCTTGGCAAATCCGAGGCGTTCCATCTGGCGCACATAATACGGATAATTGTATATCGTGGCCTGCGTACCCAATTCTTCGAAGCCCTCAACGAGCATACCCTCGCGATCCATATCGGTGAAACCCATAGGCCCGGCAATCTTGGTCATCCCGTGATTGTGTCCCCACAATTGTACCGCGCGGAACAGTGCGTCCACCACCTCGTCATCGTCGATGAAGTCGACAAGGCCGAAGCGCAGAGTCTTCTCGGCAAATTTTTCGTTGGCTCGGCTGTTAATGATGCCGGTGATACGTCCCACGGGCTTTCCGTCACGGTAAGCCATGTACGACTGCGCCAGGCAGAAGTCAAAAGCCGGGTTCTTTTCGGGCATCAGCATATTGATCTCGTCAAGCACCAACGGCGGGACAAAATATTTATTGCCCTTGTATAGGTCAATGCCGAAGTGGACGTACTGCTTGAGGCTTTTTTTGACCGGTGCTATGGGTTTGATGATTACGGACATATCTGATAAGTCAATGTATTTATGGTATTTGATGCTGCAAGGCTGTAGTCGGCTCGGGTTGCAGCAGCAGTATGAGGGCCAAAGCCGCCACCATTACGGCGAGGAAGGCTATAGCCAAAATGTATATTCGTTTGGTGCTGCCGCCGGCAATGGCAAGGCGCAAGGCTTGGACATCGCGGTAGCGACGGCGAGGATTGGGGTCGGTGCAACGTGCGGCCACGCGCGACATCAGTGGGTCGCGGCGTCCGGTGCGCTCGAGCGTTTCGCGGATGACGGCACCGTAGTTGTAGATATCATCGTCCGTATCGGCGTGCGACAGCGATGAGCGCTGGTCAAAGCCAACGTCTATCAGCTTGAGGTTGCCTATATTCTCCGTAAACAAGATGGTCTCAGGCCGTATCGGATGGTGCGCCAAGTGGTTTTGCTGGATATACTCCATGGCGGCCGGCAGACGCGTAAGTAGTTGCTCGTATTGGTGATCGGTTAGACGACCTTCGTTGATAAGGCGACGCAGGCTGTCTCCGTAGACGTCATCGGTGATGATGCATCGGCCGATGCCGGCAATATCCTCGATGTCATTGATCATCACGATATTCGGATGCGAAAGGTTGTATCGCACCTCAAATTCTTTTTCGAGCATGGCCTGATATTCGTCCTCGTCTTTGATTTCGGGACGCAGCGCTTTTAGCATCACCCATTTGCCGTATTTCTTGGCCGTATAGACATTATAGAATTCCTCGTCCCATTCGGGCAGATGCTCTATTTCGGTCCATTTGCCATCAGGCGTATCGGGTATGCGGTTCTCGGGTTTGACGGGATTGGCTGACATGGCGCTATATAATTGGTTGATACTTGGTACTGCTCTTGATTTGTATTCTCCTTCTCTGCCGACGAGCGGGCGAGGCCGAGGTGTGGCGGCTTACATACCTTCAAAGGATATGGTATTGGTCTGTGACGGCGTGGCGTTGTCGCGATGAGGGGCCGATGTGTTGCCGCCGTTGCCCTTGGAGCCGTTGCCTTTGCCTATAATGCCGGCATATCCTATGCGTGGCGACTCGGATATAAACTTGCCGATAGACTCATCATTATCGTAATCGTCCGGAGGCAGAATATTGTAGCCGGCAAGACGCAGCGCAATTTCCTTGTCCTGACCGAGTATATCGATAGTGCCATTGACTCGCGGATTATTTGTCCCAACCGTATTGCCGGGTGCACTCTCTTCGCGCTTCGGAGTCGTTGTGGTTTCGAATCCGGAAGCAAGAATGGTGACCTTGACACGGTCGCCTAACTCGGGGACATTGTAAAGACCCCACTTCACTTCGATATCCTTGGCGCTCATTGAGGCCACGAAATTGGTGATAGCCAGGGTTTCGCCGGCACGCAGTGCGTTTTCGCCGGAATCCTCCTTGTCGTCCGCCACAGATTCATCGGCATCACCGCACGAGGCATACAATACAAATAGCATACGCTTGCTGTCCACGACATTACAGTCCTTGAGTAGCGGCGAACGCAACGCCTCCTGTATGGCGTCGTTGATACGGTTTGGGCCTTCGCCGTAACCGCTTGATATTATGGCAGTCTTGCCATCGCGCAAGGTCGCATCGACATCGTTGAAGTCTCGATTGACTATGCCTACGCGCGTAATGATTTCGGTGATGCCTTCGGCTGCGTTTCGCAGTGTATCGTCGGCGCGACGGAAGGCGTTGAACATCGAAAGGTTGGAATATATTTCGACAAGTCGGTCATTGTCAAGCACCAGCAGTGCATCGACGTATTTGGCCAGCTCGTTGGCTCCGGCTAGGGCTTTTTTGTTGCGTCCGGGGCCTTCAAAGCTGAAAGGTATGGTGACGATGCCAATGGTAAGGATGCCTTTTTCGCGTGCGATGCGGGCCACCACGGGAGCTGCGCCCGTACCCGTACCGCCGCCCATACCGGCGGTTACGAACACCATGTCCGTACCGTCTTCAAATATTTCGGCTATCTTGTCGGCGTCTTCTTCGGCAAGTTTGCGCGCTACCTCGGGTTTGCCACCGGCGCCGCGGCCTTCGCCGAGGAGTACCACCGTGGGCACCTTGGAGTCCTGAAGCACCTGCTTATCCGTGTTTATCTGCACAAAGGATACACCTTTGATGCCGGCGGCGAACATCTTTTCGACGGCATTGTTGCCGCCACCGCCGACACCGACAACCTTAATGCTCTGTATGGGCTTGTCCGCAGTCTTGAAGTCACCCAAATCTGTTACGTCTGTATTGTCGTTCATATCTTATGAGGAGTAGTGTTTTTATGTGTTTGCGAGGAGTGTATTGTATGTATTTCTTTGATTTAGTAAATGTGCATTAAACATCGTCTCGGGCTACATCATATCGTCTGAATCGTCGGGACCGGACATAACCTTGTTGAACAATCTGGAGACCTTCGTTTTAAGTATTTCAAGTCCTGACGGTTTTGGCTGTTTTGGAGGTAGCGTTTCAGTATCTGTAGTGCCCTCGATGTCGTCATCGTCCTCGTGGTTGTGTCCGGCCGGGACTTCGACTCCGCTACCGCCGCCAAAAGGATTGTCGTTATTATCTTCCGTGAAACCGGCATCGCTCGTTTCGGCTGTCGGTGTAACCGCGGGGGCTTGGAGGCACTCCAGCGGCTCGGGGCGGCGAGCGAGGCGTGCCGCTTCGGCTATCGCGGCCATCAGCGGAAAGTAAGCGCTGCTTACCAGCGTATTGTCACGGACCTGGACACCCGAAACCTCGGCCGGACGCACCGGCATCTTGGCATACTTTTCGAGGCATTGGACAAAGTGGCGCAGCAAGCTGCCGCCGCCGGTGACAACTATGCCTCCGGCCAAATCTTTGCTCTCAAATCCGGCAAATTCGATTTGCTTCAGGATATTGGCAATGATTTGCATTGCACGTCCGCGCACCGTTTCGTTGATGATATTGATACGTGCATCATCCTGATTCTCGGCAGTGACATCGGCCATACGCTCCTTGATGTCGCGTGCCTGCGTATCGGCGACGGACAAGGCGGATGCGAGGTCGTATGTAATGGCTTCGCTGCCCAGCGGTATCGTAGCCAGGTATTGCAGTACTCCGTCCCTGTATATGGACACCGTGGTGGTCTCGGCCCCTAAGTCGACAAGCATACATCCGCCCTTGATTTCGCCTTCGCTCAGCGCCATCTCGGCCTCGGCCAATGGGCGGATGATGTATTTCGAGTCTAAGTTGAGGCGTTCATTGATGACGGCCTCGATATTGCGCAAATTGCGTTGGTTGCAATGGATGATGGAATACTGAGCGGTCACGTTATTGGCCAGATTTCCGCGCGGACGCTTGGTGGCCATGCCGTTGACCATAAATCTGCGCGGAAGGACATCCAAAATCTCACGATTGGAGGGAATGCTTTTGCAAGCATCTTCATCGAGACGTTCGAGGACTTTTTGCGATATTTCGCTTTCGTCCGGGAAGGTAATCGAGGCTTCGGCATAGGATGATGCCAGCGAGCGTCCGCCCACGGCGATATACGCGGCTTGGATTTTGTGCTTCTCCAACGCGCTGCATGCTTCGAGCGCATCAAGACTGCGACGCGCGGCATTGGTGACTTCCTCCACGTTTTGTATGCGTCCTATACGCACACACTGGTCCAGCGGCTCGGTCACGGCATCGATGACGCTTACCGCGTTGTCTTTGACTTCGGCTGCGGCGGCACGCAGGGCCGAGGAGCCTATTTCGAGTACGATGATAATGTTTTTGTCGCTCATTGGTGTTTGTTTGATGTAGTATGAGAAGAGTCCTTAGGTTCGCTGACGCCATGCGACTTGCTGTTACGATTGCCAATATCCGGAGGCATAGTGACACTTTCGTCCACATAGTCCCGGGCATCGTTTGCCGCCAAGCTGTCTATATACATATCCAAGACACTCTGAGGCAGCATCTTGGTGCGGCGAGTGGCCACAACGCGGCCGCCCCACTTGACACTTATGGTATCGTAATAATTCCAGCCTTTGACGGGCATAACGTTATGGTAAAACGAACGCACACGGGCCAATTTATTGGTCACGGCTGTCGTATCGCCCATATTGATGACGTGCCCCACAACATTGGGATGTACTATGATGTCGCCGGTGCTTCGGTCAAGGCTGACACTGGCAACGAGGGCATCGGCGCCGGCATCGGCATGTATCGTTGCCAACATAGGCAGCAGGCGGCGCACACTTGCCGGGTCGGCAAAATTGCCGCACAACACGGGGACGTCCACACAATGCTGCGGGTCGGCGGGCAGCCGCTTGCCCACGGCGTTGACGTAATACGACTGTGTATTGTCGTCCGGAAAGACGCGAGCCACGGGCACCATAGGCACTACGCATACACGCAAGCTGCCGTCAGCCAGGATATTGACCGAGGCGTGCTCTATACGGTTGTTGGCGGACAGGGCTTCCTGTAGCCGATAGGTGCTGACATGTCCGCACTGCATGGTATCCAGCCCGGGATACACCGAAGCAAGGATGTCCTTGATGTCCGAAGCGGTGACGAAGCGCACGCCGAGGGTATCCTCAAGCTCGATAATCGGCACACCTATAGGCCGATGGGCACGTGCCGACCCGGCTATAGGCACAACGATGCATAGGTACGCTGCCATTGCCACGGATAGCAGGCAGCGCACAATCGTGCGGCGTTCGGCGTGTATTTTCCTCATCGTTAACTGATTGTCAGTCTTATTTATGGTCGTATGCGGCAACGGTCTCCTTGACGATATCATCCACATAATTGGTGATGTCGCCGGCACCTGCCGTCAATAAGATTTCAAAGTTACAATGTTTTATGGTATCTACCAACTTTTCTTTGGGAATAAGCACTTTTTTGTCGGTACGAAGTTTGTCGAAAATCAATTTCGATGTCACTCCGGGTATGGGTTGCTCGCGTGCGGGGTAGATGTCGAGGAGTATGACGCCGCCGTCGGCGTGGTCGAGAGCCGCAGCAAATTGGTCGGCGAAGTCGCGCGTACGTGTGTACAAGTGCGGCTGGAAAGCCACGGTAAGCTTGCATTCGGGATAGAGTGCCTTGACCGAAGCGATGCTTTGACGCAATTCGTCGGGATGGTGTGCGTAGTCGTCGATGATGACGTGTCCGCCGGGCATGGGTTCCTTGAGATGGAATTGGAAGCGGCGTTCGGCGCCTTGGAAACGCGCCAGTGCGCTACGTATGGCCTCGTGCGGCAGCAGCGATTGGTCATCGCCGAGGGCAATGAGGCACGCTCCGGCGGCGGCCACGGCATTTTCGATATTGATTTCGACGGGTACGCCGAGCGAGATGTCGCGTATGGGGTCGCCGAAGGGATGAACAAGGTCAAAGACTATTTCGCCACCGCCGCGGCGTATATTGGCGGCGTGGAAGTCGCCTTCGTCTCGGCTGTAGGTGTAGCGGCGGACGCCGGCGGCGGGGCGCGGCACCACCTTCAGTCCGGTATGTATCAGCAGGGCGCCGTCTTCGCGTATCAGCTCGGTGAAATGGGCAAAGCTCTCGAGGTAAGCCTCCTCGGTGCCATAAATGTCCAGATGATCGGGGTCGGTGGCTGTGATGACGGCCACATAAGGTGTCAGCTGGTGGAAGCTGCGGTCGTATTCGTCGGCCTCAACGACACAAAGATCACTGGAACCATTGAGTATGAGATTGCTGCCGACATTGCGCAGGATGCCGCCGAGAAAGGCGTTGCACCCCACCGGTGCACGATCCAGAATGTACGCAGCCATAGATGACGTCGTGGTCTTGCCATGCGTGCCGGCAAAGCACAACGATCGCATGCCCCGGGTGATTTTGCCCAACAATACGGCGCGTTTGACCACCTCGAAGCCGCCGTTGCGGAAGTACGAGAGTATCGAATTGGACTCTGGAACGGCGGGTGTATATACCACCAATGTGTCCGCGGGGTTGCGGAAGGTCTCGCCTATGGCATCGGCATTGTCTTCGAAGGTGATGGCGGCGCCCTCGTCTATAAGATTATGGGTCAAGGCTGTGGGCGTACGGTCATACCCGGCCACGTTTTTGTCCGCATGAAGACAGTAGCGAACCAGAGCGGCCATACCTATGCCGCCGGCGCCTACAAAGTATATGTTGTCGTAATCCTTGAGTGTGCGAGTTTGTGTCATAGCTTATGTGATTGTTGTACAATATCTTCAATAATATTAACGATGGTCGCCGTAGCCTCGGGTCGGCCCATTGCAGCGGCATTTTCAGCCAAGGTTTCACGACGTGTCGGGTCGGCCAAGAGGCCGAGGACGGCGCCGGCAAGGTTGCGCATGGCATCCGCATCGGTCACCAGCACTGCCGCATTGCGTTTCACAAGAGCCATAGCGTTGTGATACTGATGGTTCTCGGCGACATTGGGCGAGGGCACGAGCACGGCGGCCTTGCCTAACAGTTGCAATTCGCTGATGGTGGATGCACCGGCACGCGACACCACCACATCGGCAGCGCGGTATGCCGTGGCCATATCGGCGATAAAGGTCGTGACCTTAACGCCTTCGGGAATGGTGACATCATCGCCGGGGGCGTATGTCTTTCCGGTCTGCCAGAGCACCTGAGCGCCGGTAGCGGCAATGGCATTTGCTGCGCCTCCGGCTAAGGCTTGGTTGATGGTGCGAGCGCCGAGGCTGCCGCCCACAACGAGCACCAGCGGACGCTCGGGGTCGAAACCGAGGGCCTGACGTGCCCGCTCGGGGGTGAGAGTGCAGTCGCGCAAGGCGGCGCGCACCGGATTGCCCGTAAGGATGACGCGGTCGCCCGGGAAAAAGCGGTCCATACCTTCGTAGGCGACGCAGATGGCACGAGCGCGGCGGCCCAGCAGTTTATTGGTAACGCCGGCATACGAATTCTGTTCTTGCAGTACGGTAGGTATCCCGGCGCGCTGGGCGGCCTTAAGCAGCGGGCCGCTGGCATATCCGCCGACTCCTATGGCCACATCGGGTCTAAAGTCGCGTACCAAGGCGCGACAGCGACGTGTGGCCTTCCAGGCCAACCACAGCACGCGGAAATTGCGCCACAGGCGACGACGATCCAATCCGGCGATGGTCAGTCCCTCTATGGGGTAGCCGGCTGCGGGGACACGTTCCATTTCCATGCGTCCGTTGGCTCCCACGAAGCGTATTTCGGCCTCGGGATTGCGCCGGCGTATTTCATCGGCTATGGACAGCGCCGGGAATATATGTCCGCCGGTGCCGCCGCCGCTGATGATGACGCGGTGCAGCAGTTTCCGGCTCTCGTCGCCGTAGTTGGCGGCGGATTTGGATGCTTCGATATCGTGTTGCATGGTTTATGCGTATATGTGTATAGTTTCTACAATACGGTGGGGTTGTCGGCAAAGCCCTTGTCTTCGATTGTGGTGATGCGGTCGCGCATTTCTTCGCGTGCGCCGCGGCGCGTAGCATGACGACTTACACTGAGCATAATACCCAGTGCCACCGAGGTGATGATTACCGATGAGCCGCCCTTGGATATGAGCGGCAAAGGCTGGCCGCTCACCGGCAGCGTTCCCACGACTATGCCTATGTGCACAAGCGCCTGACAGGTAATAAATACGGCCATACCTATCACCAATAGTGCCGGGTATGCCTTGGTGCATTTTGTCGCCAAGTGTCCGGCGCGGAACAATAGGAACAGATATAGTAGCATTACCGCCAGTCCGCCTATCAGTCCGGTGTCTTCGACGACAATGGCGTATATGTAATCCGAAAAAGCCAGGGGCAGACGCGCGGCCTCGCGTGAACGTCCGGGGCCAACGCCTATGATGCCGCCGTTGGCTTGTGCGATATAGGAATATTGTTCCTGTCTGTTTTCGCTGGTGATGGGGTCATCGTATTTGTCGGAGCGGAAAAAGTTGAGCAAACGGTTTTTTCGCATGTCCGAGCGGTCGGTCTCGATACCGCCGGCCACATTCTCGATACGCTCCGCCTCATCGCTTTTCGATGTTGAGAACATCTTTATGCCCTCATATCCTATGCCGAGTACGGCGTATATTCCGCAAACTATAAACCATTTGCGCCAGCTGACGCCGCCTATAAGCATCATAGACAGGCTTATAGCCATAAGTAGAGCGGTATTGGTGAGGCCCTGGTTGATCAGTAACATTCCGAAGAACAGTACAGTGCCGGAGACCAATACAATACCTTTATTGGAAATGTCGCGCCCGCCGTTGATCTGCGATACGGCCAGCACTCGCGCTATCAACAGCGCCGCCGTCATCTTAAGTATCTCGGAGGGTTGAACCGTGACAATAAACAGCGAAAACGAGCGACGCGCACCATTGATGACATTGCCGAAGAACATAGTGTATATCGCCGACAAGACTGCCAAGACGACTATAACGAACGTCCATTTATAGACCCAATTGTAATGCATACGTTGCAACAGCAACATAATCAAAAATCCTGCAAAGAGCAGCATGACATGTCGCATCAGCGGGAAGAGGACATTGCCGTTGACAATTTCGCGCGATGAGGCGCTGAAAAGCTCGACTATCGAAACCAGGCACAGCAATATATATATACCCCAAATGTATCGGTCGCTACGTGGCCGAGGACGTACCGCCTCTATGTCGGCGGCGGCGCTATCGCACTTTGGCTTGCGCACGGGGTCGGGCATGCCGTCTTCGTCATAGTGCATAGCACGCGGAGAGTTTGTGTCTTTGGTTGTCATTGGGATAAGTATATGTTTGTCTGTGCTTTGTGTCTACATTAAGTTCCGAAGATACACATACATACCGGTAGCCCGCGAGGCGGACTCCCGACAAGTGGCTACCGTCCCTTACGCACTTTCGGCGCAGCATCGGATGCCGACATCCGTAGCCTTAGCAGCGGACGCTGTGTTTCGGGGTGTAAAATTACGCATTTTTTCGGCTCGCTCAGCCGACTTTCCCCGTTTTTGTCCAAATTTATTGATTAGCCGCGTTCAAAAAAATGCGGAATTTGATAAAGCAAAGGAATTCCACAGCTTTTCCCGGCCATAATTCCACATTCTACATTCTACATTCTACATTATTTAGCTTTATTATTCAGCTTTCGCCAAGCGAGCGTCAGCAGATAGGATGCCACGAAGGTTATCAGACCGTTGACCGTCACACCGAGGTCTATATCGGCCAGGCGTAGCATGTAATGTAGGATGGCGATATGTGCCAAGTAGATGCCGTATGAGCAACGACTCACACTGATACACAGCCGCGCAAGTATACCTCGCGGCGCCGGCAGAGCCGTAAGCAGAACAAATAATGTAGTCTGAATTGCTATTCCGTTGAATCCGGCAACGGCCGTCACCGCGTCATAGTATCCCCAGCGCATAGCCACGGCTCCCATCTTGAGCGTCAGCGGCACGGCCGCAATGAAGGCCAATATCCAATAGCATATTTGCCACCGGCGCGAACGCGTCGTTACCGGCCATCGCGTAAAGTAGTATCCTGCAACCATATAGCCCATACAGCCGTAAAACCCGGTGAACACTCCGCCGCCATCCTCCAGTATAGCGGTTTGCGCCGAAGCCCAAGGCAGCGTCCCGGCGGCCAACCACATCAACAGGAAGTATTCGACACTGCGGCGTCGAGCCGTGGCAAGCCACGGCGACAGGAAGGGAGCAAACAGGTATAGCCCGATCATAGCCAAGACAAACCACCCCGTACCCCATGTCGGGGTGTATAGGCAGTATAGTAGACGGTGGCCGATGCTGACATCCTGATGCGGCGTCAGATAATAGTCCATCAGCAAATAGGCTACGGTCCAGAAGGCAAAGGCGGGCAGGAGGGCGCACAGACGCCTTTTCACAAAGGCTCGGCCATCGCGCACCGGAAAAATCAGCGCCCCGGAGGTCATAAAGAACAGTACCGGCGTGCATATATACGGGTGTACGGCTTGGTAGACACTCTCGTCCATATACTCGTGCACGGTGTGCAACGCCACAATCATTATTATGGCGAAAGCACGCACTACATCAAGGCGCACATAGCGGCCGTCGATGCACTCTCGCATCGACGGCGCAATGGGCGTATATGTCTGCATATCGGCAGGCATTCAAAGATCTGTATTATTCTTCGTCGGCAGGTAGTTGGGCTAGTTCGCTGCGCACATTCCACCAGCCGATAATCATAAACACGGCTGCAACAAGTGCTGCGAGACCTATCAGGATGGTCAACACTGCCACTCCGCCAAATCCGTTGCGGAACAGGAAAGAGAAGAAGTCTTCGGTGCGGAAAAGAGCAATGAGCGCTACCAGGGCGCACACAGCAAGGATGACGAGCTGGATTGTGAAAGCGACAGACACACTGCCCATAGACTTGAGGCCGCGAAGCTTGAGCTTGCGACACTCATCGTTGCTCCTTGCCACATACGTGATTGTACATACAAATAGTGCAATAGTCAGCAGTTTGATTATGACTATGGATGTTTTGTAACCGCTGTATCCTAATACTTGAGGCACCAGTATTATCAGCACTACGTATGCCACGGCAGCGATAGCAATGCTTAACTGAGCCTTAAAGAGTTGCTCGAAAGATGCGGCAACTGCACCATTATAGCCCTTGAGTGTCATAGAGGTATTATACATTCCTACCAACCATAGGATAAGACCGACGAGCGACACAACAGCCACGGCCGGCGAATCGGGCGCAAGAAGTGCCAGCAGAACACTGAGACCATACATAAGTGTAACGCCGATGGCACTGAGCATCGTGGCGTTGGAAAGCGCCGAAAGGCGAACTTGTTCGTTTTGTTCCATAATCAATTGTGTATTAAGTAAAAAAATGGTTTCCATTTACTTGTCCTCGTCATAGGGAGCGAGGGCGCGGCGCAGGCGGTCGATGAGCATCACCCGCAGTTCGGGAGGCGAGACCACGGTGATGCGGTCGGCCTTTGACATAAGCTCTTCGACAAGATCATCGGTGATGCGCATACGATAACGAAACAGCGAGAAACCGTCATGCACAAACTCTTCCTGCGAAGCATGCAACGGCAACGCCCGCAGGTACTTGGCTTGCACGTGGTCGACGCGCAGCGTGATGGTCTTGGCGGCGGCACGCGTTACCACCAGCCCGAAGCTGTCGCGGAAGTAGTCATCGGCATTGACGTCGGTGGGAAGCTCAAAGGCCTTATGGGACAAATGCACCTGATCCATACGGTCCAGGGCATAGGTCTTGACGCGGTTTTCGCGCACGTTGCGGCCTATGACGTACCATCGCTGATGGAATATGCGCACAAAATAAGGCTCAAGCGTAACTTCGCGGTCGGGACGGCTACGCGTAAAGTTGTTGTAATCAAAGACGAGGACATGGTTTTGACGCAAAGCATCGATGATGACTCCCAGATAGGTGCGTGCACTGGGAACATCCTCGAGACAAATGCGTGATGCCACGCTGCGCCCCGCGGCAATGATGTCATTGACGGCAGCGCTATTGAGCATCCAGTCGGTCACTTCGCGGGAATGAGCGTCTTCTTCGGTGATGTAGTACTCGAAGGTCGAGTTGTCGCACTCGATATTGAGCCCGAAGATTTCGAGTATGGCTTCACGATAGTTGTAGAATGTGCGGCGCGTAAGGGGGCGACCCTCCGAGACATCACTCTTGAGCCATAGCTCGGTCAGCTCATGGCGCGAGATGCGTCGACGCCGACGTATGGTGTCTATAATCCAGAAATACTTGCTTAAAAGATTGCGTGCCATCGCTGTGCGTATTTATGTCGCGGCTCTATATCAGGCCTGTTTGCGCGACTTGAGCAGAAGCAAAAGGCCCAGAACGGTGAAGGCGGCATTCATCAACAGCAATTCGAAACTGGTGGTATAGCCACAGTACTCCTTGAGTGCCCACTGGGTCACCCACGACAATGCGGGGGCAAGGATGCACACCACCGGAACAAGGCAGTCGCGCACAGGACGCTTGCAGGCCATACCGAAGACAAAGAGGCCGAGGATGGGTCCGTAGGTATACGAAGCCAAGGTGTACACGGCGCTGATGGCATCCTGATTACTCAAGTAATAGAAGGCTATGATAACCAAGCCCATGGCCACGGACATACCCAGGTGTACCATGCGCCGGGTGACGCCCAGACGGCGGTCGTCCAGACGGCGATTGGCGCCCAGAATATCTACGGTGAAGGATGTCGTCAGCGAGGTCAAGGCCGACCCGGCAGCCGAATAGGCGGCGGATACCAGTCCGATGATAAAGAGGATGCCCACAATTATCGGCATTCCGGGGCTGTCAACCACGGCGGCAAAGGTGTCGTCCGGCTTGGAGGGGTGGACCATACCTTTGCTGTCCATATATATCAGCAACATCGTACCAAGGATGAGGAACAACGCGATGACGAAGAATTGCGTGATGCCGCTCACTATCATATTTTTTTGGCTCTGACGGCTGTCGCGGCAGGCAAGGTTGCGTTGCATCATATCTTGGTCGAGGCCGTTGAGGGCTATGGCCATAAATATACCGGCCAGGAATTGCTTCCAGAAATATGTTCCGGCCAAAGGATCGTCAAAGTAGAACATCTTGAACGACGGATGCGATGTAACAGCGCTGAAAGCCTCACCGAAATTCAATCCGAGGTTGCTGGCTATGAAGTATATACACAGCGCCACCGAGGCCACCAAGCAGAAGCTCTTGAGTGTATCGGTCCAAATCAAGGTCTTGACGCCGCCTTGCACGGTATATATCCATATCAGCAATATGCTGACTACCACCGTAATGGCGAAGGGAATACCCAACGGCCCGAAGACCATGGACTGGAGCACTACGCATACGACATAGAAGCGCACGGCCGCGCCCAACATCTTGCTGACAAAGAAGAACCATGCTCCGGTATGGTAGGTGGACTTGCCGAAGCGGTCCTCAAGATAGCCGTAGATGCTGATGAGATTGCGCCGGTAGAACATCGGCACCAACACAAAAGCGATGGCAAAGTACCCGACAATAAATCCGAGTACCATTTGCAGGTAGGAGTAGCCCTTGGCAGCCACCATGCCGGGGACGCTGATAAAAGTGACGCCACTGATGGCGGCGCCTATCATAGCAAAGGCCACCAGACCCCATGGTGCCTGGCGGTTGCCGTTGAAAAATGTCGAGTTGTTGCTGCCGCGCGAGGCAAACCAGCTGATGACCATCAGCAGTGCAAAGTATGCCGCGATGGTGATGATTACTATGGTCGGTGTCACTGTGGTGTTATGTTTTAATTATTTTGTCGTTAAGTATATTGTCGTTTTGTGGTATCGTTGGCGATTGCTGCGCCGTTGGTAGACATTACAGACGATTATTACCATACCGGCCGAAGTCTTATTCGGCATACAGCAGATAGGGCCGGCGAAGTTGCTTGAAGGCACGTACATCATCGGCCCAAGTGGCGGCGATGGAGGCGGCGTCCATACCCTGCTCTATCATAGTACGAATGTCGCCGCGGCCTATGAGTTTCTCGAAAAATGCGGTGAAGAATTTGTCACCGATACCGAGGTCGCGGTAGGCGTCTATAAGATATGACAGGTTGACGCCCCCGGCAATGGCATCGTCATCGCTGATGCCGCTGAGATCCACACCATGGCACAAGCGGTCAAGCAACGGAGGATTCTTGGCGCCGGGGACACTGCGCGGCGTAAATTCGTAGTCGCGCCCTTTCATATCGGGATGCCCGTAGACCATAAAGGGTTTGTCCGTGCCACGCCCCAGAGATACCGGAGTGGCCTCGAAGTAGCACATGGACGGATAAAGGTATACTGCGGTCATAGTGCGCAAATTGGGCGACGGAGCCACGGGCAGCCGATAGCGCGTAGCGTGAGTATACCCGGCGCAAGGCACCACCGTGAGGCGGCAGCGAGCGCCGTCCTTGAGCCACTCCTCGCCATTGGCCATCTGCGCCAATTCGCCCAGGGTCATACCATGCACCACGGGTATGGGCAGACGCCCCACCCCACTGGCATATTTCATATCCAATATGGGGCCGTCCACGTACATTCCGTTGGGATTGGGGCGGTCAAGTACCACGAAATCCTTATCGTTGGCGGCGGCCTGCTCCATCAGTCGTATCATCGTGATGTAATACGTGTAATAGCGCAGCCCGACGTCCTGAATATCACAGACTATTGCATCAAAACGGGCCAGAACTTCAGGGGCTATGCCGCGACCTTTGCCGTCATACATCGATGCTATGGGTATGCCCGTAACCGGATCAACGCTGCTGCTGACATGCTCGCCGGCATCGGCATTGCCGCGAAAGCCGTGCTCGGGCGAAAATATCGTGGTTACATTCACGCCGCCTTCGAGCATTATATCGAGGGTGTGACGGTTGCCTACCATGCCTGTATGATTGGAAAATAGCGCCACGCGCTTGCCGCGCAACAGCGGCAGATAGGCCTCGGTACGTGCAGCACCTACGATGACGCTGTCTATGGCCGGACACAGAGTCTCGGCCGTGCATTCGGGCGCTGGGCCAACACTACGCACCGCTGCGGCAGCCGTGTCATTGGCCACGCAATGAGGACATTGGGCATACGACAGCCCCGGCATAAGAACTATGCCAACCATCAATATCTTTGCCTTAATTTTCTTATCCATAGTGTAATATACGTGATTACGGACGCCGCACTTTGTCCGGAAAATCCGGATATACACGACCCCTGTCTCGGTTTTCGCCTATAAAGGTACGGCAATTTTTTGGCACATGCACACTAATCCCCGTTAAAAATAAATTTTCACTCGACTTCAGCCACCTTTTGACATCCATTACAACAAAATCGACACTCTAATTAGCGCACCCTAAGATTGTATTACTACCAACCATTTTCCCACCTCAACCTCATTTAAGTTCGCAAACAATTGAAAATCTTATGTTTATCCCCTTTCCATGGGGCTTTACAATGCAAGGTTACACTTTTTCGAGGGACATTTTTGCCGATTTAGACATTGTTTCAAGGGAGTTTTCGGAGAAAATCACATTATTCAAAGGGAATTTCGGCTGTTATTGGCATTTAGCCATTAGCGATGACTGATGGCGCAAGGTCCGGATGAGGATTATATATCCAATTATGACAAACTATCCGAATGAAGGAAAGTAGACACGAGTCGTCTCGGCGTCCAATACGGTGGCGCCGAAACGCGCGGGAAATCAGCGGGCGGAGCGTCGGTTTTTGGCCAGGATGACGAGGATGACGGCCGAGAGGACAAGAATGATGCCTAAAGCAAGGCTGATGGTGAGAGTCTCGCCGAATACGGTGATGCCTATAATTACGGCGGTCAGCGGCTCGAGTGCGCCAAGGATAGCCGTAGGTGTCGAGCCAATGAGCACGAGCGCGACATTAATAAGCAGGATACTGAGGAAGGTGGGCACTATGGCCAGCATCAATTCCCAGCCCCACATTTCGAGTGTCAGGTCGATATGCGGCAGGTGTCCGCCGGCAAAGGCTCCGGCAGCCGCTGTAAGCGCGCAGAAGCACATAACATAGAATGTCAACTGTAAGGCACCCATTTTGAGGTGCACGCGATTGACCGCCACCATGTACACGGCGTAGGTCAGCGAGGAAACCAGCACCAGCGTCACGCCCGTACCCGAGAGTGATGCTCCGCTGCCAAAGGGGTCATTGAGCAGGAATATGCCACAGAGAGCCAAGCAGATGGATAGTATCGTCGGGGTGCCTATATGCTCGTGAAACAGCCCGCCCATAATCACGGCCACCATTATCGGATATACAAAGAGTATGGTGCAGGCTATGCCGGCGTCCATATAGTGAAACGACTCGTAGAGCGTCAGCGACGACAATCCGAACATTATGCCCAAAGGCGCAACCACAGCCAATTGTCGGCGCGTAACTCGCAGCGGCACTCCGCGCCATATCAGTACGGGCAGCAACAGCAGTACCGCCAACGCAAAGCGCCAGAAGATGGTGGTGCCGACGTCCACGCCCATATTTTTGAGCGGCAAGGCGCCCAGGGGGTTCATTCCGTAGCATATTGCTGCGGCAACGCCGCAGATATATCCTTTGACTTTGGGTGACATTACTTATTGTGTATTGGTCCTTTGTATCAATGATTAAGTTAAAATCCAATCCTGACGTCGAACACAAATTGTTCAGATTCGCAAACGACCCGAGCTTATGTTGAGGCTCGCGATAGTCACTGTACCCGAATTATTTACGACCGAAGTCGGCCGGTATTTCGCCCCAACGGTCCGTGTCCCATTTGATTATCGGATTGGGGATAATGCGATTGACGCGTCTCCACGCATCGGCACGAGCCAGGATTTGGCGTAATGCTTCATTGGTGGCCGTCGGTGCAATCTTGGTGTTGGATGCACCACGCATAAACCAACCTATTGCCGTACGCGAGTCACTGTATATGGGGGTGGTGGTGTCGCCGGCTTTCTTGAGCAGCGCCGCCACATGCACCAGAGCCAGGTATTCGCCGATATTATTGGTTCCACCCTGCAGCGGTCCGATGCAAAACAGTTGCTCGCCCGTACCCACGCGTACGCCGCGATACTCTACCGGGCCGGGATTGCCGGGGCACGAAGCGTCTACAGCTATGGCATCAAGGCGTATCTCGGGAAAGGCTTCGTAATTGACCACGGTGGCGTTGCGGCGGCGCATAGCTTTGTATATGGCCATATCTTCACCGCTGTCGTAGCGACGCAGTGCCTCGGTAGCTTCGTCCTGGTCCTGAAAAGCGCGGTAACGTGCTCCGGGAAACCCGTCGATTTGAGCCTGACACTCTTCCCAGGAATCGTAAATACCCGGTGCACGGCCGGCAAAGACCACGTAAAACTTTCTATAAACCATACTTGTGTGTGGTTCTTATCAGTGTGCCGGGGCGAGGGCACGCACGGCATCCTTGAAGCGGCGACCGCGGTCCTCATAGGAGGTAAACAAGTCGAAGCTGGCACAGCACGGCGACAGAAGCACCGTATCGCCGGGGCGTGCCAAGGCGCGGCAGGCGGCGACGGCATCATCGAGCGTATGCGTATCGGCCACGGGTATACCATTGGCGGTGAAGTAATCAACGATTTTTTCGTTATGCAGACCCATAGCCACGATGTTATGTACTTTTTCCTTGACCAATGGCAGGATTTCGCTATAATCATTACCCTTGTCCTTGCCGCCGAGTATGAGCACCGTGGGCGTGGTCATGGCTATCAGCGCGTAGTATGTCGAATTGACGTTGGTGGCCTTGGAGTCATTGATGTAATGCACGCCGTCGATGGTGGCGACATCTTCCAGGCGGTGTTCGACCGGGGCAAAGGTGCGCAAGCCTTCGGCTACAGCCTCGGCCTTAGCTCCAATCTTGGCGCATGCAGCTATGGCGGCCATGGAGTTGAGCAGATTATGTGTGCCACGTGTGGCGATGCCTGCCACCGGAATATCCATACCGCTGATGCCGTCGTGTATCATCCCGTCACGAGCCTCGACGGTGGCGTCATGCCCGTCGGCGAAAGTGCACAGACGTGCGCGGATGCCCAGGTTGCCGATGCGCGGAGCCACTACGGGGTCGTCCGCCCAATAGACGGCCAAGTCCGAAGGCTCAAGATTTTGGAATACGCGCAATTTGGCCGCGATATAGTTTTCCATCTTGTGGTCATAGCGATCGAGGTGGTCGGGCGTAATATTGAGCAGCATTGCCACATCGGGGTGGAAGGTGTACATATTATCCAACTGGAACGAAGACAGCTCGATGACATACACGGCGTGCGGCTCGTCCGCTACAAGTCGAGCCAGACTCACGCCGATATTGCCGCAGGAGGCGGCATCGTGTCCGCAGCATCGCAGCAGATGCGAGGTCAGCATCGTGGTGGTAGTCTTGCCATTGCTGCCTGTTATGGCCACAAGACGCGTGCCGACGGGCAAAAAGAGGTATGCAAATTCGATTTCGCTGACCACGGGAATACCCTTGGCGACAACGTCCTTGATGATGGGCGCATCGCTGGGTATGCCGGGGCTTTTGACAACTATGTCCGCTGCAAGTATGCGCTCGATGCTGTGCCGGCCCTGCTCATAAGGCGTGCCTATAGCCTCCAACTCGGCTACGTGTTTGGCGGCTATAGTACCATGGTCGCTCAAAAATGCCTCTATTCCATGCTTTTTGCACAGTATGGCGGTGCCGATGCCGCTCTCACCTGCACCGAGGATGCCGACACGGCGTATAGCCTTGCCTTGATATATAATTTCTGTCATGGTTATACTTATATTATGATGTATAGCGTTTTACACTGTTAAATATTTCTTCTATCGTATTTTGAGTGTCTTATCGTATCTTAAGCGTCACGAAGGTGCATACGGCCAGGATGATGCCTATAATCCAAAATCGAGCCACGATTTTGCTCTCGGGGATAGCCGCCAGCGGGCGCTGTATCAAAGCGTCAATGCCGCTGTTGCCGGGCTTCTGGAAATGGTGATGCAGGGGCGTCATCTTGAAGATGCGGCGTCCGTGCGAAATCTTGAAATATGCCACTTGCAAAACGACCGAGAGGTCTTCTATATAGAATATGGCGCACAACAACGGCAATAGCAGCTCTTTGTGTATCAAGATAGCGAAGATGGCGATAATTCCGCCGATGGTAAGGCTGCCCGTATCGCCCATGAAGACCTGCGCCGGATAGGCATTGTACCACAGGAAGCCCACGAGAGCGCCTATGAACGCGCCCATATATACGACAAGTTCCTCACTGGCCGGGATATACATGATGTCCAGGTACGGAGCATAGACGATGCTGGCACCGAGATATGCCATAATGGCGAGGGCAACGCCTATGATAGCCGATGTTCCGGTAGCCAGGCCGTCAAGGCCGTCCGTAAGGTTGGCGCCGTTGCTGGTAGCTGCCACAAAGAATATCGTAACCAAGACAAAGAGCGCCCAGCCGCCGGCCTGTGCTCCATCGCCCATCCACGACGTAACCCACGCATAATCGAAGTTGTGGTCTTTGACAAAAGGTATCGTGGTCACCGGTGCTTTATGCTCGCCTTGAGCCGTAACCGACTGCAAGTTCTGACGCAATTCCTGCTCCTGAACATCACGGCGACTTTCATCCGTAGCTATGGCGGACACCGTTTCGGCCGGGGAATGTTCGGGCACGGCTGTCATCGAGGGATTGGCATACATTACCGCGGCTACGATAAGACCTATAACAACCTGTCCCACGATTTTATACTTGCCTTTCATTCCCTCCTTATTGTGCTTGCGCAGCTTCTTGTAGTCATCCAAGAAACCGATGGCGCCCAGCCACAATGTGGCTCCAATCATCAGCAGCATATATATATTGGAGATTTTGCTCACCAATAAGCACGGTATGACGATGGAAATGATAATGATGACGCCGCCCATAGTGGGGGTGCCGGTCTTCTTCATCTGACCTTCAAGTCCCAGATTGCGTATAATCTCACCGACTTGCATCTTTTGCAGACGGTCGATAATTCGGCGACCGATAACGATGGCGATAAGCATTGCCAGCACAAAGGCCACACCCGTACGAAATGTCACATAGTCGAATAGGCGTGCGCCCGGGACATTGTATTGTTCAAGATAGTTGAAAAGGTAGTAAAACACCGATGGTCTTTATATTAGAAGGTGAATAATTTTTGAAATCCGCTATCGATGATGACAAGTATCGCTTCGCGGTGAGGGACAGCGGCGTCAGCTCTTGGCGGCGAGGGCGGCACGCACAATTTCGCGGTCATCCAGGTGTATGCGGCGACCGCCGGCAAGTACCTGATAGTCCTCGTGTCCTTTGCCGGCCACCACTATGACATCACCTGGCTTGGCATCGGCCACAGCCTTGTTTATGGCCTCGGCGCGGTCCAGGATGGTAGTTACTTCGCACGGCGAATCAACCGGAATACCGGCGGCTATGGCATCGGCTATGGTCTTGGGGTCTTCGTCACGCGGATTGTCCGATGTAATGATGATGCTGTCGGAAGCGGCGGCGGCCGCAGCGCCCATGAGGGGACGCTTGCCGTGGTCGCGATTGCCGCCGGCGCCGAAAACAGTCGTTATATGCGCCTGTGTCTCGACGGCATGCACGGCCTCGAGTACATTGGTGATGGCATCGGGCGTATGAGCGTAGTCTACGATGACGGTCACCTTGCCGGAGGCATCATGGAAGGTCTCGAAACGGCCTGCCACGGGGACAAGCGCGGAGATGACACGCGCCGCCTCGCCGTAGGGAGTACCCAGCAGCGTCAATGCGGCGTATACCGCCAGCAGATTATACGCATTGAACCGCCCCGTGAAGCGCGTGGTGATATCTGCCGTCACACCGGGAGCTATGGTCATCTCGGTGCTGCCGAGGTGGCTTTCGATGATGCGGGCGGTGAAATCGGCCGCCGTGCGCGTCAGCGAGTAGGTCTTCACCATGGCCATAGTGTTCTGAGTCATTACACTGCCGTTGGGGTCGTCAATATTGGTGAGCGCCCATGCGGTCTTGGGCAGCAGGTCAAAGAAACGTTTCTTACAGTGCAGATATTCCCGAAAGGTCTTATGGTAATCCAGATGGTCGCGAGTGATATTGGTGAATATTCCGCCGGCAAAATGTAGCCCGGCTGTACGGTTTTGCGCCATACCGTGGCTTGACACTTCCATGGCGGCGAAGGTGCAGCCGGCGTCTACCATACGCCGCAACAGCCCGTTGGTTTCCATAGGGTCGGGCGTGGTATGTGTCGATGGTATGCGCTCATTGTCTACGTAATTGCATACCGTGGACAGCAGTCCGGCGCGATGGCCGAGCGCATGGGCGGCTTCCCACAGCAGTGTGGCTATGGTCGTCTTGCCATTGGTGCCGGTGACACCCACCAGCGTGAGGTGGCGCGAAGGATCGTCAAACCATGCCGATGCCAATAGGCCGAGAGCCACCGATGAATCGGCCACGCGTATCCAGGCCACATCGCCGGGATGGTCGGTCGGGATGGTCTCGCATACAACGGCTACGGCGCCGGCAGCCAAGGCCTTGGGAATATAGTCGTGGCCATCGACGGCGGTGCCGCGCACGGCCACAAACATTCCACCCGGGACGACAGTGCGCGAGTCGGCCGTGAGGCCCTCGATGACGATGTCGCCGGAGGCGCCGTCGGCATCCAGTATCTCTTCTGTGATGATGGCTGTAAGCAGCCTTCCAAGTTTCTTCATCTGCAATATTTTGTATGGCGTTTTATGGTTCTATTTATGTCTTATATTCTGTATATCGGCCTATTATATTCGATCGTCCGATGCTCGGAGTCATCATTGCATTGTAAGTTTGACCATTGCGCCGGCACGTATACGTGTACCGGCGGCGGGAAATTGCGCCACCACAAGTCCGTTACCGCGAACTCCGACACGGTAACCGGCCGTTTCGATGGCATGAACCGCTTGGCGTATGCCCATACCGCGCACATCGGGAACGGCGCCCCGCGAAGCCTGCTTGGCGGACTTGTAGGTCTTTACTCGATTTGTCCCGAGCGTCTGTCGCAGCAGCGGCATACTCTTCTGTCCCACAGTGTATATTGTGGGAGTGACGGTCTTGTCCTTGACGGGTTCATCGGCCCGATAATCGGGCGTGTCACCCAGAAGGCCGCGAGCGTTCATCTTGGCTGCGATATCGCGCACAATCATTCCGCAGGAGGAGGCGGCCGAGACGGCGACGGCCGGCTCGCCGATTACGACCATACAAGTGTAGCGCGGCTTGTCCGCCGGGAAAATACCGCAGAACGAGAAGTTGCGCCACCGTCGATCTTTATATCCGGGCTTGAAGTCGGTCTGTCCGGGACGTTTTTCTTTGGCTACGAAGGCCGTTCCGGTTTTTCCGGCTATGGGGACTTCGCTGTCATGCAGGAAGGTGTATGCGGTGCCACGCTTCTCCGAGACTACGCGACGCAACATATCCAGAAGGATATGTGCGTTGCGGCGGCTGCAAATGCTATCGCGTACGTAGGTAGGTGCAAGTATACTGTCGCCGACAGCCGTACGGTATCCGCGAATGATGCGCGGACGCACAAAGCGCCCGTCATTGGCTATGGCGTTGTACATGGCACATGTGTATATCGGCGGCACTATGGCTCCGTAACCGAAGGTCTGCTGCACCAAGGTTACCAGTCCGCCGGCCTTGGGATCTAAGTCGGGATAGCTCGGCGGTGTCTCGCCGGCGATGCCGGTGCGGAGGGGGTCAAAGAAGCCCAGACGTTTCAGCCGTTCACGAAACTTGTTGGGGTCATCGGCAAAATGCGGCGCCACAAGCTTGGCGATACCGATATTGGAACTGTATCGCAGTACGTCACGAGCGCTACATTCGTTGGGATGCCCATGGAATTCATAGTTACCGAAGCGCCAGCGGCTTGTCGGGTATGGAGTGTCGAGATTGCCTACATACCCGTCTTCAAGTGCCACAATCATAGAAATGGTCTTGAGTACCGAGCCGGGCTCGATGCCGCGCATGGCACGGTTCATAGATTCTATAATACGACCGGAGACACTGTCGCGGTCCAGATTGGAAATGGCTTTAATGTCGCCGGTGGCAGTTTCCATGAGTACCACCGTACCCCAACTTGCTCGTGTCTTCTCCAGCATATCACTAAGGGCCGTCTCCACGATATCCTGCAAAGTGATGTCTATTGTGGTGATAAGCGTACGACCACTCACTGCCGGGACGTCCACCCAGTTGGTAATCTTATGTGTCAACGGCACTTTTTTGCACACGCCGGGGGTGCCGTACAGTAGGCTGTCAAGGGCGTACTCGAGACCCGAGTAGCCGTGTATCTGGCCGTTGGGGCGCTGGTTGACTCGTCCTATACTGCGCTTGGCCATATCGCCGTATGGATATTCGCGCTTGCTGCGACCGGTGATTACCAGTCCGTTATAACTCGGATTGGTGCTGCGACGGAAGAAGGGAAATTTGCGCAGTTGTTCGCTCTGTTCGTAGGTGATATCACGCAGAAACACGAAGTAGGAACTGCGTTTTGTCTTGTCGCGGTCTAACTGGCCCTCGAATTTGTCTCGCCATTGCCGGGCGGTGTTCTGCGGAAAGAACATAGCCATAGTGTCACATAAGGCGGCCATATCCTGACGCATACGCTTGGTCATAAATCGCGAGGCCTTGAAGTCTATGGCCGCATCGTAAGTGATGACATTGGTGGCCAAGATGCTGCCATCGCACGCCAAAATGTCGCCTCGTATGGGTTGTATGGTGTCGATGCGCTGTAAGTCCCTATTGGCCTTATCGTTCCATTTGTCTGCATCTATGATTGTAGTACGAACCAACGACCATCCGGACACAACAGCAAAAAGGACAATTAAGGCGGCCACAACTCCATATCGCGCCATAATTCGGGCACGTCGCGAAAAATTGCTCTCTTCCGGCGTTTTCTTCTTATCCATTTGATTAAAGCACTTGAGGTTCTTGAGGTTTGAGGTTTACGAGGGCTGATGTTTCTTGGCAAAACACCGATATTTGGCGCGGTAATGCCTTTGGGGGTTGTGGAATAGGTTTTATGTCGTGTCTCTAAATCTATTTTTATATCTTAATTTGCAGTTTTTATTACTTGATTTGCCGTCATTGCTCCTTGAGGTCTGAAGCCGGCAACGTATACGGCGGCTTTTCTCGTATGCCCAATCCGGGGCGAACACTGTCGGCTAAGGATGTCATTGCACTTTCGCGGGTACGACTCATATATATCATATGCTGACGGATGCTCTCTGTCTTGGCCACTTCGAGCTTATTGGACAGCTTGCGTATATTTTCCATGCCCACTTGGCACTGGTACTTGGTGGCAATAAAGACCAATATCAGGAACACCCCGACAAAGATCTTTACCTTATTGCGGTTTAGGAAGTCGCTGGACACCATCGACCCCCAGAAAAAGCGGTGCACCAACTTGACTTTGGGCTTTTCTGCCTTGGCATTTTTGGAACGTGCACTCATATCTTCTTAGTTTCTATGGGAGTGAAAGACGCGACACGCAGGTGGGCACTGCGGCTGCGCGGATTACGAGCCACTTCTTCGGCATCGGGGGCTATTGCCTTGGATGTCACCGTGCGCAGGGGCGCTTGGACGTTGCCGTAAATATCCTTGTCGACCTTGCCTTCGAAGTTGCCGGCACGCATAAAGTTCTTGACCAAACGATCTTCGAGGCTGTGATAGGTAATGATGGCCAAACGTCCGCCGGGACGCAGCACGCGCAACGAGTCGCTGAGTAGATGTCGCAGGGCCGACATCTCGTCATTGACAACTATGCGCAGGGCTTGGTATACCTGAGCCAGTTCTTTACGGGCTCGCGCCGGATTCAGCAGCGGCGTAACGGCGCGTATCAGGTCGCCGCTGGTGTGCAACGGAGCATCTCCACGGGCACGCACGATGGCCGAAGCCACGGCGCCGGGGCGATTGACTTCGCCGTAGAGGCGCAGAATGTCGGCCAAAGCTCCTTGCTCGTAAGTGTTAAGGATATCAGCAGCCGTCACCGGAGCCGTACGGGTCATCCGCATATCCAAGGGTGCATCGTCATCGCGGAACGTAAATCCGCGCTCAACATCGTCAAAATGATGGAAGCTGACGCCAAGGTCGGCGAGGATACCATCGACACTGCCCTCGGGTGTGTCTATGGCCAGGCCTTGGTACTGAAGGTAGCACAAGAGATAACGAAAGTTGCCGAGAATCATCGTAAATCGGCTATCATCCATAGGCGCGGTGGCCATGGCATCGATATCGCGATCGAAGGAGTATAGTCGTCCTTCGGGTCCGAGACGGCGCAAAATTTCGCGCGTATGTCCGGCTCCGCCGAGCGTCACATCGACATATACTCCATCGGGGCGCACGTCAAGGGCGTCCACACTCTGCCGCAGCAGCGCCGGAATATGGTATACCGACGTGTCTATGTTGTTGTCCGATTGGTCTTTCGTCTTGTCTTGGTGCATAAACTGCTCCGTCGGCTTTTGAGCCGTAATTCGGGAGTGTAAAATTACGCATTTTTTTGGCAACACACGGCATCCACACCCACAAATATTTTTAGGAAATTTTGTGAAATATAGGAATTATGGGAATTATAGGACTAATGAGAATTATACCATTGCTCCCATTGCTCCCATTGCTCCCATAATGGCTATTATAGCTGTTATGGCTATTATACATACATATATCACTATATCAAAATAGCAAAGGTACACGGGATGTCCGTTAAGACATCCCGTATACCGAGGTAGCCCATAGCAGAATCGAACTGCTCTTTCAAGAATGAAAATCTTGCGTCCTAACCGATAGACGAATGGGCCGCTGTATGTATATGACCGTCTCCCCGCTCGGGGGACGACAATCACGCAGTCCTTTCCTTAGGCAGCCAGACCGTTGACGTAGCGGCTGAGCTTGCTCTTGAGGTTGGAAGCTTTGTTCTTGGAGATATGACGCTTCGATGCAAGGCGGTCAAGCATTGCAACAACCTCTTTCAGGCGTGCTTCGGCAGCTGCTTTGTCTTTCATATTGCGCAGGTTTCGCACTGCGTTGCGTGCAGTCTTGGCATAGTAGCGGTTGTGGGCACGACGGCTCAGAGTCTGGCGAATTCTCTTTTTCGACGATTTATGGTTTGCCATTGTTCTAATCTTAGTTTTGTCGGATTTTTTCTTTAATTTTGGTAGCCCATAGCAGAATCGAACTGCTCTTTCAAGAATGAAAATCTTGCGTCCTAACCGATAGACGAATGGGCCGGATTGCGTTTTGCGCAATTGCGACTGCAAAGTTAGTGCTTTCAAATATACTACGCAAAATTTTTTAGCATCAACCGCTGCTTTTTAAGTATTTTTTAGTAATTTCACGTCCCGATAGCGCTTCAAAGCTCTTTTGAGGTATCGTAATCACTCCGAAACAAGGAATACAAGATGGATCAGACCATTCACGCCATAGCGCTGCGTACCATACGCCACAGCGACAGCACTTCAATACTGACCGCTTGGAGTGCGGAGGTCGGGCGTATTGGCATACTTATGGGTACGGGTGCCTCGGCCGCCGTACGTCGGCAGCGCGCCGCCACGATGCCGCTATCGCTGTTTACAGGCGTCATACGCTCGCAGCAAGCCGGGTCGGACGCTCCGGTGCGTATGCGCGACATCGCCCCCGTAGGCCAGCCGATGATAGCCGTAGCCACCAATCCGGTCAAGGCCACCGTGGCCATGTTTCTTGCCGAGGTGCTATACATCGCATTACGAGATGCCGGGCCGGACAAAGCGTTGTGGAAACTGCTGGAGCGCTCCCTCCCGGTGTTGGAGCACGGAGATGCAATGGTGACGGCCAATTTCCATATATGGTTTTTGTACAGCGTGGCAGCATCTTTGGGCGTCGGTCCCGATCTGTCCAAATGGCGTCGCGGCCGCATATTCGACTTACAAGGCGCCGTCTTTTGCGACAGCGCTCCCGGACACAGCCGATACGTGGAGGCGGCCGAAGCTCGTATGGTGTATATCCTTGGCCACATAAGTGCCGCCAATCTCGGTCGCTTACGCCTCAACCGCACACAGCGAAACCGCATCCTTGATGTTATTCTCGAGTATTACAGCGAACACATTGCATCTATGGACTCGCTACATTCGCTGGACGTCATACGCCGGATGTAGGCAAATACGTTATTCCTATCGCTCCCATAATAGCCATTATAGGAATAGCCGCTATAGACCATTGCAAAAAAATCACAGCAGCGGCGTCACCTCCTTGAAGGCAAAAGGCGGCAGTTGCGTGCCGACAGCCGTGCGCAGCAGCAGATGTCCGTCATCGGCCACGTCATCAATGGCGGCCTCGAAAGGCAAGGCTCCGGACGGCTGTCGGCAATACGCGGATGGCAACGGGCCGGGCAACCACCGATACGTCTTACCATCGCCTCGCCATAGGCGCGACATATAGCGTGAGCGCAGAATTTCAGCATCATACTCGCCGGCCGAAGCGGCGGCACATTCGGCGGCGATGGCGCGGCAGACTTCGCGCGGCTCGGGAAGGCTACAATCTTCACAGCCTCTGATAAGAGCCAAGGACGTGGCGTTGGGCGCCCCACCCTCCCATCGGCGCTGGCGGATATTGACGCCGATACCGACGATGGAAGTTAGCACGCGATTACCATACAGACTGTTTTCGATGAGTATCCCACCCAATTTGTCATTATCGAAGTATATGTCGTTGGGCCATTTAAGCCGCAGACGTCCGCGCATGTCTTCGGGCAGATAGCCGTCAAGGACATCGCATACGGCAAGAGCCGCCATGCGCGACAGGTCGAATTGCAAAGCTGCACTGATGGCCGTAGGTCGCAGATACACAGACACCGTAGCGTTGGCTCCGGCCTGAACATGCCAATGATTGCCGCGTTGACCGCGACCGTCGGTCTGCTCGTATGCAGCTACGGCATACCCGTGCGGCAAGTCGCACTCCGACTCCAGCCGATGCAGATGAGCACTGGTCGAGTCGATGGTCTCGAGCCACAACATTTCGGGCATATCATTCATAGGAAGTATCTTATAATATTATGACGAGGGTAATATTATGACGAATGCCGTACAATAGACGGCATTGTACAGCGCCACTATTTTTGCCCCGGTAATGCTCAGTCGCGACTCTTGATGGTAAGAGTGCGGCTGTCATCGTCATTGACCGTTATGCGCACCGTCACCGTGTCATCGGGCAGGATGTCCTCGATGCGCTCGGGCCACTCGATAAGGCATACGGCGCCACAGAACAGATAGTCTTCGATGCCTATATCAAAAGCCTCGTCGAGATTCTTAAGGCGATACATATCAAAGTGATAAATCAGCTCGGCGGTGGTGTCGCTACGATACTCGTTGACGATAGCAAAAGAGGGCGAACCCATGGCATCATCGCTCACGCCCAGGGCACGACACAAGGCCGTAATAAAGGTGGTCTTGCCGGCACCCATGGCGCCGTAGAATGCAAAGACGGTATTGTCGCCCATCAGGGAGACAAATTCGCGGGCGGCGCGATCCAGGTCGTCCGTTGATTTTATGGTAATGGTCTTATTCATAATCCGTAAATTTCGATAAAATGACGTGCTCCGGCGGCAATGATCGAAGCTCCGGCCTCGGGTCCGCAATTGAAAATAAGGTCAATGACACTCAGTGACGGAATGTATCCGAATTGCGCCTGTCGTATCTGAGGATAAGGGCCCACGTCTATCGCCGGATCGGAGAAGTCGAAGGCTCGCCAGTCATCGACAATATCGTCCGACGGATTGAGCGGCGAGCCGGCAGCAAAAGGCACACTCACAGCAGTATTTATACCCAAGAGGCTGCGCACAATGCCATCAAGCCCCGTATCGAGGTCCGTAACGGGCTCGAGGGTAGTCTCATCGGGGTGACGCGGCGAGAAAAACGGCACGAAGCGCGGGAAGAGGTACTCGAAATACGGGGTGCGTCCGTAGGCGCTCTCGAGGGCCACGCGATGGACGTCCCACCACTTGCCGTGCGCGCTGACTCCGATATTGCTCCAGCGTACATCGGGGACGTTATGTGGGCGCTTAATGGGTACGGTCAACAGCAACGGCCCGTGCGTGTCGCAGATGGTGGTGCGGTGGACACTCTTCATACGCTTATCGTACGGCATATCAACGTCTATGACAGCGGCTTCGTACAGGCTCATCAGCGCATAGTAGGATGCCGGCGGAAGAAATACCGGAGGCAACAATGCCACCCGACCGCAGCGGTTATGATGCAATGTCTTTACATCCATGGCGGTATAGCCGTATATATGATTGTCCTATTAGAAATCGTCTCTTTATAAGTCCGTTAAGGCCACTCGGCTTTATTTGTCGGGGTTGGCGTCCTTGAGTAGTCGGTTCCAGCGTATGCCTCCGCTGAAGATGCTTCGTTCGGGGTCGATGGACACAATGACAAACATCGGGGTGCCGACAACGTGATCTTCGGGCACAAAACCCCAGAAGCGGCTGTCAAGCGACAGGTCGCGATTGTCGCCCATCATAAAGTAATAGTCCATCGCAAAGGTGTATGTCGTTGCCGGACGACCGTCTACGTATACCTTTCCGTCGCGGACATAGCTATTGAGGTGTCCTTCGTAATTGCGTATGACGCGCTCGTATATCGGCCATACCTCGGGATTAAGCTTTATCGTCATTCCTTTCTTGGGTATGAGCAATCCGCGGCTGCCGCCGTAATTGGAGAGTGTCCAGCCTCGCGAGACCCCGGTGGGGAAGAGACTCATGTCCATATCCAGTCCCAATTTGCTAAATTTGACCATTCCATGTACGCCGGCTTTGGCGGCCAAAGCCTCACGTGCGGCCTTGGTAAGCGGCACTATTTGTAGTATGTCCGTATCTGTGGCGCCGGGCACCATCGACAGCAAGGGGAAATACATCTCGGTATCGCGTCCCACATATTGAATGTCTGCATAGCTGATGTCCATATCATCGGCCTCGTCTTGCGTTATGGGCGAGGCGGCGGCCACCAAGTATCGGAACTGGGCATTTTGGGGCGTCTCTTGCGCCTTGCCATCGGTGTATATCACATCGTCAACTATGCGCAGTCGCTGGCCGGGGAGGCCCACGCAGCGCTTGACATAGTTGGTGCGGCGGTCAACGGGACGGTATATCACCTTGCCGTATTTCTGAGGATTGTTGTAGACTTCGTCGCGACCGAAGCGCTCGATGAGCGAGTAGTAGCTTTCGCCGCTTTCTTCGGTGAGCGTGGTGACGGTGTCGCCGGCCGGATAGTTGAAGACCACAATGTCGCCCTGCTCGACGTTGCGCAGGCCGGGCAGACGATGATAGGACAGCGAGGGCGAGTCCATATAGCTCTTGCCGCCGCCCATAAATGCCGGAAATGTGCTGTGTACCAACGGGAAATGTATCGGTGTCATAGGCACGCGCGGTCCATAGACAACCTTATTGACCCATAGGTAGTCGCCCGTGAGCAGGGTGCGTTCAAGCGATGAGGATGGTATTTGGTAATTCTGGCCGATGAAGTTGAAGATGAAGTACACCAGGATGAGTGCGTAGACGATGGCATCTACCCACGACATCACGCTGCGTACGGCTTTGTTCTTGGAGCGCTTCCACCAGGTGAAAGGTATATATCCGGTGATATATATGTCAAAAAGCAGCGGCAGTGCCAACAGCAACCATGCGTTGGACATCCAAATAGTCCAAAGGATGTAGATGAACGTGACGATGCCGAAGCGCACCCATCGTGTCGTCTTATTGTCTCGGCAGCGCCGCACGAAGTCTTCTTTGAAGTTGTTCGGCTGCGGCTCGTGCTCAGTGGATTGCGCCGCCCCGGTCTTGGACTGTGGCTGTCCCGTTAGGGGCTGCGGCTGTCCCGCTACCTGCGGTTCGTGGCCGGTGGTTTGCGGTTGTCCTGCGTGATTGTTTTCTGTCTCCGGACGTACGTTTTCCGGCTTATCTATATTATTTCCCATGTCAATTTCTTACGATGTCGATGTAACCCTTTCTTACAATGTCGATGTAAACCAATGTGCAAAGGTATTATTTTTCGATGAGATGCACAAACCACCCCGGCAAAAGCAACCCTCCGGCAAATGCCTGAATGGCGCTACGGTATGTGTATCGAGAATGCGACTGAAGCATTGATGTAAGTCGCGCAGCGAGGGACACACCTCGTCCGAGCACGTCTCGTCCGAAAGGCTATTTAGCTATTTTATTTTGTCGAGGTAGGACTGTATGGTGAGGCGAAGTCCCTCATCAAAGGGCATTTGCGGCTGCCAGCCAAGTTGGTCACGCAGATACGTGGCATCGATGGCATAGCGGCTGTCGTGTCCCAAGCGGTCGGTGACGTAGGTGATCAGCGACTCGGAGGCGCCTTCGGGACGACCCAAAAGGCTGTCGGTAAGGCGAACGATGAGGTGTACCAGGTCGATGTTGCGCCATTCGTTGTTGCCGCCGATATTGTAGGTGGCGCCGGGAGCGCCGTGATGGAATATCAGGTCGATGGCACGGGCATGATCCTCGACATACAGCCAGTCGCGCACATTAAGGCCTCGGCCGTATACGGGTAGCGGACGATGCTCGACTATATTCTTGACGAAGAGCGGAATAAGCTTCTCGGGATATTGGTCCGGCCCGTAATTGTTGGAACAATTGGTGACTACGGTGTCCATGCCGTAGGTGTCGTGATAGGCCCTGACAAAGTGGTCGGAAGACGCTTTGGAGGCCGAGTACGGCGAATGGGGATTGTACGGCGTAGATTCGGTGAAAAAGCCGTCGCCGAAAGGTGCCGGGCCGTCCGGGCGCGTGACTGCCAAAGCTCCGTAGACCTCATCGGTGCTTATATGGTAGAAGCGGTGTCCGGCCAAGCCTTCGGGGAGCGATGACCAATAACGATGTGCGGCCTCGAGCAGCGACAGCGTACCTATGACGTTGGTACGTGCAAACACAAAGGGGTCGGCTATGGAGCGGTCAACGTGGCTCTCGGCGGCAAGGTGTATCACTCCGTCCACATTATATTGCTTCATAAGGGCGCACATCCGGGCAAAATCGCAGATGTCGGCGTGCTCGAAAGCATAATTGGGCCGGTCGGAGACATCGGCAACATTGGCCAAATTGCCGGCATAGGTGAGAGCGTCTACGTTGAGTATACGTGTGTCGGGATATTTGTTTACCAGCAACCGCACAACGTGGCTACCGATAAATCCGGCACCGCCCGTAACCATTATCGTTTTGGTCATAATGCGTAAAGGTCTTGATTGTAATCGAATAACACGTCTTCGGGTATTTGGCATAAGCGCGGATGATGCCTATCCTTGTCGCTCAAAAGCACGTCGGCTGTGTTCAAGCGCCAGTCGATACCTATATCGGGGTCGTCCCAGGCGATTGCCGCCTCAGCTTCGGGATGGTAATAGCGGTCGCATTTGTACTGAAACACAGCCTGCTCGGACAGTACGGCAAAGCCGTGAGCAAAGCCGCGCGGCACCCACAATTGGCGCATATTGTATTCGGAAAGCTCCACGGCCACGTATTGCCCGAAGGTTGGGCTGCCTCGTCTTATATCCACGGCCACATCGAGGACGCTGCCGCTGACGACGCGCACCAGCTTGCCTTGTGCTGCCGCGCCGCGCTGGAAATGTAGGCCGCGAACAACCCCGCGCCGCGATTTGCTCTGATTTTCCTGCACAAAACTGATGTGTCGGCCTACGGCGGCATCGAAGATGTCGCTGCGATATGTCTCGGCAAAGTAGCCGCGGACATCGCCTATGGGCTTGGGCTCGATAATGACGACATCCGCGATAGCGGTGTTGGATGTTTCGATAGTTGCCATTACGACTGTATGGTGTTGTGTATCAAACGTATTGTAAATAGCGCTCGCGCTGTGTCCCCACGGGGCGACAGCAGGCCTTTCGAGGATTCCGACACAACAACGATGGAAGTGATATGTCGAGTGCATACGAGGGCGCCGAAGTCCTCGGGAGGTATGCAAATGCTGCGAATACTGCCGCTGTTACTTGCCTATGACGCGGAGCAGTTCCACGTCAAAAATCAGCGTCTGGTTGGGGCCGATGACGCCGCCGGCACCTTGTGGGCCGTAGGCCAGTTGTGAGGGGATGAAAAGACGCCACTTGGATCCGGCTTTCATCATCTGCAAGGCCTCGACCCACCCCGGGATGACCTGGGTGACGCCGAAGGTGGCGGGCTGACCGCGGTCAACACTCGAGTCAAACACGGTGCCGTCTATAAGTTTGCCGGTATAGTGGACTTCGACTTGGTCGTTGGCGGTGGGTATGGCGCCGGTGCCCTCGGTGAGTACTTCGTATTGAAGGCCGGAAGCGGTGGTGTGTACTTCGATGCGTTTACCGTTCTCGTCCAGGAATTTAGCACCGGCTTCGGCGTTGACGGTAGCCATAGCGGCAGCCTGTTCCTGCTGCTCCTTTTCCATTTCGGTGAAGAAGGCTTGTATCTCGGCCTTGGCTTCGTCGTAAGTCATGCGAGGCTTGCGGCCCTCGAATACGGCGGCTACTCCATCGGCAAAATCTTCGACATCGATTTTCTGTATGCCGGAGGCGCGGAAATTGTTGCCCATGCTCAGCCCTAATGCGTAGCTGATGCGATCGAGGGCTTTGTCTTGTTTGTTATCCATTGTATATTAGTTTGTTGTGTATATTCTGATAAGTGCTCATGCGCAAGCGCTGTTACTTGAGCAGGTCGGGGCGGAGGCGATGTGTACGTTCGACGGCCTGCTGATGACGCCACTCGTCAATGCGTGCGGCATGGCCGCTGAGAAGCACATCGGGGACGCGCCAGCCCTTATACTCGGCCGGGCGAGTGTATATAGGACCTTCGAGGAGGTTGTCCTGAAACGAATCGGAAAGAGCGCTCTGCTCATCGCCCATAGCGCCGGGAATGAGGCGCACTATGGCATCGGTGATGATGGCGGCAGGCAATTCGCCGCCGGTGAGCACGTAATCGCCCACGGAGATTTCGCGCGTAATCAAGTGCTCGCGTATGCGGTAGTCTACGCCTTTGTAGTGGCCGCATAGAATGATGATGTTGTTGAGCATAGACAGCTCGTTGGCAGTCTTTTGGTTGAACACTTCGCCGTCGGGAGCGGTGAAAATCACCTCGTCATAATCGCGCTCGGCACGCAAGGCGCTTATGGCTCGATCCACCGGCTCGATCTGTATTACCATACCTGCCTCACCGCCAAAGGGATAGTCATCGACTTTGCGGTAACGGTTGGTGGTGTAATCGCGGAGGTTGTGTACGTGTATCTCCGCCAGTCCTTTGTCGCAGGCACGGCGAACTATGGAGCAGCCCAGGGGCGACTCCAGCATTTCGGGAAGTACGGTAATGATGTCTATGCGCATAACTTTGCAAATTTACGCATTTTCTCTCAATGCCGCAATAAGCGCAGGCGCCCATGATGGAGCTTTAAGGGACTTTAAGGTCTTTAAGGATTTTAAGGCATTTAAGAACCCGGGGCGTTTGCTTAGTGCCCGGCGGCGAGGACGGCTTTGGCGGCAGCGGCATCGGCGTGCAGTTGGGCCGACAGGACCGAGATGTCGGCAAAGCGGCGCTCGGCACGCAAATAGCAACGCGGCTCGAGCGTCAGCTTGGCACCGTAAATATCTTCCTTAAAGTTGAAGATATGCGCTTCGAGGCGCACTTTCGGGTCGGTGACATTGACCGTAGGCGCAGTGCCAACGTTGAGCATAGCGCCATAACGGCGTCCGTCAATAACCACGACTGCAGCATATACGCCGCATCGTGGGACGGCCATACGCGAATCCACCTCGATATTGGCCGTTGGAAATCCTATGGTGCGGCCTATACGACGTCCCGCCCCGACCGTACCCACAAGTGTATAGGCCCGACCGAGCATACGTTCGGCCGCTTCCATATCGCCATCGCAGACAATGGCGCGGCGTATAGCGGACGAGCACACGGCACGGCCTGTAGTCTCGTCATACAGCACCGAGGCTGTGGACATCTGCACGCCGGCGGCTGCGGCTATGCGTTCGAGCATCTCCACCGAGGGTCGGTCGTGGCCGAATGTATGGTCGTGGCCGCGAACAATAGCGCGAACACCATAATCCTCGCGGAGCATGGCTATGAAATCGGAGGCGCTCATGTTGCGCATCTTTGCATCAAAATCGAGGACGAAGATCTCAGACCCGGCCGGCAGATGCGAGCGCAACAGCGCTTCCTTGGTGGAAATATCGGTTAGTAGCGGAGGGCATTTGTCGGGTGCTATTTGCCGCAAAGGATGGTCGGCAAATGTGAATACCGCCGGCACCAACGATATAGCAGCGGCACGGCGACATAGTTCGGCCAAAAGCAAGGCATGCCCACGGTGTACGCCGTCAAACATTCCTATGGTGGCTATTCGTTGTATGTCCTTGGTTGGTGTCATCGTCACGGTTGTGACCGGATATAGGATATAATCGTTTTGTTTTGATTTCGACCGGAGCGCTCGAAAAGACTCTATTTGAATACTTTATTTTGCAGCCCGCATCTGTTTTTTTGCAGCCCGTATCCGAATTTCTTATTTGCGATCTTTATTTGCAGACGCCCATGTCGCGCAACAGTGCATCGAATTCGACGCCGGGGCGAACAAGCGCGGCATGCCAGCCCAGAGCCTCGGCTGCGCGGACGTTGGCCTCGCCGTCGTCCAGAAATAGCGTCTCGGCCGGGGAGATGCCCAGTTGTTCGGCAGCGTAATTGAAAATCTCGGGAGCGGGCTTCATCGACCTGGCCTCGAAGGATGTCACCATACCGTCGAAATAGTCCTCGCGGCGCAGCCCTTCTTGTCCAAATTCCTCGCCGATTTTGCTGTTCCACATTATCGGATTGGTATTGGAGAGCATATACACGCCCAGGCCCTGACGGCGCAATTCACGCAAAGCCTCCAGCCGTCGTATGGGTATGCCTACGAGAAACTCGCAGAAGGCGCGGTCTATGGCCAAATCGGTCGTACCCTCGGGCAAATGCGGACGGATGAGACTCCGAAATTCGGCAGCGTCTATACGGCCCGACTCAAGGTCGGCGAAGGGGCCTTTTTGGGCGTAATCGCCTAAGAACTTCCCTATTTCGGCAAAGCCCAAGTCTTGAAATGCCTTGATACAACGGTTTTTGTCAATATCCATAATGACTCCGCCGAGGTCAAAGAGTATGTTTCGTATCATTGTGTTCGTTCTTATTGCTTATTTGACTATACGCGGCCACGAGCGCCGAATTAATTGGGACGCAGGCCTGCCGACTTATGACCTATGATATTAATAGACGTATGCCTACCTGCCGCCCAAAAAACAATGTCGTGTTGTCGGCGTATACGGGCTGCAAAGTTAGCAATTTTTTCGCAACGTCCATCGCAATTGTCGAAGCCGTTTCACTACTGTCCGGAGCGTAATCGAGGCTTTGAGGTAGCGCTATGGCAATTGCCCGGTTTGCGGCTGCTCGGGTATCGGGACTATGGATTTGTCGTCAGCTGTATCTTGACATAACGCGTTGTGTACCAATGCCGCTTTGGCCGGACCGATGATGGCGGCGAGATCCTCGGGCGCGGCGCGACGTATTGCCGCCACACTGCGAAAATGCCGCAGCAAGGCATCGCGTGTCGCCGGACCGATGCCGCGAATTTCATCTAATTCGCTGACGGTCTGCCCTTTGCTGCGCAAATCACGATGGAACGTGATGCCAAATCGGTGGGCCTCGTCACGCAGATGCTGAACCACGCGTAACGATTCGCTGGACTTGTCAATATATAGCGGGACACTGTCGCCGGGAAAGTATATCTCTTCCAGACGCTTGGCTATACCTACCACTGCTATACGCCCGCGAAGGCCCATTTCGTCCAGGGCTTCCACGGCCGAGCTTAGCTGACCTTTACCGCCATCGACGACTATAAGCTGAGGCAGGTCCTTGCCCTCCTCCATAAGTCGCGTATAGCGGCGAGTGAGGACCTCCTTCATAGAGGCAAAGTCGTTGGCGCCGACTACGGTCTTAATCTTAAAATGCCGGTAGTCGCGCTTGCACGGGCGAGCGTCGCGGAATACGACACAGGACGCCACCGGGTTGGTGCCTTGAATATTCGAGTTGTCGAAACACTCGATATGATGCGGCAAGACGCTCAAGTGGAAGTCAGACTTTATTTGTTCGAGCGTGCGCATGACGCGTTCCTCGGGGTTGTGCTTGGCCAGGTGCTTGAGGTCATCAATACGTGCCTGTCGTGCATTGCGATGCGATACATCCAAGAGTTTGGCACGGTCGCCGCGCCGGGGGACGGTGAAAGTCACTGACGGCATTTCCACATCCGGGATCTCAGGCACAACCACCTCATCATATACCACGCCGAAAGCCGAGGCAATTTCATCCAAGGCATACGCCAGCAATTGGCCCACCCCCTCATCCATATTGCGGCGGTAACGTAAAGTGACCGAACGTACTACCGCACCTCGACTGACGTGCATATAGTTGATATACACATTATCATCCTCGTCATCGACGCCGAAAACATCTATCTCATTGATTATCTGTGATATAATCACACTGCGGCTGCGATATTGTGCTATCAGATCGTATTGAACCTTGAGCTCTTGAGCTTCCTCGAAGCGAAGCTCGGAGGCAAGGCGTTGCATTTCGTCACGAAGATGCACCATCAACTCGTGCGTCTCGCCGCGTAATATTTGCTTGATATGGTCGATATACTTATTGTATTCCTCCGGCGAAATCTTGCCGACACAACATCCACGACATTTATGTATATGATACTTGAGGCATACACGTGCGCGTCCCCGCTTGAGTGAAGCCTCGGTGATTGGAATTCGGCACGTGCGTATGGGAAACATCTCCCCTAATAGGCCGAGCACCGCCTTGGCCATAGCTGTGTTGGTGTATGGGCCGAAATACTTGCTGCCGTTGCGCACATATTGACGCGTCAAAAACACGCGCGGATACAACTCGTTTGTCACCGCAATCCACGGATAAGACTTGTCATCCTTGAGTAAAACATTGTACTTGGGCTTATACTCCTTGATCATCGAATTTTCGAGATTGAGAGCATCCTGCTCCGTGGGCACTACGATATATGACATATCCGCAATGGCGTCTACCAGCATATTGGTACGTAGTGACTCGTGCGTGCGGTTGAAATATGATGACACACGCCGCTTCAGGTTCTTGGCCTTGCCGACATATATAACCTTCCCCTTGGCATCATAGTATGTATACACGCCCGGGGTGTCCGGCAAAAAAGAAATTTTCTCCTTTAATTCGGGAGACTTTTCGTGCATAGCCATAAGTCAGCAGCGATACGGATTCAAACAATCCCGGAAATTACAAATAATAAAATACAAATGAAAAGAGCTCAAACTCATTCGAAAATCAGACGAAACTAAAGCTCAAGCGCTTCTATAAAATTATTATAAGACCGGAGACTCCCCACAGAAGTATCGCAGGGAGTCTACCACTCAGATGCGAGGCGATCATTGATGTCGCCGAAAAGCACTGCAACGCCCACAGGGCAAGGCACATACCCACCCCACCGGCGTTATAGCACCTATTAGTAAACGATCAGCGAAGTCACCTCGGCATCGGCAGGCAAAGCCGCACGGCCATTGAGAGCGCTCAGTTCGATAATGAAATTGATATAAACCTTTTTGGGGTTCATACTTTTCACCAGTTCGTAAGCGGCAGCCATTGTTCCGCCCGTAGCGAGGACATCATCATGCAATACAACGACATCATCCGGCCCGATAGCATCGCGGTGCATTTCGATCACATCCGTGCCATACTCCTTTTTGTACTCGGCACGCACGGTATCAGCGGGTAGTTTGCCGGGCTTGCGAGCCGGCACAAAACCTGCTCCCAGCTCAAAAGCCAGGATGCTGCCACCGATAAATCCTCGGCTTTCGATGCCCACGACCTTAGTGATGCCCTTGTCGCGGTACAATTGAGAAAGATCCCATCCGATGACATGGAGGGCACGGGGGTCCTTGAACACGGTAGTGAGGTCCTTGAAGATTACACCCTTTGTGGGGAAATCTTTGACGTCTCGAATCTTTGATTTGATATATTCCATTTTTACGAATTATGGAGTGAATATATAGAATATGTATTAAATTCAAACTATGCCATTATAGGATCGTATCTATAGCCACAGTGTCGGCTACTACTATAGTATCAGAAGGCGCGACAGTTTTCTCTCCCTTGCCGCAAGACGCAAGCACGGTAAGCAACGCAAGTATAACGACAATCTTCTTCATATTTGCTATTATCAAAAAATACTCCAATTTGTCATCCGAGCCCTACTATCATCAGAGCACTTTGATCAATTCGGCTTAAACTTTATTTACTTTTATATCGTCTGCACGACAGCAGAACCATTATATTTTTTTTATCATTCCTACAAATTGTTCCACGTGAAACAATTTGCGCTTAATTCTTTGTCTTTGTATATTTTAGAGCCGTGTGACACACGACCGCTTAAACGACTTATCGGCCCAGCAAGAGCAACAAGACATTGATATCGCTCGGGCTGACTCCCGGGATGCGCGACGCTTGACCGATGGTCGAGGGACGATGCTTTTGCAGCTTTTGACGCGCCTCGGTGGACAGGGCATTGATACCGGAGTAGTCATAATCTTCTGCGATACGTATATCCTCAAGGCGACGAAGTTTGTCGACATTGATTTGTTCGCGCTTGACATATCCCTCGTACTTGAGCAATACCTCGGCCGCTTCGACAATCTCATCGCGCCTATCTTGCGGGAGTGTGGCGATATACTCGGCCAAGGCCGGAATATACTGTGCAAGTATCGGAATGGTCAACTGAGGCCGAAGCACCAAGTCGACAAGCCGGACACTTTGACGTAAAGGTGTTGAGCCGACGGAAGCGAGCAAAGCCTCAACCTCCCCGGCCCTTACGGTAAGGGTACGTGCCAGTTCGACAAGTCCGTCGCGAGCGTCACGCTTCTGCTCAAGTGTTTGCATACGTATTTCATCAGCAAGACCGAGACGGAAGGCAAGAGGAGTCAGTCGCATATCGGCATCATCTTGGCGCAGCAGTATGCGATGTTCGGCTCGGGAGGTAAACATTCGATACGGCTCGTCCACGCCCTTGGTGATAAGGTCATCGATGAGCACTCCTATATATGCTTGGTCGCGCGAAAGCACCAGCGGCTCACGACCGAGTACGGCAAGAGCCGCGTTTGCTCCAGCCACAAGACCCTGTCCGGCTGCTTCCTCGTATCCGGTGGTGCCGTTGATTTGGCCTGCAAAATACAGGCCTCGGATCAGACGTGTTTCGAGGGTATGACGCAACTGCGTGGGGTCAAAATAGTCGTATTCGATGGCATATCCCGGGCGGTAGATTTGTACGTCACGCAGCGCCGGGATAGTCTGCATGGCGCGTATTTGTATATCTATGGGCAGAGAAGAGCTGAACCCGTTGAGATAATATTCCTGGGTATCCTCCCCTTCCGGCTCAAGAAAAAGCTGGTGCGAATCCTTGTCGGCGAAGGTGACAATTTTGGTTTCGATGCTCGGGCAATAGCGCGGACCGATGCTTTGAATTTGGCCGTTGAAAAGTGGCGAATCGGGCAGTCCTTCGCGCAGAATTTCGTGCGTCCGGGTATTGGTGTTTACGGTAAAGCACGGACACTGACGCAGCTCCCTTCGGACTGTCGGCAGGAAAGAGAACTTGTGGAAATCATCATCGCCGTATTGTGGCGTTGCCAATTCGAAATGTACACTACGGCCATCGATGCGCACCGGGGTTCCGGTCTTCATACGCCCGCAGACAAATCCGAGGTCGCGTAACTGCTCAGTGATCCCGTGACTGGCCGGTTCGCCGGTGCGACCTCCGGGCAACATCGTTCGTCCTATATGCATCAAGCCGTTGAGGAATGTGCCGTTGGTCAGCACCACCGCACGAGCTGTGAAAGTCGCGCCATTCAGTGTATGCACACCGGTTGCACGACCGTCTCGGATGATGATACGATCTACCGCATCCTGCCACATCTCCAGGTTTGGCGCATTCTCTAAAGTCTTGCGCCACAGGGCACTGAAGCGCATACGGTCGCTCTGCGAGCGCGGACTCCATACCGCCGGACCTTTACTCAAATTCAGCATCCTGAACTGTATGGCAGTGCGGTCTGTAATAATGCCCATCATTCCGCCTAAAGCATCTATCTCTCTGACTATCTGCCCTTTGGCTATACCGCCGATGGCCGGGTTGCAGCTCATTTGTGCAACCTTGTCCATATCCATAGTCACGAGCAAGGTGTTACATCCCAGGCGCGAAGCGGCCATAGCAGCCTCGCATCCGGCGTGTCCCGCACCGACGATGATGACATCATACTCGAATTTCATAGCGTTCGGACCGTATTGCTAAATTGTATGGTGTGATACCACTTTTTATTAATGAATATTCTAAAGCAAAAATGAATTACTAAATGACATTGTCCATATTTTCAGGATCGGACATCGAATCGTATAGCGCCAGAGCCTCGTTTTCGTGACGCTCCATAATTTCGCGCTCGCCGGGGCCCTTGTCGTTAATGCCGCAAAGGTGTAGCACTCCGTGCACGATGACACGCAGCAATTCTTGCAAGAACTCGATGCCGATGCAGGCGGCATTCGAAGCAACAGTGTCCAGCGAAACGAACATGTCGCCCGAAATTACACGACCGTGACTATAATCAAAGGTGATGATGTCAGTATAATAGTCATGTTGGAGGAACTCTCTATTGACCTCAATAATTCGAGCATCGTCACAAAATATGTAAGACAACTCGTGAGCTATATGCCCATGAGCCTTGGCTACCTCGACAAGCCAGGCCTCAACCTTAGCACGATCAAAGCTCGGCATTGCGACGTTCTGCGTCATCCATTGAAAAGTAGCAGTCATGTTGGCAAACATTTTTGCAATTAACCTACAAAATTACAAATAAACACCGAAAGCGCAGGTAAAAATTCGGAGGAAAACGCAAATAAGCACAATAGGCCAAAAATTGGGCAAAAAGCGAACAACTAATGCTCTAAACGGGTCAAAATCCGAGATACGGCAAAATCAATCTAAACTCCTATTATGTAGCGAATAAAGGACTTTTTGACCAAAAATTTAGCGCATAAACCATCCGGCCTCGTACAGGAGGAGAGGAAAAACGCGAAATGAGGTTAAACAATGTTAAATGAAAGCGTGCAAACAAGCCGATAGTGTTATCTTTGTAAACAGAAAAAAAACGATCTATGGACGAGCGCACAAATATCCCTCAAGACGAAGCCGAGCAAAAGCCCAGCACTCACATTTCGGCGACCATCATAACAAACAACGAGGCAACCATCATCAAGCGATGTCTCAAATCACTTGAAGGCATCGCCGACGAAATTATAGTCGTTGATTCCGGCAGTACCGACGGAACTCCGGACATCTGCCGCAAGGACGGATGCCAAGTATATCAAAGACGTTTCACCGGCTACGGCATCCAACGTCAATATGCAGCTTCGCTGTGCAAGTACACCTACATCCTGGCCATAGACGCCGATGAAGTCTTGGATGATGAGCTGCGCCAATCCATTATGAAACTCAAGAAAGAAGGATTGACCCATCGCGTGTACGCCTTCAACATTATGGAATATTATTTCGGGCATAAAGTACGACATACCGGCCTGAAACGCAGTGGAATGATACGTCTTTTCAACAAGCGTTACGCCCAATGGAACCTCCGCGATGTGCGCGAGCAAGTCACCTTTCCCGAGTCGTTGCGCCCCCAAAAACTTGAGGGGACACTGCTGCATTTTCGAGCCGTCAATTACTCGCAAATGCTACTTAAAGAGCTGTCTCAAGCACGTTTGCGTGCCGCAGCCCTGGCTGCTCGCTACAACCACATCAGCCCATTGCATCCCCATATAACAGCCATTGCCACATACTTCAAATACTATATTGAAAAAGGCGGATGGATGGACGGGCGCACCGGCGCAATGATTGCTCAAGGGCGCGCCTACGGCACCTATATGGCCTGGAAAATTGCACGTAAAACCTTGCGCGAAAACGGATTATGTTAATAGCCGACATCCTGGCGCCACGACACAACAACAGTGACCGAAAAGGCCTACACGCCGCAGTCAACGCCACAGGCAATACAATCACTGCTATCGAGACTGTCGCGCCAAGCTTTGCCATATCCATGCAATTGGCCGGGGCTCTCAAAAAGAGCCGTTTTGATGCCGTCATAGTACACACCAACCGCCAAGCCATAGCCGCAATTTCGGCTAAAATCATCGCCGAAAAAAACAACGCAGGATATGCAATCGTCTACCAACCGGTGCGTTGCGAAGACACTCCGCATAATATTCCGCCCGAGGTAATCGAAAAAGTGTCACTATGGATATTCGAAGATGAGATACAAAAAAAGCAATACGCCCATCTTGGCGTACCCGAAGAGCGCAGCAAAATACTACCACCAACGTACTTCGATGCCGAAAATATAGGCCCGATTACGCCGGCCAAATACGCCGGACACACCGCGCTTAACCTGCTATGGATTGGCGAAATAACAGATTACCAGCTGCTGCGCAACGCCGTAGACGCAATACGTCAACTACCCGAAACGGCCATTAGTTTCACCATTTGCGGCACAGGCAAGGCACGATGCATTATGCCCATAGTACGCGATACACGGGCCGACAAAGGCCATACATACATCTGGCGAGGCAACGAATACGAAATCCGACAAGAGCTCGGGAAAGCCCATATCCTAATCGCCGAAAAGACGTACTTCACCGCAACGCAGATAGAATGTATGCGCTGCGGATTGCCTGTATATCAAGCCATTGGCACTTCGACTCTTCGAGACAACCTCGCCGCAATTGCGGCCGATCCCGAGGTACTTCGTGCAGCCCGTCAAGGCACCCGACAAGCCTACCAAGACACCTACAATCCATTGTTTCACGTGAAACAATTCATCGAATTTATCGCCGAGGCAACCAAATGAGAACAACCCGAACACCGAAAGTGCTATTACTGTCGCACGCCTGCGATTTGGTACTATATCAGACGTTCAAAGCGTTGAACGACAGCGACAAAGCAGAAGTAACGATAGCCGCGCCGGACGAAGCGGTGCTCCCGGTAGACTCGATGAAACGCGTGGCAATGCCCATCATCAGATCCAAATTCACATTCAAGGCAATACTCGAACTACGTCGCATCATCAAAGCGCTGCATCCCGATATAATCTTTGCAGTGAGCACATCGGCATTGTCTACAGCCATACAGGCCACGCGATGCCTGCGTCACGCGCCGGCCGTAGTCGGATACCGCGGTACACAGGCACATGTGCACCCCTTCGACCCAACATATCGTATGGCACTGCTCAACAAACGCGTGGCTCATATCGTATGCGAGACAGCGGATATACAGGAATATCTTGCCCGATACATACCGATCGAACGGCTGAGCGGACGCCCCAAGCCCTTTATGCGTCAATGGGTACAAAACGCTATGGCACATCCCATCACTATAGGACACGATGACGACCAAATCAAAATAATCTACATCGGTGTCACCAAAGGACGACCCCATAAAGGCCTCCAAGTACTGCTCAAAGCCGCCGAAATTTTGGCCGATGAAGGGCTGAAAATCTCACTTACCGTTGTCGGCGAAGCCGAGCCCGAGGACATCCGGTCGGCACGCCAAGACATAGTAACATTCACCGGCAACCGCCCCGATGCGATGCACTACCTCCCCAGAGCAGACGTCTTTGCACTGCCATCACTACGCGACGCCTCGCCACGCGTAATCCGTGAAGCGCAAGCCTGTGGCATACCTTGCGTGGTGAGCGACATCCCCGGCGCACGCGACCTCATCGTCACAGGCGATGACCCCAGCGGCATACTCGTACCGCCGGGTGATGCACAGTCTATGGCTCAAGCCATCAAAGACATAGCGCTCAACCCCGAGACACATACGCGGATGTCCGTCGCCGCATTGCGCAATATTGACGACAACTACGCTATGGCCGATTATGTAGAATATTTCGACACACTGTTTCACAAAATCGCCGAGAAATCCCGACGGCAATATTGACCGCAGCGCCATCCGACGAAGACAATCCGCCAGGCTACAGCAACATCGCAGACGGCAGAAGCACCCGATGACAAGAGCCCGGCATAATGGCAAAAGCACAACACGACGACAATAGTAACGCCCGAACCACATCGGCACATCTCAGAGACGACAGATAGGTATGCCTCAAATAAAAGAAAACACGCAGATGAAGCCCGAAGACACATTCGCATAGGACAAGTGGCAATAAAAAAAAGACAACAAGAAATCAAGATGTCTCGCATACACGAAATCACCAAGACCCTAATTAAAGCCATGACGCCGCAACCGTTAAGCGGACGCAGTGTCATGGCCACGGTCATAGCCATACTATACTTCAAATTCCTGTTTTTTGATTTTGTGTGGGCTCTGGGCAGCACCTTCTCCGGCTTCCAATTTCCCATAGGCTACCTCACCAAATTGGCTTTGGCAACACTGCTGGCGCTGCCGTTGCTCCGAATACGCAGACAGTGGTATATAGTGACCATCTACATCATTGTAGACCTGTTGCTTATAGCCAACCTGATGTACTTTCGCACCTATTTCACCATAATTCCGGCGGGCAGCTACCTCCTTGTAAGCAATCTTGCCGACTTCACCGACAGTGTATGGGAGTCGCTGCGGTGGTCAGACATTGTATTCCCATTGACGACACTCATCGCTATAGTGATGCTATGTCGTACAGACTTACGTAAAACACTGAGCGACTGTGCCAAGCGTCTCTGTCGGCGTATGGCACTATGGATGGTGGTCGTACCTATGACAATTGTAATAATATTCGTTGCATGCCTGGGCGGATACAAAAAAGCCTACGACAAATTGATGTACGACTACAGCACCTGCGGCGCCGCCGTATACACCATACCCGGAGCGATGGCCTACGAATGGATGCGCGGCACCATTGAACTGACGCCGCAATTGCGCGCCGAAATCGATCAATGGATAGCCACACGTCCGGGCGCCAAGTTTATTCCACCGCGACTACAACCCAAGGACAACGTCATTATCATCCTCTGCGAAAGCCTCGAAAGTTGGGTATTCGAGACCGCCGTTGAAGGTCAGGAATTGACCCCCAATATCAACGCCCTGCTGCGCGACAGAACCACTTTGTATGCGCCGCACGTGTTGTCACAAGTCAAAGGCGCACGCAGTATCGATGCTCAACTAATACTTCACACGGGGCTGCTGCCTGTCGAATATGGGGCTTACTCATACCGCTTTCCGCACAACGTCTATCGCAGCCTCGATAAGGCTTGGAAGCAAAAATACGGCAACGATGCACGCGTGATGTCCTTCACCGTAGACAAGCGCACCGTCTGGAACGTAGCCATTGTGGCACAAGACTTTGGGTACGAACTTTATGACAAGCCCGACTTTGTGCTCGACATCAAGACCGGCCCGCGCGGACGTCTGGGCGACACCTCGTTCCTGCGCCAAAGTGCCAAAAAAATTTCCGACCCGATGATGTGGCCGCCACACGGACACACGATGCTGCAATGCGTCACCTACTCGGGACACACCCCCTTCATCATACCCGACGAGCTCAAGAAGGTACACTTCAGCAACGCCATACCCGAGCGGCTGCGTCATTACATGGAAGTGGCCAACTACACCGACCGCGCCATCGGTGACTTTGTCCGCCGACTCAAAGCCTCCGGACAATACAACAACACCACCATTATCATCACCGGCGACCACGAAGGCATAGGCGTCGACCGTGCAAAGTTCGTCAAGAACCCCGCCGTAGCCGCCTGGCTCTCACCCGAGCAATACGTACCCTTAGTGGTGCTCAACAGCCCTGTAGCCGGGCGACACGATGCCACCATGGGCCAAATAGACATATACCCCACCCTGCTCGACCTTCTCGGTCTTGATGACTACGAATGGCGCGGTCTCGGCCAAAGCATTCTCGACCCCGACAAGCAACCCTTCACCATCAATGCTCAGGGCAAATTCGTAGGCGATACATCCGGCGCCGACAAAGCCACGCTCGACCATCAGCGCCGTATGTACACCATTAGCGACCTGATCATCAGCTCCAATTATTTCAAAAAATAGGCCTCCCAAAGACAGGTATAGCACGACAAAAAACAGGCACCGCACAATGAAAGCCAAGATAATCATATCGCCGAAATACGCCGACCTGACGCCGCTAATATATGCCATTGCCGACAAAGGCGTACCCATTGAGGCGACGGAAGTATACCACGCTCGCAACACGTTATACTCGCTGGATACAGACACCGGCATACGACTGAGTATCAAGAATTTTCACTCACCGTCGCCAATCAATTCGCTGGTGTACACACACCTGCGGCGCAGCAAGGCACGGCGCTCCTACGAAAACGCACAACGCCTCATTGCTATGGGCTTTGACACCCCCGATCCGGTGGCATATATCGAGATACACCGCGGAGCACGACTCACTCGCAGTTACTACATCTGCCGCCAAATTGATGGGGCTGAGGACTTGCGTCTATGGCACCTGCGCGATGCCGAAGCAATGTCCCCGGTTCTGGACGCGTTGGCACAATATATGGTACGACTGCATCGCGCCGGAGTGTACCATAAAGACTTCTCGCCAGGCAATATCCTGTACCGCAAAGAAAACGGCGTATATCACTTCTACCTCATAGACATCAACCGTATGATCTTCGGCGTCCATAGCCGCAAACGCCTGATGGACAACTTCAGCCGCATAGACATCGAGAGCCCCGAGGCCACCGCCGACCTCGCCCGTCGCTATGCAATTGCCGCCGGCATCAGCCCCGAAGACACCGGGACCAAGGCGCTGCAGCGACTGCAAGGCTACCTTCGCGGCAAGCGGCGTAGGCGTAAACTCAAAAGACTCTTCAAACCCTCAAAATAAGACCTAAAATAAGGAATATGACAACACCGACAGTCACTCTGCACTGCAACAATACCGACGCCGACATCCCCGTAGCCCAAGGCACTACTTTGGGTCAATTAGCCACAGAAATGCGCGTCACACTGGGCTTTGACCCGATATGCGTACGAGTCAACAATAAAACCGAATCACTCTGCTATCGCGTATACAATCCCAAGACCATCGAGATGCTGCCGCCTACGCATGACTCGGGCCGACGCGCTTACGTGCGCTCGCTGTGTATGATGCTGTACTGCGCCATACGCAGGTTGTATCCCGGGGCCAAGCTCAAGATGATGCACAGCATCTCGCACGGATATTTCTGCCGCGTCATCGGCATCGAAACCACCGAAGAAACCGTCCGCGCCATCGAGGCCGAAATGCGCAGGCTGCACCAAGCCGATATACCCTTTGTGCTGCACGAGGTGCCCACCTCACGAGCCATCGAAATATTCAAAGAACAAGGTCTTGACGACAAGGTTCTTGTACTGTCCACCATCCACGACCTCTACACCAAGTACTACACCCTCGGCGATATTGCCGACAGCTACTACGGATGCCTGGCACCATCGACCGGACATATAGGCGTCTTTGCACTCACCGCCTACAAAGACGGGATGCTGCTGCGCTCCCTCGACCCGGCCAACCCAACGCAGACGCCCGAGCCCATAGTACAGGACAAAATGTTCAAGGCCTTCACCGACTATCTTGACTTCAACCGAATACTCGGCGTGAGCAATGTGGGCGAGCTGAACCGCGTAGCCTCCGAAGGCCGCACACGCGACCTAATCAACGTCGCCGAGGCCCTCCACCAAAAATATATCGGCGCCATAGCCGATGAAATCACGCGGCGCCATCGTCAGGGCGGCGCACGCATCATACTCATCGCCGGGCCATCGTCCTCCGGTAAGACCACAACCACCAAACGCCTTGCCATACAGCTGATGACCAACCTATTGCGCCCGGTGATGATTTCGCTCGACAACTACTTTGTAGACCGCGAGCACACGCCGCGCGATGCCGACGGCGAGTATGACTACGAGTCGCTGTACTCCCTGGACCTGGCCACCTTCAACCGCGACCTCCAAGACCTGCTTGACGGCAAAGAAGTCAGCCTTCCCACCTACGACTTCGCCACCGGGACGCGCAAGTACAAAGGCGACAAAATATCCCTGGGCGCCGACAGCGTCATACTCATCGAGGGCATCCACGGTCTCAATCCCGAGCTGACACCCTCCATAGCCGAGAGCGACAAGTTCCGCATCTACGTCTCGGCGCTGACCACCCTGACCATAGACGACCACAACTGGGTACCAACCACCGACAACCGCCTGTTGCGCCGCATAGTCCGCGACTACAAATACCGCAACATCGGCGCCGCCGAGACCATACGTCGCTGGCCCAGCGTACGCCGTGGCGAGGAAAAATGGATATTCCCCTATCAGGAAAACGCCGATGCCACCTTCAACTCCTCGCTGCTCTTCGAACTCGGAGTAATCCGCCAATACGCCTGCGAAATTCTCGGCGAAGTATCCTGCGACCAACCCGAGTATGCTCAGGCATACCGTCTTCGCAAATTCCTGAGCTACTTCCCACAGATTGACAACCGTACATTGCCGCCCACATCGCTGCTGCGCGAGTTCCTCGGCGGGTCATCCTTCCACTATTGAGCCGGACAATTCTTCCCGCGAGGAGGGTTTTTCGGCAGAGCGAAAGGGAGTGCCGCGAGGTGCAATATCGCTGTACGCGACAAGCGATATTTTCAAAAAAAAGCGTACCTTTGGGTATGGAAAAACTACCGGGTATGGAAAAACTACAGATAGCTTTTGACGGCAAACGCGCCGTACGCAATTCCACCGGTCTGGGCAACTACAGCCGCTACGCCATAGAAGCGCTGTCGGCGGCCTACCCCGACCACGATTACGCCGTGATGTCTCCCGGCGGCGATGCCTCGCGCCTTGCCTCCATCCTCGAACGTCCGGACGTCTGCCTTGTCGAGCCGACCAAAGCCATTGATCGGCGTTTCGGCGCTCTGTGGCGCACCTTCGACATCACCGGCCAACTGGCCGACATGGGTGTGGACATCTATCACGGATTGTCCAACGAATTGCCGCTGAACATTCGCCGCATTCCGTCGCTGGCCTCCGTAGTAACCATCCACGACCTGATATGGCGGCGCTGCCCCAAGGACTACAAAGCCTTGGACCGCGCCATCTACGACTATAAATATCGGCACAGCGCCCAAAATGCCACACGCATCATAGCCATCAGCCGCTGCACACGCGATGACTTGGTGAACGACTACGGCATCGACCCGGCCAAAATCGATATCATCTACCAAGGCGTTGATGCCTCCTTTGTCCCTGCCGGCGAATACGCCCGTATAGACATCCGCCGTCGCTACAACCTGCCCGAGCGCTATATCATCGGCGTAGGCACCATCCAGCCTCGTAAAAACCAGCTGCTGACCCTGCAGGCACTGGCCGCACTGGACAGCGACATCCATCTGGTACTCATCGGTCGCCGCACCCCCTATGCCCGCGACATCGACCGCTACGCCGCCACACACGGCTTGCAAGGCCGCCTGCACATACTCGAAGGCGTACCCTTTGCCGACCTTCCGGCGCTATACGGCGCCGCCACATGCGCCGCCTACCCTTCGCGCTACGAAGGCTTCGGGCTGCCCATAGTCGAGGCTCTGAGCTGCGGAACACCCGTAGTTGCCGCCACCGGCAGTTGCCTCGAAGAAGCCGGCGGCCCCGGAGCAGTGTACATCGACCCCGATGACGCCGAAGCCATGGCCGATGCATTGGCACGGATATGCGGCGACAGCCGCCTACGCCAATCACTGGCCGACAGCGGATTGCGATACGTACGACGCTTCAGCGCCGAGAACTTTGCCCGACAAACTATGGAGACGTACCTCAAGGCCCTTGACGCCGTACGCCAATCATAGACAGAGACATGCCTACGACACAACGATTTACGCATACACACGATAAAATGACACAACAAGACAGCGAAACCATACAGCAAGACAACGCGACACAAGCCAAGACGCTGCTTATAGTAGGAGCCGGAGGATTTATCGGAGGATTTATAGCCCGCCGCGCCCTCGAATTGGGCTACGACACCTGGGTGGGCGTACGCGCCTCCACCTCTCGGCGCTATCTCGACGACCCGCGCTTGCACTTCGTAGTGCTCAATTACGATGAACCCGAGTCTGTGGCCGTCACCCTCGCCGCCCAAGCACCCGGCGGACGCTGGCAATACATCATCTGGAACCTCGGCGCCACCAAGTGCGCCAACTTTATGGACTTCAATCGCATCAACTATCAGTACTTCACCGACTTTGTGGAAGTGCTACGCCGCGATGGCCGATTGCCGGACAAGTTGCTGTATATGAGCTCGCTCAGCGCCCTCGGGCCGGCCGAAGAAGATTCCGGCCGCCCCTTGGACGACACCACCATTCCGCAACCCAATACCCGCTACGGCGTCTCCAAAATCAAGAGCGAAACCTATCTGGACACCCATCCCGATGTGCCGTGGATAGTATTCCGCCCCACCGGCGTCTACGGACCGCACGAAAAAGACTATCTGATGATGATCAAAAGCATTGACGCCCATTGGGACTTTGCCGTCGGATACAAGCGCCAGATGCTCACCTTCATATACGTAGACGACTTGGTGCAAGCCATGTTCGATGCCATAGCCGCGCCTGCTCAAAAGGTCTTGCACCACAAATACATCATCAGCGAAGGCCGCTCGTACTCGCAGAAAGAATTCCGCCAGATCGTGGCTCGACACCTGCATCGTCGCGCCGTCATCCCCGTATGTCTGCCCATGTGGGCGGTGTATGCCGCCAGTGTCATCGCCGAGAAAATAGGCGTGGCTCGCGGCAAGGCCTCAACGCTCAACCGCGACAAATTCAAGATTATGCGCCAGCGCAACTGGACTTGCGACATCACACCGGCACAACGCGACTTCGGGTTCAATCCTCAATTCTCGCTGGAACGCGGCATCGAAGCCACCGTGGCAGCATACCTCGAAGTTAAAAAACAAGCCAAAAGACACAAAAAATGAACGAAAATCCGCGACAACCGCGCCCATGGTGGGTGACGCTGCTGTGCGTATGCGTGGCTCTGGCCGGCATCGCCGGGCCGATACTGGTACTCGCAACGGCTACAGACAGCCCGCTGCGCCCACTTATGTGGGCCTTCCCGGCGTATACCGCCGCCACTGCCGTATGCGCATGGATATGCTGGGATCAGCGAAAAGAGGTGACTTGGATTCTTATTGCCGTGGCCGTCCTTGCAACAGTCGCATTAAGCATCGCCGCCACCTTACAGCCAACAGTCTTATACACAACAATGTAATCACACATCGGCAATGTACCGAAAATTTTTTTAGTTTTTTTCGGCAAAAAATTTGGTGGGAAACGAAAAGAGCCGTAACTTTGCATCGCAAAAGCAAAAACGGTCTGCCTTGCGAAAGACCGAAGTCGACAGAGGTTGACGCCAAATTTTGAAATCGCAAGAAAGAATTTTTCCACGGTGTGGTAGTTCAGCTGGTTAGAATACCTGCCTGTCACGCAGGGGGTCGCGGGTTCGAGTCCCGTCCATACCGCCAGAGGAGAGAGGAGAATGAGTAATCGTCTAATTGACTTCGGTCAGTTTCCGGCTACTCATTCTTTTCATATATACACTTTGCCTCAGAAGCCTGCCGTACATATACGCAAAATTCTTTTGCGGTATCCACTCGCAACGCACACCTGATATACCCACGGCGGCCGACCGCCATCATCAATACACCCGATAGCAAATGACCAAACGAAACGAGCCCCTACACCTACCGTCCTGCTACTGCACGGGCATACACGAAGCCGGATGCGACGAAGCCGGCCGCGGATGCCTCGCCGGGCCGGTATACGCCGCCGCCGTAATCCTTCCCGACGGGTTTACCCATCCGTGGCTCAACGATTCAAAGCAGATGAGCGCCACACGCCGCACGGCCCTGCGCGACATCATAATGTCCGAAGCCGTAGCCTACGGCATAGGCGTGGTAGACAACTCCGAGATAGACCGCATCAACATCCTGCGCGCATCCATTCTGGCAATGCACCGCGCTCTGGACGCCTTGTCCACAGCCCCCGGCGCCGTCATCGTCGACGGCAACCGCTTCACACCCTGGCGCGATGTTCCTTGGCAAACCTTCGTCAAAGGCGACGGGCGCTTCGGAAACATCGCCGCCGCCTCCGTACTGGCCAAGACCGGCCGTGACGCCTTTATGGACGAAGCCGCCCATAAGTATCCTATGTATCATTGGGAGTCAAACAAAGGCTACCCAACCGCCGACCACCGTGCCGCCATCGCCCGATACGGGCCTTCGCCGCTACACCGTATGACCTTTCGCCTGCTCCCCGACCCCACCCTCCCGGGATTGTAAAATCCGGAGGCACAACACCCCAATAAGTGACCTACGATATAAGCGTTGAAATTTTTTTCGGAATCAAGTGTCACAAACCCCTGAATTGTCCGTCATAAATATATACAACCACTAAAAAAGAGATGACAAACAAGCTAACGAAGGCACTCGCCATAGCACTGACAATAGTACTGACGACAGCATTGGCCGTAGCAGCGCCTATGCAATCCGGTCGGGCTCGCACCTCGGTGCCAGTGCTACACACCACACAAGAAAGCGTAAAAATCCTGATCAACGGCTCCGACCGCGAAGGAATATCGTGGAATGTATCACCCGAGACCAACCCCGACATCTTTGAGACCTCGGCTAGTTCGGTATCCTTTGTATCCGATATCGACACCATAACTTTAGAGATGAACGAATGGCAATCGTCACCACTGGACATTCTGACCGCTAAAGGAGACACGGCACACGTGCTTGTCAAGCGCTATGCCGCCGACCCCTATACAAATCCCGACCCCGAATTAGTGAAGATAGCGCCCTCCGGACTGATGTCGCGGCAGCAAGTCCAATTCGACATCAACGCGCTCATATACACCATCGACCAAGTGCATCCCGACATATTCTCGGTATGCCGTCAAGCGGACCTAATGCGCGCCGTCAATGCCGCAAAGAAATCCCTACCCGACTCGCTGACCGTCACCGAGGCATACAAGGTTATGGCTCCGTTGGTGGCAATGATCGGCGACGGACACACCAACCTATTCTTCCCGGGCCAACAAGTATTTGTCAACGCCAAGGCGCCGCATATGCCGGTGTACACCAACGTCGCTTCCGACGGCACAATCACCTGCCAATCAAGCCTTGACTCGATAATACCGCGTGGCGCCAAAATTCTATCCATCAACGGCATCCCGGCCTCCGAAATTATCGAATTGATGCTACCCTACGTCAGCGGCGAGCGGCGCCCCTTCAGACTGGCTCGCATCAACAATTCCTTCTCGGGCTTGTATTACGCGCTATATAAAGCTGACACCTACGATGTCGAGTACCTGCCGCAAGGCGCCAAGCAGCCAATGCGACACACCTTCAAGCCGGTAGACCTCACCGAGGCCAAACGCCGCTGCCCCACGAGAACGAATGCATACAAAAAAGACTACTCATTCACCATTGACAAAGCAAACAATGTAGCCGTCATGGACTTCCCGGCCTGCGAGGACGTAGACAATATCGAAGCCTTTGCCGATTCAATGTTCAGCACCCTGCGCCGAGAGCATATAGGCAACCTGATTATTGATGCGCGAGCCAACGGCGGCGGCAGTAATTACGTAGGCGACGTACTACTGAAATACATCAGCCCCAAACCCTTCACCCAGATTTCCAAAGGACTGATGAAAATCACACCCACAACGCAGAGATTGCTCGGTTCATCTATGAGCTACACCACGCTGACATACAGCGAGGCCGACTCGACCTGGTACAACACCCCCTATACACGCGAACAGGGACACTATGACGGGCGTGTCATAGTGCTGTCATCCAACAGCACCTTCTCGGCCGGAGCATCCTTTGTATGGACTTTCAAGGAATGCGGCTCCGGGATGGTTATAGGCGAAGAAACCGGAGGCATGAACGTCTGCTACGGCGAAATATTGGCCTATGCCCTACCCGTCACCAAGATAGTCTGCGGCATCTCCTACAAACGTTTTTGGCAGATGAATGCCGAAGAAGACGATATCCACGGCGCCCTGCCCGACATTGCAGTCAAAGCCGAAGACGCCCTCGATACAGCCCTGCAATATATTAAGAAACATAAGCATACAAAAGCCATCGACGGTAAATAGGACAATCAAACCGAGAGACATTGCCAATCCGAGATAAGCGAACAAGCAGACATTTCGGGAGGCACACCCGCCCGTGCAGACACCCCATACAGGATGTCTGCACGAGTTGTAATACCCCCCCCCTTAGCCCCTCCGAAGCAGCTCTTTGGGTGCGTGAAGACCCACCTTTTAGATTTATTGGCAAAGTTTGGCGGCGTTTTTGCCTGTACAAGAGGATGACATCGCGAAAATTTCGTAAATTTGCATTTCAAATGCACAAATATACACACCCGAGCGTCGGAAACGGCACTCACACCACCAACCGAATATGCAATTAGATACAATCATAGCGCAGGAAGTCGTAGCCGCCGTCAAGGCCCTCTACGACATTGATACCACTGCCGACCAAGTGCAGACCCAAGCCACACGCCGCGAATTCGAAGGCAATATCACCGTCGTGGTATTCCCCTACGTCAAGGCCGCGCGTAAAGCGCCCGAAGCCGTAGCCAACGAAATCGGAGCCTACCTCGCCGAGCACTCCGAAGCCGTGGCCGGATACAATGCCGTCAAAGGCTTCCTCAATATCGTCATAGCCCCCACGTTTTGGGACAAGGTTCTGGCCTCCATCGAGGCCACCCCGGACTTCGGCATCAAGGCCGTGACCGCAGACTCACCCCTGGTGATGATCGAATACTCCTCGCCCAACACCAATAAGCCGCTGCACCTGGGACACGTGCGTAACAACCTGCTGGGCTACTCGCTGGCCCAAATACTCAAGGCCTGCGGCAACCGCGTGGTCAAGACCAATATCGTCAACGACCGCGGCATACATATCTGCAAGTCCATGCTGGCATGGCAGAAATGGGGCAACGGCGCCACCCCCGAAAGCACCGGCAAAAAAGGCGACCACCTTATAGGCGACTTCTACGTCCTCTTTGACAAACACTACAAGGCCGAAGTCAAGGAGCTGATGGAAAAAGGCATTAGCGAAGACGAGGCCAAAAACCAAGCTCCGCTGATGCTCGAAGCACGCGAAATGCTCCGCCGCTGGGAAGCCAAAGACCCGGAAGTACGCCGCCTGTGGAAGATGATGAACGACTGGGTATATGCCGGATTTGACGAGACATACCGCCGACTCGGCGTCGATTTCGACAAGATATACTACGAAAGCGACACCTACCTCGAAGGCAAAGAAAAAGTTCTCGAAGGCCTCGAAAAAGGCATAATGTATCGTCGCGAAGACGGCAGCGTCTGGGCCGACCTCACCGATGCCGGACTGGACCACAAGCTGCTGCTGCGTAGCGACGGCACCTCGGTATATATGACCCAGGACATTGGCACGGCCAAACTCCGCTATCAAGACTTCCCCATAGACAAGATGATATACGTCGTCGGCAACGAACAAAACTACCACTTCCAGGTACTGTCGCTGCTGCTTGACCGCCTCGGATTTGCCTGGGGTAAAGACCTGGTACACTTCAGCTACGGAATGGTCGAACTGCCCGACGGCAAGATGAAATCCCGCGAAGGCACCGTCGTCGATGCCGACGACTTGATGGCCGATATGGTGAACACCGCTCGCGAGGTGGCACAGCAGGCCGGCAAACTCGACGGCCTCAGCAAAGCCGATATTGATGCCATAGCCGAGACCGTTGGCATGGGCGCTCTCAAATACTACCTGCTCAAAGTAGACCCGCGCCGCAACATCACCTTCAACCCCAAAGAATCTATCGACTTCAACGGCAACACCGGTCCCTTCATCCAGTACGCCTACGCCCGCATCTGCTCGGTACTGCGCAAGGCAGCCGACAAGGGTCTCACCATAGGCGATTACAGCGCCGTGGTACCCACCGAGAAAGAAGTGTCGCTGATACAGCGCCTTGCCGACTTCCCCGATGTGGTAGCCGAAGCCGGACGCTCCTACTCGCCCGCACTCATCGCAAACTACGTCTACGATGTAGTCAAGATGTACAACCAATTCTATCACGACCACACCATCCTAGGCGAAGAAGACCCTGCTGTACGCTCGTTGCGCCTCGAGCTGTCACGCCAAAGCGCACGCGTAATACGAACCGCCACCGCACTGCTGGGCATCAAAGTCCCCGAACGTATGTAATCATTGCGGCCTAAAATAGCTATAATAACCATAACAGCTATAATTTCCGCCATAGGCTCCCATAGTTCCCATAATTCTTATTATTATCTCTCCCACCAATACGCACAAAATCCAATCTCCTAAATATAAACAGAAAAACAATGAACAACTACCCTCCCCAATTCAACAGCAACACCTACGAAGCGCGCACCCAAAGCACGGTGTACACCTCTTCCATCTCCTCGGTGATGAAACAAGTCTACCTGCGCATGACCTTGGCGCTCGTCGTCACAGCCTTAGTGTCGCTGTTCTGCGCCAATTCAGTCGGATATATGCTCTTCATCGCCCAGAACTCATGGGCAATGTGGGGCTTGGTCATCGCCGAACTTGCGCTCGTCATCGGCATCAGTGCCGGCATAAACAAGCTCAGCTCGGCCACCGCCACCATCCTGTTCTTCCTCTTTGCCGTAGTCAACGGCATGATGCTTGCGCCCATATTCCTCGTATACACCGGCGTATCCATCGCCAAGACATTCTTCATCACCGCCGGCACCTTCGGCGCCATGAGTGTCTACGGTTACTTCACCAGCAGGGACCTCAGCCGTATAGGATCGTTCCTGTTTATGGCTCTTATCGGTCTTATCATAGCCAGCATCGTCAACATCTTCTTGCACAGCTCCGGTCTTGAATGGGCCATCACCTTCGGCGGCGTCCTCATCTTTGTAGGCCTCACCGCATGGGACACCCAGCAAATCAAGCGCATGGCACAAGAAGCTCCGTCGGCCTCCATCGGCCGTCTGGCCACCCTGGGCGCACTGAGCCTCTACCTTGACTTCATCAATATGTTCCTGTATCTGCTGCGTATCTTCGGAGATCGCAACTGATAACGTATAACCCTCATAGACGCCATTAGGGGTTACGGCCTCCTAATGGCGTTTTTTTTCGAGCGCGGCGCATATCACCTGTTCGCCCATAGACATATATCCATCGCTACCGCAATGGCATCAAAGAATATATACAAAGAGCTTCTGCAACTCGGCGGCCCCATACTCGTGGGGCAGCTGGGTATGATAGCCGTAGGTTTTGCCGACAATATTATGGTCGGACACTACTCGACAGCCGCGCTGGCCTCGGCATCTTTTGTCAATAATGTGTTCAACGTTGCCATATTGGCATGTGTAGGCTTTACGTACGGCATCACACCCCTTGTCGGCCGACTTTTCGGTGCCGGACGCATCGGGGACATAGGCGCGAGTGTTCGCGTAGGTCTGCGCATCAACATCATATATTGCCTCATAATTATGGCCGTGATGACGGCGCTATACTTCAATCTCGGCCTTCTGGGACAGCCCGAAGAATTGCTGCCGCTCATACGCCCCTACTACCTGATAAGCCTTGCCGGACTGCTTCCCATCACGATATTCAACGTCTTTGCGCAATGGAGCTACGCCGTAGGCAACTCAAAAATGCCTATGTGGATAATTCTGGCGACCAACGGTATGAACGTTCTGGGCAATTACGCACTGATATACGGACACTGGGGGATGCCCGAACTCGGCCTCACGGGCGCCGGCTTGAGCACCCTTGCGGCGCGCGTAATGGCACCAGTAGTCATTATGGCGATATTCTTTATGCGCCGGCACAACGAGGCTTACGCGCGCGGATTTCGCCGCATAGGCGGCCCTTACGAGGAGCCGCGTCCATCAATGGTATGGCGGACATCCTTTCCCGTGTCCATACAGATGTCATTGGAGACAAGCGCATTCTCCGGCGCAGCGGTGATGGCCGGATGGCTTGGCGCCATAGACCTCGCCGCATTCCAGATCATCGTGATTGTTGGCACACTGGGCTTCTGTATCTACTACTCGCTGGGTTCGGCCATAGCCGCTAAAGTCGCCGTAGCCTCCGGCATAGGCGCCGATGCCAATACACAGATGCGTCGCATAGCCTCGGCCGGATACCGCATTATGCTTATGCTCATGGCTTTATCATCCATAGTCTTTGCACTGTGGGGCAAAGACATCATGGGAATATTCAGCAACGATCCGACAGTGGTCGCCGCCGCCGGCATACTTATAGTGCCGCTGTTGCTGTACCAACTCGGCGATGCCACACAAGTCACATTTGCCAATGCCCTTCGCGGCACCGGGCATGTCCTGCCCATGCTATGGATAGCATTCTTCTGCTACCTCGTTCTCGGACTACCCTCGACATTCCTTCTGGCTTTCACCGCCGGACTGGGATTGTGGGGCATTGTTCTCAGCTTTTCTATCAGTCTGTTCTCGGCCGGGGTGCTGTTCCTCGCTTATTTTTTGAGAGCGACTAATAAATCTAAGCACTCGGAGTAGTCTAACCCTCAGAATCGTTGAACAATCTGGTGCACGACTACACTTACAACCAGCGTAATTGCCGCCGCCGACACAAGTGCCGCGCCATAGGGCAACTCAAAAGGCAGATGCGGCGCCAGTCGATGCAAACCGGCAATGACCGGGACATGCAACAGGAAGATTTCCATAGAAATGTTGCCCAAATAGGATAGGGGACGCGAAGCCATCGCGTGCGTCCCGGCCAATGCCTTGCCATCGGTGAGCGCAAAGACGCAGACAACGGCCGCCACGGGTAGCCAAAATATGGCGCCAAGCCCCCACGGCAAGCCGATGCAGGTGTACAGCGGCACCAATGCCGCCACAAGCGCCATAGAGACCGCTTGCAGCGCGAAAGCGATGCAGGGTGACAGGTGATTGCTCGTCATCGTCCGCAAAGCGCCGCAGAAGCGAAATGCGACCATTCCCAGGAAAAAGTCCAATACACGCGCCGGCGGAAAGACGTACAGCCACCGGGTGGCCGCGTCTTTGTCCGCCCCGAAGGCATTGACCGCGATATATGCCGCAATCATCAGCGCGATACCGACCACGGCTGTAGTCGAAAGTGTCCGCAAGCGCATAGCGGCTACACGCCGCGCCATCCACGGAAATAGGAGATACAAGAATACAAGTGTCGACAGGAACCACGCCGGGCCGTTGGTCGCAAAATAATCCGGAGTCCAACTCTGGAGCAGCAGCGCCGACAGAATGTCAGCTTTTATGTCGCCAAAATTCCACGGCATAACCGCAAAAGCCACGGTAAGCGCCAGCAGGTGCATGGGATAAATGCGCGACAAGCGTCGGCGTATAAAAGGTACAAAATCAAGCGTTCCGGCCGCGGCACGCGCCCCGTAGCCGCTCATAAGCCCGTAACCGCTGAGCGCAAAAAAGAATGCAACGCCACAGTCGCCGCCGAAGTCGAAAGCTTTGATGTCGCTCCACGCGAAGTGTGACATAAAGACCAGCGCCACGAAGACAAAGCGCAGGCCTCCAAAACTATGTACCGTGTGCTGCATATCGGCAGATGGGTAGGGTGGGAATTAGGCCGATGGGAATTATAGGAATAATGGGAAATTATGAGAGCAATGGCATGACCGACTGCACGCACAGCATTATTCGTATAAGGTTACTCATATTGCTCCTATTATTCCCATAAAGTCATTAAAAAAGCGGGTCAGGGGCGTGTCCGAGCCCTCTGCCCCGCAAGGGTTGTTGCTTTTGAATTATTCCAACCCTGTAAGTGTGATCACACGTGCGTCAGACGGTGAGAATTTCTTTTTCTTTGGCCGCAAAGATTTCGTCAATTTTCTTCATGAAGCGGTCGTGAATTTTCTGAGCCTCAGTCTCGGCGTCTTTTTCGACATCCTCGGGCATACCTTGCTTGATGGCTTTTTTGAGACCTTCAATGGCATCGCGACGGGCGTTGCGTACGCTCACCTTGGCTTGTTCTACTTCGGCTTTGCACTGCTTGACAAGCTGTTTGCGGCGCTCTTCGGTCAGCGGCGGAATAGCAATGCGGATAACCTCGCCATTGTTTTCGGGCATGATGCCGAGGTCGCTATTGATGATGGCGCGCTCGATTTCTTTGAACATATTTTTCTCCCAGGGTGTGATGGCGATAGTACGAGCATCGGGAGTGGTGATATTGGAAACGTTGCTCAGTGGCACGGCGCTACCGTAGTAGTCTACGCGGATGCCTTCGAGAATCTTAGGATTGGCGCGTCCGGCACGTATGCGAGCCAGTGTTTCCTCGAGATAAGTCACCGACATTTCCATCTTCTCGGAAGCCGGGGTGAGGTATGTCTTAGGGTCTGTCATTGTTGTATGTTTTTGGTGGTTTGTATTATCGGTTGAGTGTCATCACTATCAATATACGAGCGTGCCCACAGCCGTATCGCCTTCGACGGCAAGAGCCAGGTTGCCGGGGACGTCCATATTGAAAACAATAATGGGCATACGATTTTCCTTGCACATTGCAGTAGCCGTCAGGTCCATTACGCGCAAGCCGCGAGCATACACCTCATCGTAAGTGATGCGGTCGAAGCGCGTGGCCGTAGGGTCTTTCTCAGGGTCGGCTGTATATACGCCGTCCACGCGCGTACCTTTGAGCATCACATCGGCGGCAATTTCGACAGCACGCAAAGCCGCACCCGTATCGGTGGTGAAGAAGGGATTACCGGTACCACCGGCAAGTATGGCCACCTTGCCGCGATTGAGCGCTTCGATGGCAGCGCGGCTGCTGTAATATGTCCCCACGGGGTACATATTGGTGGCGGTGAATACGCGTGCCGGGCAGCCTATGCTCTCAAGAGCACTGCGCAATGCCAGCGAATTGATGACCGTAGCCAGCATCCCCATTTGGTCGCCGGTGACGCGGTCAAAGCCACGCGTAGCCCCGGATAATCCGCGGAAGATGTTGCCGCCGCCGATAACTATGGCCACTTGTACGCCGCTGTCAGCTACGGCCTTAATCTGATGGACGTAACTCCGGAGTACATTGGTGTCGATGCCGGTGCCGGTCGGCCCGGCAAGACTTTCGCCGCTAAGCTTCAAAAGTATCCTGTGGTATTTGGATTGCATATCCGTAGGTGTTGTTAGGTGTGCAGTTTCTTGTACTTTCTTTGTACTCGCAAAAGTAAACAAATTTCTTCGCCCGTGCAAATATTACACATTCCCAAATCATATCCCATTGCGAAACAAGATAAATGCCGATATACCTCCATTCGCAAGATATGTGTAGCCTTCTCATCGTTTCTATTCATAAAACAAGTATGGGATTCCTTCTCGAAGGCTCTGATATTTACTCCTTTTCCATCATCCATAGTTCGGTGAATTTTTGATTAGGAAGCATGCCGAGTGTACGGCGGTGAATTTTCTGTCGGAAATGTCGGCGGAAATGCCTAACTTTGCAAGACAACCAAACAGCCACCGAAATATGACTACCGACAAGACTTTCGCCGAGCATTGCTACGGCATCTTCGAAGCCGCCACCGAGGCATACCATATCGCCGACAATATTGACGCTCCGTGCGCCAATCCCTATACGCCCGGCACCATCGAGCATACGCTCTTTGCCAAGAACCACATCGATGCCGCCCAATGGCACATGGAGGACATCATCCGCGACCCGAACATCGACCCCGTGGAGGCCTTGGTGCTCAAGCGTCGTATCGACAAGTCCAACCAAGACCGTACCGATATGGTCGAGGAACTGGACACGTACTTCCGCGAGAAATACTCGGCGATAGTGCCTCAGCCGGACGCCACCATCAATACCGAGAGCCCCGCTTGGGCACTCGATCGCCTCAGCATATTGGCGCTGAAAATTTACCATATGGCCGAGCAGGTTGCACGTCAAGACGCCACTGCCGAGCACCGAGCACGCTGTGGGGCCAAGCTCGAAGTGCTGCGCGAACAGCGCGCCGACCTCACCGCCGCCATCGACACCCTCCTGGACGACATTGCCGCCGGACGTAAGTACATGAAAGTCTACCGCCAGATGAAGATGTACAACGACCCCTCCACCAATCCCGTCCTCTACGCCGCCGACAAAAAGTAACGCCGCCTCGCCACGGGGACAAACTCTCCTCACTATTGAGGTGGGGCACGTGCTTCGCGGATACATCGGACGTCTTGTCGAGAGTCGCCGCAAGGTAATCCCGGGTCGCTGAATTCTGGTGTCAAAATATTAGATATAACGCCTATAATTCATATCTATTTGGCAAAAACAAAAAATACAGAGGTGCGCACGGTGGCTGTGGCGCGGTTTTCGGCCATGGGAGACATCGCGATGACGGTGCCGGCAGTGTATGCCGCCTGTGCCGCCAACCCGGAGGTGCGCTTCGTGGTGGTGACGCGCAAGGCGTTTGCGCCGATATATGCACAGCGGCCCGCCAATCTCGAGGTGCTCGGCATTGACCTGCGCGAGGGCCGATATAAAGGTGCTGTCGGGATGTGTCGCCTGGCGTCGGACTTGCGCCGAAAAGGCGTCACGGACTTTGCCGATTTGCACAACGTGCTGCGTACAAAGATTTTGTCGCTATGTCTGCGCCTGCGCGGTGTGCGCGTACGCCGTCTGGATAAGCAACGCCGCTTGCGTCGCCGTCTGTGTGCCGACGGAGCTTTGGCGGCACGGCCGTTGGAGCGTGTCATTGACCGTTATGCCAATGTGTTTGCCGCGCTGGGGCTGGAATGTCGCCCGGACCGATTTGCCGGATACAGCCGAGAAGCGGTGGCGGAGGACAGCCCGTCTGTATCCATGCGCATAGGCATTGCCCCCTTTGCCGCTCATCGCGGCAAGGTGTATCCGCCGGAGCGTATGCTTGCCGTGGTCGAGGCGCTGGCACGCCGTCAGGGTACGAGGATATATCTCTTCGGCGGCGGCAAGACCGAGGCGCCGATGCTGGCGCAATGGACGGCGCAGTTGAACGCTCAGGGCTTCGATGTGGTCGATATGGCCGCAGCCAAGTTCGGATTTGCCGACGAAATAGGCGTAATCTCGCGTCTGGACGCTATGGTGTCTATGGACAGCGGCAATATGCACTTGGCGGCACTGTGCCGCGTACCGGTGGTCAGCATTTGGGGCGCGACGCATCCGGCGGCCGGCTTCGCCCCATGGCAAGGCGAGACTTCGCTGATGCTGGGCGATGACACTCTCGGGTGCCGGCCCTGCTCGATTTTCGGAAACCGGGAGTGCCGCTTCGGCGACTACCGCTGCTTCGATGCCGTCACCCCGCAGGCCGTCATCGAGGCCGTGGATCGCGCCGTAAATACAAAACGAACAGAACGATGAGTCAGGAACAAGATTTCGATATACGCAATTCGGAACGGGACAAGGACTTCGAGCGTGCCTTGCGTCCCGATCATTTCGAAGCCTTCAACGGGCAGGAAAAGATCGTCGCCAACCTTAGGGTTTTTGTCGAGGCGGCACGTATGCGCCATGAGGCCTTGGACCATATATTGCTTTTCGGCCCTCCGGGACTGGGCAAAACGACACTCGCCGGTATTATTGCCAACGAATTGGGCGTAGGCTTCAAGGTCACCAGCGGCCCGGTATTGGACAAGCCCGGCGATCTGGCCGGCATCCTAACCACGCTTGAGGAAAATGATGTGCTGTTTATAGACGAGATACATCGCCTCAGTCCCGTAGTCGAGGAGTACCTGTACTCCGCTATGGAGGACTACCGTATAGACATCATGATAGACAAAGGCCCGGGGGCGCGCTCGGTACAGCTTTCGCTGAGCCCGTTCACGCTCGTGGGAGCCACCACGCGCAGCGGACTGCTGACGGCGCCCCTGCGTGCACGCTTCGGCATCAATTGCCACCTCGAATACTATAACCACGCCACCTTGGAGCGCATCATACGGCGCAGTGCGGCGCTGCTGAAAGTACCCATCACCGATGATGCAGCCCGCGAAATAGCTATGCGCAGCCGCGGCACGCCCCGTATCGCCAATGCCTTGCTTCGCCGCGTGCGCGATTTTGCTATGGTCAAGGGTGACGGCACCATCGACGTAGCCATTGCACGGTATGCGCTCGAGGCGCTCAATATCGACCGATACGGTCTTGACGAAATTGACAACAAGCTGTTGTCCACGATTATATACAAGTTTGGCGGCGGCCCGGTAGGGCTGTCCACCATAGCCACGGCCTTGGGCGAGGACACCGGAACCGTTGAGGAGGTGTACGAGCCCTACCTCATACAGGAAGGCTTTGTCAAGCGCACGCCGCGCGGGCGCGAAGTCACGCCAAAGGCCTTCAAACATTTGGGCGTCCGGATGCCGGCGGACGATATGCCGGGACTGTTTGACACCCTCGATGCATAGACATACGATATGGGCTCGATAAAATCATTGATGAAAGATACGGCCATATACGGCCTGAGCAGCATCATCGGGCGTTTCCTCAACTGGTGCCTGGTGCCGCTGTATACCATCACGTTCACTCCGGCCGAGTATGGCCTGAATACCTACGTGTACTCGGTGGTGGCGCTGGCGCTAATAGTGCTGACATATGGTATGGAGACCGGGTTCTTCCGTTTCGCCAATCACGACCGCTGGAAAAACCCTATGGAGGTGTACTCCACCTCGCTGATTTCGTTGGCGGTGTCCTCGACGGCCTTCGTGGTGCTGGTGGCGCTGTTCCTCGACCCGGTGACAACGTGGATGGAGTGTGACGGCCATCCCGAATATGTGATGATGATGGCCGTGTGCGTGGCCGCCGATGCCTTTACGGCTATACCGTTCTCGTATCTTCGCTATCGCAAGCGCCCCGTGCGCTTTGCCGTGCTTCGCCTGATCAATATCGGCGTCAATATCGCGCTCAATCTGTTCTTTATACTGCTGTGTCCGTGGCTGATGCGTGTGGCTCCGGCTACCGTATCGTGGTTCTACGACCCGACTTTCGGCATCGGATACATATTCCTGGCCAATCTCATATCGTCCTTGCTGACGCTGGTGATGCTGCTACCCGAATTGCGCGGCTTCCGCTGGCGTTTCAACCGCCGCCTATGGCATGCGATGATCGTATACTCGGCGCCGCTGCTGGTGCTGGGTGTGGCCGGAATCATGAACCAGACCATAGACAAAATCCTGTATCCGTCGCTGGTGACGGATCACGCGCAAGCCATGGACGGCCTCGGCATCTACGGCGCCAACTACAAGATTGCCATCGTGATGGTGATGTTCATTCAGGCCTTCCGCTTTGCTTACGAGCCTTTTATCTTTGCCCAAAGCCGCGACAAAGGCGAAGAACGCCTCCAGGCCTATCGCGATGCCATGAAGTACTTCGTCATCTTTGCCTTAGTGATATTCCTGGGTGTGATGTTCTATATAGACATCCTCAAGTACTTTATATCGCCCAAGTATTTCAGCGGCTTGCAGGTTGTGCCCATCGTGATGCTTGCCGAGTTGTTCTTCGGCATATTCTTCAACCTCTCGCTGTGGTACAAACTTACGGATAAGACGGTCTGGGGTATGTACTTCTCGCTGTTGGGCCTCGGTATAACCATCCTCGGCAACGTCATCCTGGTGCCGCGTATGGGGTATATGGGTTGCGCTTGGGCTGCGTTGGCGTGCTACACGGCGATGATGGTTGCCAGCTACTTTGTAGGGCGAGCCAAGTATCCTATCGGTTATCCATTGCGGCGTATCGCCGCCTATTTCCTCCTTGCTACGGTGCTCTACGCCGTGGGTATGTACGTGATTGATATGCCGCAAATGTGGCTTCGTCTGCCCCTACGCACACTGCTCATCGCAGCATTTGTCGTTGTAGTCATACGACACGAAGGCATCCGTCTGCCCAAACGTCTGCATCTGTAAAGAAACAGCACCCATAACGATGAAAATCACTCTGGTCACACATAGCGACAGCCGCGGCGGCGCCGCCGTAGTCACCCTACGTCTGGCGCATGCCCTGCGCGACCGCGGAGTGGATGCCGTGGTGCTGGCTGCCAATATCGAGACTGACGACTCCTTGGTCAAGCCTTTGGCCTCGCCGACGGCGGTACGTATGGCTTTTTTGGCCGAGCATATAGACATCTTCCGCCACCGCGGTGTACGACGCGACAACCTCTTCAAGATTTCAATCGCTACGGCCGGACTGCCGCTGTGGCAGCATCCGGACATTACGGACGCCGATGCCGTGGTCCTCGGATGGATCAATCAGGGAACGGTATCGCTGCGCGGCATACGACGGCTGCACGCGGCATACCCTGATAAGCCTATACTATGGGTGATGCACGACCTATGGAATGCCACCGGCATTTGCCACCATACCGTGGACGGCTGCGATCGCCTGACGGGCGTCTGCGGCACTTGTCCGCTGTTGCACGGACGTCCGCACTCCACCGACCTGTCCACGCGCACACAAGCCGCAAAAAAGGCCTTGTACGAAGCTGTGCCCATACGCTTTGTCGCAGTCAGCAATTGGCTGGCCGAACGTTGTCGCGAGTCTTCGCTGATGCATTATGCTGACATTTCGGTGGTGCCTAACGCCTTCCCCGTGGAGTCGTTTATGCCCGAGGGCGAAACGGCCGCCATCCCGGGAGTGCCCGAAGATGCACGCGTCATCGTCATGGGCGCAGCGCGGCTCGATGATCCCATTAAAAACTTGCCGCTGGCCGTGGATGCCCTCAATGCCGTCACCGCCGAAGACGCTTTTGCATTATTTTTCGGCGAGATACGCGATGCGCATGCCTTGGACGGACTGCGGATGCCGCACATTGCCCTCGGTCGTGTCAATATGGATACGTTGCCGTCGCTGTATAGACGCGCGGACATCGTGCTTTCGACTTCGCGCCACGAGACACTCCCCGGCACGCTTATCGAGGGGATAGCCTGCGGCGCACGTGCGGTCACCACCTCGCACGGCGGTCAGTCGGACATCGTCACGGACGTATCACTGGGTTCGCTGTGTCCCGATGACCCCCAAGCCATAGCCGCAGCCGTAGATGCACAGCTTGCCGACCGTGCCGCCTGCCGTGATATTGCCGCCGACCGTGCCGCCATGCATACCGCTATCGCCCGGCGCTTTGCCGCCTCGGCCATTGCCGACCGCTTCCTGTCCCTTTTGACCTCCCTGCAGCAGTGAGCCGCTGCCATTGCCGTCCACAGCACCTTGCATCCTTCCGTCGCCCCTTCAAGCAATAGCTCTGCCGACGCGTCCTTTGCCGTCAATCATATTGTTGCAATGTCGTGCCGTTTCGCAATGCCGTTGCACACGCTTATGCCTTTTTACACTACCCCGAGGCTGTGCAATCGGTTGAAATATAGCTCAGAATAAATTGGTAGATTCCAGTATCA
>DLLT01000037.1 GCA_002478045.1 Porphyromonadaceae bacterium UBA7555
CGTTTTGACCCATAAGTCAAAATGTATGAGATTAGTAGTAGCAAAATATCGGTCTCCGACCGCCAAAAAAGAGGGCTGCGTCTATTTGACACACCCCCTCTTTTTTATTAAGCATTCTCGTGAGCGGCGAGTTATCACTCGCGCAGCTTGGCGCGGCGGAGCATAATATCGCGGTTGTCTATCTCGCAGGTGAGGAGGTCTTTGTCTAACTTTACGTCATCGAGACGGCTATAGCGCATCAATTCGACGCCGAGGGTATGGCGCACACGCGACTCATAGCGGCGTGCTATCTGTGCCTTATGTCCCTCAATTTGCTCCGGTATCAGACGTTCTGTGAATTGGCTCTCGTCAAAGCTTATAGCCGACGAGGGGATATTGACCGTAAGCGAGTTGTTGTCCAGATCTATCAGCACTTCATCGTCATCTACCACCCGGTAAGTGCCTTTGATTTCGGCCGTTCCGGACACCGTAACTTCGTAAGGCGATACCAGCGAGTCATTGGACGGTATCACGTCAAGTATGGCAATATCCGAGGCGATGGTAACCGAGCCTTCGGAGGCGTCTTGCCCGGCTGCAAATGTCAAGCGCGAGGTTACTTGTGTATCAGCCGTTCCGCCGATATTGATACGGGTGGGGGCACCCAGCCATTCGCCAAGCATTTTATCGTCATCCGAGCAGCAGGCAAGGCCTGCGGCGAGAATAGCCGCGATGCCGAGGTTTAGGATTTTCTTCATAGGTCGTTGTGGTCTATAATTTTTTATTTTCTATTTTTTAGGATTTCAGTTTCTTGATCCGCTGCACTTATTTGTTGCATTCCGGCCTATTAACGCTACCCGAAGGTGGGGCATAGCAGACTATACCTTATTTATTGCCGTGTTCCAAGCCGGCGATGATGGCATCGCGAGACTGCTGCATCAGCGTTTGCAGGTCGTGCCCGTCGGCCGAAGCCTCTATGGGTCGGTGTATCGTGATAGTTATATGTCCCGGGCGGGGCAGACGTGCCTGACGCGGCATCACGGCAAAAGCGCCGTCAATGGTCACGGGCACCACGGGGAGATTGAATTCGGTAGCCAGCATATAAGCGCCACGCTTAAAAGCGTGTACAGCGCCGTCAGTGCTGCGCGAGCCTTCGGGGAACACCACTACGGACATACCGTGCGACAGACGTGCCTCGGCCGTTTTCATCGTCTCGAGTATCCCGGCGGTGCTGCCGCGGTCTACGTAGATGTGTCCGGCCTTGTAGCAGGCATAGCCCACCATGGGTATCTTGCGCAATGATTTCTTCATCATCCACTTGAAGTTGTGTCCCAGCCATCCGTATATGGCAAAGATGTCGTAAGCGCCTTGGTGATTGGCGACAAAGACATAGGACGTGTCTCGACTGATATTTTCGCGGCCGCGCACACTGACGCGCACCAGGGACAGCCACGTCATCAAACGCGCCCAGACCATGGCCGGATAGTACCCCCACCAGCGGCCTCCGAAGCATATCGAGCCGCCACCGACAATCAGCGACGTCAGTATTGTCAATACCACCATCAGCGGTATCATTATAAGTATTTGGTAGATGCGTAATAGGACTATCATATTGCGTATGTATTATGCTACGTTTTTAGCTGTATTGTTTGCGCCGGTTATTCTTTAGATGACGGCGCATCGGTATGTGCTTGACGTCGGTTGCGAATAATCGGGCGCAAGCGGGCACGGTCGCCGGCAATCCATAGGATGTCGCCGGGAGCAAAAACGATGTCCGGATTTTGGTCGATATATTCATCGCCACGTTGCACGGCAAGCACCAAGGCTCCATAACCGTTGCGCATATCCGCCGTGCGCGGACTCTTACCCACCAGCGGGGAGTCTTGGGCGAGCATCACGTTGAACAACTGGAAGTCGCCGGCAGCCGGAACGGCTGTCTGCTGCGCCTCCACAGCCTTCAACACTGCGGCTAATTGGTCATCATTGCCCACCACCCCGATAATATCGCCGGGGAAAAGGCGGGCATCGGCTCCGGGGATAGCATACGTGACGCCATCGCGCTGTATTGATACGATATTGACGCCGTAGCGACCTCGCAAATTGGAGTTACGCAACTTTTCGCCTACAAACGGGCATCCGAAACCAACGGTCATATATGCCAAATGCAAGTCGTGCACCAAGGCGTTATTGGTGCCTTTGCGGCTTAATTCGCGTTCGTTGAGATTGTCCATAAATCGGGTTTCGATGTCGGACATATGACGACGCACACGTGTCGAAAATATCAATAGTGTCAGCAGCAAAGCGGCCAATGCCACCGAGACGCCTATGGTCATCGAGAACAGCCAGCTTATATCCTGAACCACAAAGACTATGGCAAGGAAAAGATTGAACACGGCGACAATGATATCTCCTATGGCGGGCGTGGGCACACCGGGCTTGCGTATGGAAGCAAACACGCGTGCCAACGGCATCAGCAGCGCCAAAAGGAAAGGCGACATCACAGCAATCGTAATCAGCAAGGCCAGGGCATGGCTCCATTCGCCGACAATCGGATCAAGATATTCGAGCAGGTACTGCCTGGACAATAGCGTAATAGCTATGAGCAATATCGAGTAGATGAGCGTGCGCACAATCTGACGACGCAGACGCACGATCCATGCGGCGCCCACGGCTTGCTGATTTGTGGCACTTTTCTGGTATCTGTCTATGAGGAAGGATAGTCGGCTCGGCAAGTGCTTCTCTACAAAGCCATACACCGGGTCGGCCATCTTGATAAACATCGGAGTGGTGAAGGTGGTAAGCACCGAGACGGCCACCACGATAGGATAAAGCGTCGGTTCGAGCACGCCCAAAGACATACCCAAAGTGGCGATGATGAAGGCAAACTCACCTATTTGCGTCAACGAGAAGCCCGATTCAATGGCCACGCGCAGCGACTGTCCCGTCACGAGCATACCGAACGAGCCGAAGACTATCATCCCGACAATAACGGCGGCCGACAGCAGCAGTATGGGCTTCCAATACAGGGCTATAACCTGCGGGTCCACCATCATGCCCACCGAGATGAAGAATACGGCGCCAAAGAGGTCTTTGACCGGCGTAACCACCGTCTCGATACGCTCGGCATAACTGGTCCCGGCAAGTATCGACCCCATGACAAAGGCACCCAAGGCCAGCGAAAAGCCGCAGTATACCGAGAATACGGCCATACCCAGACACAGACCCATAGAGACGACCAAAAGCGTTTCGCCGTTGAGGAAACGCCGTGTACGTCCCAATAGAGACGGCAGGACATATACGCCCACCAAGAACCACATTACCAGGAAGAACACCAACTTGGCAACGGACATCAGCAGTGCCTCGCCTTCGACGGCATTATTGACGGCTATGGACGACAGTATCACCATCATCACCACGGCAAAAAGGTCCTCGACAATGAGGACGGCCAGTACCAAAGAGGCGAATTTCTTTTGCCTTATACCCAAGTCATTGAAGGCCTTGATTATGATAGTTGTGGACGACATGGACAACATTCCGCCCAGAAACAGGCAGTTGATGGTGCTGAAACCCATGGCATAGCCTATGCAGTAGCCTACTCCCATCATTCCGCAGACGATGATGAGTGCCGTGACCACGGCCGACCCTCCGGCTGTCACCAATTTCTTGAAACTGAATTCCAGTCCGAGCGTAAACAGCAGTACGACAATGCCTATCTGTGCCCAGAAATCAATATTGGCCTCATTGGCCACCGATGGCAGGTAGGTGAAATGCGGACCGGCCAAAAAACCGGCCACAATATAGCCCAACACCACCGGCTGGCGTATCCACTTGAACACCACTGTCACTACCGCTCCCAAGAGCAGTATAAATGCCAAATCGGTAATGAGACTCTCGATGTTCATAGTCGTGTATATACTCGCAACTTACTGATGCTCCGCTATCTGCCTAATGGCGGCGCAAATCCACGCCCTCGCAGTCTTATCGACAGCGCCATTATTTAAGATTGAAAGTGCGTGAGGCCAGACGATAATTGTCGGCGAACAACTCGACGGTATAGCTTCCGGCGCTCAACGCCGAAGTCACATCCCAATAAATGGGTATTCCGGCAATTTCTTCGCCGGTATACTCTATGACTTTGCGTGCCGTACATGGTACACTGGCGCCTTCGAAGCTGAATGAGCCGCCATTGCCCAACAGATTGCCCTCGGGCGAAATGATGCGCACGAATATGGTCTTTTCGCCGACAGGCGTCGAATTGTTCGGCGGCAGGGTGAAGGTCACCACGAGTTGTTTGGCCTTGGCGACTTTTTTCTCATTCTTGCCTTTTTTGTTGAGAGCTCTGAGACTAACGCCGGTAACGTTGAGTTTCTCGGCAAGTGTCATACGCTCGGAGAGCACTTGATTGGCGCGCGAAGTTTCGGTCACCTGGGTAGCCAATTTTTCGTTACGATCTTTGAGTCCGGCATTCTCGGAACGCAGCTCTTCGTTTTCGCGGTTCAGTCGGTCTATTTCCTCAAGATAATGCTTGAGCAACTTGCGCAGTGCATCTATCTGGCCGCGCAGGTCTTGTATTTCCTTGGATGAGCGACGTCGCTGGTCTTGGAGTTTCTTCTGCAAGTCTTCGATTTGGAGACGTGCAGCCTCGTATTTTTCGGTAAGGCGGATTTTGAGCGTATCGTTGGTGATATTGACACGCTGTGTCTCCAATTGTCGGAAGTCGTTTTCGAGGTTCTCGAACTCGCTATTAGCCAATTGCTGTTGCAAGTCGAGGTTACGAGCCTCGGCTTCGATCTCGGCTTGTTCCTTGGCTTTTTGCTCGGCCACATGCGAGATTAGCAACCACGCGACCACGGCTATGGCTACCGCCAGTACGCCTGCGGCACAATACAACAATATGCGCTTGCGGCGACGTGCTGCATCGCCGGAGTCCGGCGCAGACTGTCCCTGCGCGTTGTTCCCTGTCGAATTGTTATTGGAAATCATAGTAGTGATATAGATGCTGTTAGGTATCGAAGGCCGGGCGTCGGGCGCTTCCGGTCTTCAAGCCGCAAAGTTACGCAAATTTCGCCAAATTAGCCCCTCACGGGGCATAAATACTATCGCACCACGGATGTTAAAAAAACCTGCGGGCGCAACGGCAGATAACGCCGCGCGTCCACAGGATTATAGGGATGATTTTTTAAGCCTTAATTTCAACGCATTACCAGCGTCCACCGGGACCTCCGCCGGGACCTCCGCCCGAACCGCTGCCGCCGGTAACTACCGATGAAGGAGTGACGGTGGTCAACTGCGTGCCGCCGGAGATGGTTCCGCCGACGGTGAGCTCGTAATGTGTCTCGCCTCCGGTGACGGTGCCTCCGGTGAGTATACGGTACTGCGTACCCAAGGTGATGCCGGCGGCACTTATCAGGGCCGTGGCACTGCGCGAGCAGTTGGAGGGATTGAGCAGGGAGACTATCACATTGCCCGAGGCATCCGCCAGGGTGATGCGCTTCCCGTTGGTATAGGAACTGTTGCTGTTGATGATCACGTTTTGCTTGCACACGCTTGAGGTGGGGGTGGACACTCCGCCGCCTACACCGAATATCGTTCCGCCGGTGATGGTGAACGTGTTTTGGTCGCAGTCAAAGGACTCTTCGGGCTGGTTGGTACCGCCCGCGATGACGATGCCGCCCGCGATGGTAAGCGTACCATTGCTGTCGATGGCGTCATTGCCCGAGGCGACGCAGCGCACCACTCCGCCGTTGATTTGGATATGCGAAGATGCATTGATACAATCGTCTACGGTGGTGATGTGTACGTCGCCGCCGTTGATAGTGAGTATATTCTTGCTTTCGAGGGCTTCGCCGCCGTCCTGCGTGGACACCAGCGTGAGCTTTCCGCTGTTGACGGTCAAGTTGCCGCCGGCCTTGATTACCTTTGGGTTGGCATAATCCGTCTGGCCGCCACCGCCGCCACCGCCGGGTCGGCCGCCACCGCCGCCCCATGACGACCCGGATGTTACGGCAAATTTAGCACCGGTGGTACGAGCTTCTATCGTGGGACCTTCGGCGTCATCGGCACCTATGACTATGACCTTGTCGCCCTTAATGGCCTTTCCGGCAGTGCCGCTGTTGGCCAAAGTAAATGTTCCGCCCATAAGGTATATGTCATCGTCTACGGTGATGCACGTTGCGCTGTGGCTGTCGAGTGTGCCTGTCGAATCGGTATAAGTTGCGCCGTTGCCGCTGCAAGTTATATCGACTGTTCCGCCGTTGAAGTATGCCTTACCGTCCACACTGATGCCTTTTCCGGAGGCTCCGGTGTGTACCACCTTGATGCTTCCGGCATTGAGGGTGAATGTGGTGTCCACCTTGATGGCCGTGCAATACGAGGGGTCGCCGTCGGTGACTACAACGCCGCCCGAGGCTTTCACATCAATGCTTCCGCCGTTCATGGTGAAGTTACGCGCCGTCTTCAGCGCTTTGCCTTGGGCGCCGGACATGGTGACGGTAATATCGGCGCCGTCGTTGACGATAATATCACCGGTGGCTTTGAGGCCCTTGGTATCATCCGTCGATACATCGGCAATGATGACGGCCTTGCCTATGGTGAGCTCGTCATCGCCGGCATCTATGGCATCACCGGCAGTGCCACGCACGTCTATAGTGCAATCGTCCAGCTTAATGCCATCGGCGTGTATGCCATCCGAAGCGGCAGACGTAACCTTGACGGTCGCGCCTTTACGGATTTTCATCGATTTGGAGGAGGCTATAGCATGCTTGGATGCGCCCGAGGCCACCAGCGTTCCGGCACCTTGAATGTTCATTTTGCCCGTGGCAAAGACAGCGGCATTTTCCTTCTCGCCGTCAGGCGTAGCATAAGGCAGCGCATCGGCCAGCGTATTGGTCGTTCCGTCAGCCAAAACAAGGGTCAATTCCTTCTTGCCCTGTACATTGAGTGCAGCTCCGCCTCGGCTTTGCAAGGTCACGCCATCGAGTGTCAATTTGACGGGAGCGGCGGCATATATTTTGAGCGATGTGCCCGTGCCGCTAAGTTTGAATTCGAGTTCGTCGGCGCAGGTCGAATTGACGACGATACCGCCGGCATTATCATCCGTAACGGTCACGCCTTCAAAAGCCTTGGGATTGGTAATCTCGGAGGTGCCGTCCGCGGCAAAGGATATTACAATCTTCTGCGCGGCATCGTCGGCCAAGGTCAGCGTAGCAGACTCATCCTTAGTCATTTCTGTCGCACCTGCGCCTTCGGCCAATATCACCGAAACGGCGCCGTTGCTCGCCGTGATACTGTCCACGAGCGCACGTGCCACGCCGCGGTGATGCTTGCCCGCACTATCGTGAAACCACACGTAAGGGGTCACGGCCAGAGCCGCGAAGGCTGTCAGCGTCAACGCCGCAGCCAAAGTCGTCTTGCGCGTCTTCATTTCTTACTTATTTTGAGGGTTTGTACTCCTGCTCGGACAATGTATATGCCGGGAGTCAAGGAAGTGATATCGGCCACGCCGGAGGGCGCTTCCAATGCCTTGCGGCCGCAAATGTCATAAACTGCGACCGGGAGGGATGCGCGTACGGTGGTGCCGTCATACTCGATGGCAGACGATGCAGCATCTGCGGCAACGTCGCTCACGCCGAGCAGTGTATTGAAGCGGATAGACACCAATTGGTCGTACCCGACGTTGACGACTGCGGCGCCGGATGTCGTCATTGATACCTGCTCGGTGCCGAAAGCGATGTTGTCCACCTCGGAGGCCTTGTAAACCCTATCTCCCGAGGTAAGGCGCAACACCACAATGTCCGATGTAGCATCCTGCGCCACGGCTGCGGGCGCGCCGACGAGGCCGACCACACCCAATGCCGCAATGCCGACCGCCGTCACGACGACCCTGCGCATCTTTGTGTGAATAATGTTTGTGTTGTGCATACTATGTGTTTTTTTGAAGGTCAATATATGATAATCTTATATGACAACTTTGAATGTCAACACCTATTATCAATGCGCAAATGTAAGCATTATTTTTCAATCGACAACATTTAACTCATCAAAAACCGTCATTTCGCATTATTTCGGGGCAGCGGCGTAGTTCCG
>DLLT01000055.1 GCA_002478045.1 Porphyromonadaceae bacterium UBA7555
CCGTCGTCGCGATGATGCTGCCTTACGTCGGGAAGATACGCTCGATAACCACCGACAACGGAAGCGAGTTCGCCGAGCACCGGTATATCGCCAAGCGACTTAAAACCAAGATATTCTTTGCACATCCATACTCTTCGTGGGAAAAAGGCTGCATCGAATACAACAACAAGCTGATCCGGCAGTACATCCCAAAAGGTACGGACTTCCGCACTATCTCGGACGACATGCTCAGAAAGATAATCATCAAGATTAACAAGCGACCAAGACTCAAGACTGAAACTCGGCTTTTCTTCCCCGGTCGCTGAATTCTTCAAATATATTGGCTAATTTTGCACTTGATACTGGAATCTACCATGTACGGTGTAGAAATAATATGCCGCATAGGGTTAATCCCATGCGGCATATAAGTTATGACTTGTATAGTAGTGCTGCTTAAGACTATTGAAAGTCGTTAAATCCAACGAGTGAATGCGAAGTCTTGACGGTGGGGCAGTTCATCATTCCACGGATAGATACGGAATCCGTAACGGAGTACTCCCGGATCTTTGATGCGAGATTCGAGCTCGTAAGTGATAACGTTGCCGTCTTCTTTGATAATCTTGAAGGGAAGACGTTCGACAAGACTATTGGCGCCGTCTTGAGTGTTGTATACTACTTGTTCGACAGCGAGGTCGCGACCTATACCGTTGGTGTCAAGAGTAACTTCGACACGGTATTTGTCGCCGGTGATACCATTGGCGGTTTCGCCTTGTTGTTTGATGTCAAGCACTTTGATGCCGTCCCAAGCTGCCGCTACGTGCTCTTTCCAAGCAACGATGTCTTTGGCCAAGGCATAGTCATTGGCTGCAAGTCTTCCTGCTCGGCGAGCTTCTTTTTCATAGAATTTGGCGATGTAGTCGTCAATCATACGCTTCATCGTAAAGTGTGGAGCAATATGACCTATGGAGCCTTTGATATACTGTATCCACTCGGGCGAATATCCCTTGGAATTCTTTGCAAAGTATAGAGGGATGATTTCGTTTTCGAGCATAGAGTATATTGTGGCGGCATCCAACTTGTCTTGCTGAGCTTGGTCGGTGAAGGTTCGTTTGTCAGTGAGTGCCCATCCGGCTTTTTCGTCAAAACGATAGCCTTCGTACCACCATCCGTCAAGGACGCTGAAGTTTAGCACTCCGTTCATCTCGGCTTTTTCGCCGGAGGTGCCTGATGCTTCAAGCGGACGTGTCGGAGTGTTTAGCCATATGTCCACGCCGGTGACGAGTCGTTTGGCTACGACCATATTGTAGTCCTCGAGGAAGATGATTTTGCCCAAGAATTGGGGCATGCGCGAAATCTCGATGATGCGCTTGATCAGGGCTTGGCCGGCACCATCGGCGGGGTGCGCTTTGCCTGAGAAGATGAATTGTACGGGGAATTTCTCGTTGTTGACAATCTTGTCGAGGCGGTCAAGGTCGGTGAATAGCAGGTGCGCACGCTTGTAGGTGGCAAAGCGACGTGCAAAGCCGATGATGAGTGCGTTAGGATTGATCTTATCAATGATTTTCATAACTGCCGAGGGATCACCCTGATTTGCAAGCCATTTGGCTTCGAAATCGCGTTTGACAAATTTTATGAACTTGTTCTTGAGTGTCATGCGCATATTCCATATTTCTTCATCGGGTACGTTGAAGATACCTTTCCATGCTTCGGGGTTGCTTTGGTCTGCAAAGAATTCTTTACCAAGATGTTTGGTATAGAATGCTTTCCACTCACTGGCGGCCCAAGTGGGCATATGAACGCCGTTGGTGACATATCCTACGTGGCTTTCCTCCCAAGAATAGCCTTTCCAGATGCCGGAGAACATCTTTTTGGATACTTCGCCGTGCAACCAGCTTACACCGTTTGATTCTTGGCAGGTGTTGAGTGCAAATACGCTCATAGAGAAACGTTCGGGGGTATCCGGGTTTTCACGACCCATGTTCATAAGGTCGTTCCAGGAGATGCCCAGGCGAGCGGGGAATTCGCCCATGTATTTGCCGAAGAGGCTTTCGTCGAAGTAATCGTGGCCTGCAGGTACGGGGGTATGTACGGTGTATAAGCCGGAAGCGCGTACCAGTTCGAGGGCGACATTGAAGTCCAGATGTTCGTTCTGTACATAGTCTACAAGGCGCTGGAGATTGAGCAGCGCGGCATGGCCTTCATTGCAGTGGTAAAGCTGGGTTTTGATGCCAAGTTTTTTGAGCATAAGGATGCCACCGATACCGAGCAGGTATTCTTGTTTGATACGGTTTTCCCAATCGCCGCCGTAGAGCTGGTGTGTAATTTGACGGTCGAACTCGCTATTCATATCAAAGTCCGTATCCATAAGGTACAGCTTCATGCGTCCTACGTTGACGCGCCAGATGTGGCTGTAGATTATGCGGCCGGGGTAGGGTACTTCGAGAATCATGGGCTTGCCGTCTTTGTCGAGTACTTGCTCGATGGGAAGCTGATTGAAGTTCTGAGGCTCGTAGTTGGCGATTTGCTGACCGTCAACGCTGAGGCTTTGAGTGAAGTAGCCGTAACGATAGAGGAAGCCGACGGCGGTCATATCGACACGCGAGTCGGATGCTTCTTTGATATAGTCGCCGGCGAGTACGCCTAAGCCTCCGGAGTAGATTTTGAGGCAGTTGCATAGACCGTATTCCATCGAGAAGTACGATACCGAAGGAATGTCTTTGCGCATAGGCTGGTTCATATAGTCTTGGAAGGCTATATATGTTTCGTCAATACGAGTGAGCAGCTCGTTGTCCGAAAGAATTTCGTCGAGACGTTCGGCGGTGAGTTGTTGGAGCAGCATCACCGGGTTTTCGCCCGTGGCACGCCACAAATCTGGATTAAGGTCACGGAAAAGGGTCTTAGCTTCGCTGTTCCATACCCACCAAAGGTTTCGAGCAAGCTCGTCCAGCGGTTTAAGGCGACTGGGAAGCTCGGCTTTGACGGTCATGTCGCGCCACACGGGGGCGTTGGTTTTACTTACCGGAAGTTTCATATTGTCGTTAAGTTTTTGATGTTGTTTGGTCGTATATGATATAATCTTGATGCGCTCAACGGTATGTCCGTGAGGCTTTTTAGAAGTTGTGTCCGTTATTTGTTTTGTCTGGCTTCAGCCTTGGCAATGGCTTCGTGATATGCGGTTATGTAATGAGCTATTAGATTGTCCCATGTGGCCAATGTCGCGGTTTCGCGGCACGCTTTGGCTACTATTGCTAATTGGTCGGGCGCATCTTTATACAATTGACGAATGCTCGCGGCGATGTTTTCGCAAGCCCGGTCATAATTGCTGTCATTACGGTCGATGACGCATACTCCACCCGTTGCGTATTCATTTCTGGACAAGGATTTTACCCACCGACCGAATCCGCTGAGTGATGTGGTGATTGTGGGCACACCGAAGGCTACGCTTTCGAGCGGAGTGTATCCCCAGGGCTCGTAATAGCTGGGGAATACTGTGGCATCCAATGCTGTAAGCATTGTGTAGTAGTCCATATCGAAGACGCCGTCTTTGCCTGTCAGATAGCATGGTACGTATATTGTGTGGAGATGGTCTTCAATCGCATTGGTTACGCCAAGTCGGTGCAGACCTACGGTGACTTCATCGTTGTCTTCGTTGTTGAGCCAATGCGTGAGATATGACTCTTGAAGCCTTTGGTGTATGCCCTCGGCCAAATTACTCATCAAGTCTTGACGCGGACCGGAAGTCCAGGCGGGCACCAAAATAAGTGATAAGATGCGACGTTGGCTATCTTTGAGTGTGGATAGTTGTTTACGTAAGGTATCGGTGGCATCGAGGTACATGTCGAGGCCCTTATTACGGTACTCGTGTCGGCCGCTTGTCGCTATGATGAACGTGTCTTCGGCATAATCGATGCCGGTTAGGGTCGCGGCTACATCCAAGATGCGTGCGCGAGCTTTTTTGCGTAGTTGTGCGTATTTGCGGGGACCGGGGACAAAGCCTTTCTCAAACCCATTAGGTGTCACTACATCGGGACGGCGCTCAAGCAGTTGTTCACATTCATCGGCTGTAATCTCGCTGACGGTGGTGAAAATGTCGGCGACATGAGCGGCGGCTTTTTCAAGTGAATGTTTTGACTGCATATTCAGTTCGGCTGCCATTTGGTCGCCATTGTATTTGTCGAAATAGGCATATAGGGGCTTGCCGTTGCTGCAAATGCTACGACCTATGCTTGTAGCGTGAGTGGTGAATACGGTGGCAGCACGCGGCAGATAGTGTTTGGTATACAACAGCCCCATACCGGTAGTCCACTCGTCAAAGTGTGTAATAACCTTGGCGTTGTCGGAAGCCGGAGCCATATAATCGGCCAGGTCCTTGATGACGTAGGCGGCAGCGATGCTGAATGCACATGCTTCATCGTAGTCGCCGTATGCGTGCAACGAATCGACGCCGTACCACTTCCACATATCACCGTATATTCGGTCTTTGATAGCGTATATACCATCAAAGTGCACAAGTATAGCTATGGGACGTCCGGGAACTTCCCAACGTCCTATGCGTACGCTTACGCCTTCGGGTAGCAACAATTGGTCGCGCCAGGCTGCAAGCAATGTCTTGGATTCTTTGAAGTATGGCGATTGGTGTTCGGTAGTCCATACATCCGGACCGATAAAGATTGCACGGTCGTGATAGAGCTTCTGGAGATTGTGTGCCTTGGTAGACAACACAGTATATATGCCACCGACCTTATTACATACCTCCCAAGAGGTTTCGATAAGCAGGTCTGTGCCTGTTGTTTTTTCGTCCATATATATAAGTGAGAATGTAGTCTATTGGAATTGACTTGCAAAGTTAATCATTTTATTTGGAATATCAATATAAAAAAGTTGGGCATTCCAAGCGGAAAGCCCAACTTGTTAGGAATTTATGCGCTGAAGTTTCAGCGTACGATGATGCGTAGATTGTGTCCGGCAGCGCGTATCAAGTATACGCCGGGGGTCGGAGCTTCAACCGATGCGGTATCGGTCGCTCTGGTTACGAGCACACCGGCTGCATTGTATAGTTCAATGCTGTCTACCGTGCGGTTGAGGGTGATTGTCAGACCGTGTGACTTGGCATAGAGTTTCTCGCTGATGATGTCTACGTCATTGATTACGGAACCGGTATCTATGGTGACATCGTAGGCGGCAATGCCGTTACCGGCCACCAGGAAGTATACACGTGCGGTCTTGCCGTCTTCGCTTATGATGATATCTATAGGGGTGGAGCTGTGGGATGCTGTGGCGGACTCGACAGAACCGATGCCACCCTTGGGAATGTCGGCTACAGTTTTCATACTTGCAAAGTCATCCTTGTCGGCGACTAATACTCCCATACGGAAGCCGTTAGCGCCGTTGAAGTCACTGCTGGGGTATATGGTGAAGTATTTGCCGCTCAGGATGAAACGCATCGAGCCGTTGGCTTGAGTCGCTACTGGGTTGATGGAGGCGTTGTCGTCGAACGAGCCTATAATTTTGCCTGAGGCGAAAGAATAGCGAGCTACGTTGACGCTCATACCATTGGCGTAGAATTGGTCGGCTGAGATAGCGTGAATGCGAGGGGCAATACCGAAGTCACCTGCGGATGCCGGATAGGTCGCATTCATAGTCTTTGTTTCGGTGGCGGCAAGGGTGTAGTTTTTTACTGTCCAGCGAATTACGGTTTTGCTTTTTGCAACGCTTGCAAATACGTAGAAATTGCCGCTGGTTACATCGCCGTAGACGTCAAAGTGGTCAACGCGTGTCGGGCTGAGTCCGGTGCAGGAGAATTCGCCGAGGAGTTCAGCTTCACCTGTTGTGGGGTTGATGATGTGCAGGGTCAGGGGGTATGTGCCGATGTTGAGCGACATATTACCGCTTATGAGGTGATTGGCGTCATCACGTACCAAGGTGTTCCCCGGCAGGTATGAGGCTGAGATGTCTCCCACGGAGATGGTTTCGATACGTTCGCCGGTAGAGCCATCGTATTTGTCAAGGTAGCACTGCGAATTTGGTGAGTTCTCGGCGCGGCGCAGCACATAAACGTAGTTGCCAAGTGCTGCGAGGCTACGGCAATGTTTGCCATCTTCTTCGAAGTATATGTTGTCGTAATCTTCCTTAACGGAACGTACCCAAAGATTAGCGATTTTTACATTTTCTGTTACGGCGTATTGTGCCGGGTCGCGTTTGATGGTGTAGCCGGGTTCGAAATTGCCTACGGGCAGACTCTTAACGATGAAGTTGCGAGAGGACGAGGCTGCCGGATTCAGACGCTTGCCATCGGCGATTATGCGCCAATAGTGTGTGCCGATTCCGAAATGCGAAGCGGCTACCGAGGCTGTCGTGGCAGTGGTGCGTTCGCTATAGGTGATGGAGGAGAATGTAGCATCCGAAGCTACTTGTAGTGTGTATTCTGTAGCATTTGACGACTTAGTCCATTCAAAACCGACTGTTTCGCCTACTTCGGCGCCGTTAGCCGGGCTTTTGAGGGTGACAGCCTGTGCGTTGTCGTAGGGAGGTGTGACGCAACTGCGTATTTCGCTTGTGCTGGCCAATTTGCCTGATTGCTGTGATTTGACACACCAGTAAAGGACTTCTTCAGAGCCTCGGTCGCCCAAATCTACGGTCGTAGAAGTGGCTGTCCCCATATTTTTTTCGACAAACGGTTGAGAGCAAGCTTTGTCTGCGGCTACGAATAGTGTGTAGCTTGCGCCACCTCCCACATCACTCCACTTGAAAGTTGCGGTGAAGTCTACTTTGGCACCTTCTGCAGGGCTGATGAGCGATACGGCGGGAGTGCGCTCGGCGGTGTAACCGATGAGCGCCGGCTCGTACTCGTATCCATATCCATCGTATACGCATACTGCGTACCAGTATCCGGAAGTTTTGCCGGAAGGCAACGAATAGCTGTTGTCATATGATACGCCGAGGAGGTATTCGCCGTTGATGCCATCGCCGTCAGATGCCATCGCATCGTCCAATGTTATGGATGTCGGAATGGCATATATACTGTAACGTATGATGGCCTTGCCGTTGGAGACTTTTGTCCAAGACAGTGTGGTGCCGGACTTTTTGGCGTTTGTCGGAGCGCCGTATGTCGGGTGTTCGTGCCAGCTTACGACAGGTACGAGCGCCTTGCGTTGGTACAAATTATTTTTGAGATAGTTGCTGAGTACTGACGAGTTCTTGACGTGCTTGGCGCTGTATAAGATGCTGCCGCATCCGCTGACGCCTGTCTCGTAGTCGCGGTTGAGTTGCATTTGCAGCCCCAGCTGTTCGATGTTGGCTGTCGTATAGCTGTTGGCCATATAAGACAGCGAGTGGCTCGAATAGAAGTGGCGGCCGAAGTGGTCGGCAACGTATGCCCACCATTTGGCGATGGGTCCGTAAGGAGAGGATGTAGCGGTTGTTTTCCAGTAAATCTGGGGCGATATGAAGTCTATGGAACCATCATACAGCCAGGCAAGCGGGTCTGAATAGATTTGGCCATATTGCCAGTCGCTTGATGGCGATGGGCAGGTGGTGACGCCGTATTTGCCGGCTACGGAAGAGGATGTGCCGGCTACGCCTGCGGGACTGACGCCGAAGCGAACGTCCGGGCGAGTCTCATTGAGCATTTGTCGGAGATCGTTCATCAGTTTGCGTACGTTGTCGCGACGCCAATCGCCTATAGACATTGTACCTCCGGCGTTTTTGTATGCCTGATAGTCGCTGTAATCGCCGGCGCTACTATCTTCGTCTGTACCGCCTGCCGGGTAGAAGTAGTCATCGAACAAAAAGCCGTCTATAGCGTAGTTCTCGACAATTTCTTTGCATACGGCAACGATATGTTTGCGGACTTCCTCTTTACCGGGATTAAGAACGACGTAGCTGCCATTTGACAAAGCCCAACCGTTGTTTTTCCATTGGTTGTCAAAAGATGTTGTTCCGGAAATAGTTCCGGTGGAAGACCATCGGTAGGGGTTAAGCCACGCGTAGCATTCCAAGCCTTTGGCGTGGCATTGTTCGATGGCGTAGGCAAGTGGATCCCAGCCGGGTGATGTGCCGCGCGTGCCTGATACGAACTGCGACCAAGGTGCGAGTGAGGATTGGTACATTGCATCGGCCATTGATCGCACTTGGAAGCATACGCCGTTGGCATTGATGCTCTCGTAGGCATTGATGTATGCATCGAGTCCGGATTTTTGTGTGGCTTGGACGCTTGAAGTTCGGCCGGTTGTCGAAGGCCAGTCGATGGCCCAAACGGTGGCGAGCCATGCCGAGCGGAATTCGCGCTTGGGAGGATTGTCTGCAAAGGCTTGTGCGGCGGTCAGCAGCCCTAAGGCAGCAATGGCACACGTGCGCAAGGTTGTCTTTTTAATCATCATTTGGTGTAGAATTAGATATTTAGGAGTGGTGAATAGAAATTGTCAAATTACCTATTATTTACAGTTATCAGTAGGGTGATAGTCTGCTTGGGCTGATAGTTTTGCGTGGGCACATCTCCTTTTTGTGTGTCCGGTATTTATTATTTTATGAGGCGTTGAATTACCGGGGCAAGGCGTTGCGCAAAGCCGAGAAAGCCAAGGTCGGTGAGGTGGTAGTTGTCTACTGTGGTCTCCGGATTGTCGCCAAGCACGTCCTTGCCTTCGAAGTATTCAATGTTCTTGTCTCCGGCTGCTATAAAGCCGTCAACGAGTTTGCGTAAGGCGGCGTTTTTCTCTGTAATGGTGGCGTATGTCTCGGTGTTGAAGCGCATTAGAGGAAATATAGGGCTTTCAACGAACAGTATAGGCGTGGTGGGGTGTGCTTTGCGTATGATGGAATAAAATTCGGGCATACGCTCAAACAATTCAGGTGTCTTGAGATTGGGTAGGGGGTCAAGTACGATTATAGAGGGATTGGGCGTGGATGCGATAAGATGGGCAATGTCTAAATCGAGTTTCGCATTGCCGCTGAAACCGAGATTGATAACCTCGCGGTCAATCATACGTTCGATGATATTGGTGTGGCACATACCGGGACGCGTCGCACATCCGCCTTGTAGTATGCTTGTGCCGTACATGACTATGGGGTTGGCACGTCGTGGTGTTGCGGCATCGGGCGCAAGTACAACGGCAGATTCGTTAGTGCCGATATATAGCGAATCGACTCCATCGTACAATGATAGGTACAGCATATATTCGCGCATTTTTGGCTTCATATCTGTCATTACGATAGTGCGCGTATTGTGTTTGAAGAAGTTGGGACGAGCACTGCCCATTGTGGTCCATTGACCGTTATCGTCAAGTACGTATAGATCAAGGCCGCGTATTCCGGTGGCGGTCATGTGATTCATATTGAATTTGTTGCGGCTATGCCAAGCAGCGCCTATTGTGGAGGCGTCGCTGCGAAAGCGCACTGCCAGCCCGGCACTATTTTGTCCCAATGCCCACAACTCGGGGCGCATATCGGCTTTCAAACTGTCAGGTAATCGGGTATAGGCATTTGATGCATCAGGTGCCAAGGTGCCAAGTAGCGGAAGTCTCGAAGCATCATGATATGTCAGCGAGTCGGAGGTGAGTCCGGCATTCATAGTTGTCGTAGCAAAAACCAAGGCTGTAATCAGTGCGAGTTTGCGCAAAAGCATAATCTGTTTCATGTTCAATACTTTATTAGACATTGCGACAATCTGAGAATAAGTCGCACTGTAAAATTTTCACAAAATTAATCTTTTTTTTTGAGATACTAAGCCTTGTGGAGGATATGAGCGTTTTTTTTGATGAAAATTGATGCTTTATGCGAAAAATGACGTGTTTTGGCTTGTTCGACTTATGTGTTGCCTCACATTGGAGAAACATTGAAGAGCTTATCAACTTGAAAGTTATTCGTTAGGAAAATTTGAGAAGCGGGCGTCTATAAACAACGTTCTGACATACAGTATTTTGCTTCTTAACAAATGAAAACCTTAAAAGAGTTTAGGCTTATTAGGTTTGAATATTTGGATAACTCATAAATTATTCCAACCTTTGCATACCGAAAATAAGTATAGGTTGATTTGTTCGGCTTTGTCGAAGAAAACAGCATATATTAGGATTGTAACTGATTAGCAAACACGAATAATATAATAAAGTGGAACGACAAAAGTATTCTTTTGATGAAGCGTACAATGCTACGCTGAAGTATTTTGACGGCGACGATCTTGCCGCAAAGGTATGGACGACTAAATATGCTCTGAAAGATTCGTATGGCAATATCTACGAATTGACGCCGGACGATATGCATCATCGTATAGCCAATGAGATAGCTCGTATCGAATCCAATTATCCCAATCCGATGAGTGCTGATGAGGTGTTTGAAGTCCTGCATGATTTCCGATATCTCGTGCCGCAGGGAAGTCCTATGTCCGGCATAGGGAATGACTTCCAGGTTGGGTCGCTGAGCAATTGTTTTGTAATAGGATTGGACGGAGAACCGGACTCATACGGCGGCATTTTACGCATTGATGAAGAGCAGGTTCAGCTGATGAAGCGCCGTGGTGGAGTGGGACACGACTTGAGCCATATACGCCCCAAGGGAACTCCGGTGAAAAACTCCGCTCTGACATCTACCGGGCTTGTACCATTTATGGAGCGTTATTCTAATTCGACACGTGAAGTCGCCCAGGACGGTCGCCGAGGTGCCTTGATGATGACCGTTTCTATTCGTCACCCCGAGGCTGAGGCTTTCATCGATGCGAAGATGGAAACGGGCAAGGTTACCGGAGCAAACGTTTCGGTTCGCATAGATGACGAATTTATGAACGCTGCAGTCAATCACAATACGTATCGACAGCAGTATCCCGTCAATAGTACCACCCCGTCAATAGTAAAGGACATAGATGCTGCGGCATTGTGGGGGAAGATTATCCATAACGCGTGGAAGAGTGCCGAACCGGGAGTGTTGTTTTGGGACACAATTATACGCGAAAGCGTACCTGACTGCTATGCCGATCTTGGCTTCCGCACAATATCCACCAACCCATGCGGTGAGATTCCCTTGTGTCCGTACGACAGCTGTCGTCTGCTTGCCATAAACCTATATTCGTATGTACGCAATCCCTTTACGCCGGAGGCTGAGTTTGACTATGACCTGTTTGCCAAGCATGTAGCCATAGCGCAGCGCGTTATGGATGACATCATTGACTTGGAAATGGAGAAGATAGAGCGCATCATTGCCAAAATCAAGGGCGATCCCGAGACCGATGAGGTCAAAAGTACAGAGTTGCATCTATGGGAGAAGATAAAGAATAAGACCATAAAAGGTCGTCGAACCGGAGTCGGGACAACCGCTGAGGGAGATATGCTTGCAGCTATGGGTCTGTGCTACGGCACACCCGAAGCCACAGATTTCAGTGAAGACGTGCATCGTCGCCTGGCACTGGCTGCATACAAATCGTCGGTGAACCTTGCACGCGAACGCGGCGCATTCGAGATATACGATGCAAAGCGCGAACAGCATAATCCTTATATAAATCGTCTGCGACTGCAGTCGCCCGAGTTGTATGATGATATGGTCAAGTATGGTCGCCGCAACATTGCATGTCTTACAATTGCTCCGACAGGTACGACATCACTGATGACGCGTACCACCAGCGGCATCGAGCCTGTGTTTATGCCTGTATACAAGCGTCGGCGCAAGGTCAACCCAAGTGATGTATCGGCTCGTGTCGACTACGTGGACGAAAGCGGTGACTCTTTTGAAGAGTTTATAGTATACCATCCGAAATTTATTGATTGGATGAAGATAAATGGTATAGAGGTACGTCAGGACTATACGCAGGAAGAAATTGATGCACTCGTGGCAAAGTCACCGTATGCTCATGCAACGGCCAATGACATTGATTGGCTTGAAAAAGTGAAGATGCAAGGCCGAATACAGAAGTGGGTGGATCACTCAATATCCGTCACCATCAATCTTCCCTCTACCGTGAGCGAAGACCTTGTCAACCAATTGTATGTCGAGGCCTGGCGTCAAGGTTGCAAAGGCTGTACCGTATATCGTGACGGGTCGCGCTCGGGTGTACTTGTCTCTGTAAGCAAGAAGCCTACCGTAACACCGGTTCAAGTGCTGAAACGCCCCATAGAGTTGGACGCGGATGTTGTTAGATTTCAGAATAATAAGGAAAAATGGATAGCTTTTGTCGGTCTCAGGGATGGCAAACCATACGAAATTTTTACCGGACTGGCAGACGATGAAGATGGTATATTCTGTCCTAAAAGTGTGACCAAAGGCAAAATCATAAAGAATGTGGATGCTGATGGTAATAAACGTTACGACTTCCAGTTCATAAATAAAAGAGGATACAAGACCACCATCGAGGGTCTTAGTGCCAAGTTCAATCCAGAGTATTGGAACTACGCTAAATTGATTTCGGGTGTGCTTCGTTATGGAATGCCCATAGATCAAGTACTCAAACTTGTCGGCGGTCTCGAATTGGATAGTCAGAGCATAAATACGTGGAAAATGGGCGTGGAGCGAGCTCTTAAGAAATACTTGCCCAACGGCACCAAGGCCAGTGGATTACGTTGCCCTAATTGCGGCAACGAGACGCTGATATATCAGGAGGGATGCCTTATTTGTACATCCTGCGGCACAAGTAAGTGCGGATAAACGGGCATTTCGTTAAGAATGTATCGTGTAAGACGCTGCTTCTTAATCCCCGCATACATCATCAGCGTAGGCATAAATTGATGTAATAATGTAAAGAGTAGATGATATAAGCCTTCGACTATAAATGCGATTATATGCATTTATTGCCGGAGGCGGTAGATTCCAGTATCAAGT
>DLLT01000025.1 GCA_002478045.1 Porphyromonadaceae bacterium UBA7555
TGCAAAGTTACGGCGATTTTTGTTCACAGCCAAAATCATTGGCGAAGTTTAACACTCTTTAACCTCTTCGGCGCCCCGGCTCGCGTGCCGTCGGCGTTGTTCCCGAAAAGCGAGTGCAAAGGTACGCCTTTTTGGGTCAACAGCCAAATTTTTCTCGGACTTTTTTCGCATTTTTTTTGGCCATATCTCCCTGCAGATGCCCAAGTCGCTATCACTCCGCAATATAGCCCCACCCTATTTTTTTGAGAGCAATGGGAAATATGGGAATTATGAGAATAATGAGAGCTATGGGAGTAATGAGAGTGACGGGAGAAATCGCCGTATGGGGTGCATTACGCAGGCGCAGCAACCGCTTTTGTATAAAAAAGACGATCATCACCGGCTGTACGGGCTTTTTGATTGACTATATAATAATGTGGGGTGTCTTGCCGTTAAATATAGAGGGGGACTTTGGCATTAAACAAAAGATGCGTAATTTTGTCCCCAGATTTGACTGATATGCTGAACCGAGACAAATATTCCAAGGATACCTATATATATAATGGTGACGCCGATATATGTAACAGCGACCATATAACATATAATGGTGAAGCCTACATATATAATATAGGTAGAGGACGGAGAGCGCCAAGTACGATTATGCGCCGTGCCGTAGCTGTGATAATGCTGTGTGCCACGGCTTTATGCGCCTTAGGGCGTGACGGCGACCAGTCGTATAGCTTTCTGAATGTAACATCGTCATCGAAGATTTATGGTCTTGGCGGGATGAATATCTCGCTGGTAGACGATGATATTATGACCACCGATCAAAACCCGGCCCTGTTGGGTCAGGAGATGAGCGGCCAATTGGCGCTGAATTATATGCGATATATAGGTGGAGCCAATTTTGCCGGGCTTCGCTACGGCCGGAAAGTAGGCGCTCATGGCACTTGGGGAGCTGCGATACAGTACAATGGCTACGGCTCGATGAAAGAGACCGATGAGTTCGGCAACATCACCGGAACGTTCTCGGCTCAGGATGTGAGCTTCAGCGGCCAGTACTCGTACGATATCACCGATCGGTTGCGCGGCGGCATCAACGTCAAGTTTCTGTACAGTGCTTACGCCGGATACACGGCTATGGCACTTGCTACCGATTTGGGCATCAATTACTACGATGACGAAAAAGATCTATCGCTATCCTTTGTAGCGGCCAATCTCGGCGGCCAGATCAAGAAATTCGACAACAGCTACGACCGACTGCCCATAGACTTGCGCTTGGGATGGTCGCAGACTTTCGGTTCGCTGCCTATACGTTTTTCGGTGACTGCATGGAACTTGACCAAATGGCACATGCCTTATTACGAGAGCGGCGATGGCACCGAGACGGGCGATTTCAAGCGCAAAGACAGCTTCGGCAGCAACCTTTTCAGGCATTTGGTCTTCGGCGCCGATCTTGTCTCCAGCCCCAATTGGTACTTGGGCATAGGCTACAACTACAAGACGCGTACGGATATGAGTACATATTCGCGCAGTTTTGTCTCCGGATTTTCGATTGCGGGAGGCATTCGCGTCAAGTCCTTCGGCGTGGGCATCGCCCTTGCGCAGCCGCATACGGGGGCTACGACCCTGATGCTTAACATCTCGTGCAACCTGCAGGACCTATTTTAACGGCTACCGAGGGGAAGGGTTCGGCGTCTCATCTCGCCCGATTAAGGTCATTAAGGTCACTAAGGCCACTAAGGTCCTTAAAGTCACCGATATTCTTAAAACTTCCGAGAAAAAACTGACCAACGCCCCCGGCCACAGGGGCACAACAAATTATATCCAATGAACTTCACAGACAAAGAGATACACCACAAGCCCATCATCGTCGCCATCGACGGCTATTCGTCCTCGGGCAAAAGTACTATGGCCAAGGCTCTGGCCGCAGCCTTAGGCTATCGCTACGTTGATTCGGGGGCAATGTACCGCTCGGTGGCTTTGTATGCCCTTGACCATGGTATGATTGATGCCGAAGGGAATATCGACCGAGTCGCCTTGGAGCAGGCGCTACCGCATATAGACATCGATTTTGCCGTACAGGCCGACGGCAGCCAGCACACCATGCTCAACGGCACGGATGTTGAGGGTGAGATACGTACCCTGCGCGTGTCCAATGCCGTCTCGGCCGTTTCGGCCATCCCGAGCGTGCGTACACGCCTGACAGCCATGCAGCAAGCTATGGGCCAACGCCGCGGCATAGTCATGGACGGTCGCGACATAGGCACCACTGTATTTCCGGATGCCGAGCTCAAGGTCTTCGTCAACGCTCCCGCCGAGACGCGCGCTATGCGTCGCTACCTTGAGCTTAAGCAAAAGGGCGACAGTGCCGACACTTATGAGGCCGTACTGGCAAATGTACGCAGTCGCGACCATCAGGACGAGACGCGAGCCGTCAGTCCGCTGCGCCGTGCCGACGATGCTATCGACTTGGACAACAGCAATATGACGCCGCAGCAACAATTAGAGCGGCTCAAAGAACTGGTACGCCGGGTATTGGATCGATGACACCGCAAATCGAAATAGATGCCAGTTCGGGCTTTTGCTTCGGGGTGGTCAACGCCATAGCAAAGGCCGAGGAAGAGTTGCGCCGTGTGCCGGCGTGCCGGCTCTACTGTCTTGGTGACATTGTGCACAACAGTATGGAAGTCGAGCGCTTGCGTCGCGCCGGGCTGCAGACAATCACGCACGATGAGCTGTCACGTCTGCACGATGTGCGCGTACTGTTGCGAGCTCACGGCGAGCCGCCCGCGACCTATGCCACCGCCGCCGAGCGCGGCATTACGCTCATCGATGCCACCTGTCCGGTGGTACTGCGACTGCAGCAACGTATCAAGCACGATTACGATGAGGCACGGCGTCAGGGCAAAGCCTTACAGATAGTCATTTACGGTGGGCGCGGCCACGCCGAGGTCAATGGGCTGGTAGGACAGACCGATGGCACGGCCATAGTCGTTGAGGACCTCGGTGGGCTGGACGTCCTCGATTACAGTATCGATATAGCGCTGTATAGTCAAACCACCAAGTCCCTCGAGGGCTTCACCGCCATCATCGGCGAGATACAGCGACGTATGCTTCCGGGCGCACGTTTCACTTATGCCGACACCATCTGCCGGCAGGTGGCGCACCGCGGCGAGCATCTGCGCGACTTTGCACGCGCCCACGATGTCATCATATTTGTGGCCGGAGCCAAGAGCAGCAACGGCCGCGTGCTCTACAGACACTGCCGCGAAGCCAACGAGCGCAGCTATCTGGTAGCCGAAAGCAGGGATGTACGTCCCGAGATGACCGCCGGCGCCTCATCCATAGGCATCTGCGGTGCCACCTCCACCCCGAGATGGCTTATGGAGGATATTGCACGCGACATCCGCCGATACTACTCAAATATTGATCCGAAGCAATGAACGACTTCGTAGCCCTTGATGTAGAAACCGCCAACCGTGAGCCGTCAAGCATCTGCGCCATAGGGGCGGTCAAGGTGCGCGATGGTGTCATCGTCGACAGCTTCTATACCCTGATATGTCCCGAGCCGGAGTACTACTCGCGCTTTTGCACCGCCGTACACGGCATCACCAAGACCGACACGCAGGACGCTCCCAATTTTGCCGTCGTATGGCGACGCATATATGCTTGGACCGAGGGCCTGCCCCTGGTGGCGCACAACGCCGCCTTCGACCACAAGTGCATCGATGCCGCCTGCCGTGTGTATCAGCTTGACCCGCCCGAGCAGGAATTTCTGTGCACGCTCCGGGCAGCCCGTCGAGCCATTCCCAAGGCCATGTGTCCGTCCAAGACACTTCCCTGCCTGTGCCAATACCTGGGCATACCCTTTGAGCACCACCACAACGCTATGGCCGATGCGCAAGGTTGCGCCCGACTGGCAATGGTTCTATTATGACACGGCTTACAATTTCGACATAGCAGCATCATCCTCAGCAAAAAAATACGCACTATGACACAACACAAATTAAGTATATCAGATATATCTCACAAAACAACAACGCGCGGCGCCAAAGGCACCGCGAGCATATTGGGTATCGGCCGCATCGTGACGATACACTTTAGACACACGGCAGCCATAGCGGTCATTGCCATGAGTCTGGGCGCATGCTCCGACAACGGCCGCACCGCACCCACGCCCGAGAACATCGCCCCTATCGAGGACGTCGCTCGGCGTGATGCACAGCGCGTTATGTCAGCGCCGGATGCCCGCGAGTGCGAAGGCATACTCATCGATATTCGCGCCAAGGAATATGCACTGCGCAGCCGCGGATACAAACACAGCGCCGACATCTACATCAACTCCGTACGCGCCGCCCTTGACACAGCCGCCCTCGATGCCGAGTAGTCTCGGCTATTGAATTGTAGCACAATACACTACGATACACGCCAAGTCTCACCCAAAGACAAAAAAAGGCGATTGGCCACCGTAATAATTCCCATTACGACACACCCTCGTCTGCGTCTGTATTCGAATATTACAGAAAAAGCCGTGGAAACGCGACGGAAAAACTGCTTATAATGAGCATATCAGCGCGGTTTTTCCAAAAAAAATTATTAACTTCGCATCATCAAAAGCGGCTATCTGCGTGCGTCCGGTTGTCGCCCGAGCATGCTTGTTTTGATAAGCGCTTTTGCCGAACAACTCACCGATTTTAGGGAATGAACGAGGACGCGCTCAGTCAACTATACCTTAAAGACACTGCATTTCAAGACCTTATGCAGTGCCGGATATTCAACGTCCTGCTTGTAGCCTCGCCCTATGACGCCTTCATGATGGAGGAAGACGGGCGTGTCGAGGAGCAGCTGTACTTCGAGTACGTGGCGCTGAATTTGTCGTCGCCGCCGCGCGTGACGCGTGTGTCCGATTTCGATGCGGCCCTGAGCGAGCTGCGCAACAAGCATTATGACTTGGTGGTGGCCATGCCGGGGGTGGATATCAGCACCTTTTTTGAGGGAGCGCGCGGGCTCAAACGCAGCTTCCCGGATACGCCGATAGTGATACTGACGCCCTTCTCGCGTGAGGTTTCGCGGCGTCTCGAGCACGAGGATATGTCCGGCATAGACTACGTATTCTCGTGGCTGGGCAATATGGATTTGCTGCTGGCAATCATTAAGTTACTGGAAGACAAAATGAACGCCGAGCACGACATCAATGATGTGGGTGTACAGATGATATTGCTGGTGGAGGACTCGATACGTTTCTACTCATCGGTGCTGCCGCATATCTACAAATTTCTGTTGAAGCAGTCTATGGCCTTTGCCACCGAGGCGCTCAACGAGCACGAGCAGATGCTGCGTATGCGCGGGCGTCCCAAGGTGATGCTGGCGCGCGACTACGAGGAAGCCGTGGCCCTGTACGAGAAGTACGGCGGACATACGCTGGGCGTCATCAGCGATGTATCCTTCCGACACGAAGGGGTCAAGGATAGTCTGGCCGGAATAAAATTGTCGCAATGGCTGCGCCGCTGCGACCCGCATCTGCCCATCATCATCGAATCCTCCGAGAGCTCCAACGCCGCCGAGGCCGAGGCCCTGGGCGCGGTGTTTATCGATAAGAATTCCAAGAAATTGCCTGTGGACTTGGGCGATGCCATCATGGGCAACTTCGGCTTCGGTGATTTTGTCATCAAGGACCCCGATACGGGCAAAGAGATTATGCGGTTGTCCACGCTCAAGGACCTTCAGAAGCACGTCTTTGAGATTCCGGCCAAGTCGCTGTACTACCACGCATCGTCCAACGATATTTCGCGATGGCTGTACTCGCGCGCGATGTTCCCCATAGCCGAAGTGATGAAGATGCATCGTTTTTGCAGTCTCGATGAGGCCGACGCGGTGCGCCAACTCATCTTCGACCTCATCGTCAAGTACCGCAAGATGAAGAACCGCGGCGTTGTTGCCGTGTTCCAGAAAGACCGCTTTGACCATTACTCCAACTTTGCGCGTATCGGTCAGGGGTCTCTCGGCGGCAAAGGTCGCGGTCTGGCCTTCGTAGACTCCATCATCAAGAAAAATCCCGTGTGCGACCACTTTGGCGGAGTATCCATAAGCATACCGCGCACGGTGGTGCTGTGTACGGACATCTTTGATGAGTTTATGGCCGAGAACAACCTCTACCAACTGGCACTGAGCAATGCCTCCGACCGCGAAATCCTTGAAGCGTTTCTGGAGGCCAAACTTCCGGTGCGGTTGATCGAGGACTTCTTCGCTTTGTTCGAGGTGGTAGACCGTCCGCTGGCGGTGCGCAGTTCGTCGTTGCTCGAAGACTCGCATTATCAGCCGTTTGCAGGCATCTACGCCACCTATATGATTCCACACGTCAAAGACCCGTATCGGATGCTCAAGTTGCTTTCGGACGCCATCAAGGGTGTGTATGCCTCGGTATTCTATGCCGATTCCAAGGCATATATGAACGCTACGCGCAACGTCATCGACCAGGAAAAGATGGCTATCATCATCCAGGAAGTCGTGGGCGAGAGCCACGGCTACCTGTACTTCCCATCCTTTGCGGGCGTTGGGCGGTCGCTCAACTACTATCCTGTAGGCGATGAGCGAGCCGAGGACGGCGTGGCGCAAGTGGCAGTAGGTCTGGGCAAATACATCGTCGATGGTGGCGCATCGCTGCGCTTCTCGCCTCGTCACCCGGACAAGGTGCTGCAGACCTCTACCATTGAGCTGGCCTTGCGCGACACCCAGCGCTACTTTTACGCCCTGGGCCGCGACATCTCTTCGGGCCTCGAGGTGGACGACAGCTTCAACCTTGTACGGCGCAACATCAGCGACTATGCCGGGGACGGCGCCCTGGACCTGATGGTGTCCACCTACGATGCCGACAACGATATACTCGTAGACAATAACCTCGGGCGCGGACGCCGCGTGGTGACTTTTGCCAACATCCTGCGCGACAAAGCTTTTCCGCTGGCGCCGGCCGTTGACTTTATGCTTACACACGGGCAGGAAGCTATGGGGCGTCCCGTCGAAATCGAATTTGCGGGCGTCATCAACGATGCGTCACGTCGCGCCACCGGCGATAAAGGGCATATCTACTGGCTGCAAATCCGTCCCATCATCGACCGCAAAGATATGGTGGAAGATACGGTACTCAGTGCCCCCGATGACCGCGTAATACTGCGCAGCAATACAGCACTGGGACACGGCGCCATAGACGCCATAGACACGGTGGTATACGTGCGACCATCGGCCTTTGACAGCGCCGTCACGCGCGACATCGCCGCCGAAATCGCGCAAATAAACGCCGAATTTGTCCGCCAAGACCGCAACTACATCCTCATAGGCCCGGGACGCTGGGGCACTTCCGATCCGGCACTGGGCATACCCGTCAAGTGGCCCGAGATTTCGGCCGCACGGCTCATCGCCGAGGCATCACTTGGCGACTACCGCATAGAGCCCAGCCAAGGCACCCATTTCTTCCAAAATCTCACGTCCTTCGGCGTGGGCTATTTCACCATAAACCCCTACAGCGGTGACGGCATCTACGATACCGATTACCTGGACGCCCAAGACGCCGAGTACGAGAGCGCCCATGTGCGCGTGGTGCGCCTGAGTGCGCCCATGCCCATAGGCATCGATGGACGGCACGGCATCGGAGTGGTACTCAAACCGTCTGATACACCGAACGATACGACTACCCCCAATATATAACCACACGACAAAGACACGATATGCCATTCTTTGACAAAATACGCCGAGCCCTGGGCTTCAGCGATGGCGAGGACGACATCGATGATGCCATCATCCGCGATGACATCCCCTCCGGAATGTACCGGCACATCCGCCCCGAAGCCGCCCCGAAGCCGCCCTTAGGCGCCGCCGACAAACCCAAGCCGTCGACCACTCCGACACCGCCGATCACAGACGACTCCGACCGAGCCGCCGCCATTTTTGACCGTGTACTCGAGGTCTTCAACCGGTCGCTCCCGGACTTTCTGAAACAGTCCGTAGATCCCGAAGCACAGCGTAAGTACCTCTACAAGAGCCTTGACGATGGGCTCAAGGCGTATATCGCCTCGCTCAAAGACCAAGCCGCACGCGAGGCCGAAGCCCGATGGCGCAAAGACAACGACGCCTTACAGACCTCGGTAAAAAACCTCGAACAGCGTGCTCGCGAAATTGAGGACAAGCGCACCGAGATTTCGCAAAAACAGATGAGCAGCGACCGCCAACGCCGCGCCCTGAGCGAACGTGTCCACGACCTCGAAAGCACCGTGGCTCGTCTCGAAGCCGAGAAAGAGCAATTCGAACTCGAGCGTCAGTCCATGATTAATAAACTGAAAGTCGCCGCCGTCTACGAAAAAGAGAATACCGAACTGCACGAGCAAATCGAACAAATGATTGCCAAACGCGGCAATGCCGCCACGGAGACCGCCGATTCGGCCGTCATCGAGAGCCTCAACGCCCAAGTTGCCGAGGCACGGCAGCAAGCCGAGGATGCACGCAAACAGGCCCAAGAGGCCGAACAGGCACGACAGCAGATCCAAGAGGAAGTCAATAAGCTCAACGACCGAATAGTGGAGTTGCAAATAGACCTGGAAGACGCCTCGACGGCAAAGACCAACGACAAGTCGGCCCTCGAGGGCCTCAACGCCCAAGTCGCCGAAGCCTGTAAGCAAGTCGAGGACGCACATAAGCAAGCCGAAGACTACCGCAAGCAAGCCGAGGATGCACGCAAGCAGGCACAAGAAACAGAGCTGGTACGGCAGCAGATCCAAGAGGAAGTCAACAAACTCAACGACCGAATATTGGAATTGCAAATAGACCTGGAAGAAGCCACGACAGCAAAGAACAACGATAAGTCGGCTGTCGATGCCCTCAACGCCCGAGCCGAGGAAGCCCGCAAGCAAATCGAAGAATTGCGGGGGCAAGTGCAGGCCGAGCAACGCAAAAATGCCGAAGCCCAAAGTACCATCAGAGTATTGCAGCGTCAAATCGAGGAAGACAACCCAATGGACGACCCCGAAATCCAGCGCCAGCTCAAAGAAATACAGGACCGCCTTGACCACTACGAGCAGCAAAAGAAGCGCAACGAGGAAACCATAGCCTCGCTCAAAAGCCAACTCGAGGACGAGCGCCGCAAAAACTCAGCGGACAAGGCTGCGCCTAAACCTGCGGCCAAGACCGCCGAAACAACTTTACCCTCAGACGAAACCATGCCCAAGAACAAGACGCCACGCCCGGTATCGTCCAAACCGGCCAAGTCTACCGCACCGCAGAACGCCCCCTCCATAGACGACATACTCGGCGACACCGATTGGGTTGTGCGTCAGGATTCTACCTCAAAGAGTCGGCAACGCAACGCCGAGCGCACCAAGCCCAAAATTGACGACGACCCCCAAATGAAGCTATTCTGAGGAGCAAGGAAGCGCCTAAAGTATAAAGCACTCAAAATCTTCAAAGGGGAACTTCACATTCGCACAAGCGCCTCCATTGGTCTGATTATCCCCATTGCTCCCATTGTTCCCATAACTCCACATCCCACATTATTATGAAATTATACACTACACTTATATCTCTGGCGCTCAGCGCTATGGCATCGGCATCATACGCCGCTCCCGTGATGGCCAGTGCCGATGTAGCCGGTCTCGAGGCGTACGTCTACCCGGCCAATCGTGCCGCCACACCCTCCAATTTCACCTATATGCCTGACAGCGAGTCTTATTGTACGCTCAGCGATGATGGGCGCACCATCGACGTCTACAACATTCGCTCCGGTCAAAAGACCTCGACGCTGCTCGACTTGGGCCATACGCGCGAGACCACGCTGACGGACATCGACGGCTTCAAGCTCAGCGACGACGGCTCCAAGATACTGGTATGGCGCGACAGCCGTAAGGTCTATCGCCGCAGCTTCGATGCCACATATTACGTCTACGAGGTGCGTACGCGCCTGCTCAAACCACTGAGCACGGCACACCCCAAAGTGCGCACCGCATCGTTCTCGCCCAACGGCCGTATGGTAGCCTTCGTAAGCGAAAACAACATCTATATCAAGAAATTGGACTACGGCTCGGAAGTAGCCGTCACCGAGGACGGCGCCGCCAATAAGATAATCAACGGCGCACCCGATTGGGTGTACGAGGAGGAATTCGACACCTCCAATTCGCTGGCGTGGTCGCCGGACGACAATGTCTTGTGCTACATACGCTACGACGAGAGCGCCGTACCCATGTACAGCCTGCCGCAGTATCAGGGCGTATGCTCCGCCAAGGATCAATATGCACTCTACCCCGGTTCGATGAGCTACAAGTATCCCGTGGCAGGTCAGCCCAATTCGCGCGTCAGCATCCACAGCTATCAAGTGGACGAGCGCAAGACCAAGGATTTGCCCCTGCCCGATGCCAATATCGAGTATATTCCGCGCATACGCTTTGCGCCCACCGGGTCGCTGATGGCCGTAGCCTTGGACCGCAATCAAAGCAAGATGACACTCTACGCCATCAATCCCCTGAGCACGGTTGCACGCAGCATCTACACCGAGGAGTCGCAGGCATGGATAGCGCCCGAGACCTACCAAAGTATCGCCTATGAGGCCGACGGTATGGTTATTATGAGTGCCCGCAATGATGACCGTATGCAGCTCTACAAATACTCGTACGCCGGAGCGCTGATCTCGCGCCTTGTCTCCACGGACTATGACGTCACCGAATACTACGGCATCGATGCCGCCGGCAACCGGTATTTCCAAGCCGCAACACCCTCACCCATAGACCGAAGCGTGCTGCGCCGCGATGCCAAGGGCAAAATCACGCGCGTGGACGTTCCCGGAAGCGGTGCCGATGGACACGGCACCGCCGATGCAGAAATGTCGCCCGGATGTCGATACGCGGTATACAGCTTCTCCGACAAGGACACCGCCCCGCTGTACACCATGTGCACCGCCGCGGGCAAGTCGCTGCGCACACTCCTGGACAACAGCGAGTACCGCGCCACTTACGCCGATATGGGCGTCACCAAGGAATGGATACAAGTACCCGCCGATGGAAATATGCTCAACGGATATGTCGTGCGCCCGAGTACACTCGAAGCCTCGCGCCGCTATCCGGTGGTGATGTACCAGTACTCGGGTCCCGGGTCGCAATTGGTGCTCAACCGCTGGGAAATGGACTGGATGTACTACTTTGCACAAAAAGGCATTATCACAGTATGCGTCGACGGACGCGGCACCGCCGCTCGCGGCAACAAGTTTATGCACTGCGTGTACCGCAACCTCGGACACTACGAGACCATCGATCAGGTGGCCGCCGCACGACATATAGCCACCATGCCGTGGGCCGACCCCAAGCGCATAGCCATCTACGGATGGAGCTACGGCGGATTTGAAGCCCTCATGGCCGCCTCGGCGCCGGATGCACCCTACGCCGCCTGCGTCTCCATAGCTCCGGTGACGGACTGGCGATACTATGACACTATTTACGGCGAACGCTTTATGCAGACGCCGCAACAAAACGATGCGGGTTACAACAGCAGCGCCCCCATCAAACACGCCGCCAACCTCAAATGTCCGCTGCTGATAATGTGCGGCACCGCCGACGACAACGTCCATCCGGCCAACACATACGAGTATGTCTCGCGCCTCCAGAGCCTCGGCATTCTGTGCGATATGATGATTTTCCCGAACATGAATCACAGCATCAACGGCTGCAACAGCCGCGCCGTCGTCTACGCCAATATGCTGCGCTACCTCCAACGCCAATTCAAGTAATCCCACCACGAGCTATAAGACCTCTAAAAAAAATGGGAGAAATGGAAGAAATGGGAAAAATGAAAACCATGGAGAAGATGGATAACACCCATAATCCCCACTGTCCCAATAATCTACATAGCTCCCATAGTCCCCATATTTCAAAGCCCTCGGGGTCGGAAGAAAGGAAAGTAGGCGCAGCCCCCATTCTACATTCTACATTCCACATTCCACATTATCTCTGTATTACCGGTCCGACGGCGTGCGGCAAGACGCGGCGTGCCGTGGCACTTGCGCGGCACTTCGATGCCGAGATTATCAGCGCCGATTCGCGTCAGGTGTACCGCGATATGGACATCGGCACGGGCAAAGACCTTGACGAATACGGTGATACGCCCTATCACCTGATAGACATCGCCGATGCGGGCGAAAAATACAATCTCTACCGCTATCTGCAAGACTACGACGCAGCCTACGCCGACATCCGGCGCCGCGGCCGCAATGCCATACTGTGCGGCGGCACGGGTATGTACCTCGAGGCGGTACTCAGCGGCCTGCGACTGCCCGAAGTGCCTGTCAATGAGGCGCTGCGCAACAGTCTTCGCGGCTTCACGCTCGCCCAACTGACCGAGCGTCTGGCCTCGATGAAAACCATGCACAACACCACCGATGTGGACACCGTGGCTCGCGCCATACGCGCCATCGAAATCGAGACCTATTACCTCGAGCATCCCGAAGCGGCACAGACCACACGTATCGACCCGGCGCGACGCCCCAAGGCGCTGATAATCCTGATGGACATCGACCGCGATAGCCGTCGTCATCGCATCTCCGAGCGACTGCGCACGCGCCTTGACCAAGGCATGGTCGAGGAAGTACGCGCCCTACTCGACCGAGGCGTAGACCCCGAGACACTGCTGGCCTACGGCCTTGAATACAGATACTTGACGCTCTACCTCACCGGGCATTTGAAGTATGACGAGATGGTACAAGCCCTCGAGACGGCCATACACCAATTTGCCAAGCGCCAAATGACGTGGTTCAGAGGTATGGAGCGCCGCGGCTTCACTCTCCATCCCATACCCTGGGACATCTCCGACGAGGACTTCATAGTCCGTGTCGATGCCTTACTCCGCCAAGACCAATCATAGCAGTTCCACCTAAGAAGTCCCCAAAGTCACTAAAATCCTTAAAGTCACTAAAGTCCATAAAGACCTTAAATTCATTAAAAAGAAATAGCTTATGCGACATCGCCAGCTTTTCAAGACCTACGTATGGCTTGTCGAAACGATATACCGCTTCGGCCCTATCACCTTTGACGAGATCTGCGACCGCTGGGATTACTCGTCTGTATCCGAGGGCAATCCGCTGGCTCGCACGTCCTTCAACCGCCACCGCGACGAAATTGAGGAAGTCTTCGGCATCCGCATCGTCTGCGACCGCTCCAACGGCTGCCGCTACAGCATCGCCGACATCGGTGACTTGGATCGTCATTCGGCACTGAGTTGGATGGCTAATACCCTGTCGCTGAACAATATCATAGCCGAAAATCGGACGGTACACGACCGTATACTTCTCGAACCGGTGCCGTCGGAGGGTGAGGCGCTGAGACGCGCCATCGAAGCCATGAAAACATCGCATACGATTGGCATCGATTATCACAAATACCAGTCAGAGGATATCTTGCATTACGAAGTCGAGCCGTATTGTGTCAAGCTGTACAACCGTCGGTGGTATGTGCTTGTGCGCTTTCCGCTCAAAGACGACTTCCGCATACTGTCCTTTGACCGCATCTGCCGCCTCGAAATCCTGCCCAAGACCTTTGCCATGCCCCGTGATTTCAGTGCCACGGCGTTCTTCAAGGACTTTTACGGCATATACTATGACCCGGCCATACCTATGGAACGCGTGACCATACGTGCCTATGGCAAAGAACGTTACTACGTGCGCGACCTCCCCATACACCCGACGCAGACAGTCGTGGGCAGCGGCGATGACTATACCGACTACGAAATACGGCTGCGCCCCACCTCCGACTTCAAGGCCTACCTGCTTTCGCAAGGCGAATGGCTACAAGTACTTACACCGCAATCACTTGCCGAGGACATCAAGGCTCGACACCTGGCCGCCGTGCACGACAAAGCCGACTGACACTCGCGACGAGACGCATCCCCGGGGTCTCGACAAGGCAGAGTAAGCGAGCAAACACGGATTATCTGGCGCCGACAGGTAGCATCACGCGCTATCAGACGTAATTTTTTCCGAGTTTTTTTGATTGTACCACATTTTGGTTCAATGTGGCGGTAATTTTGTACCGTCAAACAAAAGAAAAAATTATACGTCATGGAAAAAAAGAAACTCTATTACTTAGACTGCCACGTGGCCGGCCGTATGTATCACGATGCAGACGAAGTGTGGGATAAACTGAAAATAGGGACCGAACTTCAGCTGGTGCGCGAACCGGACAACCGCTATGACCCCGAAGCCATCGCCATCGTCTATCGCGATGAGCCGCAAGAAGATATGGAATGTCTTGTACATCACGACAACTCGATAATGTATAACGATTATCCCGAAAACGATGACGACTGCGAAGAATACCTGATAGGCTACGTGCCGCGCTGTCACAATACGCAGTTGGCCGCCTTCTTCGATATGGGCTGGGGCGACATCTTCGAGTGCCGCATCTGCCGAATAGATCCCGAGGCACATCCCGAACAGCAGCTCCGCGTCACCGTCAAAATCAAGCGCAACCCTCGCGCCTTACGCTAAATCCCAAACCATCAAATATTGAACCTATAATACACAACCACATGAAAAAATTCGTAGTAGCCGTCTGCGCCCTCCTATGCGCGGCGCCGGCCTTCGCTTATTACGGCGATTACTATTACTATTACAGTAGTCGAGATGATGAAATGTCCGGATTTGCAATTTTCACTCTAATCGTGATGATTGCTTACATCATATTGTCCGTAGTGATACTGGCGCGTTGGTGGAAAATGACCACAAATGTCAAGCAGATAAAAGAGCAATTGACCTACAACAAATGTACGCCGGAATACCTGATACTTGTAGGTGAAAAGGACAAAGCACAGAAGGTTGTACTGACCGACCTCGTAGACCGATTGATTGAAGTATATAAAAACGTCTATTGTTATAATAAAGCCGAAGAGATGGACAAAATCATTCAAGACAAGCAGCCTGAAATAGACCGAATGGGCCTGACCATGCCCGATTACGTCACCTCCGGCGAAAAGTTCATAGACTACGTCAATGCCCTGACCGGAAAAGAAGTGAAGTACACATACGAGCAAGTCTTTTAGTGCTCTTTAGGGTCTTTATGGACATTAGGGTCCTTAAGATTCTTAAGATCATACAATAAGACATAGGCAAGGCGGACGCCTTTATCTTTGGCGTCCGCCCTGCCTGTATCATATAAGGATGACTTGCGTCATCGGTGATAGCTCGTCACTGAGGAAGTCCCGTCATCAGCGGAAATCCCGTCACAGCAGAAGTGCGGTCACAGCAGAAGTGCGGAAATCTCGTCATTGCGGATAGGCGCAGCCCTATTCCACATTCGACATTCCACATTACTTGGTGATGGTGAGACGCGAGCCGGAGCTGTGGGCGGTCAGGTCGGGGGCTTGGTCGCAGGTGACGGTGGCTATTCCCGAGGTGTAAGTGCCGGCGACGGTGGCATATAGCGTGTACTCGTAGACGTACACGCCTTTGGGCATATAATATATGTAGAAATTGGTGCGGTCGGGGCGACTTTCGCGATAGGCGCCCAGGGCGTAGTTCCACACGTATTGCGACACTTGCTCTTGCGGGATAAGGCCTGCGGGACGCTCGTCACTGATGGTGATGGTGCTGAACGGGCGGTCGGCCTTGATGGTCAGGCGTACGGTGACGGTCGAGCCTACGGGGACGGCGGTGTCCTCCCCGATGGCGTAGGTCTTGCCGTCCGCGGCTGTGACGGTGAGCATCTTGTCTATGGACACTTCGCCGTCGGTGAAGGCGTCAATCTTGGATGCTTCGGCAGTGTACACGTCCGTGACGGCGCCGTAGGCCGGGACATCCGAGTGCTTGTCCAGCGTCAGTGTTCCCGCGCCGGTGTCGGCGATGGCGGCGTCAATGACGCCTTTGCGTCCATCCATATCGGATATTGCTACGGGACGGTCGCCGAAGGTGACGTAAGGTGCCACGGGATTGGAGGCCCAGGAAGTGCCGCTATTGATGAAGGCGTCTACGGTGTAGGCAGTCAGTGCGCTATTGCCCCAATCGGTGCCTTGACGGCGTACGATGAGGTACTCGCGTATGGCATCGGTCTGCGAAGACTGCCCGGTGACGGCGCCGTAGGCTTCGAGGAGGTTGCCGTAGGTGAGCAGGTCGCGGACGTTGCGGAATTCCATACCCTTGCCGGGGCGATGAGTGCCGAACTGGTCAAGCGAGCCGATGATGGTGCGAGCCATAGCGCGGTTGGCGTTGTAATGGAGCACGAGTGCGGCTACGGCTTTGTCGTGTACCGAGAATTTCTTCCAATTCTTGATGATATGCTGTACGGTTTTGTCAATGACCTGACGGCCGTGGAGGCTCGGTGCGGGGGTGTCCCAAGCGGGGCGCAGTGCGGCGTAGGTGTAGTCCGGCGCCTCGACACGTTCGTCCGCATAGCGGAGCGCTTCGGTGCACAGGGCATCGATGTCTGCGGTGTCGTACCCGGCCATACGCAATGTGGCTACGCGGTCCAGGACGAAGATTGTGGCCCAGAGCGATGACTCGCTGCACCATTTGCCCCACGAGAGGCCGCCGTCATGGCGTTGGAGGTCGGAGAGGATCTTGACGGCTTGGCGACGTATGGCTTGTGCTTGCTTGACGTCCACGGGGATTTGCAGCTCGGGATGAGCCTTGGCCAGGCTCAGGGCGATGACGGAGCCGAAATAGGCGTTGGCGGCGCAGGTGGCCGTGGATGCCGGTATTTCGGTGATGGAAGGCAGAGCTTCGACGACACTCCACATGGGATTGGCGGTGAAGTGTAGCGAGCGTACGGCGTCCGTACCTTCGATGGCGGGGAGGTCGAGCGAGAGGATGCTGTCGGCGGCACCGAGGTAGAAGTTGCGGCTGTCGGTGACGCGTGCGCTCGAAGCCAGCAACGGTAAGGCGTATTGCTCACCGTCGCCACAGACGTCATTGGCCGCGCGTACACGGAAGCCCAGACTGTCGGCATCGGCGAGCGTCAGACGCTCTTCGATATCCATAGAGACTATACCCGAAGCGCCGGGGGCCAAATCCAGGGTGTAGGACTTGGAGGCCAGTACAGAGTCACTTTTGACGTCAAAGACTTCGGCCACGGCAGTGATGCGCGTGGGCGCATCGGTGTTGTTGGTGATATTGGTGAGGAGTTCGGCACTGTCGCCGCGGCGGATGAATTGCGGCACGACAGCCTTGACTATCACCGGCTTGACGGAGGTGACGGTCTGCTTGAGCGAAGCGGTGCGCATATCCTTGGTCCATGCCGTGGCCGTGAAATGCCATGTCGAGGGCGTGGCCGGGATGTCCACCTTCACATCGGCGTATCCATCGCGGTCTGTCGTCAGGGTCGGCAGCCACAGGGCATTCAAGACGTCGTCCTTACGGAACTCGACTTGCGACAAGACACTTTTATCGGAGTCTGATCTTATTATAACAAGTTCATTCAAAACCGGGCCTTCACCTATACCCGGCGTGATTGCGGCGTATGCGGATTGTACTCCGGACACTTCCCCTGACAACTTAGACGTGTCCCCTTCCGCCGTAGCCATATCACAACATTCTTCCACTTCGGAGTTGTTGGCTCGACTATTGGCCTTGTACATTCTGCCGTAACCGCGAATAAATAACCGAGATTCGCCGTATATCCATTCGGGCAAATCAAGCGTGAGAACGTCCAATAATTCAGGGTCAATGGAAGCACCGAATCCGAAGCCACGATAATGTGGCATCTCTAAGCGCAGACCGCGCCTGCGCCCAGTGTCGGCCAAAGCCGGCCTTAACGTGCTCATCGAATAGAACGTCAAGATGCGCGTGTCGTACATATTCAGCGCCAGAGCGGCGGAAACGCCGCGTCCGTCGGCATCAACCGTGCGCAGGCGCCATTGCTCACGGGCTCCGGCGGTGACACGATCGCGGAAGGTCTCGGTGATGACACGCATCTGCGGCTTCTCGGGCTTGGCGTCAATCTCAAAATACGTATTACGATATTCTCCGTTGCGTATACCCGTTGCGACTACCCTCCCCGAAACATTGTCACCAAAGATTTCGTAAAGGTTGACGCGATGCCATCCACCCTTGAAGCGACGGATGACGGGTGTGCCGTTTTCGGCGGCAAAGATTATGTGGATGTCCTTATTGCCGTTTACGCATAATGTCAGGATGCCATCACCAAGGCGAGAATCGGGTGTCCAAATAATCTCGCCGTCGGGCGTGACGTTGACTTTGGTGTCGTAGATGGGTATTGTTCTTTTGGCCTTGACGGCGGTGGAATCCTGCGGGCATACTTCCAAGAGGTACTCGCCGGGGGCTATGCCGGAGATGTCCGGAGCAAATTCGCCGACGGTAGCGGTGCCTTGTCGCACGATGCTGTCTCCCTTAACGTGTGACTCAATCTTTATGGCCCAGACGATGGAAACGTCCTTGATTTCGGTCTTATCCGGGGCAGTCATTCCTACTTTTAATATCACGGGCTGCGAGGCGTCGAGACTTTGAGCGAACTTGCCGTTTTGCAGGACATCAACCGTAATCTTATTGGGGAATATGGCGTCAAAGTCGAAGTTCTCGCTGATGGTTGTACCCATAGGCGTGGTCAACGTAATAGTTCCGTTAACACGGCGCTCGTAGGTGAATGAATTCTCAAAATACTCAGCAAACGACTTGTCTGAGCCTTTAATGCTGTCCAGATGCAGCTCGAAGCGTCCGTCGGCGCCGGTGGTCACGGTGTCGCATAGCTCGTCGTCATCGTCATCCTTGAATGTCACGGTGGCACCGGCTATGGGCAAGCCGGCATAGGTGGAAGCCAGGCCGCGTATTACGGCCGAATTGGATGCATGGTTCGGTATGGCGACCAGCGAATCGAGGCGCGCCTGCGGAAGGCTGAAGTCGCCGACGGTGAAAGGCGCAACGTCCGAGGCGTTGTCGCTACGGACGTAAATGCGATGCGTACCCATGCGCGTGTCCTCGGGGATGGTGAAAGTGCCCGTGGCGCGACCGTAGGCATCGGTGACGGCCTTGTCCTCGGCCAGGGTCTTTTCGTTGGAATGAAGTTCAATGTCCAGTTTGACGCCGGGCAATGCCTTTACCGTATCGGCCAAAACCGCAATCCAGCGCACCTGCTGACCGGGACGATAGGTGGACAGGTCGGTGGAGACGGTCAGGGTTTGGGGGCTTTCGCTGTAACGGCGTTCGGGGCGTACGTATACTCTTTTGTTGCAATCTACTATGCCTGTGGATGTTCGGTAGCAAATTGTCCCGTTTACGGAACGAGGCATTTTTACCGTTCCGCCGGCGTCGGTGCGGCCCGGCGAGGTGTAACGCTTCTTTTTGTTGCCGGTATCTATGAGTACTTCGAGTCCTTGGACAGGTTTGCCCGTGGTGGCTTCGAGCATAGTGACGAATGTCCCTGTGTCATTGGTAGTGACAACGGGCATATACCCTATAACCTTAAAGAAACCGTAATTGTCGACTTCTTTGTCTTCAATGGCAATGGTGAAGGCGTACTCGCCTATGGGCAATTGCACGGCCACGCTGTCTGTGACATCTACCGTGGGGTCGGTGGCGTTGAGATTGAGTGTCAGCGTCTTGACGGGTAGTTTCATCGGGGCTTTGGACTTGATTTGACGAAGGCCGCGATTGATTGTATAATCCATATCAGTGTATATACGCAACTCGGCGGTTTTGACATTGCGGACGGTGTATTTCAGGATGATATCTTGTCCGGCTATGCCGACTTCCCCGACAGGATGTATCGAGATGCTCGGCTTGGTGAAATCGGCAATGGCGTTGAGGGCGTAAGGCTCGACCCACGTGCCGCGAGTGTCTTGGGCCAGGTCTCGGAGGGTGGCCAGGTATGCTTTGTCTCCGAGTTTTTTGTTTAAGTTCAGCGGAGTGGTCAGTATGGTGTAGGCAATGATTTCGCTGTTGGGATTGGCCTTGTACCGCGCCCAAAGGTCGAGTGTGGCTTTGGCGTTATCGCCGGGCGCGAATTGGGCCGCAAGTTTGGCCGTCCACATCATCCACGGGGCCGAGCCTTCGGGGTGCTTGGCAAGGATTTGTCCGCGGACGGCAGTAGACAGCGACGGCGAGAGCATCAGTCCGCCTTCCAAAATTTTGGAGGCGACAAAATCGCATACCGCGGGGTAGTATGTGCGCGTAAGGCGGTCGGCCTTGACGGCCTTGGCCCAACGCTCTATTGTGGTGTTGTCGGCGGCCTTCCATGCCTCGGCGAGCAGCGAGTCCACCACTGCCGTAAAGGCGGCGGTGTCCCACTCGGCGATGTCTGCCGGGCGCGGCCCTTGGGGGAGGGTGCGTCCGCGCATACGCCAGCGGTTGTCGGCGCGGTATTTGTTGTAAAGTTGAGCGGCATAGAGGTTGAACATGGCCTTGGCATCGGGCGTCTTTTGCCGTGCGGCGTATTGCAGGACGTCGGCTATGGAAGTCTTGAGCGAATCGGCGTCTATAGATTCGGCGGCTTTGGTCTTTTGCATCAAAGCCAACAGCTGCACCGCAGCATCGCCATCGCGGACGGCTTGGGCCAGGGCGGCATCGGCATCGCGTATCACGTCGCGCGGATATGCGAAGTCCGGCTTTTCGAAGGTCGAGGAGGCTGAAACCGCCGTTGCGACAAACAATGCTGATATTAAAGTGATTAGACAGCGGTATGGGGCGCTATCAGAAGTTCGTTGTCTTTTCATCGCTGTATTATTTGGGGTAGAGATGAGGCGTAAATGGCTGTTGTTTTGCTATTATAGCTATTATAGCTATTATAACTATTTTGACCGATATGGCTTTTATTGGTTTAATGGCCGGTATGGGTCAGTCGAGGGTGCGGCGCTCGAAGGCGTCAATGAATGAGCCGGGGGTGATGTTGAAGATGTCTATGTGGCGGCTGTGGGCCCAGGCCGCGAGCAGGTGGTAGCTGCGGAAGGCGATGTAAAAGCTGTGCACAATGTCGTGTAGGCGGTATCCGCGATAGGTGGTGTCCACGCGCTTTTGCTCCGAGGCATCGTCCTTGTAGAAGTGGGGCTGGACGGAAATGACGTTGTTGTCGTCGTCCACGGCTATGGTGCGCATCCACGAGTGGTCGGCTCCGGCGACGTATATCGTGCCAAATCCGAGCCATGCGGCTGCCATAATGGCGGGAATGAGGACGTTGCGCGGGCGCGGCATACCCAGGCGGTGTGTGTATGCCCAATGTGTCAGCCACTGCCAGCCTTCGAGGCCTACGGCGTTGATACACAATGGATGTATTTGCTTGTTAGCGGTGATGGCAGGGTCGAGGGCGGCGACTTTGCCTTGGGGCACAATCAGCGTCATATTCCAATCGACGGCGGCGAGGGCGCGGCGCAGGCGCACCATATTGGGCTGCTCCGAGGGGGCAAAGAACAGCGGGTCAACCATGATGTAGTACCGGGGCCGCAGGCGTGTGAATTCGGGCGCTATGGCGGCAAAATTGACGGCCATAGTCGGCATCGTTGCCAGTCGGTCGCCATGCTCGGCTATGGTCTGCGCCAGCGAGGGGCCGTTGCCCATAACGACTATGGCATCGCCGCATGCGGCATCGCGGTGCGGCCACGAGCGAGTGCAGCGCGACTGAAGCAGCATCTTGGCTACGCTCTTCAGCGAAGGTGCGGTCCGCGTCAGCGCGTGAGTGATTTTAGATATCGTCTTGCCCATAACGGTGGGTATTAAGTCTTTGTATGACATCTATCATTTCGGTGGAGCGGCCCGCCGCGGTCAAGGCGCTACGTACAGCGCTGCTGTCGAAGGTCAGGGAGCGCGTCAGTATGCCATAGTAGCGGCGTCCGTAGAGCCACCGTGCCCACCGGGGGCGTAGCGTCCCTACCCTCTTGTCGCCCAAGCGATGAGCCAGGGCATCGATGAGGGCGTCAACGGCGGTGTGGCGGCCATCGGTGAGGTTGTATATGCCGGGGGCTTCTTGCAGCTCGACGCTCAGGCGTGCAACGTCCAGGGCGTGTACGACGCTGAGTGTCGCCGAGTTGTCGCGAATGTGCATCAGCGTTCCGCGTGCTATGCCGCGTGCCATGCGCATGGGCAGTCCGGTCATGCCGGTGCCCACAATATTGGCCGGACGAAGTATCAGACAGGGCAGGTCGCGGCGGCGGCAAAAGTCGGCATACATGACCTCGTCACGCACCAACGGCGAATCGGCTTTCAGCGTGGTGTCCTCGGCGTATCCGCTGCCTTCGGTGACATCGTAGACGTCTGTTGAGCTTATCATTACGGCTGCATCAATATTGACACCGTCCTCCGGACGGGTGATGACGCGCCATTGCTCGCCGAAGGCTCCGGCAAGGTATTTGACCATGAATTCGGCACCGGGGCACAGAGCCAGCAGCGTCTTATCGGGCTGCGGCGCCGGGGTGTCGCCCGGACGGTCAAAGTATTCGGTCATAGTTATTTGCGACATATATAGCTCTTTATAACGTGTGTGTAGTGTCTTAGTATATTGAGATGGGAGGCAGGCATACCGTGTCGGCGGAACGAGCGCAGTCGTTCGCGGTTATTGGTGACCAGGCGCGAGTACCAGCGCTGGGACAGGCCTCCGGTGTCCATACATACCATATCCAAGGGCAGGTATCGCGGGCGCAACTCGGGGTGCTCGTACAGCCGCAGCCACATCTCAAAGTCGCCGCCGACGCGGTAGCTCGTATCGTAAGGACCTACGGCCAAAGCGGCGCGGCGGTTCAGATACAGCGTGGGATGGCCCGGCGCATAGCCTTGGCGCAGCATCGCAGGGGTGAAATGAGCCGCACCGTAGTAGCGCAACACCTTGTCGCTACCGGCGCGGCTGTAATGCAGGTCGCCATAGACAAAATCGGGACGGCCGTCTGTGTCGGCACCCTCACTGCCGTCTGTCGCAGCGTCTTCGTCTTCCGTGGCAGCACCTTGTCCGAAGGCTTGGGCTATCTGTGCCACAATGGTGTCAGTACTGTAGGTGTCTCCGGCATGCAGTAGCCCTATGACGTCCGCCCCGGCATCGAGGGCGGCACTTATGCCGCGGTTGATGGCATCGTAGACCCCGGCTGGAGGTGCCGTAATCACCGTAGCGGCGGAGGCACGGCGCTCGGCGTCCAGGACCTCGGCGGTGCCGTCGGTGCTGTTGCCGTCGACGATGATATGCAGTATGTCCGCGTTGGTCTGTCGGCGCACCGAGGCTATGGTGCGGCGCAGGCCTTCGACATTATTGCGGGTGATGGTGATGACGGCTATCTGCATATTGTTATGGTTTGTAGGTAATTATTGGCTGATGGAGCTGTTTTGGCTGTTTTGGCTGCTATTATGGCTGTTATAATTATAACGTGCGGGGCGGACGGATTATTTCACTCGGTGGGCGGATACAGAATGGTTTGCATAACGAAACAGGCGACGAGGATCGCCAGCAGGGCGAGTCCGGCCCATGTCATCCAGCTGCGTAGCGAGCGCTTGGGACCGAGCGCTGCCATAGATACGGCGGGTGCCACCAGGGGCACTGCCATGAGTCCGTAGCGCGAGATGGTGCCGCCGAAGAGATAGCAGGGTATGAGCCAGCACAGCATAGCCCACAGCACCAGGCGCGTAACGCTCTTCAAGCGGGAGTAAGGTATGGTCATGCTTATACGATACTCGCGGCGCACGTACAATAGGTAGTAGAAGGCCATAAGGCCGAAGATATACCACGGATAGGCGATATGGGCGTATAAGGACGTGGGACCGTAGAGAATGTCGCGACCCCAGTTCCAGGGAAAGGGTATGAGAAATTGGACGGCGGCGGTCACCGGCAGCATCAGCACTTTAAAGTATACGGGGAGGGTGGCATAGTCGCCTATGAAGTTGTAATAAGCCAGCTGGTTGGGAGCATCGTAGCGTATCCAATCGTTGGAGGCACTCATACGGATAATTCCATCGGCTTCGGGGGTGATTCGGGCGATATTGCCCACGCCCCACAGCAGTATGCAAAATCCGGCGCACAGCCCTGTATATGTAATGGCGCGGCGGCGGTTTTCGGCTTCGGCAGCGGCGGGGAGGATGCATATGATGGTGCCTATGGCTATAGCCAACAGCATATTGGGACGCACCGGCAGCAACATAATCGCGCCGATGTATATGGGGACAATGATGCGGAGCATACTACGGTCACCGGAGGATGCAAAGCCGACGCCGACCATGGCGAAGGATGCGCACACCCAGGCGTCCTTGATCAGAAGCGTACCCGAGGTCAGGAAGTAGCACACGGCGGCGGCGCAGGCCATGGACACGGCGGCGATGCGTCGGTTGGCGGTCAGTCGCCAAGCGATGATGCCCGAGCAGAGTATGGACACGAGGATGGCCGCCATACTCACCATAAGCCCGGCGGAGATGCTGACGCCGGTGATGGACATGACCGCGGCGATGATACCGCCGTACATGCCGTAGGTGGAGGGTATGGCTTTGCCTCCGGCGTCCAGGCGGTACAGAGCATCGTTCCATGTACGCAATGCATCGCTGTTGTAGAGCACGGGGGCGGCATCGGTGCCGCCGCTGACTATGGTGAAGTAGTTGACATTGATGACGATACCTATACTTAGGAGGGTGGCGGCCCCCAGCAGTATGTAGGCGCCGAGGCGCGAGGCCCCGCCGCACCCGAAGCCATAGACTGCGAGGACTACCACGGTGATACCGGCAAATCCGGCAAATGCCGCCGGCGGCGCTCCGGGCAGGAAGTACATACATGCACCTACGACCAGAGCCGCCGCAGCGCATGCGGCAACGAAGGTCTTGGGGATGTGTGCAATCTTGTCCATCTTACGTTGTCTTTTTTATTGTTATGCAGCTTGTTATGGCTGACATAGCTCTTATGGCTGTTATAGCTCTTATAGCTCTTATGGCTGTTATAGCTCTTATAGCTCTTATGGCTCTTACAGTGTCTTTACCGGGGTCAGAATTGGACGACAAGCTCGGCGACAAGGCGGTTGCCGTGGCCGTCTTCGGGCGCTCCGCCGTGTCCCCAAAAGACTTTCTCGAAGTTGAGGCGCAGCAGGGCGTTGACCTTGCCGTAGGTGTAGTCCAGCGCCGAGCCGATGGTCAGGCGCTGTTGCGAGGGTATGGTGGTTTGCAGGCGTCCCTGTTCGTCGATGCTCTTGCCGTCGGAGTGGGCGGTGACTGCATCGAAGCGGCCTTGGATGCTCCAGCGGTTAAAGAAGCCTATCCGGGCGGGTATGCCCCAGTCGGCGAAGATATTGAAGACGTTGGAGGACGGATGGGCATTGTGTGTGTAGATGGTGTGCATATACTCGGCCTCGGCACGCAAGCCGCCAATGGTGAGGATGGCCGAAGCACCCCAAAGGTTCATACGCACACGGTCGGGCTCGATGGACTCGAAGCCGGTCTCTAAGCGCAGCCAATCGGTGACCGCCTGGGAGACTTTGACGGCGTAGGCGTAGTCTTTGCTCCAGACGTCATGGTCGGAGATGGTGGCGCTGTTGAACATCCCGGCTTCGATGTAATTGTCGCTGCCCCAGGGCAGTGTGTAGTGGCCTTTGACGCCGACGGCGCGGACGTTGTTGACGTATTTGGCCAGGTACGAGCGATTGGCAAAATAGTATGTCCCGGGGCCGAGGAAGTTGTCCGTGCCGAAGGGTATGCGGAATTGACCGGCCTGCACAAACCAGCGCGAGCCTATACTGATGCGTGCCCATACATCAAGGACTTTGACCGAGCCCTTGTCACAGAAGTCGGTATTGAGGTAGTAGCGCAGACGCGGCAGCACGCGCCCCGAGAGGTTGACGCGGGCGTTACGTACCTGAAAGCGGCCTTCGCCGTTGTCCGTATCGACTTCGTAGCGGGCGCGTGCCACGCCGTGTATTTCGGGAATGTAGATGTTGGTTTGGCCGTCGGTGCCGGTGTCGACACGGGTTTCGAGGCTGTCGCCGATTTCGATGCCCGAGGCCGCAAGCGGTGTCATGGCCCCGAAAAGTATTGTGTATATGATGCGTCCAAATCGCATTGTCTTGTCTGTATTAGATGTTAACTTAACTATTTTAGCTATTATAGTCCTTATGCCCGAGCGTTTCGAGCGGCACGGCCGTGCATGTACAGTTGTATCGAATTGATGGTGTTTTGCCAAGCGATATATGCCGCCGGAGCCACCGAGCTCAAGGGGTCGAAGTAGGTCCAGGCCATCCAAACGGCCAAGACGGTATTTTTCTGCGCCAGACCCTGCGCCCCGACGACACGGTCGCCGCAGCGCCGCCCTATGGCACGCCCCACTCCGAATTGTATCAGACACAGCACCAGCGCCACCAGCGCCAAGGCTATCATGCGCGGAATCTCGGTAGCGGGCTCGGCTATGACGAAGCTCACCGAGCGGCCTACGACGATAATCAGCGAGACGGACCAGATGTAGAACGATATGGCCTGATGTCGTCCCAGGTAGGAGTGCACGCCGGGAGTGATACGTCGCAGCACCATAGCCACGGCTAAGGGCGCCAAAATCAACGGAATCACGCGCCACGCTATGGTCGCAAAGGTGTCGAGAAAGTCAATATGTGCGTCCGTACCCATAGCCGTGAACAGCGGCGGGACAAACAACGCCGCCGCCACATTCGACACTATCGAGAAGGTGGCCTGTCGCGTAATACTGCCCCCGAGCATACCCACGATGACGGGTGCCGCCGTGGCCGTGGGACAGAATACGCAGATGAAGGCACCCTGCGCCACAACGCGATCGACGGGCAGCAGGCCGAGGTATACCACCACGCCGCCCAGCACCTGCATAGCAGTGAGCAACCACGACAGCCGAGTGATGCGTATATTGTCAAAGGGCACCTTGCAAAAGGTCACCAACAGCATCGTAAATATCAGATATGGCGCCAGAAAGGCCACCGCCTCCATATAATCATGGAACAATGCGCCCGTGGACATTGCTATAATCAGCATCCACGGCTTGATGCGCCTTATGATGTCAGTTGCTTTCATGCCTGCAAAGTTACGAAATAATGTGGAATTGGGCTGCGCAAGAGCATCCCGGAATGACATTAAAGACTCTAAGGTCTTTAAGGTCTCTAAGGACCTTAAGGTCTTTAAGGTCTTTAAGGACCTTGATGCCCGAATGAGCTGCATCAAAGAAGCGATCACACCTCCGGCGTTAGCCCAATTCGACATTCAATATTATTAGACATTCCACATTCGACATTATTTTCTGCGGTCGCGGCCGCCGAGGTAGATGACGTTGCAGCCGCCGCGCAGACGGCTGGCCACGCGGTCGCCGTAGCGGCGCTCGAAGTCCTCGCCGAAGATGTTGATATTGGAGGTGGCCATCGTGAGCATATCGTCATGGTCGCCGCGCGCCTCGATAATCTGGCGCAGTGGTTCGCGGCGAATGCCCATGTACACGGCCTCGGAGGCTGGCTCGCAGCCCAAGTCCTGAATGCACACTATGGGGGCGCAGGCTTCGCCCGTCATGGGGCTGCCGCCGCGACATCCGCGCTCCCAGGCCTCGGCCGCGCTCAAAAAGGACCACGTAAGGCGACGCTCCTTGTCGCCGAAGAATATCGTCGAGGGACATAGACGCGCAAATTTCAGCATCACGCGCATCATCAGGCTTTTACCCGAGCCGGTGGTGCCGCACAGGTATATACCCTTGCACAGGTCGCCCGGAATGTACTCGATGCAGCCGTCGTTGACACTGATGGCCTCCATGGCCGGGTCGCCGATGACCCATCGCGCCATTTGCAGATAGGCCCAGCGGTTCTCCTCGTCTATGACGAAGCTCGGTGTATAGTAGCGGCCTATGGTCTCGATATAAGCCATAGCAACGTCCTCGTTGAGCGTCATCGGGGCACTGCGGCGTATGCCGTGGCTGTCGCACCCACCCATAAGTGCGGCCACCGTGGCCGCTATATTTCCTTGTAGATTAGTGTTTTGCATAGTTGTAAGCGGTTTCTTGGGAATTCTTAGATTCTTAAGGTCTTTAAGGTCTTTAGGGTCCTTAGGGTCCTTAGGGACTTTAAGGTCATTAAGGACTTTTAAGACTTTAAGGATAATAGAGTTACGGCAAAAAAGCGATTACGCCTTCGGCATTAGCCCAATTCAACATTCCACATTATCGTAAGGCGCATTCGACATTATCGTAAGGCGCATTCGACATTACCGTAAGGCGCATTCGACATTA
>DLLT01000026.1 GCA_002478045.1 Porphyromonadaceae bacterium UBA7555
TTTTTTGAGTGATAAAGTCAGGTGGCGCAAATACCTCGTCAACTTCCTCCCCCGCCTATTTAGGTAGCATCGCAGCCGTGACGTAGTAGCAAACTTCTTCGGCGGCTCGGGCGGCTCTCCAATCTTAAAAAATTGTGATTTGTCTTCCATAATGATTGACTGGTAATGTTTGATATAGACTGATGACGTTTGATATGTGCTATCCGAGACTGAACTTCGGAGTCGATGTCTGCCGGATTGCGCTTCAAAATTAGCCTGTCCGAGATGTAACGGTGCGATAAGACGCGCTGATATAGGGTTCGAAAACAAAAAAATGAGAAGCTAAATGCGCAATAAAGGTCTTGCAGGCCGAATCCGGTCAGCGACGGCGGTGGAAAAAGTCCGTAATTACGGCGGCACATTCGTCCGCAAGGATGCCTTGCAGGACTACGGCTCGCGGGTGAAAAGGCGAGCGTGCATACATAGTAGTGTATCCGCGTTTGGGGTCGGCGGTGCCGATGACAATACGTCGTATCTGTGCCCATCCGATGGCGGCGGCACACATCGGACACGGCTCGACAGTGACGTATAGTGTGCAATCGGTCAGGTATTTGGCACCTATGGCCGAGGACGCGGCGCCTATGGCGAGCATCTCGGCATGTGCCGTGACGTCGTGCAGCGCTTCGGTACGGTTGTGTTCGGCGGCAAGGATGCTGCCGTCGGCACCGACGATGACGGCTCCTATGGGCACCTCGCCTTGGTCGGCTGCCTCATACGCCTGAAACAGCGCCATATTCATGTAGTACTCATCGGTCATACTTGCGCGTCTTGTGATTGGGGTATATCTTCGATGTCTATGGACATACCTTCCGTGGCTGCTATGGTATTCGGAAAAATCTCGCGCGCTTCGGCCAGCAGCGTGTCCTCATTGAGGTAAGACTTGGAGTAATGCCCCAGTACCAAGCACTTTGCTCCTGCATCGCGTGCCACCATTGCGGCTTGCCGGGCTGTGCTATGTCCGTGCAGTCGAGCGCGGTCTGTCTTGTCATCTGCGTATGTCGACTCATGGTACAATACATCAACGCCGCGCACGGCTTCTGCCGTGTCCCGGTGATAAGTTGTGTCCGAGCAGTATGCATACGAGTACGATGGCGATGGCGGCAGGGTCAGCCGCTCATTTTCGATTACGCGTCCGTCCGGCGTGGTCCAGTCGGCGCCGTCTTTGATGGCCGGGATGTCGCATATGGGTATATTCAGGTAAGCCGCCATATCGCCGCGCAGGTGTCGCGGCTTGGGCTTCTCGTCAAAGCGAAAACCGACACAGGGCACACGATGATGCAGCGGAAATGAAGTTACGGTCAAAGCCTTGGTGTCGAGTATGATGTGCGGTGCGTCATCGTATAGTCTGTCGTAAATGATGTCAAATGTGGGCTCGCCCGTGGTCACGCGCATGAAGTGGCGCAGCAATTCTTCGCCTTGTTTGAAGATGTGTATGTGTACATCGCCCCCTTTGTCTTGGAGCGATAAGGTGGATAACAGTCCCGGCAGGCCCAGGAAGTGGTCGCCGTGCAGGTGTGACACAAAGACGTGCCTCAGCCGTGCAAAGTGTATGCGCATACGCCGCATAGTCAGTTGGGCTCCCTCGCCGCAGTCAATCATCATCAGGCTGTTGCGGTAATCGACTATCTGGCAGGACGGCATGTGTCGCAGCGACGGGGTGGCTGAGCCGCAGCCGAGGTATTGCACGGTGAATTCGGACATAGAGTGTATTGGTGGATGTGGCTATAATGTGAGGCGTAATTTAATGTTCCGGCGGTTGTCCATCACGCGGTTATATGGGGGTGATGCGTACTTTTTGGCCTTTGAGGCGGCGGGCACGTGCGGCCTGAGATAGTGTTGTGGCGTATTCGGCGGCTACGGCCACCAGCGCGTAGTCCGGGGCTATGGTGATGTGCCCCACCTTGTCGCCCGGGATGCCGGCGTCCTTGACGGCAAAGCCCAGTATGTCGCCGCGCGAGATCTTGCGTCGTCGTCCGCCGTCAATGTACATCAGCTTGTACGGCTCGCGTATGGCGGCGTTGTTCGGCTCGGCAGGGTAGTGCGTATGGTCCGTATCGATATAGGGCGGCATATTTTCCGAAGGGCCGAGGATGACGTATGCCGTACCGTCGGCGCCGGCGCGTGCCGTGCGTCCGTTGCGGTGGGTGTAAGCTGCTTCATCTACCGGCAAATGATAATGGATGACGGCGCCCACGTCCGGGATGTCAAGACCGCGAGCGCCCAAATCGGTGGATACCATCACATTGGCTGCATGTGAGGCAAAAGCTGCCACGGCTATTTCGCGTTGACGCTGCTCCAAGCCTCCGTGGTACAGTACGGCGGTGACGCCGCGGCGTCCCAGGCCCGAGACGACGCGTTCGGCGGCATCGCGATGGTTGACAAATACCATGGCTGTCTGTCCCTCAGCCAGCAATTCGCGCACCAATACGGCCAAGGTATCCAACTTGTCGCGCTCGGGCGATACGACGTCCATTATGGTCAGTCGGGAGCGCAAAGGTGTCGCATCGTCCTCGGCTCGGATGATCTTGGGGGTGCCGCGGTCGGCGATAAATGCCGGCAGCGCCGGCGGCTCGGTGGCCGAGGTTAGCATCAGCAACTCCGAGCACGATCCTATACGACGCATGATGTCGCCCATTTGGCGCTCGAAGCCCAGTGCCAGCAGCTTGTCGTATTCGTCTATGACCACGCGGCGTATGTGGCGCGGAACTATGGTGCCGCGTGCGATATGGTCCAGCAGCCGGCCGGGAGTGGCTATGACTATATCCGGTGGAGTGGCGGAAGTCAGTGACGGCACTTCCGAATCGGCCGAGCGACCGCCGCATACCACCACGGTCTTAAATTCCGGCGTGGCCAATGGGCGTATCACATCGTAGATTTGCTGAGCCAATTCGCGCGACGGCGCCAGTACCAGTGCCGTGGGGGCCTGACCGGGCGCGGCCGGACGCATACCGCGCAGCAGTGCGATGGCGTAGGCCACGGTCTTGCCGCTGCCCGTAGGTGCCAACAGCATCAGACGCTGCACGTGTGCATCGACTTCGGCCACGGCGCATTGGATGGCGTTGAGCCGGGTGATGCCCATACGCGCCAGTTTGGCCATGAATTGCTCGGAAATCTTGCTCATAATTCGGGGGCTTATCGGTTGCACTTCACGATGGCTGTTCGAAAACTCTACAGAAGGCTTTCGATGTATTCGTCAAAGGACTCTTCTGTGGACATGAACTCGTTGAGACCGACGTATGTATTGGATGTCCCGTCGGGAAGGATGACGATAAGTGTCGGAAGCGAGGTGACGCCGAAGGCGGTCATGATGGTGGGACATGCGTCGGCATCTACGCTGACAAAGTCTGCACGGTCGCCGTATTTCTCGGCTGCGGCGTGGAATACGGGCTTGAATTTTTGGCACGGGCCGCACCAGGTGGCGTTGAAGTCGATAAGTAAGGGCTGCTCGACTGTCATTTCGGGTGTCAGAGGGTCATCGTCCTCGGCTTCTTGTACGGCTTCGGTGCTGACGTCTTCGGCTTCGGCTTTTTCGGCGGCGATGGTGTCGTTGTCGCTTTTTGCGTTGCTGTCTTGCTTATTGCCGCAGGATGCGAGGACGGCGCACATCGTCAGTGCTACAAATATTTTCTTCATAATCTCGGGTGCTTTTTTAGGAAAAAATTATTTTTTTTGAAGGGGTTAGCCCTTAGAAATTTTAAGGATCTTAAAGACCTTAAGGACTTTAAAGACTTTAGAGACTTTAGAGATCCTTAATGTCTGCGGCGTCTTATGCTCTTGGCCTTTTTTAAGAAAAACGGCGGCGACTGCCGCGCCCTGTGTACGCGGGTGCGTGGCAGTCGCCGTGAGCGTTTATGTGTGTTTTTTGGAGCGTCGTACTATCAAGCGAGAGCTTCTTTGAGGGCCTCGTTGGTGTGGTGTACGGCAGCAGCGCTCTTGGCAAAGAGGGCTTTTTCTTCGTCGTTGAGGTTGAGGTCAACTATTTTCTCAATACCGTTGCGGCCCAGCAGACAGGGCACGCCGATGCAGAGGTCTTTCTCGCCGTATTCGCCTTCGAGCAGAGCCGAGCAGGTGATGATGCGCTTCTGGTCGTGGAGGACTGCAGCGACTACGCTTGCTCCGGCTGCACCGGGAGCGTACCATGCCGAAGTTCCGAGCAGTTTGGTCAGAGTTGCACCGCCTACCATGGTGTCGGCAGCGACTTTCTCAAGTTCTTCCTTGGCCAGCAGAGTCGAGGCGGGAACGCCGCGGTATGCTGCATAGCGGGTCAGCGGGATCATTGTGGTATCGCCGTGGCCGCCGATAACCATACCTTCAACTTCGTTGGGGTTGGCGTTGAGTGCATTGGCCAAGTTGAAACGGAAGCGAGCGCTGTCGAGTGCGCCGCCCATACCGATGATGCGGTTTTTGGGCAGACCGCTGGTTTTGTGGATCAGGTAGGTCATGGTGTCCATCGGGTTGGAGATGCACAGGATGACTGCTTCGGGCGAGTGCTTGAGCACGTTGTCCATTACGGACTTTACAATCTTGGCGTTGACACCGATGAGTTCTTCGCGGGTCATACCGGGTTTGCGGGGAATACCGCTGGTGATGACTACCATGTCGGAGCCTTCGGTGGCGGTGTAGTCGTTGGTGACGCCGCGCAGACGGGTGTTGAGACCCAGGATGCTGGCTGTCTGCATGATATCCATGGCTTTGCCTTCGGCTACGCCCTCTTTGATGTCGAGGAGTACGACCTCGTCGGCTACCTGGTTGGTTACAAGTACGTTGGCACATGTGGCACCTACATTACCGGCGCCGATGACTGTTACTTTTGACATAATTGTAAGTTTTATATTGGGTAATATGTTTGTGCTTGTGTATATATGTGGTCGTCAGACCTATATGCTCGGCGCTGCCGTCTATGGCCGCTGCTGTCGCTTTTGCACGGCAAATATACAAACTTTTTCCGTGTCGGCAGTGAAAAATTAGTTAAGAATATTTCCTATCGGGCAAAAATCCATCGTGCAATGTGTCAGAATGTCATCATTGCATCGTCTGAGCCGTGCCCTTCCGGGTACATATATACAAAAAAAACGCCGTCTACCAACGTGTTCCGGCAGGCGGCGCTTATGCGTGTGTGCTTGTTGACATTATTTGCCAAAGGATTCAGCAGCGTTCTTCAGGTTCTCGGCAGCGTTCTTGACAGCCTTAACGTCCTTGGAAGCTTTCTGAACTTTTTCGGCGGCATCGTTGATGGCTTCGGAAGCCTTGTTGGAGGTTTCTTCTTCGGCAGCGGTGGTAGCTACTTCGACGTTTTCTACGGTAGTCGTTTCGGCTACTTCGGGAGCGGCTTCTACAGCAGCTGTGCTATCGGTTGCCGTGCTATCGTTAGCATTTTCGCTTTTACCATTGCCGCAAGCGGCGAGACTCATTGCTGCAAATACAGCAGCTACATAAAGCATCTTTTTCATAATCGTATGTGTTTTTTAATTGTTTTTTCTGTTTTATCTGTGTATCATTGTCTGATACGCTATATGGTAACACAAATAATGTGCCAAACGCGATAGTGACCGTCTGACACATCGGCCGGTAAAAAAAAATTTGTTTTGATCAGTTTCTTTTGGCTGCTTTATGGTGTATAAAGAAGGAATACATCGTCTGTTAGACGTACTATATATGATATATGGCGCAATTATAGGCTTGTATCGGAGGGTACGGTCTCGCGTCTGCCACATCTGACAGTGTCGGTGTCATCTATGACACGAACTCTTCCTCGAATCGTTTTGTTTGCGATAATAATCTTAAATGCAGTAGTTTAATTTTCTGTAATATCCGAAGCAGATGAGTGAATATCTCCTGATACTTGGCTTTTGCATGGCTGTACACAAGTGCGACCACTTCTGTTTTGCCAAGGCTTTCAAGGGACTGTACGACAGCATACTCGGAGAATAATAGTCTGACGTATCCTTTATTTTAGGACAGAAAACACTATTTTTGTCCTAAAATAAAGGACAGCCATTTTTGGCCCGCCCTTAGTCTGTTAATACGCTAAAGTTTTATTTCATGTCTTCGATGATGTCTCATAAGATTAAACGTATATTCGTATACATCGGCATTGCCGTAGCGGCTGTGCTGCTGACCGTGGGCGCGTGCTGGGTGGCGGTGGACACTAATGCCTCGGGGCGAGTCTATGATGACGTCGGCCAAGTGCCGGCTATGCGCTACGGGTTGTTGCTCGGCACCTCGCCGGTGACGCCGCGCGGTACGCATAATATCAATTTTGACACCCGCATCAAGGCCGCTGCCGAGCTATATCATGCGGGAAAGGTGCAGTATATCATAGCCTCCGGCGGCGACTATCGCCGTGATGACCGGGGCAACGCCGTGCGCTACGGATGCGATGAACCGCGCCGGATGCAACGCGCCCTCATAGCCGCCGGTGTGGATTCGACACACATCATACTCGACTACGAGGGCACGCGCACATTATATTCCGTGGCCAAGGCGCGACGCGTCTACGGCCTTGACTCGGTGCTGCTTATTTCGCAGGAATACCATAACCGGCGTGCCATTTGGCAGGCCGATCATTACGGCCTGTATGCCGTGGGATATAATGCGGCACACAGCTCGGAGCGCGGCAACATCATCCGCAATACGCTGCGCGAAACGCTGGCACGCGTAAAGCTGTATATAGACTTGTGGTTCGGCGCCGAGCCGCAGTTTGCTTCGGCACCCGATCACAAGTAGTCGCGTCGCCTCATCATTTTATGCAAGTCCTCGGCGGCGGCATCGTCTATGGTGTCGCCGCTCTCGCTTTCGAGGACATATAGTGCCAGTGCATCGGTCATCAGGATGTCGTCATGGCGGCCGCGCACTGCCCCATAGCTGCCATCGTCGCGCCGCATATATGACGCCAACTCGTTCACGGCTTCGGTGTCCGGCTCGTCAAGGGTGCCGTCGCGCACGGCTGCTACAAGTGCGTCTATCAGCAGCGGCTTGGTGTTGCGGTTGGTGTGAAACCCGACGCGCCGCCCGGGTGCATCGTCTATGGTGCCGACAGCCCGACGCCGATACAACACGGGGTAGTCACGTGCCAGACGCTCGAGCACGGGGAAGCTGTCGCTGCTTTCCAGTGTATTGCTCTCAACTACCAGTAGGGCGTAATTGTAGGCCTTGGCCAGGTGCATGGCGATGGATGCCAATCGGTCATGGTCGATATGTCCGCGCCATCGGGCGCACACGCGTGCTCCAGTTTCGGTGTGTCGCAGCACGGTCACCACCGAGAAGTCGGCCCCCGGACTGCGCCCGCCCACATCGACTGCGGCTACGTACATGTGTCCGGCTGCGGGCTCTTCCCATAGACGTAGGGCTCCGCGGCTGTCATCGCTCCACAGCCCGGAACGCCAATCGACGGTGCAGGTGCGCAGCGCCGGTCGGCAGCGCCGCCGTAGACGCTCGGTCCATCTCACGTCAAAGACATTGGCGCCGGTGTTGCGAAAGGCTTCTTCGGCCGTAGTCGGATACTCGGCTTTGAGCGCTCGGGCATCTTGTATCTCGAGTGCTTTGGCGTGATACCAAGCCACTTGGTCGAGGCACAGTCGGATGCCGTCATCACCCTGTGGCGTGAGCCACAGCGCGCGCTCCTCATCGGTCAGCGACTCCCACAATTCGGCCACCTGTGCCTCGGTGTCCAAGGGCCGCCGGTCGCGGTAGATGCCGATTTCGTACCACGGCACAAAGACGGCACGTTTGTCGCCGCGGCCTCCGGCGCAGCGGTGCCATTCGTGGTAGAAGTAATTGCCCGTGCCGTTGGCCGTGGATTCAACTACCACAAGCGTCAGCGGCTCGATGGGTATGGTGCCGCATACCGAGCACATCAGCGCCACGGGCGACCGCTTGGTCGTGTCGGGCCAATAGGCCATCTCGGAAAGGTGGGCCATCTTGATGTCGCTGCCGCGCATGGCATCGGGCTTCTCGGCGCTGGTGACCACCACGTAGCAGTCGCGTCCCGCTATGCGCCGGGTGTTGGCGCTGCGCTCGTAGGGCAGGAAGCGCAGGGGCTTGTCCTCGTGCCACAATTTCTCGGGGTAATGCTCGGCCAGGAGGCTGTACATTCCCAGGATGAGCTTGGAGGTGTCCTTGACGTGCGCCGCTATCAGCGAGTTCCATCCTCGGCGGAGGCATATCTGTATCCAGGCCATATATATCTGCACCAGGGTGCTGCCGCCCCATTGACGGGCTTTGAGCAAAATCATACGCAGCGGCCGGCCGGCGCGCCGGTCGCCTTCGAGGATGGCGGCCACGCGCCGCTGAGGGCGGTTGAGTATGAAGGGCTCGAGCATCCCGGTGGTCTTGTGCCGTATGGTGACGCAGCGTGCGCACCAGAATTCGAAGTCGCAGCGGCAGCGCGCTTCGACCCACGCCTCGGCATTGGCCTTGACGGCGGAAATATCCATCTCGCAGGGGACGTATGCGTGGCGGGCGCGGCTGTCTATGGCGCCGGCAGGTGCCACCACGCGTTTGCGTCTGCCGCTGCTGCCGCGACCGATCACGGGGTCGAAGTCCTCGGCCTGCTGCCGCAGTTGTCGCCGCGATAGGTCTTCGGCCAGTATTGCTTTGTAATCGGTGTTTTCCATTGTAGTGTAAGGCGTACGTATTTCATTGTTTGATGACGGTGTATGTCGGTGCGGCTATGCGTGCATCGGCGCTGACGCCGGCATCTATGCCCAGCCATAGCGAGGTAATGCGGCGTGCCGCGGTGACCACGGTCAGGGGTGTGCGCATGGCCCCGGTGTAGCTTGTGCGGCTGACACACAGATGACGAGGCGACAGGTACATACGCTCGGCCGTGAGGTCGCCGTCCACATCGGCGGCATCGATATTCCATGTCAAGGTGCGCAGGATGGAGCGCGGGCCCATGGGAGTGCGTGCGTTCCAGCGCACTGCCGTATTGCCGGTCGGCGCTACCGTATTGTCGTAGTCCAGTATGCGGCCTTCGGAGGTGGTTGCCAGGGCACAATCGGTGGCGCCGAGTGTCGCGATGACACCGGGATTGTCCACGCTGTAGCGCGCCCGGTTGTGGCGGCTGCTGTAGATATATGTGTCTTGGTCGGCGGCAAAAACGGCCAATTCGCGCCTTTGCGGCAGCCACAGCAGCTCCGAGCCGCCGAGGGGTATATCGGTGGTGATGGTCTCGACGCGGGTGCCGCGCAGGACGTCGATATGACCATGACACAGGACGTATACCGCATCATCGGCGGCGCACATACTTCGCGCACCGACGGGTATCGAATTGCTGATGAGGGTGGCGGACATGGACTTGGCCTCGACTCCGACGGTAACCATACGTATGCCGTCTCCGCTGCCGCAGTAGAAGCGACTGCGGCCATAGTCCCAAGCGCCGCCGGAGGATGGTGCCGTCGCCAGTGTGCGTATATCCGCCGGAAGGGTCAGGGTGCTGCACGGCATCAACGTCCCCGGACGTGTGGCCGCCACAAGTCCGCGTACCACGCCGACGACGACATCGCCGGCGGCCGTGGCGTCATCTCCCGGGTCGGCCTCTGCCACGGGCGTGACGGGCTGCATACTGCTGTCGACGGCAAAGGCGTAAGCGCCATCGCCGGAGGCTTCCATCGTGGCCGTGTGGCGGTAATGGGTGCCGTCGATATCGAGGTCTATTTGGATTTTGACGGCACTCGGATGCGGATATACCAGCAGCGGCGACAGCCGCACGGGCGCGTCCGCGGTGCCGCTGCCGCGCCATACCACATCGCGGTGCCCGTCGGCAAAGGATACACGCACACGACCGCTCCACGCCTTATCGGCAAGGGCGGCGGCATAAGCCACCGGGCTGTAAGCTCCGGGACGCACGGCGTGTATGCCGCCCCAAAGTGTTGCCCCGGCGGCCTTGGCGCACGTCTCGGCCACGAAGCCGCCGGGCAGGGCGGCGGCCGATACCTGAGGCGGGGTGCATGTCGTCCCATCGCCCATATCGAAGGTGCGGCTCCAGCGCCCTTGGCTCAGAGGCCGGCTGACGGCGGCGATGGCACGTGCGCATTCGTCAAATCGGGCCAGCGCCTCGGCCACATGGCGGCGCGAGGCTGCCGGACGTGTGGCAGCCACGCCGGCGGTGCCGCAAATGCTGATGCGCACATATCCGGTGCCGGGCGTGCGCCCGAACGATGCTCGCACATCCACCCCGGAGGGGTCTATCGGCGGCATAGGCGCGGTCATCTCGAGCACCAGGCGTGCCGCACGGCGTGCCCGGAGGGCATCGGCACCGGCACCGACGGTTACGCGTGGACGGAAGCTGCGCACTGTCAAGGTCTTGGCCGCAAGTGTCTTGCTGTCGGCACAATCGTACGATATGGCGGCTGTGAAGGGGTCGGCCACGTCGGCGGCCAGAAGCACGGGCGGGGTCGTGTACAGGGTGTTGCCCTCGTCGTCGAGGAGGCGGCATCGAGCAAGGCACGGGGCTATGGACGTCCCGGCGGCGTTGGCGCTGTCGAGGGCATCGATGTAGGCGCGGCCTATGTCCGCGGCCAGGGCCTTGCGGTCGGTGGCGGCCAAGGGCATTCCGGAGGAGTACTCCCGGGACAGCACGCGCGAGGGCAGGGTCACGGAGATGTCCCCGGCGCTCTCGGCGATGATGGAGATGGCGGGCCATACGCTGCTGTCGGCACGCGCCATCATCCATGCGCCGTCGGCGTATTGTGCAACGTATGCCCCTGACGTGGACATCACCGTCAGGCTGTCGCCGCCGTCATCGAAGACGGCGCACAACGGCGTCCCGGCGGTATTGCCTATGGTGGTGACGGTGGCGGTGTCCGTGCCTGAAGTGATGCCGGCCACGGCAATTTCGGTGTCGCGACACAGCGCCAAGCGCTTGCCCGCAGACGTGTCGATGCACGCCAACGGACGCCAACCGCCCGAAAGCAGTGTGCGCGGAATACCCGTGGGGCACAGCACCTCGCCGCTCGCATCGGCCGGACGCAGATTGTGGCATTCAACGACTTGAAAGGCCGAAGCCTTGTCCCGATTTATGGGATTTTCGATAAGCATTGTCATGGTAGATAAGGTGTTTGGGTTGGGTGTGTTTTTCGATATACTCGGGCGCACCGGTGTGTGCGCGTTTAATACCGCAAAGATAAACCGCGCATCTCCCGCCACTGCTGCCGATGACACACACACCGCGCCAATCACCGACATACACACCGCGCCAACCGTCGTACACACCATGCCAATCGTCGGCGTTTTCCGTCAATATACGATAGGTCGGCGGCTATGCCTCCGCCTAAGTGATCGATACAGTTCCTATTATAGCTATAGTAGCTGTTATAGCCATTACAGCCATATTAACCATAACAGCCACCCCCCCGAGAAAAAGATAATGGGACGCTGCCGCCGTGGGCTGCGTCCCATTATAATAGATGTCTTTGCTGTCTACTGAAAAAAAACAGATTATTTCTTGGCAGCTTCGATGGATGCTTTACGGAATTCCTTCATAGCCTTCTCGATTTCGAGCGAAGCCTTGCGAGCGCGTGCGCCGGCAGCTTTGTTTCCTTGTTCGGCCTGAAGAGCGGAATCTTTTGCAAATACTGCGTAAGCAGCTGCTACTTTTTCGATAATTTCTTTCATTGTAATGATGTTTTGAGGGTTAGGGGTTATCGTTTTTACGCTGCAAATATACAACAATTCCCACAATACCAAATAATTTTATGCCAAAAAGCGCGGTTTTTGGCCTCAAATCCCGAATTTTGCCCGTTTTTGTCCTCTTACGCAGTCTTTTGGTCTCTGTTCGGATGCCTTTTTCCACCCGGGCGGTACACCTTTTTTTGGGGGGGGTGCAGCGATGCAGCCCGTACAAGCCTGATACATCTGCTTTTTGCAGTCTCTATTCCAAAAAAGCGGGCAAATGGCCGGTTTTTTGGAATAGAGACCCCCACCCACGCCCCGGCATAGTCTTCCCCGACAACCGCTGATGACGCAGCGTCCCTGCCGCACCGGCTCCGTAGCCCGGTCATAACTCGGCATAATCGCCCACGGCGTGCAACCTTTCCATCGTCATCCGCTCGCCCCCTCCCACTCAATACAATCCTGATACACTCTATTGTGTACCGCCGGCGCGTCAAGATGTCGACCCGGTGGTGTGTCAAAATGCCGACCCGGTAGGGGCGCCATACATAGCGTCTGTGCAGTATGATGGTAATATCCCGGAATACAGCACATTAAGCCATATTACCTACTGCCGCATCGTCCGCCGATAGCTGCCCCGTGTAAATTCCTGAATATTACGCAATACAATCCTGCCATACTCCAAAACGCACCAAAACACACCGAAATACATCAGATTTCCTAACTCTACTCTCGAAAATAATGACTACCTTTGCACCTAATCGCTTTCAAGCGCAGACAAAGACCGCTCAATGTAGATAATTACATTATCACATAATTAAGGTGTTTCTGTGTATTAGCAAAGGTTCGGTCGCCTGTCTGCCTATACAGAAGTTCCTTGTTTTGATATGCAGCATCTCAGGATAGCTTCTCTGTTTTCAGGCTGTGGCGGTCTTGACCTTGGGTTCACAGGCGGCTTTTCTTTTTATGGGAGAGAATTCCCTCGCCTTGATACTAATATCGTTTTTGCCAATGATTTTGACAAAGACGCAGCAACTTGCTACAACTCTAACCCGCTACTAATTTCTGACGGCACTTTATGCCGCCTTGAAGACATCCGAAATATAGATGCGTCTGAGATTCCCGACTTTGATATTCTTTTGGCGGGTTTTCCTTGTCAGCCTTTCTCAAATGCAGGAAACCGGAAAGGGGTAAATGACGACAATGGAAGAGGCACCCTTTTTGAAGAATGCGAGCGCATTCTCAAAAACAAAGTAAAAAAAGGCAATCGTCCTAAGGCTTTCGTCTTTGAAAATGTCCGGGGTATTATGTCTTGTCATATGCTAGACGGAACCCCAGTGCCTAAGGAAATCCAAAGTCGAATGGAGAAACTGGGATATTTCGTTTCATCCAAATTGGTTTGTGCGTCAAACTACGGTGTGCCTCAAATGAGATACAGGTTCTTAATTGTTGGCATTTCAAAAGAGCTTGGAGCTTTTGACTTTGCCGAACTCGATAATATTGTAAAATCTCTCAACATACCATCTGTAAATCAAGGAACACAAGAGCCTCTACTTCTTGGCTCAATTCTCTCCGATGTCGCCACAGCCACGGAAAATGAAGTGTGGGCTTATAGCAGTACGACACAAAATACCGTTGAACTAATCGGTCCTTGCGACCACGGAGAATCACTCAATGAGATATTTGCAACTGATTTCAAAATATCTGATTTGCCACAATCTGCTTTTGAAGGCCGCTCTTGGAAAAATATTCCATATGACAAACTTTCTCCTCGCTTCAAACGAATTTTCGATGACCCGAAAAAATACCATTCTCCAAAATTTTTCCGTCGTTTCGCTTACGGAGAAATAAACGGAACGATCACGGCTTCCGCTCAGCCCGAAAATTGCGGCATAACACATCCAATTTATAACCGCCGTTATTCTGTTCGAGAAATTGCTCGTATACAGTCTTTCCCCGATAACTACTCTTTTTCCTCTATTCCTTTGCAGTCGCGCTATAAAGTCATTGGGAATGCTGTGCCACCTATTCTTGGCTGGGTCGTAGCTAAGGCATTAATAAATCATTTAAGCTAATAACTATATGGGGTATTTCTCAAAAGCCGTCATTTTACGAGCTTATAAAGAACTTTCTCAGCTGACTAATGATCCGTCAGCGCAGGGTGCCACACAGGCTACAAGCGCACTTCGTTACATCTTTGCGCTTGATGAATTTACCCAAAAGTATAATCGAGATTGCGACACCTCCAATAAGGAAGACCGGGACGCGTTCATCTCTTTTGTCGGGAATGTTGTATCAGTGAATAAAGAATTTTATACAGCAAATTTCTTCAACGCAATAAAGGATAATCAAGATTATGCAGTTGGCAGTAACTTCTTCTCTGTAAATGTTGTTAGAAATTCTCTGGAGAACTCCAATAAAGATTTTGCATTCCCGAAACGAGGCAATAATCCTCTCTTTGTGGTCAGAGGTGGGCATCTGATAGAAAAAGTTGAAATGCTCCCGAACCTGAGAGTATATCTGCATACACCAATTTTGAGAAGTGCATTTGCTATTTGGTTGGTTAGATTTGACGAAATAGACGGCAATAATAAGTTTTCTTCGATAACCACTAATCTGTTGAAGCGTTACTCATCTCCTTTAATTGATGCTCTGCAACTTGATAGAGATATTGTTGAGAATATTGCTAATGGAGACTTGGTGAATACCCCCACCTCATTATCCTCATCAGATTTTCCAAAGCCACATAGGAATCAAATTTTCTCCAGCCATTCAAATGAGGAAAATGTCGCTATCGTCAATTCGCTGAAAGAGCATTATACTGCGGAGGAATTGTCTGCAATACTCAAAAAGATGTATGACGCTGAGGGCGTTACTGGCGTATTCCTTTTTGGATTGAAATTTGGCAAGATTATAGATTCCGATGCCGTAAAAAGGCTTGGTCAAATTGTCATCAATGCAGGAATTTCAGAGAACTATAGAAATGAATTAAGCAAGGCTTTGGGCATTTACCGGGCAATTAGGGATAGTAAGTTTGGCATCCACTTCTATAAGGCGCCAATTCTCCTCAAGAATGGAGCAGTTGATAACGACAAATTATATACGGACATAAGGGTTGCCATGCGGACGAAGCCGTTTCTGTTGCTTGCCGGGATTTCGGGGACGGGGAAGAGCCGCATTGTAAAGCAAATGGCGTTTGATTCCTGTCCAAATGGGACGCTTCGCACAGATGAGACCTCGCCTGGCAACTATTGCCTTGTCGAAGTGAAGCCGAACTGGCACGATTCCACGGAACTGCTCGGCTATGAAAGCAAGATCGGCGGGGCGCATTTCGTGCTTACGCCTTTCGTCAAGTTCTTGGCCAAGGCGATGCTCTATCCCGAAGTGCCGTTCTTCGTGTGCCTTGACGAGATGAACCTCGCCCCGGTGGAGCAATACTTCGCCGAGTTCCTCAGCGTCCTCGAAAGCCGTACCAAAGTTGGAAATCGGATTGTTTCCGAGCCGCTTGTAAAAGCAGACATTTTCAAGAAATATCAAAGCTTGTTCGGGCAACTGTTCTTTATCGATGATGAGGAGAAAGAGGTCTATGATGGCGCGATAGGGACATCTGACCCTTCGACTCATTACGGCAAGGAGTCAGAAATCTATGAAACCTTCAAGCGTGAGGGACTGCGCATTCCGCAGAATGTAGTAGTCATCGGCACGGTCAATATGGACGAAACCACGCACCAATTTTCGCGCAAGGTGATAGACCGCGCAATGACCATCGAGATGAACTTGCCGGAAGGCAACCCGTTTATGGACTTCTACAACAATGCGTCGCAGTTAGTCTATCGAGATAATCCGACATCGGCGTCTCTTTACCTATCAACAGAGGTCAAGGCTTCGGACGTGGTGGACACGCTCGCTGCCGCCGATGCAGAGAAGACAGACCGGTTGAAAAGCGAAGTCGCACGATTTCTCGGCGAGCTCAACACCACACTCGACGGCACGCCGTTCAAGGTTGCCTACCGCGTTCAAAACGAGCTTCTCCTATACTTCTACCAGTTGTGGCGCGAGGACAACGATGCCGATTGGGAAAAACTCCTTGACCTATCCTGCGACCAAATTCTGATGATGAAAGTGCTGCCGCGCATCGAGGGCGATGAGGAACTTTTGGAGAAGCCGCTGGAGCGCCTTGCCTCATTCTGCACCGCTTATCCCGAAGCGTCCAAGAAGATAGCCGAGATGAAATCCCGTCTCGACCAGTCGCATTTTGCATCATTCTGGCCGTAAGTATAAGATTCTATTCCGATATGGACGTACTCTCCTTTGTAAGCGAAGACGGCAGCATCGCCGTCAATGCCGGTACTGCCGCCGATATGGCCAACTGTTGGCGGCGTTTTCGCAGCCGCGTGGGAGAGAATGCATCCACATATTGCGACTATCGCTCAACACTTCGAGGCACTCTGACGCTCGCTATGCCGCCGGACAATACGCTCCTGCCGGTCGGCGAAGTCGGCGGCAGCGAATGGAACGGACAGCCCCCTGTCTTCTATGAAACGGCGACCTATAACGTCAGCATCCACCTGAAAAACATCGTCTCCGAGCCGCGGGTGCTGCATAAGCTCAAGGAGGTGTCCGAGCTGTTCACCGCCCTGCCCATAAACAAGGAGAAAACCGAGTGGCTGCTGTCCGCGCCGCTGTCTTTTGTCAACGAACCGGGCATATTCAATCTGACCTTCAAATACCGGCCCATCGGCAAGCCCGAGTGTACCGACACTTTCACTTTTCGCGTAGTCTCGCCCAAGCTCGACACCAAAGACGACTACAACCATATACTCGCCGAGATCAACGCCCAATACAACGAGATTGTATTCCAATACCTGACACTTACGCTGCAAAACCTTCAACGCGGAGGCCGATCGGACAATGACGTGGTATGGCTCTCCATCTTCCGCAATATCGTAGCCGACTACGTACGTGCCGTCACTTACATCGTCAACCGGCCACACCTGCGGCAGACACGCACCATATATCACGACCGCGCCGACCGCATCAAGCGATGGACCCCGGCTATGGAGGAAGATTACGCCGAATGCGAGTCGGAACAGACACTTGACCGCGCCTATTTCCGTCACGAGGAAATAATCCATACGCACAACACTCGCGAAAACCGGTTTGTCAAGTTCACCCTCGACCGCATAGCCAAGCGCCTCGGCTCTATCATCGCCACTATCAAGGCCAAGAACGCCAAGGCCAAGGAAGCCGACAAGGTTGCGGACTCCGAACTTGCCGAGCTCGATGGCTACGCCACCTCGCTACGCCGTCTGTCCCACTCCTCGCTATTCCGAAACTTGCGCGGCCAGCCGCTACATTCCGAGAGTATGGTCTTACAAAAGCGCACCGGCTATGCCCAGGTCTACCGCCACTGGCTGCTGCTTCAAAAAGGTATCGAACTTTTTGAAGGCGCCAACGCCATCGGGGTACGCCCGATTTGGGAGCTTTATGAGCTGTGGTGTTTCCTCAAAATGCGCCGTATGGTTGCCGACATCCTCGACCTGCATTTCGTCAACCGCGAAGAAATCACCGAGGAGCCCATGCCTATGCTCAAGCCTTTCGAGGACAACAATCAAGAACATACTGTCTACTACAACAGCAAGGACGGCTCGAAAGTGCGTCTGCACTACCAGCACACCTACAGCCGCCGCACCGGCGAGGTCCACACCGCCACCACCGAAAACCGCCCGGACATTGTTCTCTCGATCATCAAACCGATTAAGCCGAACGGCTTCGAACTCACCTATCTATTCGATGCCAAATATCGACTGCTCGATGACAACCGGCTGAACCGAGAAGACCGTGAGGAATGGAACGAAGCCGGGGGCGCGGACACCCCACCGGCAGACGCCATAAACCAGATGCACCGTTACCGCGATGCAATCTACTACGACTCGGATAAGTACAGCAACACCGCCAAAGAAATTATCGGCGGCTACATCCTCTTCCCCGGACGTGGCGACAACGACAGTGTCCGCAACCGGTTCTTCTACAAGAGCATCGAGACCGTCAATATCGGCGCTTTCCCGCTGTTGCCCGATGCCTCCGACCCCTCAAACGAGGGGACATTGCTCTACGAATTTTTGAACAAGGTGCTGACAATGCCTCACGCCATCGACCACATCCGCGATGCCGTGCCGCAAAAAGGGCTGCACTATAATTCAAATTTCACACCCGCGGGCGAAGACCTCGTCCTCGTAGGCTATTACAAGACCGAGCAACTCGAAGTCATCAAACAACATCGGCTCTATTACGTCCCGGCAGCCCTCGGCAAAGGCTCTATCAATCTCGTATCAGGCTTCGAGAGAACCAAGTATCTTCTGTTGCACCACGGCGATGACCGTCTCCTTGTTCGGCTCAAAGGCGAAGGTCCGAAATTTTTCCCAAAGACCGCCCTCGAAGCCATGGGCTTCCGACCATCGGGCGATTACTATCTCGCCTTCGAGATAGCGGACTTAGCGCCCATCCCCGGCATCGACCCCTATGCCTACCAACTCGAGCGCAAAGGCAAGGGCGTCACAACGCCGTATTTTACTACAATAGCGAAGTTTCACAAGGCTTGAACCGATCCTTGAGATGTAAGGCATGGAAGGCACCCCAAATTCGTGCCTGAAATATAGATGAATTTGAGCCGTAAAATCAAACTATCATGACAGCAGGAGTAGAAATACTCCCATATCTACACAATCATCCTGACAGTGCAAAGGCTGAGATAAAGGCCGGCATGGGCCTCGAGATGAGCGACGCTACCATAAAGCGGATGCTCGCCAAAGCCGTAAACGATGGCATGGTACTCGTGACGGGGAAAGGCCGCGCCACCAATTAAGAGTTAAGGAAGACGAGAAATTCTTCAAGAAATTTATCCTTTCATTGAATTTTTCTCACACAGGTTTTTGCTGGTGTCCCGAAATTATTTCCCGATTTCGTACTTGCCACCCAACTCTGCATCTACCGTTGCCGTGACGGAGTCTGTTTTTTTGAAATCTCGAAAAAATCGTATAACTTTGTGTGTGTAATGCAGCGACAGCGTCCTGTGTATAAGACGTTAAGTAAAGACTTCAAAAACGCACAGAATGGATACAAAGACTCTTGAGTTTGTGACATACTGTATCGGCAAACTCGCGCAAGTGCTGAATATGAGCCAGCGCGAGGTATACCGTCGGCTCAAGGAGTCGGGCATTCTTTATGGCTACATTGTGCCGTCATACGACGTGCTGCATACTTTCGGCTCTCGCTACCTTATGGAGGATCTTACCGATTATATGAAAGAGAAAGGGGTGCTTGATGAGTGACACCTTGGCCGAATCGCGCGAATGACTAATCGGAATTTTCGGCTGACGCAAAAAAGCGGTAACTTTGCAGGGTGAAGCAGACGAAGAAAGGCAACGGCATAGGGATTGTTGTCGCGGCGTATAACGCGGCGGCGACACTGGCACGCACTCTCGACAGCGTGCAGGCGGCGGCAAACGTGGACGCGGCAGCGGACGCATACGCGGTGGATGTGTGTGTCGTCGTGGCGGATGACGGGAGCACGGATGATACGGCGGCAATTGTGCGGCGCTATGCGGCGGCGGACGGACGGGTACGGCTGTTGGAACTGCCTCACGGTGGACAGGCGGCGGCACGTGCGGCGGCTATTGCGGCCTTGCCCGAACAATTTGATTGGGTGATGATTGTCGATGCCGATGATACGCTTCCGCGGCTGTCGTTGTCGCAGATGGCGGCATTTCTTTCGGAGGATGTCGATATGGTCGTGGCTAATGTCGCCAAGTATACCGGAGAGGCTGATGAGCCTACTTTGTACATGAATGCTGCACATGTCACGGCCGAGCTTCCGGCCAAAGCCTCGGCGGGCGGCGATATGTCGTCTTCGGCGGCGGTGAGGCTGACGCCGACCGAGGCGTTGGAGCGGATGTTGGACAATGATATTCCGAACTTTACGCACGGTATGATGGTCAGGCGAAGCCTCTTCGACCGTATCGAATGGGACACGCATCCATCGATCACCAATGCCGAGGATGCTATGCTGCAACTCTTGCTGACTTCGTCAGCTACGGGCATGGTGGTTTTGCTTCCAGATGTCATCGCCTATGAATACCGTCACCGCTCCGGGACGCTATCTTCCATGTCCGAGGTGACGCCCGAAGGCATAGCCCGCGTCTGGGAAGCCGTCAGCGCCGTCCCCACGATGCCGCGAACCGCTCTGGTGCGCTGGGGGTTGGGACTGATGCATATATTCCTGATAGGTCGCGGAATATGGTTGCCGCAAGACTACAAGCCGCTGCGCGAAATTACGCATCTGGCGCGCCGCACGCCTCTGCATAGTCGGCGTCATCGTCGTGTGTTGTGGCTGCTGCGGTGGCCGTTGCTGCGGGCTTTGGCCACCCGGCGACATCGCCGCGCCGCATGCCGACATACCGATTAATGAGTATTGGCGGTATTGCGCTTTTTGCATAACTTTGCGCTTGTAAACGGGGACGGTCGGTGTACAAGCCTGTCCCCTACATAGGATTATGAAGTTGAATAGGATTATTATAAGTATCGCAGCGACAGCGACGGCGTACGGCGGCGCATCTGCGTCCGAAGTCGCCGACACGGACAGCGTGACCACGCTGCGCGGCGTTGTCGTCAGCGCCGGACAGGGCGTCAAGTCGCGCGTACGCACCACCAATACGGACATTATCGGCTTGGGGCAGCTGCGCCGTGCCGCGTGCTGCAACCTCAGCGAGTCCTTCATTTCCAATCCCTCGGTGGATGTCAGCTACTCGGACGCCGCCACCGGCGCCAAGCAAATCAAGCTGTTGGGCTTGAGCGGGACTTACGTCCAAATGCTTACCGAGAACATTCCCAACCTGCGCGGCGCCTCCATACCGTACAGCCTCGGCTATGTGCCCGGGCCGTGGATGCAGTCCATACAGGTATCAAAGGGTGCGGCAAGTGTCAAAAACGGATACGAGAGCATCACCGGACAGATTAACATCGAATTCCTCAAACCGCAGGGTACGGACGGCGTGCGCGCCAATGCGTATTTTGACTCGCAGCTGAAGTTCGAAGCCAATGTCGATGGCAGCATCCACCTCAATGACAAGCTGTCCACCTCCCTGTTGCTGCACTTCGAGAATCGCCAGCGCGAACACGACGGCAACGGCGACGGCTTCATGGATATGCCGCGCATACGTCAGTACAACGCCATGGACCGCTGGGCATACGTCTCGGACAGCTGGATATCGCAATTGAGCGTGCGCATACTGCGCGACGAGCGCACAAGCGGCATGAGCCGTCACGGACACGCGGACGCCTCCATCCCATATTACGGCGTCAGCGTCACCACCAACCGCTACGAAGCCCAGTGGAAAAACGCCTATATGTTCCAAGACACGGGCAACAGCAGCCTGGCGCTGATGTTGCATGGCTCGTGGCACGATGCGTCCAACACCTTCGGGACAACCGATTACGACGTCACGCAGAAAAACGGATATGCCCAACTGCTTTTCGAGAGCGATATCACCCCGGCGCATAACATCAGCGTCGGCGCAAGCCTCAATCACGATTATTTCAAAGAAGTGCTTTCGCCCAACCTGACCATGGGACATACCCCGGCCGAGACCACCGCCGGCGTATACGCCCAGTACACCTTCAAGGACGGCGACCGCTGGACCGTGATGCCCGGCATACGCTGGGACCACTCGTCGGTATACGGCAGTTTTGTCACGCCGCGACTGCACATCAAGTATACACCCGTCAAGGTCTTGACGCTACGTGCCGCCGTGGGCAAAGGCTATCGCACGCCACACGCCTTGGCCGAGAATACGCCGCTGCTGGCCTGCGGCCGCACATTCTATTTCGCCGAAAACTTCAACCAAGAAAAAGCGTGGAATTACGGTCTGTCCGCTTCGCTCAACGTTCCCGTAGCCGGCAAGAATCTCGAACTCAATGCCGAATACTACTACACGCGTTTCTCCGACCAGATGGTCATAGATGTCGATGGAGCCATGGGCCCCAATAGCGTATACTTCAGCAATCTGGACGGCATCAGCCGCAGCCATACGGCACAGATAGATGCCACCTACCCCTTCTTCGAAGGCTTCAGTGCCACTGCCGCCTTCCGCCTCAACGATGCACGCACGACATACAACGGCACACTGCGCCTGCGCCCGCTGACATCGCGTTACAAAGGGCTGCTGACGCTGTCGTACAAGACTCCGATGGACATCTGGCACTTCGATATCACCGGACAGCTCAACGGACGAGGCGAAATGTACGACCATTCGGAATACCCGACATATTTCAATCTGCAGGCCCAAATCACTCGCGAATTTCGCCTGTTTGACCTCTATATCGGCGGTGAAAATCTCACCAACTACAAGATGAGCACCCCGGTCATCGGCGCTTCCAACCCCTGGTTGCCCGGCTTCGATGCCACACAAGTTTGGGGACCCACCGACGGTGCAATGGCATACATCGGCATACGCTTCAAACTCGAAAAATTCTGAGCACGACCATCATCCAATCATAGAATATAGCACAACCATAAACACATATCGAAATGAAAACCATACTTTTAGGTACTGCATTACTGGTAGCGTTCGCTGCCACCGCAGCCACCGCCGTAAACAACGCCACCGATTCGGTTGCCGTCAAATCCGAGCAACCCGCCAAGGCCGCCAAAGCCAATCCCATAGACACCCTGGTGGTGACCACCGATCCGCAAATGCACTGCTCGAACTGCGAAAACCGCATCAAGCAAAACATCCGTTTTGTCAAAGGAACAAAGCGCATTACCACCAATCTCGACGACCAGACAGTGACCATAGTCTACGACAGCCGCAAGGCCACTCCCGCAGACTATACCAAAGCCTTTGACAAAATCGGCTACACCGTCACCCCCTCCAAAAAGTGAGTACGTAAAACTGCCGTAGAGGCTACAAATAATTATATTTGCATTGTGAAAAAAGCATTTTTGAGCGCTATATGCGCTTGTGTATTTTCGCTTGCCGCTTTTGCAACGGACACGGTCAAAATCTCCGGTACGGTCACTGACTACAACGGCAGCCCCGTTGACTCCTGCACAGTTCTTATATATAACCCCGATTTTACAGAAGCCTACGAAACAGCAAGCGATACTCAGGGCCATTACAGCCTTGACAGTATCCCCAAGGGGAAATATGCCGCTATTGCCGCCATGCGTATCAACGAATATCCACGAATGCTGCAAGTGGCACCCGAGGACATGAAACTCGAATTTTGGGCATGGAACGTCATCGCAGACCGTGACATCACGCTAAACATTCGATACGGCAAGCTGGAGTTGTACGGTACGACCGCATTTTTGGAATATGGCGGCAGACAAGAAATGCTCATCTATACGCGCCCGATGAGCGTCACAAAGGTCATCGCCTATCAAAACTTTGTAGACAAGGCTGACGCCGAGAAGAACTCCATCGTTACGGTAGATCCACAATATATGTCCTTTGACGTATATGTAGACGGGGAACCGTTGGAAATATACTCCGTCCAACCGCTTACAATGAAAGACAAAGGCAACAGCGCCGGAAATGACACCTGCTACCTATTGCAAGTAGAACTACCTCAGGATATATACTCCCACGATAAGCCGTATGAAGTTAGGGTGGTAGGACACAATTCGCAATATGACGAACACGGCGAGAGCGTCTATTACCTCGAGCCGCCAAAATACGATTGGAAGAAATAGATAGCCGAACTCCCGGCGGAGATGCGGCGAGTCCGACCATTTGCGCAATCGGACGAAAAGTGTTACCTTTGTGGGCAATAAATACTAACCATCACAGCATCGATACCGCTATGTCATTTATTGCCGACCGCGTCCTTATGGACGGTCTTACCTTCGACGATGTGCTGCTCATACCGGCATATTCGGAAGTATTACCGCGAGACGTCAGCCTTCTGACCCGCTTTTCCCGTAACATCACCCTAAACATTCCCGTGGTTTCAGCCGCTATGGACACCGTCACCGAGGCGTCTATGGCTATAGCCATTGCTCGCGAAGGCGGCATCGGCGTCATCCACAAGAATATGAGCATCGCCGAACAGGCGCGCCAAGTACACATGGTCAAGCGTGCCGAAAACGGTATGATTTACGACCCCGTGACCATAGCCCCGGACAAGACCGTGGGAGACGCTCTGGCGCTGATGGCCGAGTATCACATAGGCGGCATTCCGGTAGTGGATGCCGGCGGCATTCTGGTAGGCATCGTAACCAATCGCGACCTACGTTTCGAAACCGACTTGCGCCGTCCCGTAAAAGCCGTAATGACCTCCGATCGGCTCGTGACCACGGCTCCGGGCACGACTCTCGAAGCTGCCGCACGCATATTGCACCGTCATAAAATCGAGAAGCTCCCGGTGGTGGACGCCGATGGACGCTTGGTCGGACTGGTGACATATAAAGACATCACCAAAGCCAAAGACAAGCCCAATGCATGCAAAGACGCACTGGGGCGTCTGCGTGTGGCCGCCGGCATAGGCGTCACTGCCGACAGTCTCGAACGCGCCTCCGCGCTGGTGGATGCCGGAGTGGACGCCCTGGTCATCGATACGGCACACGGACACAGTCGCGGCGTCATCGACACCCTACATTCGGTCAAGGACGCCTTCGGCGACCACGTGGACGTAGTCGTGGGAAATATAGCCACCGGCGAGGCCGCCCGCTTCCTGGCCGAAAACGGCGCCGACGGCGTCAAGGTCGGCATAGGCCCGGGATCGATATGCACCACGCGCATCATTGCCGGCGTAGGAGTGCCCCAGCTCAGCGCCGTATACGACGTATCCAAGGCCCTCAAAGAGTACGACATACCACTGATCGCAGACGGCGGCATACGATACAGCGGCGACATCGTCAAGGCCCTGGCCGCCGGCGGCAACTCGGTGATGCTGGGCGGAATGCTGGCCGGCGTCGAGGAATCCCCCGGCGACACCATCATCTTCAACGGCCGAAAATACAAGGCATATCGCGGCATGGGCTCGCTCGAAGCCATGGAGCGCGGCAGCAAGGATCGCTATTTCCAAGCCTCCGAAACGGACGCCAAGAAACTTGTGCCCGAAGGCATAGCCGCCCGCGTACCCTACAAGGGCTCGCTCTACGAAGTTGTATACCAGATGATTGGCGGACTACGCGCCGGCATGGGCTACTGCGGAGCCAAAGACATCGAAGCGCTGCATCAGGCTCGCTTCACCCGTATCACCGCCGCCGGCGTCAACGAAAGCCATCCGCACGACGTATCCATCACCAGCGAAGCGCCCAATTACAGCTCGTCCGCACGGTGACGCGACAGCAGCCTGAAACAACGGCAAAAGCCGCATACACTTTTGCACGCACACAGGACAATAAAAAGCATGTTTTCGCGTTATATTATAGCTGTAAAACCGAACGCCAAAAATTTCTATAAATGAAAAAACTCCAGCTATCCGCCGTAATCGCGGTCACGGCCATCGCAGTAACAGCTGCCGCCGCCTCCGATCCGGTATTGATGACTATCAACAAGGTGCCCGTGCACCTGAGCGAGTTCGAGTATCTCTACAAAAAGAACAACTCACAGCAATTGCAGCCCCAAACGCTTGACGAATATGTAGATATGTTTGTCAACTACAAATTGAAAGTGGCTGCCGCCGTAGCCGCAGGTATGGACACCACGGCCTCGTTCCGCAACGAATTCGAGGGATATGCCACCGAGCTGGCTCAGTCGCGTATGGTAGACTCCACCGTATACGACTCGCTGCTGCACGAAGCTTACGACCACGCACGCGAGCTGCGCTATGTCAGCCATATTATGCTGCCGCCCGCCGATGGCAACACCTCAAACGAGGCCGCCATGGCTCACGCCGACTCGGTACGCAACGCCATCCTGTCAGGCGCCACCACCTTTGAGAACGCCGCCGCTGCATCCATAGACCGCGGCAGTGCCACACGTGGCGGACGTATGGGTTGGGTATTGCCCGGTCGCTATCCCTGGCCCTTCGAAAAGGCCGCCTACGACACCCCGCTTGGCGGTATATCGCCGGTGGTCAATTCGGGCTTTGGCCTTCACATCATACGTGTAGACGAAATCAAACCCAATCCCGGCGAAGTAGAAGCCGAGCATATTCTCAAGCTCACGCACGGCAAGACTCCCGAAGAGGCCGCACATGCACGCGTGGCGATAGACTCGATATACAACGTGGTGACACAGCCCGGAGTAGACTTTGAGGACGTTGCACGCCGCGAAAGCGAAGACCCCGGAAGCGCCAAACAAGGCGGCAAGCTCGGATGGTATAGCTCGGGAATGATGGTCGCTCCATTCGACTCGGCATCCTTCGCCATGCAAGTCGGCGAAATTTCGCGTCCCGTGACCACCTCCTACGGATACCACATCATCCACAAAACCGGCGCACGGCCCATTGCCTCCTTTGAAGATATGCGCCAATCGCTCGAACAGCAAATCAACGGCGACGAGCGCGGACAACTGCCCGCACAACGCCGCCTCGATGCCCTGGTAAAACAATATAAAGGAGAAATACTGGACGAAGGCATCGCCAAAGCACGCCGTATCATTGAAGACTGTGGCGGATACGACTCTACAGCTATAGCAACGCTCAAGGCTTCCACCATCCCCGTATACACAGTCAATGGCAAAAAGTACACCCTGGCATCCGTGATGTCAAATATGCCCGTCACCGCATCCGGCGATGTAGACAACGCCATCACTATGCTGAAAAGCGCCGCTACACGCGCCATACGCGACAAAGTGGCCGAAGTATACCGCAAGGACCTGGTAAACATTGACCCCGAGTATCGCAATATCTACAACGAATACCGCGACGGCATCCTGCTGTACAACATCTCCAATCAAGAAGTATGGGAACGCGCAGCCAAGGACACCATCGGCCTCGAAAAATACTTCGCCGAACATCGCGCCGACTACACATGGAAAGCGCCCAAGTTCAAGGGCTACGTCATCTTCTCGACCAACGACAGCGTGCAGACCCAAGTCAAAGCATTCACCGACAGTCTTGACAAAGCCGGCGCAACCTTCACCCGTGAGCAATTGGTCAAGATGATAGACCAACACTTCGGCCGCGATGCCAAGGTAGAACGCGTCCTCGCCGCCAAGGGCGACAACGCAATCACCGACTACCTGGCATTTGACGGTCCCAAGCCCGAAAACCAGAAGATGCGTTGGCAGAGCTACTACGCATACCGCGGCCGCGTCATTGACCAGCCCGAAGACGCCTTCGATGTACGCGGACAAGTCACCACCGACTACCAAGCCCTACTCGAAAAAGAATGGGTCAAGGAACTGCGCAAGCGCTTCCCGGTCAAAATCAACCGCAAAGTACTCGCAAAAGTCAAATAAAACATCACCGCATACACAGACACGGATGCCGCTTCCCGGTCAGGGGAACGGCATCCGCGCCACATAACCACCTTAACGGCAGCTCACAATGAAGATATACACACGTACCGGCGATGCAGGCACCACCTCGCTGGTGGGCGGCACTCGCGTCAGCAAGACACATCCGCGTCTCGAAGCCTACGGCACCGTGGACGAAGTCAACAGCCACCTCGGACTTCTGGCATCGTACGACATCCCCCAAGCCGACCGCGAAGCCCTGCAATGGATCCAAAACCGCCTCTTTGATCTCGGATGCCAATTGGCCACCGAAGAAGACAGCAAATGGCGGCCGCGCGCAATCACCGCCGAGGACGTCGCACGGCTCGAAACACTCATAGACCAAGTTGACACGACCCTGCCGCGCCACAACCGCTTCATACTGCCCGGCGGAACGGCGGCAGCGGCCCAGGCACAAGTGGCACGCACGGTAGCACGTCGATCCGAACGCGATATGCTGCGGCTGGACAGCGCACTCGGCGGCGAAAAAATCGCGTCCGAAGCACTCCGTTTCATCAACCGACTCAGCGACTACCTCTTCGTGATGGCCCGACATCTGAATATTATTGCCGGCGGCAACGAAATTTTTTGGGAACAAGAGTGATAATTCGCGCAAATAATGTATCTTTGCACTCCTTTTGACGGCAACGCATTGCATCCGGCCGTCAAAAAGCATAATACACTTACACATACAACCACATCTAAGCATATATAACACGCTATGTATTGGACACTTGAACTTGCAACCAAGCTCGAAGACGCTCCCTGGCCCGCAACCAAGGACGAACTCATAGACTACGCAACGCGCTCCGGCGCGCCCATGGAAGTAATCGAAAACCTCCAGGAAATTGAGGACGAAGGCGAGACCTACGAAAGCATCGAAGACATCTGGCCCGACTATCCCAGCAACGACGACTTCTTCTTCAACGAAGACGAGTATTAAGCCGCGTAATTGTAATACCACTATGATAATCAATGGCTAAGAAAGTTAAATTTCTTGGCCATTGTTGTTTTACGCTCTTAGGCCTCGAGAATTATTTAGCCCAAATACTCGTCCTCCTGTCTTGATACTGTTTCAAGAAGTGGCACACGACTCTCCTCAGTCAGGGCTTTTCGGCCGGCACATTGAAACTGAGACACGTTGACAAAAAAGACGGGGCGGCGAAGCAGCGCTTCGTCGCCCCGTCTTAGGGTGTATGGCCTTCGGGCTTATTAGCCGTTGATCTTAACCATGGTAGCGATGAGGTCGAGCACCTTGTTGGAGTAGCCGATCTCGTTGTCATACCACGAAACAACCTTTACGAAGTTGTCTGTCAGGTATACTCCGGCGTTGGCGTCGAAGATGGAGGTGCGGGTGTCGCCGAGGAAGTCGGAGCTGACAACGGAGTCTTCGGTGTATCCGAGTACGCCTTTGAGTTCGCCTTCGGAAGCTTCCTTCATGGCCTTGCAGATGTCCTCTTTGGTAGCGGGTTTGGCGAGGTTGACAGTGAGGTCAACTACCGAAACGTCAAGGGTGGGGACACGCATGGAGATGCCGGTGAGTTTGCCGTTGAGTTCGGGGATAACTTTGCCTACAGCCTTGGCAGCGCCGGTGCTGGAGGGGATGATGTTGCCGGAAGCGGCACGGCCGCCGCGCCAGTCCTTCATCGAGGGACCGTCTACGGTCTTCTGAGTGGCGGTGGTGGAGTGTACCGTGGTCATAAGGCCGGTAACGATGCCGAATTTGTCGTTGAGAACCTTAGCGATGGGGGCAAGGCAGTTGGTGGTGCAAGAAGCGTTGGATACAAACTGGGTGCCTTTCTTGTAGGTGTCAGCGTTTACGCCGCAAACGAACATGGGGGTGTCGTCCTTGGAGGGAGCGGACATCACAACGTACTTGGCGCCGGCTTCGATGTGGCCCTGAGCTTTTTCTTTGGTCAGGAACAGACCGGTGGATTCTACGACGTACTCTGCGCCGACTGCACCCCAGTTGATTTCTTTGGGGTCACGGCATGCGGTAACGCGGATGGCTTTGCCATTGACGATAAGGAGGGATTTTTCGAGGTCGAAGTCTACATCGCCTTTGAATGCACCGTGCATTGTGTCGTACTTGAGCATGTAAGCCATGTAGTCAACGGGGAGAAGGTCGTTGATAGCGACTACTTCGATGTCGTTACGTTTGGTGGAAGCGCGGAAGACGAAGCGTCCGATGCGTCCGAAGCCATTGATACCAATCTTAGTCATAGTGGTTTGATGTTTTGAAATTAATCGTATATGTTGTTTGTGTATATTCTCTATCTAAATTTATATGGTCGAGAAGGGTCTCGCCGTCCTATTGGAAGGATATGCGGCGACCTTTTGTGCGGCCCTCCGCTTTTAGCGCCACAAAATTACGCATTTTTTTCCGTAATTGGATAGTTCGGATATTATTTTTATGTGAAATTTTGTATTTAAGGCTTTAGACGCCACCGTAGCGGCGGTTTTGGCGACAAATGACCGTTTTATTTTGCCTTATCGAGATTGTCATCGTTGTCTTGAGCCTTCCCGAGATTGCTCAGTCGCACGCGTTCGGATGCTTCCAGCATTTTTTCGAAGACATCATCGCCGCCGAAGATCCGATCGAAAATTTCCATTTCGTCCATCGCTTCTTTCGGCTCATCGTCATACGATTCGTCTTCATCGTCATACTCATAGTCGTCCGGGTCTTCATAAACGTCATAATCGTGCGTGCCTAAATCGACGATATATTGGAAGTTGTCTCCCAGGCGCTCCTTGAGCATCTTGACGTACTTGCGCTCGGTATGGGTCGGTCCTTCGATGAGCAGGTACTTGCCGTTATGCCCCATAGGATAATGCTTGAGCGGGATGTCGTCCGTATCTTCTTCCAGGATATACTCGCCCACTTTTTCAAAGTCTCGTGCGGGGTCCAATCCGGCATCGGCGGCAAATTCGATGGCCGAATATATAAAGTTGTGCGCATCGTTGTACGGACACTCGACATAGCCCTTGAAGTTCGAAAACACCTTCTCGACTATTTCTTCAAAGTCTTCGATGTCGTAATCATAGTGATACATCACGTCTTTGACGCCCAGGCAATAGGTGTCTATCAAGTACACGCCGAAAAGGATTTTGCCGTTCGGTCTCTTACGAGACACTACTATCTCACTCATGCCGTGTACGGAACCTTCCTGCGGCATATAGCACTTGTATATCGGCAGCTCGCGTGCATGCATGCGTATGTATTTCTCGGGCGAGATGGATCCTTGTTGGGGCGTGCTCTTCTTTTTTTTCTTCTTTTGTGCCATATTAGTTTGTATTTTGTGGTCTAGCACCTATTATTCCATTTAGCGAATGTGTATACTATCATTTGATATGCAGCGTGTCGGACATACTGCCGATGTAGTACTCCAGCGGACTGACTATCGGACGGAAGGGCGCCTTGTCCTTTTCGACGAAAATTTTCAGCCCGCCGTGGACGCACTCCACGTCCAGATGTGCACCCAGGTCGCCGACAGGCTCGCCGTCAATGTGCGCCGGACCGGGGTCTCTCTTGATGGTCAGACGCGGCACACGCAGGGTCTCCACCAGACGGTTGTGCCCCAGCAGCCCGGTCATCATATCCACACCCAGCAGCATGGTACGCAGTGCGTCCGCCTTATGCACAATCACCACGTCCAACAACCCGTCCGTAATCGAGGCATACGGCGCAATAAAGGCATTATTGCCATACTGCGAAGCATTGCACACCGCCACCAGAAAAGCATCACGGTGCAACGTCACATCCGGAGTCTCAATCACATAATGCACGGGCCGATAGCGGGTGAATTCGACAATGGTACTGCGCACATAAGACATACGTCCCCGCTTGCCCGAAGCGGCAAAGCGGTCGGACACGGCCGCATCGAAGCCCATACCGAAGGTGCAGAAAAACTCCCGACCGTTTACCGTGGCATAATCGCACTCGCACACCTCTCCGGCAATAATGGCATCCAGCGCCCGCATAGGGTCCACCGGGATGACTATATGTCGAGCAAGGCCGTTGCCGCTGCCGGACGGAATAATCCCTATGGGTATAGGAGCGTGGCACATAGCGCGAGCCACCTCGTTGACCGTGCCGTCGCCGCCGCATGCCAGTACGGCGTCATACTCGCGTGCATCCACAGCTTCGCGCACACGCCGTGTCGCATCACCCGGACCGGCAGTGACGTACGTATCCACGTCAATGCCGGCCTTGGCCAGACGTGCACTGATACGCTCGGCCAGGCCACGCTTGCTATGCGTCCCGGATATGGGATTGACTATAAGTAGATGCCTTGGCATATTAAATGCAAAGATACGTCTTTTTCGCCGATTAGACTCAATATCTCCCACGCATTATATTTATTCGCACTCGTTCTATCCGTTCCTGAAATTGGTTGACTCGGTTTTGGGTATTTACTTCGTTCGGTTGTTTCTTTTTTGGGAGGGAGCCGACTCTTTAAGGACGAGGCATCCCCATCCCAAGTAATAATGTTAACCGTGCCAGCTCAATTAGAGGGTAACGATCGCTGTAAGTCAACCAAAATCAGGGGAAATTCTTTCCGAATCCTCGGGCATCCCATATCCGCTACTCATTTATTTAGACAAATCCTTACTCTGAAGAGCAGACAGGCATCCGAGGTCGATACCGGATGCCCGTCTATGTCTTGCGCGCCTTATGCGCAGCCTATATTACAGATAGTAGCCTATCGAGACGGCAAAGCAACCTTGTTTCCAGGAAGCGCCATCAGCTTTGTCACGATCATTGAGGCCGAAAGTGTAGTCGGCTCCGATATAGAAACGGCTGACCACAACGCCGGCGCCGAGATTCCATCCCATATTGAAACGGTTTATATCTTCATCGTAGGGATTCGATTCCATGTCGAATTTCTTGGCGTTCTTCCAGCTACCCGCAAGCCCGATACCGAAGCTGGGACCGGTGAACAGCTTGAGGTCGCAGACACCCAGATCGAAATTATATCCCAAGCGTACGGGTATTTGAAGGCCGAATTGGCGTAGTGCGATATCCGCCTTTACATTATGGAGTATTCCATCTTCTCCGGCCTGTATGTCCGTGCCTGTATTATGGTACACAAGATACATTCCGGGCTCAAGGAATAGGTTGGATAAAAGGTCAATGTCGGCCACAACACCGGCATGGAAACCGCATCCGGCCTTGAACACATCTACAGAAGCGCCTTCGGATTTTACACCGCCGGGAACGGTTACATCCAGTCCGGCACGGACACCGAAGTCAATGGCATACGACTGTGCGGGAGCAAACGCCGCAACGGCTGCAACAAGCGATGCTGCAATAGTCTTAATGGATTTTTTCATCTTTTTAATAAGTATTTAAGTGAATAATCTGGTTGACAAAGTAATCTCGCGCATCGTTATTTTAATATCGGCGCGAGATAATATAGCCGAACAACTCGATGAGCGACTTCTTGGCCTCGCCGTCATCGAAGCCGTCGAGCAACGCGACAGCACGTGTGCGCATATCTTCCATAACCGCGTAGGCATAATCGATGCCGCCGCCGTCTATGGCATAAGCCGTCAGTCGGGCAATATCGTCCTCATCAAGAGATGCTTTCTTGCTCAGTTCAACCATCTCGGCATTGGCCGCATCGGTGCCGGTGCGCAATACGTGCAGCAGCGGCAGTGTAATCTTGCCTTCGCGCAAGTCATTGGCGGTAGGCTTGCCCACAGTGTCTTGCTGTGCCGGGAAATAATCAAAGATGTCGTCACGTATCTGGAAGCACAGACCCAGCAATCGCGCAAACTCGCTGAGACGCTCCTTGCGCTCATCGGCTACACCCTGGGCATAGCATCCCATCTGCGAGCACGCCACAAATAACGAGGCAGTCTTGTATTCTATAATCTTGAAGTATGCATCTTCGTCAAGGTTGTGATAACGTGCACTGTATATCTGGTCCAGCTCACCGAGGCTCAACAACTTGCCCAAATGGCACAAAGATTCGATGATGCGTGTATCGCCCGTAACTATGGCCTGCTGCATCGATGTAGACACAAAAAAGTCACCCACGAGCACCGCTATATGATTGTCCCACATTGCATTGACCGTCGGGCGGCCGCGACGCATCGTCGAGCCGTCAACTACATCATCGTGTATTAGCGAGGCATTGTGCAACAGCTCGACAGATGCTGCTGCACGCAACACCTTGTCAGTCACCGGACCGAAAAGCCGAGCGCTCAGCATCACTATTATGGGGCGAATAAGTTTGCCCTTACTTCTCAGATAATTGGCAATCACATTATCCATCAACGGATTGGATGCGGCCAATTGTTCTGCTATAAGCGCATTGAGCCTTTCGATGTCGGGGGCTATCTCCTGTCGTATTTTTTCGAGGATATCCATATTGCGCCGCAAATTTACGAATTTTTCGCGGCATTACAGAGGATTTCCTCGTCAAACTTTCAGCCCTCTTATGCACACAGCTCCCTTCACGGCGTTCCACATCGGCATTCGCCGCCTCGCCACTGATACATATCCCATCTTTAAAGCATTCTTTTCTCTCCCAATGCCATTATCCGAAACGATGTCTGGCCTCACTCCATCCGCCATGCGATCGTCTAATACGCCCACCATCGCACCACCCTTTCTCCTCGCTTTATGACAAACAATTCACACCCTTCGGCATTATCTTACACAACAGCCGATTAGCGCCTCCGTTATACAAATTGTGGAGTTTCCGCTATACAAATTGTAGAGTTACCGCTATACAAATTGTAGAGTTTTCATTATACAAAATGTAGAATTAGGTCAGCAGAGACAAGATCGTAAATACGCAGAGATGCTCCCCTCAAAGGTCAAGCTCCTCGGAGTCCCCGGAGTTCTCCGAATCTGTCTACCATACCGGTAATTCGCGAAAAATGCTTAACTTCGCATACGGTATGGAAATGCTGATGCAACATATCTGGCAGCACAAAATGTGGAGCGGCGCTCCCGAGTTGCGCACTGTCGATGGCCGCGAACTTGAGGTCATCGACCAAGGTATGCTAAACACCGGACCGGGTCCGGACTTCTTCAATGCCAAGGTACGCATCGGCGACGCCGTATGGGTCGGCAATGTCGAGGTGCACGTTCGCGCCTCGGATTGGCATATGCACGGGCACGACAATGACCCGGCATATCGCAACGTGGTGTTGCACGTGGTGAGCGAAGACGACTGCCGCATCTGCATCGACAGGCGCGAAGTGCCGCAGACGTTACTTCCTCTGGCTCCGGAAGTGATTGAACAATACGAAAGCATCACCCATCCGCGCGTAGGAGATGCCTACCCGTGTCGCGAACGCTTGGCCGAAATCCCACGCCTATGGATAGACGATTGGATGACCTCGTTGGGGTATGACCGCTTGCAGACCAAGGCTGATGCCGCTCTGGACCTGCTGGACCGCAACCACGGCGATTGGCTGGAAACGGCCTACCAATTTCTGGCGCGAGGGCTGGGCTTCGGCGCCAACGGCGAGGCGATGGAACGCACGGCACGCAGTGTACCGCTGCGCATACTCTTCAAGCACGCTGCCGACCCCCTGTCGGCACCGGCGCTATTGCTTGGTCAAGCCGGAATGCTGCCGGTGTCCGAAGATGCCGCCGATGATGCAGTAGCCCTCAGACTAATAAGTGATTACAGCTTCCTTAGCGCCAAATTCGGGCTTACACGCCCCACGGACATACAATGGCGCACGGGCGGCATACGTCCGGCCAATGCACCATGCCGACGGTTGGCCACGCTCGCCGCTATGGTCGGCAACGGATTTGCCACGGCCACAGACGCATGGAATGCCGCCTCGGCCGACGAGGCCGTCGCGGCACTGCGCAATGCTCCGCCGATGCACCCATACTTCACCTCTCACCACCGACCCGCCGCACTTTCGGCCCGCCCGGTCAGCGCTTCGCTAAGCATCGGAGCTGCAAATACTCTCGTAATAAACGTTGTAGCACCCCTTATATATGCACGCGGCTACGCTGCCGACGATACAGCTGCCATGGAACGCGCCGTGTATATGCTCCAAGGACTGCCGCCCGAAAACACCGCCGAAGTTCGGACATTTGCTTCTATGGGACTTGAGTGCCACGATGCCTTTGCCACACAAGCGCTACACCGCCTGCGCACCGCCTACTGCGACACGCGCAAGTGCATATACTGCCGCTGGGGCCACCGCCTCCTCGCCAAGCCTTAACGGCTTATCGGCAACGTGAGTCGCCGGAAATCTTATTAGTTCTCATGTTGGAGTTCGGCCCATTCACCATTCATAAGCCTGAATTTATATCCATCCTGCGTCCTGATGATTTTTACCTCATAAGGATCAAATTCGCCCCAGTAAACTTTAGTTATATCATTGGTGAATTTTAGTGTGATAGTTTCCCCGTTTGTTTTCTTTTTTAAGTGCGACCCGACTTCTTCGCTAAAAAAACGATTTTAGAGCCAAAGCGGCAAAAACCACTCAGCTTGCGACCAAGCCCTTGATTGTCTGTCCTATGGTCTTTAATAGCCCAAACTGCTCCCACTAAATTAGTCGTAGTGTCACACGCATACATTGATTTATTAGAGAAAACCATCCAAGTAAACGGATTATATCTGTGTGCTTCAAGCACCGGAATAGCTTTATGTAGCGCTTCGTATATCGTAGAATCTACTATAACTTCCGGGACTCGTCGTATAGTATATCCTAGTTTGGTCCTAGGTCGAGACGTTGCCATGGCCGACACACTAAATATCAGTACAATAGCAATAGCAAAATAGTGCCATACCGTTTTATTTCGGCAATATACCATATTTGTCAATTGCCTTCTGTGTCGGTTGTTTGTTCGTTGGTGAAAACTCATAATATTTGGGTGTTATGTTTGAATTTGCGTCTTTTATTCTTCATCACCATTAAAAAATCTAATCTTGTACCCATTTTGTGTACGAATGATCTTCCCCTCATCAGGATCGTATGCCCCACGAATAAAATTATCTTTGAGATATCTGAGAACAATAGTATTCCCATTCTCTTCCATTTTAATATTTGGAAGTGAGTCACTAAAAAAAACTATTTTAGTTCCTATTTTGCAAAAAAACCTTGGTATTCTGTAATACAAGGCAATATTTTCAGTATCTTCGCATTCAATAGGCCAGACGACTCCGACCAAATTCGCAGTAGTATCACGCGCATAAGCAGATTTGGTTGAAAAAACATCCAGCAAAAAGAATCATCAGCGTGCTTTTCAAGCGCAGGAATAGCCTTATGCAGCAGCATATCATACATTGTAGAATCCACCATAGCCTCATGGATTTGATATGTATCATATTTAGACACGGAGGGGCGCTTTGCCGTAGCGGACAAGTCTAATATTAATATTATTACGGTTATATACACATAATACAGCCTATTATTTCGGCAAGATTCCATATTTGTCAATTGCCTCTTGTGTCGGTGGCTCATCTTTTGGTGAATATTCATAATATGTGGGGGGGGTTATTTGTCCGCATAAGGAAATAGTACTTTATAGAACGCTTCCTCGTTTTCGAATTTATATGGTTTGATATATTCGCTTTTGGGAAGTTGTTCCAGCGTAAGTGGCCTTGATGGATCCGTGGAAATGTAATCTATATGAGGCGCAATAACTCCCGTATATCGATTTATCAACTTCGCTTTCATCACACATAACACAGCTTTATCCGTTGGATGGTCAAAGGGTATGACATAGAAATTCTTGTATTGGCCTCTGCGTTCATCCTTATTTATATATTGTATGGGGGTATATAATTTCCACTCTTTTGACCCTAAGATATCGAAAAAGCCCCAATTACCAAAGTCAATAATTGTATCTCCGACAGACCCTATGGGCGCTATTGGAGAATCCGGAACGGAACACATATAATCAAGATATATATATCCCTGTGTAGCAATGGACAGATAACAATAAGGCGATTTCATCAAATCCTTTTCAGATATATTATATGGTATATTTGCCTTGTCAATATCAACCACTATAAAAGGATGGAGTGTTTTCTTTCCCAGTAAGAATGTCATATTTGCTCGATACACTGTATCAAGGATATATATGTTAATCCCTCCGTCTTCATTAAAAAGTCCGGCTGTGACTCCGAATGGATAATTCTGTGGAGTAGGATTGTCTCTCACCCATACTTTCTGCGTGAAACATGCAATAATACTTGAGAACATAATCACGAACAAAAGCACCCTTTCATTAATGTCTTTTTTCAACTTCATATTTCCATTCTTTTGCCTCTATTTCAGCTTTATTATCCAAATGGCCTTTCCCGGCTTCATTCCCTTTATCATCCTTAGCAACGACTCCGGTCATCGCATTCTTGAGCATCAATTTAATATCATCCTCAGATACAATCTTTGTTCGTTTGCCGTCATTTCCAAAAGGATACATAATACCTTTATCTGAATGCTGCAAACCCAACGAATGTCCTACTTCGTGCGCGCCTGTGAGTTCAACAGCATTCGTCTTTGAAATACTTATCGCCCTACTGCCATATGCACCCGCAGTAATATTTTCATTACTCCCTCTATTGGGGTCACCACTAATCTTAGAAACAGTCATATACAAATTACCGACTTTATCTTCGAGCATTGCATTTCGAATTGAGCCACTTTGATTGGCTACTTTACCCTCTGAAGTCGTAAGTGGTTCGACTTCGTGGTATGATAGAGCGAAGTTAACCGTGTAGCCATCCATCGTGTATTGTCCGCTGAGGTCGTTCCAAAAGCCGATGGCGGCGGTCACTGATTCGGCATCGCTTTTATACGCGTAGTAATCAGCTGAGACTGTGATGGTCTGCTCCTCGTGGTTCACTTTCACGTGGTAGTCATTGCCCGAATCATCTCCGTACCGTATCGGATTTCCACCGC
>DLLT01000028.1 GCA_002478045.1 Porphyromonadaceae bacterium UBA7555
CACTTGCCACTTGACTCTACACAATAGACCGAGAGCGACAACGGGCTGTCCCACCTTAAATTTTTTTTGTAATTTTGTCCCTATCCCTGGGCGGAGTTGCCTTCGGGCTACGCCCTCAATCAACTCCGCCCAGGGATAAGAAACGATTAGTCAACCTCTCCCAGTAAAAGAGTCAACCGAACTTAGTTAATATCCAAAATCGAGTCAACCAATTTCAGGAACGGACATTACCTTTGCTCCTGGGAGTGGTTGACTGGAGGCCGGAAGGAAACCCTTCCCGGGGATAACAACCGACAGTCAACCCCCCACAAGGGATAATATTAACCGAGTCAACTTCTATCAGGGTTAACGACTGCTGACAGTCAACCAAAATCAGGAAAAGTCAGTCCATTGTCTATTTGGGCCATTTTACTAATTTTGTAAGGAAATTTATATCTACTAAGATGGAATCAATATATAAGCAAGAAGTGGATCTTCATATTGAACTTCGTACCGTTTATAAACAACGGCACGAAAAGAATGCCAATATACCCGATGAGTCTATGAATATTGTAGATGACGGTTTATGCTGGGCATCCATAAGCAAAGATTGTCCGTCCAAGGCAAATAATTATTGGCCAGAGAATCTTTGGAAAGAATCCGCAGTAAGAATTCTTTTCCTTCTTAAAGAACCAAATGGAAAAGAGGGGGAAGATTATAAAGAATGGGATTGGGCAAAAGGTTCCGAAATTTTCGGGAACACGCTGGCCTATTGGCTAGAAGGAATAATGAAATGCTCTGCAGATTATTTTCCCCAATACGCGGATTTATCCACCCGGAAAGACATACTCCAAAAATTTCCTTTGGCAATAATGAATCTTAAAAAAGTTGCCGGAGATAGTTCGGCAAGTTGGGAAGAGATCTGGCATTATGCGGAACAGGACGCTGATTTTCTAAAACGGCAGATCCAAATCCTTAACCCTAATGTTATAGTATGCTGTGGAAGTAATGATTGTGGGGATAATTATCGGAAAGTTATTTCAATAGCAGAAGAAATACTCTTTCCTGAAAAACATTTTGACAAGGTAAATCTATGGTGTCACTTTTGTAAAGAATCCAATCTTCTCCTCATTGATTCTTACCATCCTTCATATCCCATAAGTTATGTGGATAAAATGGATAAGATGTTCTATTGGGTTTCACAGTTCCAAAAAAATAATAGCCCCGCAATTTGAGTCAGCCTCCCCCGAAAATTGTCGAAATCGGGTCTCTGAACGGCGGCGCCAAGGGACTGAAAATGGACACAGAAAAATTCGGGCTAAAATATTTTGGTGTAACGGATTAAAATGCGTACCTTTGCAGGCCGATTATGTCCAAAAAACATCAATTGGGCGCAGTCCGGCGGCACTTTTGGCCGAGTGTCGACGATGGCTGTGACCGTATTAACTAATTGTTAAACAAAATCTTAAAAGTGGATACTTTAAGCTACAAAACATCTATGCCCAACGCCCAGAGCGTCGAGCGCAAATGGGTTGTGATTGACGCCACCGATCAGGTCCTGGGTCGCCTCTGCTCCCAGGTCGCCAAGATTCTGCGCGGCAAAAACAAGCCCTGCTACTCGCCCCACGTAGAGTGCGGCGACTACGTAATCATCATCAACGCCGACAAGGTTGTCCTGACCGGCAAGAAGATGACAGACCGCATCTACCTCAACTACACCGGCTATCCCGGCGGTCAGCGTGAGGCTACACCCGAGGTCCTGATGAAAAAGTCTTACAACAAGCACATCAAGCCCGGCAAACACCCCCTGTTCCTGCGCGTACTCAAAGGTATGCTTCCGAAGAACCGTATCGGTCGTGCCCTGCTCGCCAATGTCCATGTCTACAACGGACCGAAGCATGATCACGAGGCTCAGAACCCCGTACTTATCGACATCAACAAAATCAAATAACGACGCATGGAAACAGTTAATGCATTAGGCCGCCGTAAGGCCGCCGTCGCCCGCGTGATACTCAAAGAAGGCACCGGCGTCATCACAATCAACAAACGTCCGTTAGAGACATACTTCCCCTCGTCCATTCTTCAGTATATCGTAAAGCAGCCCCTGATGGTGCTCGACGTACTGGCCAACTACGACATCCATGTCAACCTCGATGGCGGTGGCTACAAAGGACAGGCCGAAGCACTGCGCCTGGGTATCGCCCGCGCTCTCGTAAAGGTTAACCCCGAAGACAAAGCACTGCTGCGTAAGCATGGCTTCGTGACCCGCGACCCCCGCGCTGTCGAGCGTAAGAAACCCGGTCGTCCCAAAGCACGCAAGCGCTTCCAGTTCAGCAAACGTTAATGTCCCGTGGCGGTATGGCCGCAAGTACCACACGATGCTTGCAAGCCGCTTAGCCGCCTGACCCTAATAGCCCCGACGCCACTGACGGCGTCAATGCCCGACGTCGGAGCCCCGTGTTTAGTATCTAAACCCCGGAGATGGACACGTTCCCTACCCCAGGGTTGTAATTACCAAAAAGAACGTAAACAAACACCTACCATCAAATCATGGCAACCCCAACATTTGAACAACTCCTCGAAGCAGGATGCCACTTCGGTCACCTCAAAAGAAAATGGAATCCTGCTATGGCTCCCTACATCTTCATGGAGCGTAACGGTATCCACATCATCGACCTTGTAAAGACCGCAGCCAAGATCGAAGAAGCTGCTGCAGCACTCAAGAGCATCGCCAAGTCCGGCAAGAAAGTGCTGTTCGTAGCCACCAAAAAACAGGCCAAACAAGTAGTGGCCGACAAAGCCACCGCAATAGGCATGCCCTACGTCATCGAACGCTGGCCCGGCGGCATGCTCACCAACTTCCCCACCATCCGCAAGGCTGTCAAGAAGATGGCTTCCATCGACAAGATGAGCAAGGATGGCACTTTTGACAATCTCTCCAAGCGTGAGAAACTGCAGATTACACGTCAGCGCGCCAAGCTCGAGAAGAACCTCGGCAGCATCGCCGACCTCAACCGTCTGCCCTCCGCACTCTTTGTAGTAGACGTACTCAAGGAGCACATCGCCGTAGCCGAAGCCAACCGCCTCGGTATACCCGTGTTCGCTATTGTCGACACAAACTCCGATCCCACAAACGTTGACTTCGTAATACCCGCCAACGATGATGCTTCCAAGAGCATCGAAGTGGTACTCGATGCAGTATGCTCAGCTATGGCCGAAGGTCTGGAAGAGCGTAAAGCCGAGAAGGTAGACACCGAAGCCGCCGGCGAAGGTGCCGAAGAAGGCGCAGCTCCCAAGCGCGAACGTCGCCGCGTACGCCGCAACGAAGTGGCCGCAGCTGCCGAAGAGGCTGTTCCTGCCGCTGAAGCCGCTGAGGCTCCCGCCGCCGAAGCTCCCGCTGCCGAGTAATCTACAACAATCATTAAGTAAACAGTTATTCAATTATAACACTCCACTACAATGGCAGTTACAATCGAAGATATCAAAAAACTCCGTCACCTGACCAGCGCCGGTCTCAGCGACTGCAAGGCCGCACTGACCGAAACTAACGGTGACATGGATGCCGCTGTCGAAATCCTGCGTCAGAAAGGCAAAGCCATCGCTGCAAAGCGCGAAGACCGTCAGGCTTCGGAAGGCTGCGTCCTCGCTGATGTCAAGGACAACTTCGCAGCTATCGTCGCTCTCAATTGCGAGACCGACTTCGTGGCCAAGAACGCCACTTTCGTCGAGCTGACCAAGAAGCTCCTCGCTCTCGCCCTTGACAACAAAGTCAAGAGCATCGATGAGCTCAAGGCCCTCACCATCGATGGCCGCACCGTGGCCGAACTCGTGGTTGAAGAAAGCGGCAAGACGGGCGAAAAGACCGAAATATCCGCTTACGAATACCTCGAAGGCGCTTCCGTAACCTCGTACAACCACTTCGGCAATAAGCTCTCCACCATCGTATCCTTCAATCTCGAAGGCGTAGATGCACAGGTGATGCGCGACGTGGCTATGCAGGTTGCAGCTATGAACCCCGTGGCTGTAAATCGCGAGGCCGTTCCCCAGAATATCATTGACTCGGAGCTTTCAGTAGCCGTCGAGAAGACCAAAGAGGAACTCGTCAAGAAGGCTGTAGACGCTGCTCTGCACAAAGCAGGCATCAACCCCAACCTCGTAGACAGCGAAGACCATATCGAATCGAATATGGCCAAAGGCTGGCTCACCCAGGAAGAGGCAGACAAGGCTCGCAAGATTTCCAAGGAAACTGCTGAGGCCAAGGCTGCAAACCTACCCGAGGCCATGATCAAAAACATCGCCAACGGTCGTCTCAACAAGTTCTTCAAAGAATCCTGCCTCATGGAACAAGAGTACGTCAAGGATGGTAAGCTCACCGTAGGTCAGTACCTCGAAACATCGTCCAAGGGCCTGGTTGCTGTTGCCTTCAAGCGCGTCAACCTCAATGAGGACTAATATTCTGAGTTAAACTATACAGACACTTATTATAGCGAGAGCCGTCATCCGCAAGGATGACGGCTCTCGTGTATTTGTATGGCCTGTCTGTGAAGTGTGAGAACTATGAGAATAATGGAGTAGGTCGCTATGGGTCACAGCTTGAAGAATCGGGCCATGCCGCCTTTGAGCGGAAGATGCAATAGGATGAGCGATGCGGCCACCGAGAGCACGCATATCAGCAGCGGATATGTGATGTATGAACCGAAGCCGAGATTGTGTAACGGGGAGAGATTTTGTATGATAATATAGTGGATAGTGTATACGGGCATAAACAGCACACCGGCGTTGCGCAGAACATAATTCTCGCTCCATTTGCGCTGTACGGCCCAGCAGAATACTGCGAGGTAGAATAGTAGTGATATCGGTGATCCGGCAAAGGTGAGATTGGAAGTGTCATGTATAACCGGCTCGAGGTAGTAGCGCTGTGCGGCGTTGAGTACGGCGGCGCATATCGCAATCCACCCCCAATGCAAGTGTGGAGTCGGGTAGGCCCGTAGAACTCCGCCCAAAGCAAAGAAAAACAGCCATTTCCACATCTTCAGTGGCTGAAGCAGACTGCGGTCGCTATATCTTAAATCCGTAAATTGGGCAGCGAACAGCAGAATGCAAAATACACCTAATATGGCTACCGACCACGCAAAGGCGCGTGTGTGGCGCGTGTAAAAACAGTGGTTAAGCGGCAGAAGCAGATATATGGCGGACATAGACCACAGGAACCAGAATGGCGTGAATGGCCCTCGCAGCAAAAAGGTATTGATAAACTCGTCGGCGCAGTGCTTAATCTGAGTATAGTCCCAGTGTATGAGCGCCATAATGCCCCAGTACAATATGCAGCAGACGGCGATATAGCGCACTATAGCCCAAATCTTGTGTGCTACGTATTTGTACGTTGTTCCTTTTCGTCCTAACAGCAGATATCCGCTGACCATGAAGAAAAGCGGAACGCCGCCGGCGGTCAGCGAATGGCAGATGGTGGTCATCGCCGGGTCTTGTCGGTAGAACACCAGCACATTGAGCGCGTGTGACACCACCACAGACAGCATGGCTATCAGCTTGACCGCGTCCAATCCGATGATACGTTTAGTCGGCATTTTTTTCTACGTTTAAGTGAAGCAGGGGCTTTCGAAACACTTGTTATGGCCTAAAACGAGTTGATGAATTCAGAAAAAATGTGTGTTTCGCATCTATGCTTGTTTAGGATGTCGTGGGGCATTATCGTCTATCGGTTTGCCGTCAAGACTGTCCACAATATAGCATGGGCGATGCTTGGTTTCGTTGAAGATGCGGCCGAGGTATTCGCCGATGATGCCTATGGCAAGGAGTTGACATCCGCCGAGGAAGAGTATGACGATGATGAGGGTGGGGAAGCCTTGGACGTCATCGCCTACGGCTATGGTCTTGATGAGGAAGTAAAGGGCGTATAGCATTGCGGCGGCGGCGCTGAGCAGTCCGATGACGGAAGCCAGACGCAGCGGCGCGGTGGTGTATGATGTAATGCCCTCGACTGCGAGGTTGCACAGGCCGCGCAGATTGAAAGACGAGTGCCCCCCGTGTCGCTCGAGATTGGAGTACAAGACTTCTTTTTTGCGGAATCCTATCCATGCGTACATACCCTTGGTGTATCGCTGTGTTTCGCGTAGGCGGCGCAGTGCGTCCAGTGCGCGGCGGTCCAGCAGGCGAAAGTCGCCGACATTTGGCAGGATGTCAACGCGTGTCGAGCGCTGTAGCATCTTGTAATATGACATTGAAAGGCGGCGGCGCAGCCACGATTCGCGGCCGCGGCTGAGGCGCTTGCCATATACGTCCTCATAGCCTTGCTCCCACCAGTATACCATCTCGGGAATGGTTGCCACCGGGTGTTGCAGGTCGGCATCGATGATGACGGCCGCATCGCCTGTGGCATAATCGAATCCGGCAAGCATAGCATTTTCCTTGCCGAAATTGCGGCTGAGATTGAGGTAGCGGAAGCGTGGGTCGCGCTGATGCAGTTGCGCCATGATTTCGAGCGTCTTGTCGCTGCTGCCGTCATTGACCATCAGCACCTCCCAGTCGTAATTGTCCAGAGTTTGCGTCTCCGAATTTTCGGGAGTGTATCGCGGCATCCGGCCGTCTATCAGTGGCAGAAGGGCGTTGTAGAGCGCTTCGAGGTTGGCCTCCTCGTTGTATGCCGGAACGATAATGGTGATTTTTTGCATAATGGTAGGCTTTAGTTGTTGCAGATAGGAATTAGTAAGCCGAATAGGCTATACTCTTTTATGCGGCACGCCGCGCCCCTACATTGGGATGTAGGACGCGGCGTGCGCTCGTGAGTGTGTCGCGGCGTGATGCCCGCTGCTTATTTCTTGTTGCGGTTGCCGTAACGGCTCATGAATTTGTCAACGCGACCGGCTGTATCGACAAGTTTCTGCTTGCCGGTGAAGAAGGGGTGCGACGAGCTGGTGATTTCAAGCTTCACCAGGGGATAGGTTTTGCCATCGACGTCGATAGTCTCTTTGGTGGCCACGGTCGAGCGAGTGATAAAGATTTCGTCGTTGGACATATCTTTGAATACCACTTCGCGGTAGTTGGAGGGATGTATGCCTTTTTTCATTTCTATAGAATGTTTTATTCGGTTGTTGTATGTACACTTTTTGGCCGTTGGTAGGACGGCCATAGTCGTAATGGCTCGCAAAGGTACGCATATTTGCCAATATGGCAAAATTTTACGCCAACAAATTTTTTCTCTTGCGAAGAAATTGCCCTGCAAAAGTTTTCCGTACCCGGAAAACTTTTGCTAACTTTACGGCGCAGAAGATTCTGCGACCTATGCCCACCGGATTATTCACAATAAAATGCTTTTAACAATGAAACGACTATTGCAAAAACTGATGCCTTTGATGGCGATGCTTCTTTGGACTTTCAATGCCTCGGCTCATGACTATGAGTTTACGATCGATGGAATCTGCTACGGCATTAATGAAACTGATGGCCGAGACGCCTGCAAGGTTGTGCGCGGAGACAGGGCTTATGCCGGCGATATAACTATCCCGTACAAGGTGAAGTATCGGGGACGAACTTACAGGGTGGTATCAATCGCAGAGAAGAGTTTTGCCGGATGTCGCGGCCTCAAGTCGGTAAAGATTGGCGGATTGACTTCTATCGGCGAATCGGCTTTTGCCGATTGCAAGGGCCTGACAAGGGTTAGTCTGAGCAATATTACGCATATCGGCAGCAAGGCTTTTTCGGGCTGTACCGGTCTGACGGACCTCCGAATGAGTAATATCACACATATAGGTGACAATGCCTTCTTCGGCTGTAAGGGCCTGACGAGCCTCAATCTGAGTGTTGTTACGCATATAGGTGACAGCGCTTTTGCCGACTGTACCGGCTTGACAAGAGTCAAGCTGAGGAGTATTACACAGATAGGCTCCTATGCCTTCAGCGGTTGCCGCGGCTTGACAACTGCGGATATCGGTGCCGTAACCACAATCTCGGCTTACGCCTTCTGGAATTGCTCCGGTCTGCGCAACGTTATTTTGGACTATGTCACAAGTATCGGTGATCACGCCTTCGGACAGTGCCCCAGACTCAAACGGGTCAATGTCGGGAAGGTGACTAAAATCTCCGATTCGGCATTTGATGGCGGAGTCGAAATTCGGTAGGATTAATTATCGCTGAGACTCGGAGCGTTTCGAGTCTGCTGAAAACAACGAGAGCCTTGGGGTGTCCCGAGGCTCTTGTTGTTTTCAGCAGACTTTGTAGCATACGTGCGACACATTATAATAAGACGTAGGATAGGCGTGACGTCCTGTACTTGGTACGTTGTCGTCTATATCAGGATATGCGGCTCCAGTCGGCGGTGCGGTCGAGGACGGCGCGCAGCTCCTCGGCAAAGGTGGCATTTGCCGGGTCTGACAGGGTGGGGTCGGCGGCCAGAAGCTTTTCGGCGGCATTACGAGCCATTTGTATGATTTGGCCATCGGTGGCAAGATTGGCTATGTGTAGGTCAAAGGGTATGCCGCTTTGCATAGTGCCCTCGATGTCGCCGGGGCCGCGCATACGCATATCCGCCTCGGCGATTACAAAGCCGTCAGTGGTTTGGGTCATCAGCTCGAGGCGCTGACGGCTGTCGCGGCTCAACTTGGCCGGAGCCATCAGTACGCAGTAGCTCTGGTCGGCGCCGCGCCCTACGCGTCCGCGCAGTTGGTGCAACTGGCTCAGACCGAAGCGCTCGGCATTTTCGATAATCATTGTGGTGGCGTTGGGCACGTTGACGCCCACTTCGATGACGGTGGTGGCGACCATGATGCGAGCCTTGCCTTCAACGAATATTCGCATTTGGTAATCCTTTTCGTCCGGCTTTAATTGGCCGTGGACCAGTGCGACCTTGTATTGTGGGAAGGTCTCGCGGATTATGTCGTAGCCTTCCTCGACACTACGCAGTTCCAGCTTGGGATTGTCGTGTATCAGCGGGTGTACGATATATGCTTGACGGCCCTGACGCAGCTGTGCGGCCAAGGCTTTCATCACTTGCAACCTCTGTGTGTCGTAGCGCAGTACGGTTGTCACGGGCTTACGTCCGGGCGGCAATTCGTCAATGACCGAGACGTCAAGATCGCCGTAGACGGTCATGGCCAGTGTGCGCGGTATGGGTGTGGCAGTCATTACCAGGATGTGCGGTGGCACATTGTTTTTGGACCACATCCGTGCGCGCTGGGCTACGCCGAAACGGTGTTGCTCGTCGATGACGGCAAGGCCGAGATTGGCAAATTGTACGGTGTCCTCAAGTACGGCGTGCGTGCCTACGAGGATGTGTACGCTGCCGTCCAGAAGTCCCGCGTGTATTTCACGACGTCGTGCTGCGGGTGTCGATCCGGTCAGCAGCTTGATGTTGACGCCTATTTGTGCAGCCAGGGACGTCAATGTCTCGTAATGCTGTCCGGCCAGGATTTCGGTGGGCGCCATAAGACACGCTTGGTATCCGTTGTCGAGGGCCAGCAGCATAGTCATCAGTGCCACGAGTGTCTTGCCGCTGCCTACATCGCCTTGCACCAGACGGTTCATCTGATGGCCGGTGCGCATATCGGCGTGCACTTCGCGTATGACGCGCTTCTGCGCCTCGGTGAGGCTGAAGGGTAGGCAGCTACCGTAGAAGGTGTTGAAGTATTGTCCCACGCGCGGCATCAGGTGGCCTATGGACTGACGGCGGTGGTGGAGATTGCGCCGCACCATATCGGCCTGAATGTAAAGCAATTCCTCGAATTTAAGGCGCTCGCGTGCGCGTTGGAGTGCGGCGCTGTCCGTGGGGTTGTGTATTGTCCGCAGCGCTTGGTCTAAGGACATCAGTCGGCAGTCATCGACCACGGAGGCCGGCAGCGTCTCCGGAATGGGCGGCGTGGCGGTCAGCAACGCCGTAATCCATTGATGAAATTGACGTGACCCGACATTGCGTTGGCGCAGCTTCTCGGTCAGCGGATATATGGCGCGAAGGCCTTCGGTGAGCGCGGCCGAATTGGCGGCGTCTACTTCGGGGTGCGCCATGTTCCACATATGGCTGCGGCCGTAGACTGTAGGCTTGCCGAAGATGACGTATTCGGTGCCTATGCCGTACATCTCGCGGATGTTGCGTATGCCGCGAAACCATACGACCTCAATCGTGCCCGTGCCATCGGTAAATATTGCCGACAGGCGCATCTTGGTACCTTCGCCAACGGTGTTCATGGACACAAAGCGGCCGCGCAATTGCACAGCCGGCATCTCGCCCGCCAAGTCGGCGATGCGGTAGGTCTTGCTGCGGTCGACGTAGCCTGAGGGGAAATGGCGCAACAAGTCGTAAGCCGTACGTATGCCCAGCTCGGCGGTCAGCAGCTCGGCTCGCTTGGGGCCTATGCCTTTGACGTACTGTATTTCGATGCGGCGCAGCGGATTCATCGGCGTCCGGATAAAATCTCGGTGGCACGCTCGATGTCGCCGCTGTAGGTGATTTTGATATTGTCGGGGCTGCCCGGCACAAGTGTTACGGGCGTGTCGTAGACGGCTTCGAATACGCTTGCATCGTCCGTAAATGTCGAAGAATCGGGGACTTCATATGCTCGTCGCAGCATCGCCAAGTCGAAGCCTTGCGGGGTTTGCACGGCATAATAGCGGCTGCGATCGACCGCATGGCTGTTGCCGTCGGCATCGAGGCATCGCAGCGAGTCGGTGACGGCGACTGCCGGCACGGCTGCATGGTGTTCGGCCGCGGCTGTGGCTACGGCACGTACCACTTCGGGCGGCACCACAGGTCGGGCGCCGTCATGCACCAGTACGATGTCTCCCGGGGCTGTCGGCGGAAGACTTGCCAGCCCGTTGTGTACCGATTGCCGGCGCGATGTCCCGCCGCATACAACCATCAGCGAGGCATATAGCGGTGATGTTTTGCATAGCTTTTGCCAAAGTTCGATGCAGTTCTCGGCAATGACGAGTCGGAGGTTTTCGGGCTGACATACAGCCAGCATCGCGTCTATGGAATACATCAATACCGGACGGCATTCCCGGCCCATAGGCAGGTACTGTTTGGGCATAGAGCCGCCGTAGCGGCTGCCCGAGCCTCCGGCAACGATGATTCCATAGATTGTGCTTTGCATATGCTATTTAGCGGAATTATAGTCTGTTACTATTTATTGTTGTACGACAATGACCATCGCTGACCTGTAAATATAGGTCGAATATGAAGTATGGCAATGCCGACTTTGTATTACCAGGCAAATATAGGACGGTCGGACATCATAGCGTTGACTTCGGCGCGTACAGCGGCGATGACGGCGGCGTCTTCGGGCGCACGCAGCACGCGGTCTATCATTTCGGCTACGGGACCCATGAGGTCCTCGCGTACGCCGCGTGTGGTGATGGCCGGGGTGCCCAGACGTATACCGGAGGTCTGGAACGGCGAGCGGCTGTCAAAGGGCACCATATTCTTATTGGCGGTGATGTCGGCATCGACGAGCGCGCGTTCGGCTACTTTGCCGGTAAGTTCGGGGAATTTGCTACGCAGATCCACCAGGATGCAGTGGTTGTCTGTGCCGCCGCTGACGATATTGTAGCCCAGATCTACAAGGGCGCATGCCAGAGCGGTAGCATTGGTTTGCACCTGCTTTTGGTACTCGGCAAAGGAGGGTTGGAGCGCTTCGCCGAAGGCCACGGCCTTGGCGGCGATGACGTGTTCCAGCGGGCCGCCTTGCACGCCGGGGAATACGGCGGAGTCCAGCAACTGGCTCATCATCTTGGTGACGCCCTTTGGCGTCTTTTTGCCCCAGGGATTTTCGAAGTCCTTGCCCATGAGTATGATGCCGCCGCGCGGTCCGCGCAGTGTCTTGTGTGTGGTAGAGGTGACGATGTGCGCGTATTTTACGGGATTATCCAGCAGTCCGGCGGCTATCAATCCGGCGGGGTGGGCCATATCGACCATAAATATTGCGCCGATTTCATCGGCGAGTCGACGCATACGGGCATAGTCCCATTCGCGGCTGTAGGCGCTGGCGCCGCCGATAATCAGACGCGGACGCTCGCGACGTGCCACTTCTTCCATTTGTTCGTAGTCTATGAGTCCTGTCTCGGCGCTGACGTTGTACTCGAGCGCATGGAACATCAGTCCGGAGAAATTGACGGGGCTGCCGTGCGACAGGTGGCCGCCGTGCGATAGATTGAGCCCCAGGAATTTGTCGCCGGGATTGAGCACGGCCATAAATACGGCCATATTGGCTTGGGCGCCGCTGTGCGGTTGCACGTTGGCGTACTCGGCGCCGAAGAGTTGCTTGATGCGTTCTATGGCCAAGGTTTCCGAGCGGTCTACCTCCTGACAGCCACCGTAGTAGCGGTGACCGGGGTAGCCCTCGGCGTATTTATTGGTGAGGCACGACCCCATGGCGCGCAACACCTGCTCGCTTACGAAGTTCTCGCTGGCTATCAGCTCGATACCCTTGCGCTGGCGACGGTCTTCAGCGGCGATAATCTCAAAAATCTCTTTGTCTTGTTCCATATTCTCGGTTTTAATTTCGGGGATAATATGATAAGTATGGTTATGATAGGGATAGTATTGTTTTGCATATTTTACTGCGGCATCGGGCTTGCGACTTGGGCTGAGGCGCTAAGTCTTACAGCTTCGCCTGCGGCGTCGGTTGTCATCGGCAGCGCTTGCGCCGCCTGACTTCCGTGCCACAAAGGTAATAATTAATCCTAAATGCCGCAAAATCGTCGAAAAATATGAAGGTGTGGCTGTATCAAAATTGAGGATCCTTGTAGGGGTGCTATACATAGCGCCCGCGTAGTAGAGTAGCAATGCTTTGAATCTAAGTGTATTATGCTGTATTATATATGGTCGCTACGGACGCAATATATTGCGTCCCTACAATATCCGGCATTACGACACACCCTCAGTCTTCCGATTGAAGGGAAAGCCGGGAGGCTGCACCATCGCTTATGTTCCATGCAGTCTCCCGGCCTGGGAGGGTGGGCGTGCCTTGCGGCACGTAATGTTATGTCGGTGTGCGGCATCTGTCAGCGCCACCCGGCGGCGATGTCAGATGCCGTTATGTGGTAGCGTCAGATGCGGACTTTGGTGCGGCCTTGCGGTGACACGAGGATGTAGATTCCGGTTGGCAGGTCGTAGATGTCTGCTTTGTCGCATTTGCCGCGAACCATAATGCCCTGCAGATTGTATACGTCATACTCGGTGGCAACGTCTGCCTTCACGTCCTCGATGCTTTCTGTCTTTTTAACGGTTACACGACAATAACCGGAAGTCTCGCCTCGTTTTGCACTAATTTGGGTCTGACCTTCTGCTATGCCGGTGACAATACCTTTGGAAGATACTGTGGCAATACTGTTGTTTTTGCTCGACCATCTTATTGGGGTTGTATCCAAATCTTTTGGGTATATACGTGCATTAATTTTCACACTTGCCCCTGCTTCAATGGTGAGTTCTTTGTCGATTTGCATTTTCGGTGTATATTCTCGAATAGTCCGAAATTTTTTCCAGAAGTCGGCTGTTCTGTATTGTTGTGCAGACCCTTTCGGTACATATAATGTTATATTACTGACATCGTCCGGAAACGTAAATTTATATATTGTAGGTGGCGCCATATTCAGCGACTCAATTTCACGAAGCATTGTGCATGTCTTGAAGGCGCTAATTTCAATATCTTCAAGTTCTTCGCCCAAGTGTAATTGTTGAAAATTACATTCATAAAATGCGTGGCCAGCTATACGTCTAATGTTCGGTAAGTAAACGAAGCTTATATTAGTGCAGCCGCTGAAAGCGCTAGCATTGACGATGGATACGTTTTGAAGGCTAATTCTATTATAATTTAGAGATAGATCTAGGGCTGTGCAATTTTCAAATGCCCTCACCCCAATTATGTTAGTTTTTGGTAGGTATATGTTTTTAAGATTAGTGCACTCACTGAAAGCCTTTTCTCCGATAGAGATTACATTCGGGAGGTTGAGTTCTGTTAGACCGGGACAGCCATAGAATACATAGTCGCCTATAACCTCTAATTTATTGAAGTAAGTATTTAATTCCCAGCTTGTTAAGCCGTCGCGCTTATAGAATATTGGGCCATAGAGGCGTTTGATGTTGTTGATGCCGGGAGCAGTTATGCCTGATGCGATGAGCGCTCCGCGGTATGCATCGTACGCGTTGTCAAATTTTCCGGCATTTAAAGCATTAATGTTTTTGAAGGATATCGATTTTAGATTTGTGCAGCTAGAGAATGCACTGACATTAATATATATTGAATCAAGGTTCTCGAAATGAAGCTCCGTTATGGCATTGCAACAACTAAAAGCCTTTCTCCCAATTGAGGTTGTCTTTGGCGTGTTTATATCTGTTAGTTTACTACAGTAATAGAATGCGCTATCAGCTATGGTCTCGAATGATGTCGATATAGACTCTAGCTTTGAACAGAACTTAAAAGCGCCTTTGCCAATGGTGCTAACATGTTTTGGATTATGGCCATTGAGCTCTATTTTGCTTAGAGGACAGCTTTCAAAAGCATGAGCACCGATTGAAACCACATTAGGTAGATTAAATCTAAGTAGAGAGGAGTCATAAAACGCGTACTTGCCGATTGAGTCGACAGATGCGGATATGGATGTGATGCCTTTATTTTTGAATGCCATATCGCAGATTGTTGACACTTTGTATGGTATGTCTTCGATATAGACTGAGTCAGGAATGACAAGGTAGACACTTGCCTTGGCAAGATTGGCTGTTACGACGCCTAATGTGTATTCATCTTCGGCTGCAGACAAGATATATTTATAGTATATGCCGTTCTCTTCATAGTCATAGTAGTATGGGCCGTAGTCGTATGCGGCGGCCGGGAGTGTCGCGAGTAGCATGGCTACCAGCGGCATAACAATTCGTAGTAGTCGATTCATTGTTGTTTGGATTTATGGAATAGGCCGAGGGCGATGTCCGGGTTTATATCGCCCTGCCATTCCGGTGGATGATTTTATTTGGGAATTTTGGTTGATGAGTATGGCATCGCACGACCTTCGTCCACGGCGTTGTTGCCCGGACGGGGGAGGTCGTGCGGATGTCTTTAGGGCTTGGGTTGCTTGATGATGTACTCGGTGTGGCGAAGTTCGCCCTTGCCGGTGGCAAGTGTTAGCGAGTACTTGAACGCATTCTTGCAGGTCGCGCTGTTCTGGCTTGCAATTTTGACAAATTCCAGCGATGGAATAAGCCAGTAAGTCTCGAGCGAACGGATGTAGAACACGTAGAAGTAATTGGGACGGGGATTTGGACAGGATATGGCGGCAAATAGGCCTCCTGTGCTGAGTGACTTGACCTGCACTTCCAGGATGCCGGATTGTCCGGCTTTGTAGAGTTCTTGAGCTACTTCGGAGGGAAGTGACAACATGACGTTAAGGTTTTTGGGCGGAATGACCAGCATGTCCACGCCGTGATCGTCCACGGCCGGCAGGTACACTTCGCAGTCGGCATCAAGGAATATCGATGCGACTTTGTACTCGGTAGCTTTGCCCAAAGCGAATTTAGAGCTTGGCATAGATTTGTATTAGGTAAATGCGTCCTCACGCTCCCGTGGCCGAAACCCCTGGCTTCGGGATGGTATGAAACAAAAAAATGCGTGGATTTCAGTTATCGTTGCCTGTCTCCGCTCCTCAAGGCCTTCGCATGCCCAGTATAGTAGAGACAAGCAACTATAGAAGCCCACGCAAGTATGAGGACGGATGTATAGACCGCCATGCCCGTCGCGGACACGGCGGCATACACCATCGGTGCATACCCGGGCGTCTACCGTTGCAGTGCTCTTGACTATACTGTATAGAAGTTGCGAAGTTCTGAGGATGCCAAGAACAAAGCGCTGATATACGCTTTTGTATTTGATAATATGTACTGCGCGGCTCTCCGCGGCAGCTGCATCAACCCAACCCGCTCACCCCGACCGGGGCTTCAAGTCGGTTTGCACCGCAAAGTTAGTAAATTTTTTTCTAACGACGGCGTTGTTGTGGCAAGCGAATTTTTATGGGAACAATGGGAATAATGAGAGCAATAGGAACAATAAGAATCATGGGAATAAGGAAAATAATTGGAGTGATGGGAGCGATGGCATAGTCGTCCACACTGCATTGTTCCCATAATTCTCATTGCTTCCATTATTCCCATCCTATAGTCTATAGTCTGCCTCCGAGGAAGATTACAAAAATTTACATTCGCGAACATAGATTTTGATGGAAATTGGGCGTAGAAAGCGGCATTAGGCGAAAATATGTTGTAAAACATGTTTTCGTACAACGGGCTGATACATAAAAAGCTGCAAGGGCTTTTCGGATGTTCGAAAGGGTTGCTTTTGAAAATATTTCGGACAAAATGCCGCTGTTTCGAAAAAAATGATTACCTTTGGGATGTCACGATGAAAATCGTTAACACCCTCTAACAACTGACCACCTAAAAAACCACATCTGTAACAACAGGAAGCAAAAAATCACGTATGGAAAAGACCCTCATCATCCTAAAGCCGTCGGCAATACAGCGCGGACTCAGCGGCCAAATTCTCGACCGTTTTCTTCGTAAAGGACTTGTAATAGCCGGCATCAAGATGATGCAATTGGACGAGGCGATACTGCGCGAGCACTATGCACACCTTGTCGACCGCCCGTTTTTCCCGACGCTTGTACGCTCGATGACGGCTACGCCTGTCATTGTGATTTGTCTCGAAGGCAAGGATGTGGTGTCGTGCGTGCGTGCCATGACCGGTGTTACCAATTGTCGCGCTGCCGCTCCCGGCACCATACGCGGCGATATGGGTATGTCCGGTCAGGAAAATATCATTCATGCCAGTGATACACCGGAGAATGCAGTCATCGAGATCAAGCGGTTCTTCCGCGATGGCGAAATCTTCGAGTACACACCCGCCATTCTCGGCAGCATTTATGCCGCCGACGAGATGGCTTGAGGCGATTAGCTATTACATTAGGGGGCGCCAAGTTCCTCACGGCCGGCGCTGACGCCGTGCCATCCTCTCCCGCAACAGCCGCAGCGGCGACTGTTCCTCCATATCCTTGACGCAGAGGCTTGAAGTCGGCTGTGGCAGCCTTCCAAAGTCCGAGCGCCCATCACATCATCTAACCACATATACTTACATCCGTCCGCGGACGTCTCTCCTTGTCAGGACGCCATCGACCGGCACTCCGCAACCATGACGGATATATACAGATCAATGAACAGCATAGCACGCATTATGACGCTTGTCGCCCTTGTCCTCGGCACCGCCGCGGTGGCTTCGGCACAGACATACCGGCTGCCGGGTCAGCATACAAAGCAGACCTCCGACTTGCTGGCCAATCAGGCTTCGGCCACTCATTCTATCTCAATAAATCCCACCATCGACTACCTCAATTTCAGCACCGAGGACGAGCCCGAGGGTGATATCTACGAAGAGGGCTGGAACTCGAATCGCGTCAACTGCTATGCCAATATGCACGTGCCCCAGACGGCCGTCATAGATGTCTCCAATTATTGTATGCCTCATAGCGGCCCCATCACCTCGCCTTACGGCTACCGCCGCCGCTTCCGTCGTATGCACAAGGGCATAGACATTGGCATCCATATGCGCGACACCATATACGCCGCCTTTGACGGACGTGTCCGTATCACCAACTACGAGCGTCGTGGCTACGGATACTATATCGTGATACGTCATACCAACGACTTGGAGACCGTATACGGCCACTTGTCGCGCTTCCTTGTCAAGCCCGAGCAGTACGTCCACGCCGGCGACCCCATAGCACTTGGCGGCAATACCGGTCGTTCCACCGGCCCGCACTTGCACTTCGAGACCCGATATATGGGTTATGCCATCAATCCCGCCGGTATCTTTGACTTTGCCAATCAGACCACGCATACAGATACGTATGTATTCAATAAGAATACGTATCAGAATGCGCGCAACTTCTCGCCCGCAGCCAATGCCGAGTATGCCCGAGCATACAATGCTATGCGCAGCGCCAATCGCGAGCAGGCAGCCAAGACTTCACGCAGTAAGCGCGCATCGGCAGCTTCGCCGCGCACGGTCACAGTTCGTAAGGGCGACTCGCTGAGCAGGATTGCCGCACGCAATCGCACCACTGTGGCGCGCCTGTGCCGCGCCAACGGCATCAAGGCCTCGACCAAGATACGTCCGGGTCAGAAGCTGAAACTCAGATGATGTAGGGTCGGTATACGACCGGGTATAATGCCGTATTCGGTGCGGATGCAATGTATTGCGTTCCTACAGGAGGCAATCGTCCGCGCAACATTTAGACTCTAAGGAATACACAAAAAAATAGCATCCCGCCGACATCGGCGAGATGCTATTTTTTTTGTGTACTTAAAAGATTGAGCGCCTTAGGCGCTGTGCTGTCTTAGAGTTGGGTGGCGGGGTCGAGGTTGGCAGCTTCGATGTCCTTGAAGTAGCGGTAAGTAGCAACCTTGAGTTCGTCGCAAGCTTCTTCGTCGGCTACGATGATGGCTTTCTGATGCATCTGCAGAGCCGAGATGGTCCACATTTGCGAGATGCCGCCTTCGACGCCGTGTTTAAGGGCGCGAGCCTTATTGTGACCGTTGACGATGAGCAGGACGCTGCGAGCGGCCATAACGGTGCCGACGCCTACGGTGAGAGCCGTCTTGGGTACGAGGTTGACATCGTTGTTGAAGAAACGCGAGTTGGCGATGATGGTGTCGTGTGTCAGCGTCTTCATACGTGTGCGCGAAGTCAGCGACGAGCCCGGCTCGTTGAAGGCAATGTGTCCGTCGGGACCTACGCCGCCCAGGAAGAGGTCGATACCGCCGTAGGATGCGATTTTTTCTTCGTAGCGACGGCACTCGGCTACGGGGTCTTCGGCGTTGCCGTTGAGGATATTGACGTTCTCGGGGAGGATGTCAATCTGATTGAAGAAGTTGGTCCACATGAAGGTGTGGTAGCTCTGCTCGTGGTCGCGAGGTATGCCGCAGTATTCGTCCATATTGAAGGTGACGACATTGCGGAACGACACTTTGCCTTCCTTGTTCAGGTGGATGAGAGCGCGGTACATGCCCAGGGGGCTGCTGCCTGTCGGGCATCCGAGCACAAAGGGGTGTTCGGCTGTCGGTTTGGCCTCATTGATGCGGGCGGCTACGTAGTTGGCTGCCCATTGGGATACGTTGTCGTAATTCTTTTCGATGATAAGTCTCATGGCTAAGTAGAGAATTATTTGATTTGTGAGAAGTGTGTTTTTGTTGCGTGTCTTGTTTTGCGGTCAGGCTCGGCCGCGGGGCTGAGCCTTGTGTGTCAAAATCCTCGTAGGCCCATGATTTGGCGCACTTCGGCAAGGGTCTTGGAGGCGCGTTCGCGTGCGCGTTCGGCACCGCGAGCCAGTACTTGACGGAGGTAGTCCTCATCGTTGAGGTAGGTGTTGATGCGTTCGCGTATAGGCTCGGTAATCTTGGTGAGGTCCTCGGCGAGTTGCTTCTTGAGGTCGCCGTAGCGTATCGAGCAGTCGGCGTATGCGTCACGGAAATGCTGTACGACTTCCGGTGTCGATGCCAGTTCGAGCAGCGAAATAAGGTTGGCAATGGGTTCGCTCAATGGCTGATTAGGCTCTTTGGGACCTTCATCGGTGACGGCGCGCATGACTTTCTTGCGCAGTGTCTTGGGGTCGTCTATGAGGTATATGCAGTTGCCCTCGCTCTTGCCCATTTTACCGCTGCCGTCCAGGCCGGGGACTTTGACCGGCTTTCCGCCGAAATCGAAGTTCTGCGGTTCGATAAATTCCTCGACGCCGTAGAAATTGTTGAAGCGGCGTGCAAATCGGCGAGTCAGTTCCAGGTGCTGTTCCTGGTCTTTGCCCACGGGGACGTACTTGGCCTTTTGGATGAGGATGTCCACGGCCATAAGGGTGGGGTAGGTGAGTAGTCCGGCGCTGACGCGCTTGTTGCTGTCGCCGCCGAACAGCTGGTGTTCGAAGGCTTCGTCCTCTTCCTTGGTCATCTTGGAAGCATCGCTTCCGGGGGCAGCCAAGCCCAAGGCCTTGCGTGCCTTATCCTTGAAGGAAGTGGTGCGCATAAGCTCGCCCACACCTACGTGCATATTCAGCAGCAGGTACATTTCAGGGATTTCGTGTATGTCGCTTTGGACGAATATGGCGGCTTTGTCCGGGTCGATGCCTGCGGCCAGGTACTGTGCCAGAATGTTTTTGACGTTGGCGTGTAGCGCTTCCGGATCAGTATTGGTGGTCAGGGCGTGCAAATCCGCGATAAAGAAAAAGCAGTCAAAATCGTCCTGCATTTTGACAAATTTGCGCAGGGCTCCGAAGTAGTTGCCCAGGTGCAGATTGCCTGTCGGACGAATACCGCTAAGTACTATGTCTTTGCTCATAATATATATTGTATATTGCTTGTTGTCTATGTGCTCGTTTTTACGCCGCAAAGGTAACTATAAAATGGGAAACGGCCGTCAGGTACGAGCAAATATTTGCCGACAACCGACCCTAAATGTCGAAGATTAAAAAAAAATGTGTACATTTGTAGGCTTACTTGTATACACAAGCTGACAGTACAAAATACACATATACACCAAACACATTCATATCCCCTATGAAACCTTATGTAGTAGGTATAGACTTGGGCGGAACCAACACCGTTTTCGGCATCGTCGATGCTCGCGGCGTGGTCATAGCCTCGTCTTCCATCAAAACGTGCAAACACAACACCGTAGAAGGCTTTATCGAAGACCTTTACATCGAACTTACCCGACTGATCAAAGCCAATGACGCCGAAGGCAAAATACATGGCATAGGTATCGGCGCACCCAACGCCAATTACTATACCGGTATGATTGAAGACGCTGTCAATCTTCCCTGGCCCACGCCCATACCACTGGCCAAGCTCGTCAGCGAAAAATTCGGAATACCCGTGACCATCACCAATGACGCCAACGCCGCCGCCATAGGCGAGATGACTTATGGTGCGGCTCGTGGCATAAAAGACTTTATAATGATTACGCTCGGCACCGGTGTGGGCAGCGGTATCGTCATCAACGGACAACTGGTATACGGCCACGACGGATTTGCCGGCGAACTGGGCCACGTCATCATGAAACGCAACAACGGCCGTCTTTGCGGCTGCGGTCGCACGGGCTGTCTCGAAGCATATTGCTCGGCCACAGGTGTAGCCCGCACCGCACGCGAGTTCCTTGAGATACGCAATGAACCATCGTTGTTACGCAACCTCCATATCGAAGACATTACCTCCAAGGATGTATATGATGCAGCTATGAGCGGTGATGCACTTGCCAAGGAGATTTTTGATTACACCGGCGATATACTGGGCCAGGCCTTTGCGGATATGGTCGTATTCTCTTCGCCGGCGGCGTTCATACTCTTCGGCGGCCTTGCTCGCAGTGGCGAGTTGCTGTTGCGACCCTTGCGCGAATCCCTTGACCGTAATATCATGTCTATTTTCAAAGGCAAGGCCAAGATATTGCTTAGCGAGCTCAAAGAAGCCGATGCAGCCATACTCGGCGCCAGCGCATTGGGATGGGAAGCCAAAACTGAAAACTGATAAATTACACAAATAATGTTAATGCAGAGGGATGATAAGGATACAATATGTATCTTTGCGCAAAGTATGTCGGGCAAAGAGTTGCCATAACGGCATAAGAAACGCAAATACTCATCCTTAAATAAACGTTACAATCAATTATGAAGAAAATTCTGACACTAATTATGGCTGCTGCCGTGTCCGCTCTCGGCGCTATGGCTCAGGCTCCTGCCACGCAGCCCGCGCAGAATACCTGCGAAAAAACCGAGAAATGTGAGAAAGGAGCAAAGTGCTGCAAAGGCGACAAAGCAGCCAAGTGCGACAAGGCAGCCAAGTGCGACAAGGCCGGCAAGTGCGACAAGGCCGGCAAGTGCCCCAAAGCCGAAGGCGCCAAGTGCTGCAAGGGCGACAAAGCAGCCAAGTGCGACAAAGCAGACAAGTGCCCCAAGGCAGCCAAGTGCGACAAGGCCGGCAAGTGCCCCAAAGCCGAAGGTGCAAAGTGCTGCAAAGGCGACAAGGCAGCCAAGTGCGACAAGGCCGGCAAATGCCCCAAAGCCGAAGGCGCAAAGTGCTGCAAAGGCGACAAAGCAGACAAGTGCCCCAAGGCAGCCAAGTGCGACAAAGCCAAAGCCGGCAAATGCCCCAAGGGCGAAGGCGGCAAGTGCTGCAAGGCTGCTAAGTGCGATAAAGCCAAAAAAGCCGAAAAATAAACGGTGAACCATACATAATGATACCTGCGGGTGCCTGCCATACGGCGGGCACCCGCTGTCGTATGCAATGTCCGTCGGTTATGATTGTCTATCATTACGGTCGTGTAGCAGTCCTCGGATTTTCCTCCACGGCATTTCGCCGGCTCGGGTGCGGCCGATGATCTCGACATCACTACCGCAAATAGGACTGCTCTAATTGAAAAAAAGTTCGTACCTTTGCAAACAAATGCACGTGTCGCAGCCCTATCGGTGCTGTGGCAACGATAGACATCCTATTGAGAAAGACTGCATTATATATCATATCGGCGGTGATGGCACCGGCGTTGTGGTCGGCAGTGGACGGCGTATGCGCGGCTTTGAGCTCGGGCGCCGCATTCCGTGCCGACACTTATGACACAAAAGCGGACACGTCCACGATGTCCGCACAGGCCGATAGCCTTGCCCCTGCATCTGTCTTGCGTCCTCCACACAAGACAGAATTGTCGTTGTCCGACAGTACTGTCGGGACATCCGCTACTGTATTGAGCGACAGTATAGTACGTGCCACTATTGCTGATGCCGAAACGCCGGATACGACAACAGCGTCACACGTGGGTGACAGCGTCCCTTCGAAGCCTCGTCGTGTAGTCCGCCGTAAAGTAGACCTGGACAATGCCGTAGCTTTTGCCTCCAAGGACTCGATGGTGATGATACGTCGCGACTCGGCAATGATGTACGGCGAAAGCACTGTATCGTATGGCGACTTCAAACTCAATGCCGCCGAAATTGATATGGACCTCCGCGACAATACCGTATATGCTGTCAGTGCCACCGATACGGCCGGCGAAGAAATAGGCAAGCCCGTATTCACCGAAGGCGGTACGGACTATGCGGCGCATAATATGCGGTACAACTTCAAGACGCGTAAAGGTATACTCTACGACGTACTTACGCAGCAGGGCGAAGGCTTTCTGCAAGGCGGGGTGACCAAGAAAGACAGTGCCGGAGTATACTACTTTCAGAACGGAAAATATACCACTTGCGACGACCATGACTGCCCCCACTTCTATTTCCAGATAACCAAGGGCAAGATGCAACCGGGCAAAAATGTCGTAACCGGTCCCACCTATCTGGTACTTGCAGGACTGCCGTTGCCGGTGGCCGTGCCCTTCGGATACTTCCCCTTTACGGAGACTTACTCCTCCGGTGTGATTTTCCCCACTTTCGGTGATGACTACAATCGCGGCTTCTATCTGCGTGACGGCGGCTACTATTTTGCCATAAATCAGAATATGGACCTTGCCCTCACCGGCGAAGTCTACACCAAAGGATCGTGGGGCCTATCCGCCAAGTCGCGCTACGTCAAACGCTACCGTTACTCCGGTAACTTCGATATATCCTATCTCAAAACCATTCTCGGAGACAAAGGCTTGCCCGACTACTCAAAACAGACCAACTTCCAAGTCCTATGGAGTCACTCGCAGGACGCCAAGGCCAATCCCAATATGTCGTTGTCCGCCTCCGTCAACTTCACCACCAGCGGATATACACGCAACGACCTCAACTCCTACTACTCCTCGGCTTTCACCGAGAATACCAAGAGCTCGTCCGTCAATCTTACCTACCGCATTCCCAATAGCAAGTGGTCGTTTTCGGCGGCACTCAACCTCTCGCAGCGCACCCAGGACTCTACGGTAAGTGTCAGTTTCCCCAACCTGACTATCACCATGAGCCAGTTGGCACCCTTCAAGCGCAAAAAGGCTGTCGGCGCCGAACGCTGGTACGAAAAAATCAAGATGTCCTATTCGGGACAATTGCAAAACTCCTTGACCGCACGTCAGGACGAATTCTTCAAAAAAAGCCTGATAAAAGACTGGCGCAACGGCATGAAGCACACCATACCTATCAGTGCCACTTTCAGCGTATTCAAGTACATCAACGTCACCCCCTCGATATCCGTCACCGACCGTATGTACACCTCCAAGATACGCCGTCAGTGGGATCCCAACGCCGCCGTCGAAGTATGCGATACCAGCTATTCGTTCTACAATGTATGGGATTTCAGCGCTTCCATCGGCCTTGATACGCGCATCTACGGCTTCTTCCAGCCCATGAAATTCTTGGGAGACAAGGTCAAGATGATACGTCACGTGATGACCCCTTCGATAAGCTTCAGCGGCGCTCCCGACTTCGGGTCCTCCTTCTTCGGATACTATGGAAGCTACGACCGTCCAGGGCCTAACGGCGAGATACAACACGTGACATATTCGCGCTTCCCCAATGCCATCTTCGGCGTCCCCGGACGCGGCAAAACCGGGTCGCTTAACTTCTCGTTGGCCAACAACCTGGAAATGAAAGTCAAGAGTGACAACGACTCCACCGGCGAGAAAAAAATATCCCTAATCGAGAACTTTACCATATCTCAGGCCTACAACTTTGCAGCCGACTCGCTCAATTGGTCCAACATCAATACTTCGGTACTGTTGCGTATCACCAAGGGATTCAATCTCAACCTCTCCGCCGTCTGGGATGTATATACCTACCAACTCAACGAATACGGCAATCCCGTGCGTGTCAATATCCCACGATGGAAAGCCGGTAAGGGGCTGGGCCGCCTCTCCAGCACAGGTACCTCTTTCTCATATACCTTCAACAACGACACCTTCAAGCGCAAATCCAAGGACAAAGACAAAAACAATGGCAACCGCGACAACGAACCGCCGCCATCGCCCGATGACAGATACGCCTCGGCCAACGGGGACGATGGCGAGGAAGAAAATCTCGGCGACGAATTCGATCGCGACGGGTATATGAAATGGCAAGTTCCGTGGAGCCTGAGTGTCAACTACTCTATAGGCTACTCGTACGGCGATTTCAATAAAGAAAAAATGGAGTACAACAGCAAGATTACGCAGAATCTCAGTTTTAGCGGAAATATCAGGCCGACTAAAAATTGGAACTTCTCGTTCTCGGCTTCCTACAACTTCGACACCCATAAACTGGCTTATATGAACTGTAACATCTCACGTGACCTGCACTGCTTCACGATGCGCGCCAGTTTCGTACCCGTAGGACCATATAAGAGCTACAACTTCCATATTTCGGTAAAGAGTGCACTGCTCTCCGACTTCAAATATGATAAGCGTTCCTCCTTGTCCAACGGCGTCACCTGGTATTGAACCGGGAAGTGGCAAGGCTCGGCCGTGGGGGACAGGCGTAGGACAAGAAGCTAAGCGACTAAAACAACGATAATAGAACAAACAACATATAACACAAAACATCATACCATGTACAGGACCAAAACCTGCGGAGAACTCCGCCTCTCCGATGCCGGCAGCCAAGTGACGCTTGCCGGATGGGTGCAGCGCGTACGCCGTCTCGGAGGCATGACCTTCGTGGACCTGCGTGACCGTTACGGTATCACCCAGCTCGTCTTCGATGCCGCAGACGATGCCGCCCTCACCGATGAAGCCTCGCATCTCGGCCGTGAGTACGTCATCCAAGCCACCGGCACCGTGCGCGAACGCACCAGCAAAAACCCGCACTTGGCCACCGGCGACATCGAAATCGTCGTGACCACGCTTAAAGTACTCAATTCCTCGCTCACACCACCCTTCACCATCGAAGACCAGAGCGACGGCGGCGATGATCTGCGTATGAAGTATCGCTATTTGGATCTGCGCCGTACGCCCGTGCGCCGCAACCTCGAATTGCGTCACCGCATGACTATGGAAGTGCGCCGCTACCTCGATTCGCTCGGATTTCTCGAAATCGAGACTCCTATGCTGGTGGGCTCGACTCCCGAAGGCGCGCGCGACTTCGTAGTGCCTTCGCGTATGAACCCCGGACAATTCTACGCATTGCCCCAGTCGCCACAGACCCTCAAACAGCTTTTGATGGTTTCCGGTATGGACCGCTACTTCCAGATAGTGAAGTGCTTCCGTGACGAAGACCTCCGTGCCGACCGACAGCCCGAATTCACGCAAATAGACTGCGAGATGTCCTTCGTAAGTCAGGAAGACATCATCCAAACATTCGAAGGCATGGCCAAGCATATATTCAAGGAACTTCGCGGTATCGAACTGACCGAGCCCTTCCTGCGTATGCCGTGGGCCGATGCCATGAAATATTACGGCAGCGACAAGCCCGACTTGCGCTTCGGTATGCGTTTTGTCGAGGTCGACGGCATCCTCAAAGGTCATGGCTTCAGCGTATTTGATAATGCCGCATACATCGGTGCTATCTGCGCACCCGGCGCCGCGGTGTATACGCGTAAGCAGTTGGATCAGCTCACCGACTATGTACGTCGTCCCCAAATCGGCGCCAAGGGCCTCGTGTACGCACGAGTCGAAGCCGATGGCAACGTCAAGTCTTCTGTTGACAAATTCTACGACCAAGAGACCCTGCAGCAGCTCAAAGCCGCAATGGAAGCCAACCCCGGGGATTTGATACTGATAATGAGCGGCGATGATGCTATGCACACGCGCAAGCAATTGTGCGAATTGCGTCTCGAAATGGGCAACCGCCTCGGCCTGCGCGACAAAGACAAATTCGCCTGCCTTTGGGTGGTCGACTTCCCCATGTTCGAGTGGTCGGACGAGGAACAGCGCCTTATGGCTATGCACCATCCTTTCACCCATCCCAAGGACGAAGATATACCCCTGCTGGACACCGACCCCGCCGCCGTACGTGCCGATGCATACGATATGGTAGTCAACGGCGTAGAAGTCGGTGGCGGCAGCATCCGTATACATGACAGCGCACTACAAGCCAAGATGTTCGAAATACTCGGCTTTACGCCCGAAAAAGCACAGGAGCAATTCGGCTTCCTGATGAATGCCTTCAAGTATGGCGCACCGCCTCACGGAGGCCTCGCCTACGGTCTCGACCGCTGGGTATCCCTTCTGGCCGGGCTCGACAGCATCCGCGACTGCATAGCCTTCCCCAAGAACAACAGCGGCCGCGACGTGATGCTCGATGCACCCGCCGCACTTGATCAGAAGCAGCTTGACGAACTCGAATTGCAACTTGCCCCTCGTGACGAAGCTAAAAACAATAAAGATGCTTAACGCAGAGATAGTTGCCGTCATCGAAGAACTTGCTCCTCGCTCGTACCAGGAGTCCTGGGACAATAGCGGGTGGCAGGTGGGCAATCCGCTGGCCGAATGTACCGGAGCGATGCTATGCCTTGATGTTACCCCCGAGGTGGTGCTCGAAGCACGCGACAGAGGTTGCAATCTTGTCATCAGCCATCATCCGCTGATATTCAAGGGACTGAAGCAAATTACCGGAGCCACACTCCAGCAGCAGGCAATACTGCACGCCATCTCCGAGGGTATCAGCATCTACTCATCGCACACGGCATTGGACAATGCCCGCGGCGGTGTCTCCTACGCTATGGCAGCCAAACTCGGCGTCCGTGTTCTCGGGACACTGGCTCCGCGCACGCCTGCGACGTGGCAGCAGCTCAATGTCATCGTGCCGCGAGACAAGGCCTCAGACTTGCGCGAGGCGCTAATTGATATAGGCGCCGGCGCCACGGCCGACCTGCGCTACGACAGCTGCACTTTCACCATCGTAGGGCGCGGCAGCTTCCGTGCCCTTGACGGAGCGTCTCCCGCCGTGGGCGACATCAATGCGCTCGAAGACGATACGGACGAGGTGCTGCTGCAAATGCCGGTGCCCGTGCGCTTGATTTCGAAAGTCTGCGCCACCATAGCTCAGGTACACCCCTACGAAAGTCCGGCCTACCACTTCGTAGCACCCGCCGATGCCGACCATGACGCCGGATGCGGCGTATACGGCACTATGGAGACACGTCTCGAAGCTCGAGACTTTGCCGCACAAGCCAAGTCAGCCTTCGCCTGCGAACGTGTGAAGATTTCGCACTACGGTCTCGACGATAGCAATATACGTATATCGCGCGTAGCATTGTGCGGCGGTAGCGGCGGCGAATTCATACCCGCAGCTATAGAAGCCGGGGCGCAGGCTTACGTCACCGCTGATATCCGCTACCACGATTTTGTGGACTATGGCGACAAAATACTGCTCATAGACGCCGGTCATCACGAGACCGAACTATGCACAAAAGACATATTTTATAACGCAATAAGCCAAAAATTCCCTACCTTTGCACTTTACAAATCATCGGTAGAAAAAAATCCAGTAAAATACATATAGACAATGGCAAACGACACCAAAAAAGAAGCCGCCGCAAATACTGTCGAACAGCGTCTCAAATCGCTGTACCAGCTGCAGACCGTTCTGAGCGAAATTGACCGTATCAAGACCATTCGCGGCGAACTACCCCTCGAAGTCAAGGACCTCGAAGACAGTATCGCAGGCCTCAACACTCGCATCGACAATTACACTGCCGAGATTGCCGAGCTCAAGCGCAACCTTAGCGCCGAAAAAGCCAAGATCGAAAACTGTGAAGCGCTCATCGCTCGCTATCAAGATCAAATCAACAACGTACGCAACAATCGCGAATTTGACCTGTTGACCAAGGAGATAGACTTCCAGAATCTCGAAATCGAACTGGCCGACAAGCACATCAACGAATACTCGCGCCAGATAGAGAACAAAAATGCCGACATCGCCGCTACACGCGAAAGCCTGGCCGACAACGAGCATATCCTTACCGAGAAAAAGGCCGAACTATCCGAGATTGTCTCCGAGACTCGCCAGGAAGAAGACGCCTTGCGCGACAAAGCCAAAGCCCTCGAGCCCCAGATAGACGAGCGCACACTTGCCGCCTTCAAACGTATCCGCAAGAATGCTCGCAACGGCCTCGGCATCGTGTACATCCAGCGCAACGCTTGCGGCGGCTGCTTCAACCGCATCCCGCCCCAAAAGCAAATGGAAATACGTATGCACAAGAAAGTCATCGTCTGCGAGTACTGCGGTCGCATAATGATCGACCCTGCACTTGCCGGCGTGCCCGACACCAACAGTGATACCAACGACACCCCTGCAAACAAAGAATAACAATAAATACAACTATATAATCCAACAACTAAAGAAACCATAAAACCATGGACATTTCCCACATCGAACACATCGGCATCGCCGTTCCGTCGCTTGACGAAGCAATTCCTTTCTACGAAAACATCTTAGGCTTCAAGTGCTTCGCTATCGAAGAAGTACCCGATCAGAAAGTACGCACAGCTTTCTTCCGCGTAGGTCAGACCAAACTCGAGCTTCTCGAAGGGACAGCCGAAGACAGCGCCATCAGCAAGTTTATCGCCAACAACGGCGGTCGCGGCGGCATCCAGCACATCGCCTTCGCAGTCGAGAGCGGTGTACAAGCAGCGCTTGACGAAGTTCAGGAAAAGGGCGCACGCGTCATCGATAAAGCACCCCGCAAAGGCGCCGAAGGTCTCAATATCGCCTTCCTGCACCCCAAGAGCACATTGGGAACACTGATCGAACTGTGCGAAGACCCCAAGAAGAAATAATGGCGAGAGCCGACACATATATCCCATAACGTAATTAATTACTGAAATGAGTAGCCAACTCCAAAAGGTGCAAGAGCTTATCGAGCTACGCGCCGAAGCACGCCTCGGTGGCGGCCAAAAACAAATAGACAAACAGCACGAACGCGGCAAATACACCGCCCGCGAGCGCATCGCACAGCTTCTTGACGAAGGCTCGTTCGAAGAACTCGATATGTTTGTGCGCCATCGTTGCACCAACTTCGGTCAGGAAAAGAAATCCTTCCTCGGCGATGGCGTGGTGACCGGTTACGGTACCATCGACGGCCGCTTGGTATACGTCTTTGCACAAGACTTCACCGTCTTCGGCGGCTCGCTGTCCGAGACTATGGCCCTGAAGATTTGCAAAATCATGGATATGGCCATGAAGATGGGTGCTCCCGTCATCGGCCTTAACGACTCGGGTGGCGCACGTATTCAGGAAGGCATCAACGCCCTTGCCGGATACGCCGAAATCTTCCAGCGCAATATCATGGCCTCCGGCGTCATCCCCCAGATCAGCGCCATCCTCGGCCCCTGCGCCGGCGGTGCCGTATACTCGCCCGCACTTACCGACTTCACCATTATGGCCAAGGGTATTTCGTATATGTTCCTTACCGGTCCCAAGGTGGTGAAGACCGTCACCGGCGAAGACGTATCGCAAGAAGACCTCGGCGGCGCCATCGTACACTCGCAGAAGAGCGGTGTATGCCATTTTGCAGCCGAAGACGGCGAAGACGCCATCCGCATCATCCGCAAACTCTTCTCCTACATACCCCAGAATAACCTCGAAGAGGCTCCCTTGGTAGAGTGCAACGACCCCATCGACCGTCTCGAAGACAGCCTCAACGAAATTATCCCCGACAGCGCCAATCGTCCATACGATATGTACGAAGTCATCGGCGCCATCGTCGACAACGGTGAATTTCTCGAAGTACAGCGCGACTATGCCAAGAATATCATCATCGGCTTTGCACGTTTCAACGGCCAGAGCGTCGGCATCGTAGCCAACCAGCCCAAATACCTCGCCGGTGTGCTTGACTGCAACGCTTCGCGCAAGGGAGCACGCTTCGTACGCTTCTGTGACGCCTTCAATATTCCGTTGGTGACACTGGTAGACGTTCCCGGATTCCTCCCCGGTACAGGTCAGGAATATAACGCCGTCATCCTGCACGGCGCCAAGCTGCTCTACGCATACGGCGAAGCCACCGTGCCCAAAGTTACCGTTACCCTGCGTAAGAGCTACGGCGGCAGCCACATCGTGATGTCCTGCAAGCAGCTCCGCGGTGATATGAACTACGCTTGGCCTACAGCCGAAATCGCCGTTATGGGTGGTGCCGGCGCCGTTGAAGTTCTCTATGCCAAGGAAGCCAAGGCATCCGATAATCCCAAAGCCGTACTCGCCGAGAAGGAAGCAGAATACAACAAGCTGTTCTGCAACCCCTACAATGCCGCCAAGTACGGATACATCGACGATGTTATTGAGCCGCGCAATACCCGCTTCCGCATCATTCGCGCACTCCAGCAACTTGCCACCAAGAAAGTCGTCAATCCCGCCAAGAAACACGGCAACATTCCTCTATAACACACCCCGACAACACAGAAGACAACGCACATGAAACGTTCGATAACACTGTTGGTGGCCGTGCTGGTAGCCGCAATGACCGTGGCGACACAGGCCCAGGATCGCAAGTCCCTGCGCATCAACGAGGTTATGATCGTCAACGACACCTCCATCGTAGACGATTACGGTGAACACCATGCTTGGATAGAGCTGTTCAACGCCAACTTCGCACCGCTGGAAATCTCCAGTATGTACCTCACCAACGACAAAAACAATCCCACCAAATACCCCATACCCTTAGGAGATGTCAATACACGCATCGCCAAGCGTCAGCATGTCGTATTTTGGGCTGACAACAATCCCAATAAGGGTACCTTCCATACGAGCTTCACGCTCGTCCCCGGAAAGGACAACTGGATCGGACTGTATGACAGCGACCGCAAGACACTTGTTGACTCGGTGACCGTTCCCGCCGACCTTTTGGCCGGACATTCGTATGCCCGTAGTGAAGACGGTGCCGGTGTATGGCAAGTGCGTGACGGTGGTCCCGAGGACTATATTACACCCTCAAGCGCCAACGTCATAAAAGACAAAAATCCCAAAGTAGAAACCTTTGCCGAAAAGGACGCTCACGGCTTCCTGATGACAATTATGGCTATGGGTATTGTCTTTGGCGCACTATTTGTACTCAGCCTCTGCTTTGTAGGCATAGGTGCCATCAGCAAATATATGGCTCGCAGCAAGAAAGCACGTGCCCAGGGCGTCGAAGTAGTCGAAATCGACCGCAAAGACCTTGACAACGGCGAAACCATTGCCGCCATAGTCATGGCTCTGCACGAACACCTCGACATACATGACCAGGAAAGCACCATCCTCACTATCAACAAGATCAAACGCGCCTACTCGCCTTGGAGTTCGAAGATCTACGGCCTGCGCGAATACCCTCACAAATAACCCGGAACACAACCAAACATACTGTACGAAACAATGAAAGAATACAAGTATAAAATCAACGGCAGCACGTATAATGTTGCCATCGGCGACATCGAAGGCAATATCGCGCAAGTCGAGGTCAACGGCACTACCTACAAGGTGGAACTTGACAAAGCTCCCGAAACCAAGATAGCCGTTGCACCGCGTCCCACAGCCGCTCCCCGTACCGCCACGGGCGAAAAAGTAATAAAAACCGCTCCCGCAGCTTCGGGTAAGTACACCGTGAAGTCGCCCCTGCCCGGCGTCATCATGAGCATCCTCGTCAAGGTCGGTGACACCGTCAAAGCTTCCGACACCGTCATCTCCCTCGAAGCCATGAAGATGGAGAACGCCATCCACGCAGGACGCGACGGCAAGGTAACGTCCATTGATGTCAATGTAGGCGATAGCGTACTCGAAGGCCACGCTCTGGTCACCATCGAGTAATCGGCAGAAAGGCACAATACGCACTAAAACAACATTCACTACAACTATTAAGAAATGTTCGGTGACTTTCTGTCTAACAACCTGAGCCAGTTCTGGGAACTGACAGGTTTCGCCAATGCCGAAATCGGCAACTTCGTCATGCTTGCCGTCGGACTGTTCTTCATTTGGCTTGCCATTAAGAAGAACTTCGAGCCCCTGCTGCTCGTGCCCATAGGCTTCGGCATACTTATAGGTAATATCCCCTTCAACACCGGTGCCGGTCTCGAAATTGGTATCTACGAAGAAGGGTCCGTGCTCAATATCCTGTACAATGGTGTGAAAGCCGGATGGTATCCCCCGCTGATATTCCTCGGCATCGGTGCCATGACCGACTTCTCGGCACTTATCGCCAATCCCAAGTTGATGCTTATCGGCGCAGCCGCTCAGTTCGGCATCTTCGGCGCCTATATGGTGGCTCTTGCCTTGGGATTTGCTCCTGACCAGGCCGGCGCTATCGCCATCATCGGCGGCGCCGATGGCCCCACGGCCATCTTCCTGTCCAGTAAGCTCGCTCCCAACTTGATGGGCGCCATCGCCGTATCGGCATACTCGTACATGGCACTTGTGCCCGTGATACAGCCGCCGTTGATGCGCTTGTTCACTACCAAGAAAGAACGCCTCATCCGTATGAAGCCCGCGCGTGCTGTCTCGCAGAACGAGAAGATTATCTTCCCCATCGTGGGTATGCTTCTGACCTGCTTCGTCGTGCCCTCCGCACTTCCTCTGCTGGGTATGCTCTTCTTTGGCAACCTGCTGCGCGAATGCGGCGTCACCACACGTTTGGCCAAGACAGCCAGCAACGCTATGACTGACATCGTGACAATTCTGCTCGGTATGACCGTGGGCGCCTCCACTCAAGCTTCGCAATTCCTTACCATCGAAACCGTGGGTATCTTCTTCCTCGGCTTTATGGCCTTCGTTATTGCCAGCTCCAGCGGCGTGCTCTTTGTCAAACTCTTCAACCTCTTCCTCCCCAAGAGCAAGAAGATCAATCCTCTTATCGGAAATGCCGGTGTGAGCGCCGTGCCTATGAGCGCACGTATCTCCAATAACCTCGGTTTGGAATACGATCCGCAGAACTATCTGCTGATGCACGCTATGGGTCCCAACGTTGCCGGTGTCATCGGCTCGGCCGTTGCAGCAGGTGTCCTCCTGGGCTTCCTCGCCTGATAATCGACTTATACACTCCTAAATACGATACGCCATGCCCGCGCAGAAACCGGGCACGGTGTATCGTATTTTAGGTCGTGGTCAATGCTTTATCACGAAACGGAGAAAGTCGTAAAACTTCAATTTTTATCAAGAGTTATAGAACCAATTTTGTAAGATATGTGTAACCATCCGAAAAGGGCCGA
>DLLT01000014.1 GCA_002478045.1 Porphyromonadaceae bacterium UBA7555
TGATACTGGAATCTACCAATTTCTTCTGAGCTATATTTAAACCAATTGCACAGCATTAGGGTAAGCATAAAAAGGCCCCGGCGCTGGCAACGGCATTGCGAAATGGCATGACATTGCAACAATATTATTGTCGGATATAGATGCGTCAGCAGAGCTACTGCTTGAAGGGGCGGCGGATGTGTATGCCGGGGCGGATGTGGAGCGTGAAAGCCGCAAAACGCCCGTCATGTTCGTTGAGGTATCGGATATGATACCACTCGGGGGCAAAGAAATCGAGGACAAACACCGCCGACATATTGCCTTGGGGATTTGCCGCGACAGTAGTCGAGTCGCCGAGGCCTTCAGCGCCGGCGCGTACGTCCGCTTCCACATACCTGTAATCACCGGCAGAAGTGCACGATGCCGCAGTATCGGCACCTTGATTCTTGAGGCGTGTATACATTCCCTCAGCGTGCGACGAAGCGGCGGTGATACGCTCCTTGAGTGTCACATCAAAGCCCTTGACCGTAATGGCAAGTGCGACCACCGTGCCGGCACGAACACGTCCGAGCCCGTGACGAGTGAATACCACCATTCCGTCATCGCGTACCGTGACTTCCAACATCGGCTCGGCGTCTGCGGACTCGGTGTCCGGCTCGAAGGCGGCACGTGCAAAGCGCGTCTGCACCGGCTTGGTGCCGGAGGGGCGTGTGCTCAGGATAATAACGGCTGCCGCCACGACAGTGGCCACGACATAGAATTCCACCGTATGGAAAAACTCGACACGTGCCGCAATGGCTGCGATTATTTGGAGCGTGACAGCCATGCGCGCACAAGTATTATTTGGCTCTTAGGGACACGCCGTATACACAATTGCCGCACCTCGTCGAGGGTGGCATCCTCGCCGGCAAGACGTATCGCATCGGCGATTTCGGCCACAGCGGGGCGATCCATAACGGTATAAATATCCACCTGACCGGCAGCGATGCCGTCGGCTATATGGCGCGTAACCGTGGACTGGGACAGATGTCGTTCGGCCGCCACCTGTTTGATGGTCATTCCTCGGTGGAGCATAGTCACTGAAACATCGGACGAGCGCTCGCGAGTGGTCGTCTTGGCGGCGCGTGTACGGCTCTTGACCGGTGCGGCCGAGGCCTCGAGCATAGCCCGACGTCGCTGCGCCAGTATTTTCGATGGGTCAAAGCCCTCTTCGGCCACGACCTGCATCAATGCCTCCGTGGCGCGCAGAGCCACGCGAAGCTGTTCGTAGACATCCGCCAGGCGCCGGGTCATCACCTTATTGTCGCTACGTACCATCGCCGTGCCTTCAAACCACGGTCCGAAGATTTGGCTCAATGTATCGGCAAAATATCGTGCCGAGCGGCGTATACGTTCCTGCAACGCCGTATCGGCGATATGCGAAGCATCCGTGGCTGCCAGCAGCGCTATCCAGCGGTCGGCAACATCGATTACGCGCGTACGCAGGTCTTCGTGTGCCTTGAGGTGCATACGCGTAATGTCGCCGAACATCTTGCCGTACGTGTCGGACAATATGCGGCACAGACGTCCGTGCAGGGTGTCTATTTGCGCCATACGAAAGGTGTCGCACAGCAGTCGTACGCGATAGGCACTTTTCAATTGCGGAAGCATAGCTATGCTTTCGGCCACACGAGCGTCTTCGGCTGCAATGTAGGATGCCACCGTGGGATCGTCTATGACCGAGTAGGCACTGATGGGCGTTGCAAGCACCATACCCTCGAGCGACCGACAGCGACTCAACGCCACGTACACCTGTCCCGGAGCAAACGAGGCGTCGGCATCGATGATGGCTCGATCGAAAGTCAAACCTTGGCTCTTGTGTATGGTGATGGCCCACGCAAGCCGCAACGGCAACTGGCTGAAAGTCCCTTGTACCGAGCTTTCCAGCGTATTGGTCTCGGGATTGACCACGTAAGTGGTATTTTCCCACGCCATAGGTTCGACGGTAATGTATTCCGGTGACTCGGGAAAGCACACCTTGACGGTGGTGGTATCGAGATAAGCCACACGTCCCACCTTGCCGTTGAAAAAACGTCCGGCGCCCGTCGGATCGTTTTTTATAAACATCACTTGTGCCCCGGCCTTGAGCGTAAGCATTGCATCGGTGGGATATGACGTCTCGGGGAATGTCCCCTTGGTCTGAGCTTTATAGGTATAAGCGCGCTCCGACAAGGCGTTCAAGCAAGCGCTATTGACGCTGTCGGCTATGCGGTTGTGCGTGGTCAGACGTATGTATCCGGCATCAGGCGGTGGCGTGAAACCCGGGTCGAGACGACCGTTGAGCACCCGCAAGTCCTCAGCCGTGGGATGCCCATCGCGTATGTCGTTGAGTATGCGTACAAATTCGCCGTCTTTTTGTCTGAACACATGCCGCAGGCTTATGGTGACGTATCGTAAGCGTTGCAAGGCGTGGCTGCCGAAGAAGTACGGCGTATCGTAATGCGTAGCCAGCAGTTGCGACTCCTGCGGCGTCACTATGGGCGAAAGCTGTCGCAAGTCGCCTATCATCAGCAACTGCACTCCGCCGAAAGGCGCCTGTGTGCCGCGTATACGGCGCAAGACATCGTCCACGGCATCGAGCAAGTCGCTGCGCACCATCGAGATTTCGTCTATCACCAGAACATCGAGGGCGCGGATGATACGTAATTTTTCGCGCGAAAAATTAAAACGATGATCGCGTGTGCTCACCCCTGGGATATACGGCGACAAGGGCAATTGGAAGAAACTGTGTATGGTCACGCCGCCGGCATTAACGGCCGCCACGCCCGAAGGCGCCACCACCGCCAAGGTCTTGGCGCTTTGCGACATCAAATCGCGCAGAAAAGTGGTCTTTCCCGTACCGGCCTTGCCGGTAAGGAAGACGCTCACATCGGTATTTTCGATGAAATCTCGGGCACGTTGCAGGTCTTCGGAGGCTTGCACGGATGATGGCCGATCGGTGTCGTTACCGCTCATTTCGAGGTCATTATGCGAAGTATAGTATCATCCGTCTCGTTCATGGCGTCTCGGCCTATGGTGGTGAGGTTGGCGATAGTCGTGTCTATGGAATCATCGATGATGCCTTCGAGTGGAGTGACGCAATGACCTTCCATGGCTACGAGAGCACTGACCACTGCAGTGGAGACTCCGGAGGTGAGCTTGAGCGCACAGCTGGGTTTGGCACCGTCGCAAATCATTCCGGTAAGTGTCGCCACCATGTTCTTGATGGTAGCGACCACGTGGTCATAGTCGCCGCCCATAAGGTAGCATATTCCGGCGCTGGAGCCGGTGGCGGCCACCACGCATCCGCATAGTGCCGAAAGGCGTCCGAGGCTTTGCTTGATGTATATCGCCGTAAGATGGCTCAGCGTCAGCGCCCGAATGGTATGCTCTTCGTCGGCATGGGTGTCATCGGCGTATATCACCACGGGGACGGTGGCCGCAATACCCTGATTGCCGCTGCCGCTATTGCTCATCACCGTCACCGATGCACCGCCCATACGCGCATCGCACGCCGCGGACGTATAGGCCAGGATATGTGTGAAGATGCTGTCACCCATAAGCCGGTGCTGACGCGGGCAGTGCATGGTGCGGCCTACACTGTGGCCGTAGTTGCCGTGCATGGCGCCTTCGGCCACTGCCTTATTGAGCCGACGAGCCTCGAGTATAAAGCGGATTTCGTCCAAAGGCGTTGTCATGGCAAAATCCCAAACCTTGCGCATGGTCAGTTGTATATCCGCGCCGCCGTCCGTCGTCTCGTAAGAGCTGCCGCCCTTTCGACATTCCACATTCGACATTCCACATTCATCATCGGCACTGCCTTCCAGCAAAACGATGTGCGTGTGTGCGCCCTCGATGATTGCATGTCCGTATCGGCCGTCGTCAGTACGTATTGTTACATCAATGTACAGCTTGTCGCAGGGGCCGGGTTGCAGCCCGATGTCGATGACCCCCGCGGCCTTTGTCAAAGTATCGGCGGCTTCCACTTCTTCAGGGCTGACCCCATCCAGGACTTCAAGACCGCGATCCGGATTGCCGCGCAATGCACCCAAGGCGATAGCTATGGGCAGTCCCGTGCGTGCCGTGCCGGGGATGCCGACACCCATAGCATTCTTAATCATATTGCCGCTCAATCGGCAGATTATGGAGGCAAAGTCGGAGGGACGACGCTGCAAACCCATACCGGCCTGACGCGCTGCATAGGCGCACGCCAAAGCCACGGCCACCGGCTCGGTGCATCCGGTGGCGGGCACGATTTCGCGCTGCATCAAAGCGATGATGCCGGCTCGCTCGGCCTCGGGAAGCATAGTGTTCATTTCTTACGCAAAACGGTGAATGTAATCGTATTAGTGCTGCCGTAGGATGCACTGTCGCTATCTCCGGCAAGTATGCGCGCCGTGTATTGACCGTCGCCGAGGTATGCACCGTCCTTATCCTTGAGATCCCAGGTGCAGGGCAGCGAGACAGTCTTGTTGTAGACTGTATTGCCCGCGGCGTCACAGATTATGAGGCGGTACGGACCGACGATGGAAGTATTCTCGGAAGTCGCGTTAAAGGTGCAGTCGTGACGTACTATGCCTGTAGTGACGTCCATAACGATATTCATAGACACCTGCGAAGACATCACGGTAAAGGCCAGGTCCATAGATGTACGTGCGCCGGTATTGTCGGCCACATCAAGGGTCAAGACATGTCGTCCGTCGGCAACATCATTCATGGGATAGGTCAGCTCGAAGACTTCGGGGTCGTCCGTGGGCTTGATATTGTACAATACATCGTGGTAGCTCTTGTTGTGGTCCATAGTCAGACGTGTAGCGGCGCCCAGGTCGGAAGATACGCTGAAGCCGGAGGCGGCGCGTACGGTGGCGTGGAGGACGAAATCCTTACCCACAACTATATCTTGCGTGGAGGTATTGTCATTGAGATACATCTGCTCGATTTGGGGCGCGTTTGCATAGTCGGGCTGCACTTCGGCTGCATCATCGTCGATATATGCTTCGTCATATACGGCAGCCACGCCGGTCGAAGGCTGTTGGCTGTCGGTGAGCGTTAGCACTATGCGGTTGTATTCGCCGGCAGTCATAGGCTGCGGCACGGTGACACCCACGGTGGCACGTCCATTAGTACAAGTGCCCACCGTCTCGGCCAGGACGTCTTGCTCGATGGTTACGTCCTTGGGGGTGACGCGGTCTTGCGAATTCTGGACCAAGGTGGAGACGGCGCGCGGCGACTGATATACGGTGACATCGGCCGTACCGGCAAACCCAGTACCCTCGACAATTCCGCCTTCAACGGTGAATTTTTGTCCGGGAATAATTTCGCAATCATCATTGCGAGTGCGGTTGGAGACACCGGGCTCGTAACTGCTTACATCGACATCATTGAACCGCTCGATTTTGGGCATTTTCTCCGTAGCCTTAGGGAAAGGCAGACGCACTGCAGGGTCGCCTAAAAGGTTGTAACAGCATGTGTTGATGGTTATGTAATCATCATCATTGTAACTCTTCTTAGTCTTATTGGATGCCGTACGATAGATATCGCCGATAGTGGTGCCGAAGCGTGCATTGCCGTAAGCATCGGCAACATTCAAGGCCAGAAATTGGTTCATCTGCATATATACGGCACGACATGCGCCGATGACGCCTATGCAGCCACCATCTTTCTTGAAGAACATAGCCTCGGCAATGCCGCTGTCACGATGGTCGAAGGCATACGAATCGCAAGTGGACAGGTGTGCAAACGGCGGATACTTGATATTCAGCGAAGTGGCAAAGGAACGCGTCCAAAGTTTTTCGCCGGTGAAGCCGTCGGGTGTGCCGTGACCTACATAGCAGAACAGGCCTACGCCTTTGGTGAGTGCATCGGACAGCACCGTGCGTGCGGTCTTGGCGTCCTTGCCCGTCCAGGGGTATATGTCGTTGTGTATACGAATGCCCGTAACCGCCGGGTAGCCGGTCTGGATGCGCTTTATAATACTCTCGGTTTGGTTTAGGTGGGTGTATCCGTCGCCATCGTCGGAGATGAATACGCCGCGCGTAAAGTTGATAAACGGAATCTTGCCGTTTATATAATTGATAATCTTGGTATTGGCATCACGAGCCATCTGAAGGTTATCTGCCGGGATGCGGCCCACGGCCACTTCGGCCTCAAAGGAATGTAACTTCTCGGTTTTGGCATTGTCCGCCATTACGCCAAGCACGCCATCTCCCACGTATGCCTGCGACAAGCTGCCGGCAAACAAAGTGGAGGCATTTTCGTAGGCCAACAGGACCTCGTTGTTTGTTTTTTCGACAATCTGACGGTTGTCCCAAATGCCTCGACCATAGAGAAGCAAGTATTTCATACGCTCGCTGTCACGGTCATAGAACATCTTGAGTACTCGGCGATAAGCTGCAATGTCAGGCGTACCGGAGGTGTATTCATTGAAGACCTGCTGCTGTGTATACACATTGACCCAAAGGCCTTCGGCACGATGTGCTTCGGCCAGTTCCTGAGCGGCCTCGTATAGTTCGTCGGTGGTAATTATGAGCATATCGGGAACTGCATCGCCATGTATGTTCTGATTGGCAACCTCACCCACATATTCGGGGACGGATACGGCGTCCGTATTGGGATTGACCACCAGCAGTCGAGCGTGCCATGGGTAGGTCATGTTATTGATGGTACGGTCAAAGCATCCGGTGAGCGTGTGTGTCTCGCTGTTGTACTTTGTTGTGTATGACTTGAGACGCGGAGTGGCGTAGGTTACATCATATATCAGCGTATTTTCATCACAGTTGTTGACTACGAAATTTTGCCATTGTTCGCGGAATACAAAGCAGAGCACTGTGGCCTCACCGTCACGCTTGAAAGCGGTCTGGGGATAGCTGAAAGTGAGATAATCGTCCGCGAGGTAATTGACCTGGTGCCGAATGCGTTCCTCGGCGCCGAATTTGAAGGTTAGTACCGTATCGGGCAGCGACTTGTCGGCAGCCGTACTCGAAAAACTTTCCTTATAGGTGGACAGATAGAAATTACGGTCGCTGGCCGTTGTCAAGCTGGGGACTGCGTAAGCATCGCGTGAGACGCTGACAAGCTTGCTTGAATCGCATGTGGCATCGGCCACACCGCTGAGGCCAAAGCTGGCGGCGTAACGAGCGTTGACGGTGAATACGGGGTCTATGCAATCGGCGGCAAATTTGGTCACCGGGACACTGAAGGTATGATACTCGTCGGCAGCGTAAGGCTTGCCCACAAAAAAGCCGCCGGCCTTTACGGGATTTTCAACGTCTTCGGTAAATCCGTAGACGGCCGAAACGGCCGTGGCCTGTTTGCCGGAGCTTTCGCGCAATTCTACCTTATCTTCGCCCGTTTCGAGCTTCACATCGGACACAAAATAATATCCGTAGTCGCTGTAAATATTTTGTTCGAGATGGATTTCGCGGTAGCTCTCCGGAAGCCAGCGCATAGCGCCGATGCCGTAGAAGCGCACAGCCTTGTCCGTATGAAAGCATACTGTCGGGGTCAAATCATCCGGGTCGGTGTCGTAAAACGACCCATGTGTCAGCATCGTGCCACCGAAGCCGTAAACATTAACCGCCTCGGGATTGTTAAATCCCCATTGGCGCAATTTTTCATAGGTGATTTCGTAAAGGCCCTCGTGGTCTACACGTATTTTGACCCATTTGCCGGTAGACAGAGCCGACGTGGCCGTAAAATGCGCATACGTAAAGGCCGCCGCCGAAGGTGCCGTGACTGTAAGTGTGCTCACGCATAGGGCGGCGCCCAGTATCTGGAGTAGTTGTCTTTTCATATTCGGATTTAGACTGTATTTCTCTGATTATATGATGTTCCTATTTTTTACTATATATGTATCTTTGATATTATTCCGTATCTACTATACTTAGATATGTGTCTTGCTGTATCTTCGGTCGCATGTCTCGGCTTGGATGTCGGCGCTCGTCCCGCTTATCGGACCTTGAGCCGCAGCACTCGCATCTCTCCGAGGGTGATGTCCAACGTCAACGGACGTTTCAACGCTACGGGCGGTACACCGGCCAATGGCAGCATCAGCATATCTCCCGTCTTGATGGTATGATGCTCGGTAACGTCGCTCAACAGGCGATCAAACTCACCGAACAACTGCGCAATATCCACAGTATAAGACGTTTCTCCTATACGCACCTCTGTTTTGTCGGCTATATCGCCTATGGATACGTGGTCGCCGACGAGTATGGCTCCGTCGCGCGTCCATTCATAGAAACTTCCGGCAACGGCCGGGCGCGGATGCACCACCACGGACAGACAGTCGTAATAACGGCGGGCAAAACGCTCGGCCACACCCTTGCCCAAGCGCGAAACGATGACGGCAATGTATACCTCTCCGAACCATGGCGCCCCTTGTTCGGGTTCGAACCACGGCTGCGAACGTGTCACCACTGCCGAGTCGGCGGCGGCGTGCATGCGTCCTTCGTTGTCTAAGGCCAGTATTTTCATATCGCTCGTAGTTGCCGTGGCTATCTATCGTTATATCGTGCCTTTATGCGTCATTGCTGTAGATCCTGCAATCGGTTGTACATCACCGCAAGATGCGAATACATAGACGTATTCTGCACCACTGCGCCGCCATGTACGCGTATACGGCAGGGCGTGAAATTCCAAATGCCGCGGATACCGGCGTCTATGGCTGCATCGGCGGCTGCTTGGGCGACACTTACCGGGACGGTAAGTGCGGCTATGGCTATATCCCGCCCTTGACATATCTCGGCCAGACGATTGGCGTGATATATAGGTATGCCGCTGATTTCGCCGCCGACTATGGCCGGGTCCGTATCGAAAGCGGCCACGATGTTCAACCCGTAACGGTGGAGGCCGCTGTCACGCATGAGTGCCGAGCCCAGCGAGCCGGCGCCGATGATGACCGCATCATGGTTGAGACCGAAGCCGAGAAACTGGCGCAACTCGTTTTCGAGTGCTTGCACTTCGTATCCGATACGAGTCTTGCCTTTGATGTTAAGAAACGAGAGGTCTTTGGCTATCTGTGACGAATCCACGCCTACATCTGCGGCGATGCGGGTCGAGGATACGTGAGTCTGACCCTGAGTGCGCAATGTCGTCAGGTATGCCAGATACCATGGCAGGCGACGAAGGGTCGGCTCGGGAAGTGGCGTTGTTGCAGGACGGTTGGTTTCGTGCATTGTTGGTGTCGTGTTGGTTCTAATGCTGTTGCCGTGCGTATATTTACTTGATTTTCCGGTTTTACTATATATCGGTTTTACTATATATCACTGGGCAGTCACTGCCAGGCGCTGTGACGCCGTGGCTTGTTCTTGTCCGTCTTCGCCGACGATGACGGCGCGGTATAGGTAGATGCCGCGCGGCACACGCCTCCCGGCAGCATCGGTGAGATTCCATACTACCGGCGTGGAGACATACATATCGGACAGTCCTTTAGTGGTATTGCTCCACAGCGGCTGACCCAGCATATTGTATACGGTCACGGTGACGGTGAGCATCTGATCGGGACGGTCGTGGCGCAGGTAGAAGTTGGCTTGTACCGATGCAGGCGAGGAGTCTGTCCAGATGTCGTAGATATGCGGAGTTGCCGAAGGGCTTACATTGAAATTGATGGTCTTATCGGCACTATTGCCGGCTGTGTCCCACACTTTGAGTGTGAGGCTGTAATCGCCTTTCTCAAGTCCGCTCAACGGGTAGTAGATTGTGCCGCCGGCGCTGCCGTCGTCATTGGCTGTATAGTATTGAGATACATCATTGTAAATCTTGCGCCCCATAGTGATGGTCATCTGGTGGCCTATGCCGGCCGTGGAAACGTTGATGCCTACGTTGTCGCTCACTTTGGCTATGAGCATGGGGTCCGAATTGACCGAAGCGCCGTCGGCAAAACTCTCATGGTTGAGGTAGATGGCATCAATGGTAGGCGCTTGGGTATCCTCGGGGGCATTTTCGTCCATACCGTAGACGTAGAACGCATGGCTGACTCCGCAAGCATCACGGTCGTCTGCCTCTGTATAGGCGTACATATTGGCCGTAGCCTCACGGAAATTGTCGGCAATTTCGCCGGGCATAGATACTTCGAGACTCCAATATCCATCCTTGACGATAGCAACGCCGGTGTACAACTTACCGCCATGCATATCGAAGGTATAGGGCTTGCCTGTGCCACGACCCGAAGATGTCGTTGAGTAATCGGCATCGTATATGGTGACGAAGACCCGTCCGTTGAAGTCCGACAAGACGTTGCCCGATGCATCGGTGACACTCCCGGCAAAGGTGGCGCGTTGCATGGCGGACACTACTATCTGCTCGGCGTTGTCGTCATTGACATCTCCGGGCAGTGTCTTGCCGTCTATGCTCTCAAGTCGTACGCGGTTGGACGGTGTGACGGCGCGCATCGCCGGATCGCCCATAAGAACGTAACGCAGATGGTTGTCGCTGGCGATACCGGCCGAACTTTGTACCTCGTTTTTGGCCTTGCGATAGATGTCGCCGATGGCGGGCAGGCGGCCGTACTCGTCGCGCACGCCGAAGTTATGGCCCAAAGCAGCCATATATCGGCCGTTTTCGCTGATATATACGGGACGAGTTGCGCTGATGGTGGCAATGGTACCGCCATAGCGTTCATGGAAGAAAATCTCGCCGGCGCTCAGAGTATTCGAGTCCCAGCGCAGCCAGTCGCACGTTCCCGCAATAAGTATAGGTATGCGCTTGAGATACAACCCGTTGATATCTTCCATGGTGAGCATTTTCTCGTGACTCATACCGTGGTTGGAGGCATGCCCGAGGTATATCCAATAAGCCGTGCCGGCATCCAAAAGGCGAAACATCTCCTCGCGAGCGCCAGGAACGGTGCCCGAGACCTTTTCGAAGGCATCGATATACACCTTATTGGTCAGGAATACTCCGGGGGCGGAGTTCTCGACATTATTTTCGAAAGTGTCGGCCTGATCCATATGTACGGCATTGTCTTCATCATCGGCAAGAATCATCACCTGGTTGCGCCAGTCGGTCTTCTTGGAGGACTTGACGTATTCGCAGAGTTTGTCCACAGTGGAGGTGGCCTCGTCAAGCGAGCGCACGGGCAGACGCCCCAGGGAAATGCTTATCTTGTCGTAAGCCATATTCTCGCCGCTGTCATCGGCAAGTATGGCTGCAAAGTCATCGCAGGTGAAGCCGTCATTGTCGTTGAGACTTGAGCGCACACTCGTAGTCACCCACGCCGGCAGCGTCACGGTGTTCATACGCTTGAGGTCGGCCGTGAGGTGACGATGGTCGTAGGTGGCACAACCCACCAGCAGCACGTACTGCAAGTGGCGCTCGGAGGTGGGATTAAGGCCGCCGCCGCGATCATAGAGCATCTTGAAAAAACGGCGCAATCCATGCACATCGGGGCTGCCGCTCGAAAATTCGTTATATATCGCTTGGTCCTCAATGACCGATACTGACATAGGGTGGATCTCATCGTTGCGGTGTAATTCGGCGACGCGTTCGGCCTGTGTGACATAAGCCGCCGGCGTCACTATCACCATATCCGGCACTTCGAGTCCGTGGAGATTTTGATTGGATACGTTGCCGACAAGTGCCGGCTCGGGCAGTGCGGCATCCTCTGTCCACGCAGCGTATGCGCGAAAGCCGTACATCGGATTGTTCCACAGCACACTTGTCCCTTCGTCCTTAAATTGCACGGCCACAGGCGCAAGCACATCGCTGACATCCCAAACGTGGAGGCGTGTGGCATCGGATACCCCGCTGAGACGCGCCGCCGAATTGGTCAGCCAAAACAATAGTGTCCCTTCGCCGGTGGAGGGCAAGCGCAATTTACGCGTATAGTTGAGCGTCAGATAATTGAGCCACGCGCCATTGGTAGTACCCTGAGGCACGTAGGTGATACCTATGCGTGCATCGCTACCCGACATCGCAAAGGTGTGGCGCGGCGTGCCTTCCACGCCGTGATAGTACGAGGAGTTGTTGGTGGTGCCTATGGCATCGGAGTAAATCTCAGGCAATTCGGTGCCGTTGACGGTAAATTTGAGCAACGCCGAAGCCGAATATGTCTTGGAGACAAAGGAGCACTCCATCCATACATTTTGATCCGTATCATCGCGGTCTGTAAGCTTGAAGTCGAAGTAGCGTGTAGGGGTGTAGCGAAAGTCCTCGCCCACAAGCGCAGCTCCGGCTTCGCCGGGGCTTACCTCATCAACTTCGTGGTGCAATCGGGCATTGTATGTCTCGGCTATATCACCGGTAACCTCGGAAGATACCGCCTGTGGCTCGCCACTTGCCGGTGCTTCGGAATTTTCGCCGATATAATAGTATCCCTTTGTGGTATAGACATTTTGGACGCCTACATATCGGCGTGACGCAGTTTGCTCCCACGATGTCGGACCATACGCGTAGAACACGATGGTACCGTCACTGAGGCGCTGCACGGGGATGGCCGGGAGGTCATCATAGAAGTTGGCCGCGCTCATGCGGTTGCCGGTACGATAGGCGCCGTAACCGTAGACGCTGACCTTGGACGGGTCGTCAAAGCCCCAACGACGCAGCGTCGAAGGCGTCAAGCGGTAGATGCCGGTAGCATCTACGCTGACTTTGACCCATTTCCCTGAAGCCAATGCCGATTTGGTTGCGTAAGTCTCCGCCGACAGGGCGTGCGCCGACCCTACGGCACACATAAGCAGCGCCACAAAGGCAAGTATTCGTATATGTTTGTATATATTGACTGTCAAATTCATACGCGTAACAATTGATAGTGTGGTTGATTACAAACCCAACGAAGTCGGCACCGAAATTTACTCCGGAGCCTACTTCCCTTCTATCATAACGCAAATTTAGCAATAAAATTGCTTATATCGGCTATTTGGACGCCGCGTATGTGTTTGGCGTTATGTTTTTTTATGTTTTCACCGAGATGCGGGATGTTCTTAACGTAATAAACCGCACATACATCACATGTAATTGTTCCAAGAAGCCAATCCTCAAAAAACGTTTACAATTGGAATATCGATTGGCTACACGCGACAATATTTGCCAAAACGGGGCAATTGTTGGCCTAAATGTCGAAAAACGAATTTCGTGCTTTTTTGTTATACTTGAAAAGGCGTAACTTTGCCGTGTCATTGCTCATGGCTATGTGTCGACAACGCCGCGCCATCATCCCGGTATTATCGCCGGAGCAATTACTCCAAAGATACATTAAACGTATCTTACAGCAACCACCGCCATTTGACAAACCACGCCGAATGATCAGACCGCAACTTCGCATCGTCTTATTATCCATATTTTTCGCTATCGCGCCGATGATGCGTGCCGACAAAGCCACCTGCGGCACCGATGTCGCCCACGACACCGAAGTCACAGCCGACACTACGGTTACAGCCGCGGTATCGGCTGTCGTTGCCGCATCCGAATTGGCTGATATTCAGTGGAACATCTCAAGCCCTGCGCCACTGCCGCCGATAAGTCCCGACAACATCTTCTACGATTGGGATTCCCGCTTCAGTGCACATCCCGGGCCGGTAAGCCCCTACGAAATGCCGGTATCATGGACGGCCCGCTCGCACGACTGGAAGCGCCTGTGGCACAATACTATCGCTCTCGGCTCGGCATTCGTGGGAACGCTACTGGTGCTGGAATGTCTACCCGAGGATGCCACATCGTGGAATCGTGCCGAGTTGCAGGACGTCCCACTATTCAAACGCTGGTACAACCACGTCATCGATAAGGGCGTCGAATGGGACCACGACAAATTCTACTTCAACTATATACTGCATCCGTACGCCGGCGGCGTATACTTTATGGCAGCACGCTCGTGCGGCTTCAACTTCTGGCAATCACTGCTTTACTGCACCCTCGTATCCAATGTCGGATGGGAATACGGCATCGAAGCATTCATGGAGCGACCCTCGTTACAAGATCTCTTCATAACACCTCTCGTCGGAAGCTGCATCGGCGAAGGCTTTTACCGCATCAAGCGGCGTATCGTAGACCGCAACTACACCCTTTGGGGCTCGTCCGTATTGGGCAATATCGTAGCATTTCTGGTCGATCCGGTCAACGAATTTGTCGGCTTCCTTGACCGCAACCCGGCGCGCCGCGTTGCTCGCGAAAAAGCCGCCGCCCGTGCCGACACCCCCTCGCTGACGTTCTCCCCAATGCTGGGCACCCGTTGCGCCGGCTTCGCCCTCACCGCCCGCTTCTAAATCGCCATCAACACCCTCCATTTTACACTATACATAATTGATATATAAATTATTACAGAACCGGCACAACTAACCTTGACAAACAAAATCGCATGAAGAAACTGATCCCTATCTTAACTATCATAGCCACATTGGCCGGCGGATGCAGCTCCGCGAATAAGGCCGATGAATCAGGCAAAGACACCGATACGACAGAGGCGTCTTCAGACCGTAATAACGACATCGCTACCGACCGAAAGGACATCAACATCATACAGCCGACGGCCGCGGCGGATGAGGACGAGGCGGCATCTGTCGCACCTTTGACACAGTATGCTCTGATTGAGGTGCTTGACGGAAATATCGGCGTGGGATTCAGACATAACTCCGAGGAGGTATTGAAGTCGCTCGGCTTTACCGTCAAGGAGTTCAAACGACCGGCAGATGTCGACGAAATGGCGCCGTTTGTATACATGACAGCCCATCGCCAAGAGCCGAGCGGGTCTACGAATATCGCGTTTAGGAACGGAGAGGACCAGATTCTCACCATCGATTTCGCAAGCCGCGATGACGTGAAGAAGTTCGTTGAGTCAATGCAAAAATCCGGCTATGAGTACTATGACGGCATCTACGCCCATTCCCAAAACAAGATGGGACTGGGGCAAATCTATGTCAAAGTCCGCGGACTGAAGGTCAAAATAATCTCGCCCTTCGAGATGCTGCCCTCCGAATGGTAGAGCGGTTCGGACTTCCGGTACGCGACTTTTCAAGCCTATTTGTTCAATTCCGTTACTGTTCTATAAGATAGCGGGTTGAGCCACTATGGCCATATCTCGCAAATATCTTGCGCCGAGGTATTGTCAATTCAAAATAAATGCTTAATTTTGCCGACGGAACTGACGCTCGCCGCCGACATCCGGCACGTGGTATGCAGTTATCACCCCCCTTAAACAACAACACAAACCTTAATAACAGCCTGTTTTTTCGATCCCCTAAACAGACGGACAACCACAACGGATAAGATTACAGCTTAAAATGAACTTTCTACGCACATGCGCGGTCGCGACACAGATCGCATGCCTGACGGCAGTAGTTGCCGCTTGCTCACATACAGGAGGATCGGCTGACGATATCGATGCTTCCGGTGTCGCCGATTCCATTGTCTCCCAGTCCATAATAGACGTGGACGGCAAGAGCTTTTTGCGCCTGGACATCAACACCTCTAAGGCTTCAGTCGAGTTGACTGACTCAATAATTCCGAACATTGATGATCCCAATATTTGCCTATGTGTCGAGGCGGCTTTCACCGGCGTAAAGAAAGACAGCTTCAGCGCCGCCAATGTCGCCGGAGATTACATCTGTGCCGGAAGGCTTCGCCACGGATATCAATGCGAAGTAAACACCGGCCTGCTGTACAGTGACAGTAAAAACGTCATCATAGCGCCCACGGACAGCCTTGACACGTTGTCCCGCCGAGCCCAGGCCACCGGAGGCAGCTTGTTTCAGCAGATGCTCTTGGTATATAACGGCAAGGACGTTTATCACGACAACCCGATATTCAAAAACAATAGAAACATATATCGTGCAATATGTGTTTTCGACGATGATGCAGCCAAAGACAATGGCGTTAAGCGCCCAAAAGGCTTCAGCATCATTCAATGCCGCTATCCGGTCACGATGGACACTTTTATGTCGGCATTGTTGCGCATAGGCATACGCCATGCCCTGTATCTCGATATGGGTATGGGTTGGAATTACGGATGGTTCCGCGCCAATGCCGGCGAACCGGCACGGCTGCTCTTTGCCGTCCGTTCCATCTACCAGACCAACTGGCTGGTTGTCCGCGCCCGCTGACGATGCACACATATTCAGGCACTTTGTCTCCTCCACCCCCCCCCGAATTTGATTAAGACTAACCCGAATGAGGCATCCTCATTCGGCGGATATATCTTAGAGGTCAGGATACGGGGAGGGCGAGGGCTGTCTCGAGGGCCGATACGGCATCGTGCACCGTCGGGACGGCGTCAATGACAAAGGAGCGGCGGCCGGCATTTTCGCGTATATGTACGCGGCGGCTATTGAGGTTGAGGTAGCTGAGCATACGGCCGAACATTGCCGATTGATAATAGGCAACATTGGACGCATCCACGAAATAGGTGTACATCTTGCCGTTTTTCAGCACCACTTTTTCGATGCCCAAGCGCCGTGCATCGCGACGCAGACGCGGGACAAGGAGCAACTCGCGAGCTACCGCCGGTATGGGGCCGAAGCGGTCGACGAGCCGTGCGGCAAAGGCATCGAGGTCGTCCTGACGCTCGATGCTGTCCAACTCGCGGTACAGGCTTATGCGTTCGGACTCCTGCGGCACATAGTCGGCCGGCAGCAACAATTCGAGGTCGCTCTCCACCGTGGTATCGGCCACGAAGTCATCGACACCGGTGGCGCCATCGCCGACGGTATCCGTGGACGCCGTCATCGTACCTGCAAATTCCTGCGTACGCAATTCGGTAACAGCTTCTTTCAGTATCTTTTGGTAAGTCTCGTAGCCCAGGTCGGCGATAAATCCGCTTTGCTCGGCACCCAGGAGGTTGCCTGCACCGCGAATATCCAAGTCCTGCATGGCTATGTGTATTCCGCTGCCCAAGTCGCTGAAACTCTCTATGGCTTGCAGGCGTCGGCGTGCCACGCCGGTGAGCTCGGCGTCCGGCGGAACAAGCAAGTAGCAGAAGGCCTTACGGCTGCTGCGTCCCACACGTCCGCGCAATTGATGCAACTCGCTAAGTCCGAAATTCTGCGCATTATTTACAATAATGGTATTGACGTTGGGCATATCTATACCCGATTCGACAATAGTGGTGGCTATCAGAATGTCGTAGTCGTGATTGGAGAAGTCGATTATAGCCTTTTCGAGCGCCTCGGGCGGCATCTGTCCGTGCGCCACAACGGAACGTGCATCCGGGACAAGTCGACTCACCATATTTTGCAGTCGATATAGTCCTTCGATGCGGTTATTGATAATGAATACCTGACCTCCGCGTGCCAATTCGAAGCCAATGGCATCGGTCAACAGTTCATCGCTGAGCGTATCTACATTGGTGACTATGGGGTAACGGTTTGCCGGCGGAGTGTTCAACGATGAGAGGTCGCGCGCGCCCATAAGCGAAAATTGCAGCGTGCGCGGTATGGGCGTGGCACTCATAGTGAGCGTATCCACCGACACTTTCATCTGCTTGAGGCGCTCCTTGACGGCTACGCCGAATTTCTGTTCCTCGTCTATCACCAGCAGTCCCAAGTCATGGAAATGCACGGACTTGCCGATGAGTTTGTGCGTACCAATGATAATATCAATCTTGCCTTCGGCCAAGTCGGCAAGTATAGCCTTGGTGTCCTTGGCCGAACGGGCTCGCGACAGATACTCGACACGCACCGGGAACTCCTTGAGACGCTCCTTGAACGTATTATAGTGCTGGTATGCCAAGACGGTAGTGGGCACCAGTATGGCGGTCTGCTTGCCGTCCACGGCAGCCTTGAAGGCCGCACGCACGGCTATTTCGGTCTTGCCGAAGCCCACGTCGCCGCATATCAGGCGGTCCATAGGCCGCGGGCTTTCCATATCGGCCTTGACGGCCTGTGTCGCCGTAATTTGATCCGGGGTGTCCTCGTAGACAAATGATGCCTCAAGCTCGTTTTGCATATAGCTGTCCGGCGCAAAGGCGTGCCCCTGCTGATCTTTACGCGCCGCATATAGGCGTATGAGGTCGCGAGCTATATCCTTGAGCCGGCTCTTGGTGCGCTCTTTTATGCGATTCCATGCGCCCGAGCCCAGCTTGTTCAGTTTGGGGGCCTCGCCGTCTTGCCCGCGGTACTTGGACAGCTTGTGCAGTGCGTGTATGGATACAAAGACGATGTCCTCGTTTTGGTAGACCAGCTTTATCATCTCTTGCGTATGGCCGTTGACATCGGTGCGCAGCAATCCGGCAAAGCGTCCCACTCCGTGATCTACGTGTACGATATAGTCGCCGGGCTGTATCGCGCCCAATTCCTTGAGCGACAGCGCAACACGACCGCTACGAGCACGCTCGCTACGTAGCGTATACTTGTGAAAACGGTCAAATATTTGGTGGTCGGTGAATACGCACGTCTTATGCTCATGGTCTACAAAGCCCTCATGCAATGTGCCTTCGACACCGCCGAATGTAATATCGTCGCCTCGATCGGCAAAGATGTCGCGCAAGCGCTGTATCTGGCGAGCGCTGTCGCTGAGGATGTATATCTTGTAGCCGCGTTGGGCAAAGTCGCCCAAAGACTTGGCTATCAGCTCAAAATTCTTATGGTATATACCTTGTGGCGAGCAATGCAGATCCAAAGCGGCCGTAGCGGTCTTTCCACCGCCTTCGGTGTGTGCAGTGCCGGCGGAGTTTTCCGAATTGGGGTCGGGTGCGGCGCACAAAGTCATACGGCGCATAGCGTCATAACGCTCGGCAAAAGCCTCAGCGTCTACTATATCGGCGCGTATATCCGCGATAGTCATTCCGTCCTCGTTTGACGCCATAAGGGCATTGACGGCGATGTCCGAAGCAGCCACGGCGCGCACGCGTGCACAGACATCTATGCCGGCACGTACGGCCACCAACGTCTTTTCGTCCACAAATTGTAGCAGCGAGGGATTGTCCTTGGCCAGTCGTGTGACATCAGCGGCAATGGACACACTTTCTATCTTATCATCGGACAATTGTGTCTCCACGTCAAAAAAGCGAATGCTCTCGATTTCATCGCCGAAAAAGTCAATGCGCACGGGCCGCTCGTCATTGAAGCCGAAGACATCAAGTATGCCACCGCGCATAGCTACCTGCCCGGGTATATAGACGTAGTCCACTTTGCTGAAGCCGTTGTCCAACAGGGTCTGCAGCAATGTCTTAGGGTCGATACTTTGTCTCACACTAAGATTGACGGTATGGCTGTCGACTTCGTCGCGCGACGCCACGCGCTCGGCCAAAGCCTCGGGATAGGATACAATGAAGCGCAGCGGCGAACGATGCGACCCGTCCTCGCCCAGCAGGCGCGTCAAGGTCTGCGTGCGCAGTATGCGCGAAGCCTCATCCTCCTGTCCGTATTTGATGCTGCGGCGATAGCCAGACGGGAGTATGGCCACGGCCTCGTCTCCGGAGACGCGACACAGGTCGCCGTACAGGCACGCCGCGTCATCGCTGTCAGACCCTATCACCAAAGCCGTAAGCGACTTACGCCCGGCCGGTAATGCAGCCAAGGCCATAGCGGCCGCGCTGCCGCTGACACCATAGAGGATGCTGCGGCGACGATGCGACAAGGCTTTGAGCGCCTCGGAACGTCCGGAGGCAAAAGCGGCGCTAATGACTGCCAGCGGCGTGTCGCCGCCGACAGTAGCCGGGACTGCTTTCGTCTTCATTATTTCTTGCGCAAAATGGCGTTATATCGATGTATATCGGTGAGTATGGCGCGAGCCGTCGCAACGTCCGGGTCATCCTTGACGGCACGGGCCGAGAGGTCACGCGTGCTAAAATAGCGGGCGGCAATCTCATCCTCAAGCACTTCCATAATCTGGGAACGGCGGCGCTCAATGTCGCGCGCCAAGTCGGGCTTGAGCATATTCTCGAGACTGTCAAGCGACGACTTCACTTCCGGCGTGAGATAGTCTTCGACACGCGCGGCATCGCGCAGATACTTGATGCCGGCGGCATAAGGCGAGTCATACTTGAGTTTGGCCGGATCTACAAAGGCCTTGAATTCGTCAAAGAGTGTACTGTCCGGATGCCAATTCAAAGTGTCTGTCGGTGTCTCGGGATGTGTGTTGGCGTAGCGATTGGCAAAATTGTCAATTACGAAGCTGTTATACAGCGTGTACAGCAAGCGGTTGCTTTCGGGCAATGTCACCGTCGTATCGGGCGTAATACCGCCGCCGTCGCGCACCTCGCGACCCGCCGCAGTATGGTATACCGTTGTCAGCGAATCGGGTATGCGTGCCACCGAGCCATCATCGTTGCGATGGCCGTAGTCTATGGCTTGGATAAGACGGCCGCTAGGAATATAATATCGCCCGGTGGTAATCTTGAGCAATCCATCGTACGGCAACGGGCGCACATTCTGCACCAGACCTTTGCCAAAAGTTCGGCGTCCTACGATGACGGCGCGGTCAAGGTCTTGTAGCGCTCCGGTAACAATTTCGGCCGCACTTGCCGTGCCTTCATTAACCAGAATTACCAGCGGAATCTTGGTATCCTGCGGCGCCGAGGTGGTCTTGTAGGTGCGACGGTTGCGAGCTTCGCGACCGCGTATGGTCAGCACCTCCGTACCTTTGGGTACAAAATTGGACACAATCTGTACGGCACCGTCAACGATGCCACCGCCATTGTCGCGCAAATCGAGCACAAGACTCTTGACCCGTGGGTCGCGCTTGAGCGCCGCCACTGCATTGCGTACCTCCGACCCGGTCTTCTCGTTGAAAGTTGTGATGTCTATGTACCCCATACCGTCGCCGATATATCCGTAATAGGGTAGCGGATCGATGGTTATGGTACCTCGCGTCACCGTAATATCCAAGATGCTGTCCGTGCTCACCCATGGGCGATGCAGTCGCAACCGCACTTCCGTGCCCGGGCGTCCCTTAAGACGGCGACTTACCTCCGTGATATCCATGGCCGGGGTCACGCTGTCGCCATCGATACTTATGAGGACATCGCCGTGGCGCACGCCGGCACGCCGCGCCGGCGAATTCCACGATGGCGCCGTCAGCACCACCACGCTGTCACGGCGCTGTATCACCGAGCCTATGCCGGCATACTCGCCCGTGGTCACCGAAGTGAGGTTGTCGCGCTCATCAATGCCGAAATACTCGGTATACGGGTCTATCTGTCCCAGCAGCGCGTCTATTGCGGTGCGCATGGTTGTCTTGGCGTCCAGCGTATCCACATAATTCATTGTCAGCTCTTTGTAGATGCTATTGAACAGCTTGAGATTTTGCGAGATGTCCGATTTGGAAAAATGCACGGCGCCCTTGTCGCCGCGTACGCCGGCGAAGGCGACACCGGCCATAGCCAGAACCGCCGCCGACGCCATCAGGATGTGTCGTATCTTCATTGATGCGTCAGTTTGTCATTATATAGCGCTAAGCACGGCTTCATAGGCCGACTTCTGCGCCGAAGAAATCTTTTGGCACGGCGTGTCCGCGTATCCGCGGCCGCCGTTTGCCTCCACGAAGTTACAACTAAATTCCCAACCCGCAAAAAATATCCGCCGATACCCCACCACAGCAGCCGATGCAATCGCCTCGCAGCATCCCCCGGCTCGTCCGCCCATGTCCGCATACCCCCCCCTGCGCACCACACCCTCCAACGCGCAAAAAGCCGACACTTCGGTAAAAAAACGGCGAAAATTTTGGCCAGTGCTTGTGCTTTCACTTAAAATACTTATATTTGCTGCCGATAAGTCTGATAACGGCGCAGGAGAGCGTCCGAGAGGAAGGCGCTCCCGAAGTGATTGAGCGCATCCAAAGACTGGCGCTATATCAAGCAGAGACAGATCACTATGCAAAAAAAACGCCCATCAATCAATATATAATGTATTGATATCCCCAAAAGTATTGATACAACTATCCTTATATTTTATTCACAACTAATCCCAAATCAAGGTTCTATGAAAAAAACCTTAATATGTAGCCTCGGCGCGGCCCTTGCCGCGATGCTGTGTGCAACGCCCGCTTATGCCACGCGAGGCGGTGCTCACACCCTTGTAGCCGATGCCTACTTCCAGCAAGTACGTCTCCAATGGCGTGCGCCCGAAGCACCCAAAACCCTCCAGTGGCACAACGACTACGACTACAACGGAGACAACTTTATCAACGGTGACTTACAAAAAGCACAAGTTGCATACGCCGGTGCCAAGTTTACGGCCGAAGACCTCAAGGATTATGTGGGTCAGGTCGTGGACGGCATCACCTTTGCCCAGTATCGCAATGTAACCAAGGTAACCGGTCTGGTATACGAGAACGGCGAAGTCGTGGCACAGGGCGTGGCCGACCGCAGCAAGTACGAAAAAAACACGACCCTGAAAATTGACCTTGACAGCCACGTAACCATCAAAGCCGACGCAGAATATATCTTCGCCATCAAAGTTGAGGGCGGATACAATATGACCTTCGTAGTTATGAAGGACAAGACCACCGATGCTCCCGGCAAAGGCGATCTTTACAGCACCGACGGCAAAAACTGGACAGCCACCGGCAACGGCGATTACCTGGTGACCGCCAACCTCGTCAATAAAGTCGACGAAGCTCCCACCGGCTATAGCGTAATGATGGACGGAGACTTCTACAACGCCGATGACGTAACCATCACCAGCGCCAAAAACAAATACTCCGGTGTCATCGAATACACCGCCCTGATAAACAACGTACCCGCCGGCAAACATCAGGTTTATGTCTCGGCCGATTACCCCGACGAACACCGTCTCTCGTCGACCGCATGCACGGTGACAACCCTTGACTTCGCCAAGTCCGCACCTTCGGCACACTACAACTACAATACCTCGGCCGGAGATTTCAAGCACGTGCTGGTATGGGCCGCACCCCTCACCGGAGGCAGCAACCTCACTTGGGGCACCAACGAAATCGCTATGTCGATAGGCGGCACAGCCAAAGAAGATACTAAAGTGTGGATACGCAACGTCTTCACAGCCGACGACCTTACCGCCTTCGGCGCAAATGCCAAGATCACAAACATCAAAGCCGTCTTCACCGAAGCCGTAATCAGCGCCGCCAAACTCTTTGTAATAAAAGACGGCGTCATTGACTATGCACAAGACGCCACTGCAGCCGAAATTGCAGCAATAAAAGCCAATGAGGTCAGCACTTTCGCGCTGAGCGAGCCCTATGCCCTGACCCCCGGCCACACATACGCATACGGTCTGTATGTATTGCACACCTCCGGCGCACACCCTATAGGCATCTCCACCGCCAGAACTATCGACGGCCGAGGCAATACATTCTCCACCACAAAGCCCAGCTCCAAAGGCTTCGAGAAAACATCTCCCACCTGGAAGACGCTCCGTAGCGGCGGCATCTCCGGCAACTGGGCATTGTATGCCACCGTCGAAGGCGCTACCACCAAAGAAGCACCCACCGGATATACGCTCACTCGTGACGGCGAAGTCATCGCCTCCGGCATCAAGGACACCAGCTACACAGACGAAGTTCCCGGCCCCGGACGCTACGTCTACACCCTGACCGCCAATTACGACTACTATACGACCTATCCCGAAGAATTTGCCATAAATATTTCGCTGCCCGAGAAATATGCAGCGCCCGAACTTGGCGGATACTCCTATGACAAGGATATCGACGAAGTCTCAATCGCATGGAATATGGACCAAAAATTGTCCAAGTGCGACGGTGCTCAGTACCTCACAGGATTCGAAGAGGAGATGACCATGATGTGGGGTTCACAGTTCACAAAAGACGAACTCGCAGCATACAAGGGTCTGAAAATTAATCGCCTGAGATTTGCCATAGGCGAAGCCATCGGCGACTTCAAAGTAGGCGTGTACACCGCCAAAGGCAAGATCCTCTCCGAGCTCTCATTCAAAGACGGCGATATAGAACCGCTTTCCATATATTCAGCCCCGCTGGAAACCCCTGTCGAAATCACCGGCGAAGAAGACCTCTACATTGCCTATAGCGGCACAATCCCCGCCAAGGCACAGGCACTTATTGTTGATGCAGGCCCGCTGAAAACGGGAGGTGCTCGCATAAGCCTTACCAACGGCCTCAACTGGATAAACCTTGCCACCGTATCCGCTGAAGCCACTGACAACAACCTCTTTATAGAAGCCTATGTCACCGATGGCGAATCCGGCACAACAACCGAACAAGCAATCACAATGGGCAACACTACAAGTCTTGGTATAAGCCCGGTACAAGCAACCGAAGAGCCCATCGATGTAGTATTCACTAAGACTGCTCCGAAAGCGGTAGCCAAAGCAGCCGACAGACCCAGGCCGCTGAAATTCAACGTATATCGCAACGGCGAAGTCATTGCCACCACTACCGAGATGACATACAAGGACAAGTTGCCATCGTTCAATGACTATACGTACTACATCACCGCCGTATACGAAAACGGCTGGGAATCGGCTGCAACACGCTCCTTCACCGTAAGCCGCCCCATCGCACAGAAAGGCGTAGCTCCCTACGCGCTCACCGGCGCCTCCACTGCCGATGGGCTTAACCTCACATGGAAATCGCCAGACCAAGCACTCACGATGACCTACGTTCAGGGCACCAAGATTGGCGGTCTCGGACTTACCGGAAAAGAGCTCATACCCCACGCATTTATCCGCTTTGCCAAGGAAGACCTGAAACCATACATCGGCCAACGCATCGACCATATTATGTTCGGACTCTACTCCACGGAAGTATCTGACGTAGCCATCGAAATCGCAGAAGACGAAAACATCATTTACCACCAGCCCGTATCTAATATCGTTAAAGGTTGGAACGATGTGCGCCTCAACGATCCGTACCTCATCACCGGCGAAAGCGACTTGTACATAGGTTACACCCTGTCGCACGCATCAGGCATCAAGCCCCTCGGCGTTGATGTTATGGAAGACGGCACATTCCCCAGCGATCCCGACGAGGGCGACATCCTCACCAACAGCGATGCCGCTCCCGGATACTGGTATCGTCTGTCCAAGAAATTCAAGCTAAACTACAACTGGGCTATCAAGGCTGTCCTGGCCAATGACGAACAGACCGTAACCAAGACTCAGGACGCCGGCATCACATACAACCTGTATTGTGACGGGGAGAAAATCCGCGAAGGCTTGAGCGACACTTCCGCCATTATCCCCGATGCAAAACAGGGCTACTACTACGTCACTGCCATCAACAACGGCATAGAATCCGGCGAATCCAACAAGGTGTTCTTCAGCACCGGCGCCATCGATGACATCACCGTTGACGACAACGCCGCTGCCGAGTACTTCAACCTGCAAGGCATCCGCGTAGACGCCGACAACCTAACCCCCGGCATCTACCTGCGCCGCAGCGCCAACGGCAAAGTCGCCAAGATCTATGTCAAATAACGACAACAAGACCCATAATCCATAACGGAATACGGCATCACTGATTGCCGCCGTATCCGTCCCCTTCAATCTCGGGGCGTGTCCGCACAGAGGCACGCCCCGAGATTTGTATTTGCCGCTAAAATGCATCCTCTCATCCCCATTTTTGCCGCTAAGCGTAGGCCTTTTCGCAAAAAATCAGTAGATTTGCAGTGCAAAAGCGCTGCACAACATCATATACACGACACAAAATGCCCGAAGGCTATACATACTATTCCGACACCTGCCTTATATTCATCGTCACAGGAATCATCTGCGGCATCATCCGACTGATGCACCACTGCCGCCCGTACGACAAAGAAGCCCGATATTTCTATCCGGCAAGTTCGCTTACCGCGTTCTTGTTTATGGGCATAATAATGCTTACGCCCTATTATTTGCACCCGGAAGACCCCGGGGCCTGGGTATATTTGCGCGCTTTTGGTGTGGTGTACTACCCGGCGGCATTCTCAGCAGCGTTCCATCGATACTTCAAATGGCAAAGGTTGAGGGGCTGGAGTGCCACACTATTCTTCTACCTACCCGTATGTCTACTTGCCGTGACGTCCATTGCGGCAATGTACACTCCGACCGCTGTATGGCTCGGAGCGCACGACACATTGGTGTTGAGCATTGCGGCCGGTATAGGCATCATTCTGGCAGGGTATATGATGAAAACCCTGGTTTGGCTCAAAAATCAAATTTCGGACTACAACAAGGGCAATTTCTCGGATGACAGCGATTTTCCGCACAAGTTTGCCTGCAAGATCATATACTTCCCGGCGATATGGACCGCAATAGTATGGATAGTGCTGCTGACCGACAACCGAGACTTGAATATGGCGGCAAATATCGTTATGTCTGCCTGTATGGTGTCTATTCTGTGCCTGATACTTCATCCTCAACGATTATTGCGGCCCAAGTGTATCGAGGAAAAGCTTGACAATATCGTGAGCCGCGAGACTCGTCTTATGCAAGATACCCTCAGTGCGGCCAAAGAGGAAGACTGCGCCATAACCGAATCCGATGCCGAAATCGACCCGAGCGCCGAGGAGGCTCGCCGCCAGGTCCTCGAAATAATCTTGCAAAAATACCGCGAGTCGCACTTGCAGAAATCGGACATCCTTGCACTCATAGACTCGGGCAAAAAAAGCGAGGCCAACCGTTTTATCATCCGGATCGGATACTACAATCTTATCAATATGTTCCGCCTGGAACATGCACGCCTATATGGGCTGGCACATCCCGAAGCCAAGCAGAGCGAAATCGCCGAAGCCGCCGGATTTGCCTCCGGCTCAAGTTTTAGCAAGGCCAAGCGCAGCGTGCCTCAAATCGACCCCGAAATCGTCAGCGGCGTCAAACTGTGATATTACGGCGGTAAAAATAGAACTATCAGCACCTTGCACCAAGTTATTACCTTACCGGTCGCCCCATCGTATCATGTCGCGGAGCATACACGTCAATCATCAGCACTTCGCAAGACATAACCGGGGCGATAAAGCGAGTGGCCAAACAGATTTCGGAAACATTCGCCAAATAATAGTGGCTATATCACGAGTCGCGCGGGTAGTCAAACATCGACTTGTCACAGACTAAGTATGCCACATATATGATTTTGGATATGGAAGGGGCAAATCTACTTGCATCCGTTTGACCGCCCGGACCTAAATTACGTCTTTATAAGGACTGTTATAGTTTGATTGATTCAAAGATTCATCTGTTCACACCGGAACAGATGAATTTGGTTGTAAACCCCGCCCAATATTCATCCAAATAGCCTATACGTCAAAAACTCTGTCTTAGCGGAAAAACGCGCCAAAAGACCTGCCGCTAAAAAGAAAAAACACTTAAATCATACGGCCCATAGCAGGATGGGAGGCACCATAAAGCGTGTTGTTTCGGCGCTCAGCGGAAAGTTAAAGAATCTTAAGGATGTCTTAGAGGAAAACGTATTGTTGCAACGCAACCAAACACGACATTCATTTACGTCTAATTTTGCACGAGACGTCGGACACTTATACAAGTGAACGTAGCAGAAGCAATATGATCCCTATCCCTAATACAAATCCTCAATATTATTCGCGACTATTGATCTGTCGCGAACACAAATGGCAGAGAGCACCGCGACGATAGCCGCGATGCCCTCGTCATTAATGATTAAACAAATATACGATATGACAATACGCCGAATTATCTGCACCCTATGTGCGATGCTGTTTGCAACCGACATCGCAATTACGGCTCAAGAACAAGACGGAAGCCGAGTTCTGACGTTCCGTTTTGCCGCGACTTCCGACCGATTTTACGATGCCTATCAGGACAATCATAACCAAATCGCAGCACTGATTGACTGCATCGACACGCATAAGGATGCCATACTTAACGGCATCATCCCCGTAGAAGTACTCGGCTACTGCGACTCGCGAGGCTCCGTTGAGGCCAATCTCGCGATGGCCCGCACGCGCAGCAATCGCGTCAAGTCCGAAATGATTACTCGCTGCGGCCTTACCGAGCAGTGCTTCCGCACCACCAATCACTCGGACGGCGGCAATTACGTAGAAGTACGCATTACCCTGCCCACCTCCGAAGCAATGACCTTGCCTATGCCCGAGCCGTCAAAGCCGGCGGTAACGGAAGAACCCGAGTCCGAGTCGAAATCAACACCCATGATACTGCCCGCCGATACTGTTGAACAACCCATTGTTACAACGCCTATCGCTCGCCGTCCGCACATCGCCCTGCGTGCCAACCTGTTGCGTTGGGCTACACTCACGCCCGATCTCGGCATCGAATGGCATGCCTCCGAGCGCTTCAGCATCTTAGCACACGGTTCATGGACTTCGTGGTCCTGGAACGATAAGGATCGCCGCTATGCACTATGGGAAGTACTGCCCGAGGCGCGTCTTTATTTGGGGAAAAATAACCGCGGATATATCGGCGCATACGGTCACTACGGCGATTTCAACTACAAATTCACCGACACCGGACGCCAGGGTACCGTCAAAGGCGGCGGCATCAAAGGCGGATACGTATTCCGACTCAACAAGACGTTCTCGCTTGACCTGTCCATAGGTGTCGGAGGCCTCAATGTCGATTACGATAAGTATTACCTGTACGATGGCACTCGCGTACACCTCGTACACGACAATAAGAATTACTGGGGCGTCACCCATGCAGGCGTCACCTTGGTGTGGAACATATTTTAATGCTCTGAAACGATGAACCTCTTCAAATTCACCATATTCGCAGGCATTGCCGCCACCGCACTATCCTCGTGCGTCAAAGATACACTCTACGAAGCCAAAGGCAACATCGAAGTGACCACCGTCTGGAACAACATCTCGGCAGACGCCGCGATGCCGGCCGAATATACCATGCAGCTGCAATGGACTACGCCGGACGCACGTGTCGAAGGCGGCAATCGCACCGTCACGGCCTCCGGCGACAAATACACCTTCAACGGCATCGCCATCGGCGAATACTCCCTGTCGGTATACAATACTCCGGAAGGCGTAACGATAGACGGCAATCGCGCGTCTATTGATAAAATCTATGGGGGCAACGGCGGCATCATCGCCGCCCCCGGCACAATGTTCTCCGGCGACTACCACGACTACACGAGCACGATACACGTTGCTCCCGCATCGACATATTATGCCACCGTCAATATGGTGCAGCTGATGCGCAGCGTAGACCTGGTTCTCAACATCGTCGAAGGCGACTACAGCCGCATAGCATCAGCCATGGCAACCATCGATGGCGTTTACGGCGCCATAGACTTCGTCACGCACAGCGCCGACCAGGCAGACCGCACATACACCACCGTGCAACTCAAACATTCGGAAGAACTGTTGACTGCGACATTCCGACTTTTCGCAATACCGGAAGCCAATTATAGCAATATGTCGCTGAAAGTGGACATACTATTTGACAACGGCGAAACGCGCACCATCACCTCCGATATCTCCGGCGTGACCAAAGACTTCGGCAAAAGCGTAAGTCCGTTGGCTATATCTGCCGATATGCACCTGCCCGTCAAAGGCGGCTTCGTCGGTTCGATTGGCGGATGGAAGGTCGCAGACGGCGGCGGATACGATGCCCATTGACGCCTATCGACGCATATTACGATTGATTAAGATAAACAGGAATAAACAAAAACACAACATAACAACCGATTATGAAAAAAACAACGCTACTTACGATTGCTTTAGCAGCCACACTGACAGCTTGCAACAACGACAATCCCACGCCGAACGCCGGCGTCAATGAGCCCAATTTCACCGCAAGTATAGCCGCCGCCCCCGGCTCGCGTGCATACGACAGCTCCTGGGAGGCCGACGATGCCATCGGCATCTCGGGCCAAAGCGGCGACAAAACATACTCCAATCTCAAGTACACCACAGACGGCACCGGCACTTTTGCCGCCGCCGGCGACCGCATTTACTTTCAGGACAATGCCGAAGTGACCTTCACCTCATACTATCCGTGGAGTGACGCGGCAGCCACCGCAGACACTCGCATCCAGGCTTCACAAAAGGCTTTTGACTACCTGTGGGCACAGGCCACGGGCAGCAAATCAAGCCCCAATATTAAGTTCAACTTTGCGCACAAGATGTCAAAAGTTGTCATCACCGCACGTTGCGGCAGCGATGTAACCTACGACGAAGTCAAGAACGCTGTTCTGTCGTTAGGCGAATTCAATGCCTCTGCCTCTTTTGATCGCAACACCGGTATTGTAACCTCCGACAATGCCACCACACTGACATTTGCAAACAATACCACAGCAGAGCAAAACGCCCCTGCCGCAGCCGATGACGCCACCAAGACCGTAGCCTATACACTGATAGTGGCTCCGCAATCCTTCGCCAACGCGCTGACCTTCACCGCCACACAGCCCGGTGCACAGACATATACCGCCGCCATAGACTTCACCGACGCCAATCGCAATGCCGGCATCGCCGACCCGCGCAACGAGTGGCTCGCCGGATACCAATACGACATCTCCGTCACCATCCACAAGACCGGCGTATCAATACAAGGCTGCACCATCACCGCATGGACAGAAGCCGACGGCGGCAATTTCGATGCAAAATAATGCCGCTTCGACAAGACGCAACATAAACTCCTAAAAAAAATAACGACATCATACGATAAAAACATCCTCCACAATATGAAACTCAACAACATCCTCCTGCCCGCTCTTGCAATCTTTGCACTGGCATCCTGCTCCTCCGACAACGAGCCCGACAACACACCGACAGCCCTCAAAATTACCGCAGGCTTCGAGACCGGCTCCCGCGCCGTAGGTTCGACTTGGGAAGCCGATAGGATTGGCGTATACGCCATCGCCGGCAACGACAAGATGCAGGACAAGTACAAAAATATATCCTACTCCACCACCTCGACAAGCGACGTCGCCCAATTCACCGCCGATGCCGACCCGATATACTTCGAAGGCACCGGGGATGTAACATTCTGCGCATACGGACCTTACCAGAGCGATGCAAGCTGGAACAAGCCCCAAGTGAACACCCGCAGCCAGGTGACACGCGACCAGCAAAAACGCATCGATTTCATCTACGCCACCGGCGCCGTAGCCTCCAAGAGCAATCCCACACTATCCTTTACCGGGGACAAGTCCTTCCGCCACGTAATGTCGCGTCTGGTAGTCAAGCTGAAACCCGGCGACGGCCTCACAACGCCCGACGTCGCTATCGGCGGCCACTACATCGACGGTCTCATCCACGATGGCACCTTCGATGGGGCCACCGGCGCAGTTACCCCCACCGGCAGCCCCATCGAATGGTCGCTGGTATACTCGATGCGCACCACCGATATGACCAATAACGTTGTCACCTATGACGCCCTCGTCATACCCCAGACGCTGACAGCCCCACTGAAATACAAGGCCGTAATCGCAGCACAGCCATACGTCAACGATACCGCAATGCAGCCCGCCCTCGAGCCCGGCAAGACCTATACCTACACCATTACCATCCATAAGACCGGTCTCAAAATCGAAGGCTGCACCATCACCGACTGGGTCGACGGCGGCAGCGGCTCCGGCGAAGCCGTGATGCGATAAGCCCGCGTCCCACATGGTGGAAAAGCCACACCCTTCCCACCGCAAGGGGAGGGGAACATCACCAAACTAAAACATCGCCAATATGACGTTAAAACATATATACACACTCGCATCCGCCGCCGCGTTCGCGGCACTCGGTCTGTGGTCCTGCGGCGGAGAAGACGCCCCGGACTTCACAGGCAGCAAGGAGCTGCAAATCTACGGCACCTTCGCCGGAGAGAGCGCACCGCAGTCCCGCGTAAACGGCTCCCTATGGGAAGGCGACACAATCGGCGTGTATATCATCACACCGTGGGAACACGCCATTGTCAAAGACTACCAAAACCTCCCCTATTACACCACTTCTACCGGGACAACGGCAGCTTTTACCAAAATCGGCAAAGCCATAGCCGCCTCAGATCTGACAGCAGGGACTAATTCGATTATCGCCTATGCGCCATATATCTCCGATGATCCGAGCCGAATAGACAGCTCAAACTATGGATTAGCAATCGACACCCGCAAGCAAAACACCCCCGAGCTACAACGCAAGCTTGACATTATACGTGCGCAAAGAGGAATACAGGCCGACTGGATAAGCAGCGGCATAATCGACAACCTTGTATTCGAACGCCAAATGTCGAAAATTGTCGTGAAAATCAAGGCAGACCCGGCAACCGGCATCACCCTCGACGACATAGTCAATGCCGAATGCACCTTGGGCGGCATAATACACAACAACATCAATTTCAGCACGATATGGAACTCGTTTAATTTTGACAACAAGGCACCCATCGCCGACTGGTCGCTCAAGGATAATACCATACAACAAATCATTGACAACGAAACAGAACAGGCCGTGGTCTATACGGCAATCGTAGCCCCGCAGACAGCATCCGGTGCCTATCTCACGCTGACAATCAACGGCAAATCATATCAAAGTAACGACACGCTGTTCAGCTTGTTACGTCGCAGCAGCGTCCATACATATACCGTCATCATCAAGCCTTCCGAGCTGAGCTTCACCGCCACCATAAAGGACTGGAATGACGGAGGCGAATATTCTACCGAGCTGTAAACCGCCCCACCCATACCGAACAACACGCATACCCATCAACGGACATACATACGGACATGAACAACAGCATCAAGAAATACATCTACGCCATACTCGGCGGCATAATGCCGGCAGCGCTGCTCGCGGCCTGCGCCTCCGATGATCCCGCGCCGCAGGACACCGTCGGCACTCCCCTGGAGTTTATCGCCAACGGCCTCAATATGAGCGCCGAAGGCTCGGTCAGCTCACGCTCGGCATGGTTGGAAGTGGACACCGGCGGCGTGGCAATACAAACCATTGACGGCCTGCGCAAATATATCGTCTCAGACACCCTGGACGGTGGCGCAAGCGCCTTGCTCACTTCCTCTAACCCATTCATTGTCAAGCCATCCGGGAAAATCGAAGTCATCGGGCGCGTCCCCAACCGCTACTACCCCGTAGGAGACACCGTGATGTGGACCACCTGCCGGCTGTCAACCATCAGCGACGATCTCATGCTCGCCTATTCCAACGACATCGCACGCGATGGACGCAAACTTGACTTCTACCACACCCAGGTCAAAATCGTAGTCAATATACGCAATACCTCGTACATCAAAAACCTGTACCAAAACTGCTGGCACGTCATGCTCCGAGACATAGACCAGACCGCCGAGTATCGCGTGAACAAGGCGGACAAAAAGATTACCCTCGACCTCATCAAGTCCTACAACACCGCGGACAAGACACCGCCGCACGACAGACTGTACCCGGCAAACACCGTCAATTGGGGTTTGGTAACCGAGGAAGCCGCATATTCGTATGAGACAATAATCGTTGCACAGAAGCGCGCCACCGACAAGACATTTATCACAATGGAATACCGCCCGGTATCAGGCGTCGGCCCACAAATAACACACAACATAGACCTCTCCAAATTTGTCACCGGCTCCGAGTTCGAGTTCAAGAGCGGATACGTCTACACCTTCAATATCACCATCAACGGCATCTCCAAGGACGATGTCGAAGTCACCACTACCTCCATGCCGTGGGTCAAAAACAGCAACGACTACTCGCTCACAATCTGATGCCACGGCAGAGCCCCCCAAAAATGTAGTGACAACAAGCACAACACCAAGCAGATGAAAAAGACCACACGACACATAGCAATATCACTGGCGGCAGTGCTGACATGCACCATGGCCGTATCCTGCGCCTCAGACGAGCCGAGCGCCAATGAGCGTCCGAGATATGCCTTAGAAGTCGGCAGCATAACCCTCGCAGACTACACCGAGACCCCGTGGAACGGCAAGCCCGCATCAAGGATGACCGAAAACGACGACCTGTCGGCGACCCTGCTGGAATGGAACGGCACGGAAACATTCATCGTGCGCGAGCTCAGCGACGACGTTGCAGATTGCGTGCAGGCGCAACCGGACGGCATCGGCGAAATCACCCTGGTGACAGACCCCGACGGCCGGAAGAAAGTCCAAATCGACAAGCCAATCATGGCCTACCGTGACCTCGATGTCAATAAATACGTCGCATTCACCCCCAACACCTTCGATATCACCGACCAAAGCGAGGGGCTGAAATACCTGCTCATCTCGGACACCGCCAAAGTCGCAAAAGACCAAGGCCGAGTAGACTTCAACTTCCACAACGGATTGGGCATCCTGCGCGTATACGTCACCGGCCCTTATGCCGACAAAGTCGAGACCATCGAGTTTGACAGCAAGAAGCAGGTCGGCGTCCGAATCACCAAAGAGCGAGGCTTCCATGTGCGCCCCTTCGGCAGCTACGGATACATCAAGACCAAGAAACACGTGACCCCCGGCGGCACATTCTGGCAGGCTGCCGTAGTGCCCGATGAACTCTCCAACGTCTCCGGCTCGGGAAAAATTGTCCACCTATCCTCGGTCGAATACATCCGCATCAACGGCGACAAGACCTACTCCCTCGTTGAGGCATTCAAAAGCGGCACCAACGAGAACGACATCATCGCCGCCGGCAAAATCACCACCCTCACCATCACCGTCAACAACGAGCCCTAAGCGCCCTACCGCCAATCCGACAAAGAGACCACAATCCGCTATATATGATAATCTGCCGAACAGAGGGAATATGACTTTATTCTCTCTGTTCGGCAGATGATTTATGAAGCTGAGGCTAAAATCCTCGGCGGTCAGTCGGCGGCGGTGGTATTGACGATGAGGCCGGCCAGGGCGAGGCCGAAGGCGGCGGTGGCGAAGACTACGGTGCCGTTGGGGCGCTTGGCGCCGTTGACGGTGGCTTCGCGCTCGGTGGGGCGAACGTTGGGCACTTGCTGCGGCGAGTAGGCACATTTGAATTTGCGCCGCGGGAAGATGCCGCTGCGGCGGAAGCGTTGCCGCAAGGCGCGAGCCAACGGATCGCCTTCCACTTTCCAAAACTCGGCAATGCGTATTTGCGTGAGGTCGGTCTTGCAGGCGGCACCCATGCTCGAGACAAGTCGAGCCGACGATGCCGTGGCGTTGCATATCAGCAGCGCTTTGTCCGAGAGCGAGTCAATGGCATCCACCACCCAGTCGTATGCATTGAGGTCAAAATCATCGGCCGCATCGGCGGTGTATATGCCGTGCACGGCACGGGCGTCAATGTCGGGATTGATGGCACGCAGGCGCTCGGCGGCGACATCCACTTTGGGACGACCTATGGTCTCGCAGGTGGCTATGAGCTGACGATTGATATTGCTGGGCGCTACGGTATCGCTGTCTACCAGGGTGATGTGTCCGACGCCGCTGCGTGCCAGTGCTTCGGCGCACCACGACCCCACGCCTCCAACGCCGAAGACGATGACACGAAGGCGGCCGAGCCGCTCGAGGGCCGTATGGCCCAAGAGCAGCTCGGTGCGATCGAAGTATTGTGATGTATCTGTGCTCACTTGACGAGTACGCGACGGCTGAAGTCATCGATGACAACGATGTACAAGCCCTTGGCCAGGTCAAGTGCGTTGTCGCCGGCGTTCAGTGTGCCGTTGAAATATGTGATGCCGTCAATGCCGTAAATTTGCACATCGGCCTGTTCGGTGAGGCTGACAACAAGTTGACCGTTAAGGCTGTAAGCCGTCCAAGCGTGGTAATCGCTTTCAACACCTTCGATGCCGCCGCGGTAGTGGGACATGGCGATATTGTCGAAGAGTGCGCGCTTACCGGCGGTCTGCACGAATCTTACGCGAACATCTCCGCTGACATTGGCGGTGGCGGTGTACTTCTTATATGCCCCATTCTGCGGCAGGGTGATGGTTGCAACTGCCTTCCAGCTGTTGCCGCCGTCATTGGAGCATTCTACCTTAAAATCGCACGCTACATCTCCACTCCAAGCTTTGGCATAGAACGTGATTTCGCCTACACCGCCGGCAATATCTTCGGCCGTTTCGAAGGACGAAGACGTAGACTTGCCAAAGCGCATATAGTTTGAACCGGCATAGGCATTCTTGCTTTCGGCAAACACGCCGGCGTCACTGAGGTTCCAAACACACATTGTGCCTTGAACCGTAGCGGCATTGTAGCCGCCATTAACAGCGGCCTCGAAGTCCTCGAAGAAGTCGATGGCTTCGGCGACCTTGGCCGAAACTTCGGCCTCATCGGTGGTGTAAGTCTCTCCCTTGTCGGTTTTGGCGGTGGCGACTATCGAGCTGGCGAAGGTGCCGGTCTTGGCGCTGTTGACGCGGATGTATATGCGGTCTTCTTCGGGCTTGATGACGATTTTCTGCGACCATTCGGCCTTGTCCGAGGAGAGTTCGAACGGAGCATTGACCTCAATGGTAATGTCGGAATTGATATTCTCGATTGCAACAAGTAGTTCCTCGGCCTCGGAGGGTGTGCCCGGTTCGGCCACCAGCGACAGCTCGCCGTCGTGCAGGAATTCGATAGACGGTATCGGGGCACCGGTGGTGACGTTGACTTTGTTTGAAGTCAGCGTCTTGGATGTCAGATAATATGTGTAGGCCGTTTCGGGCGAGAGGTCGCCGCAGACATATTGTTCGGCTGTGGCCTTGACTGTGCGCGGATAGGAAGCCACGGCTTTACCCTCGGCATCAAGCAGATAGAGTGTGTAGGTGCCGTCGGCGGCTTCATCGCCTACGTAGGTCCAGTGAGCTGTAAAGCTCTCATCGCTGATATCGGTAGCAGCTCCCACGGGCAGTCCGGTCATAGCGTTAGCGGTCAGCTTTACAGAGGTCTTAGCCGATCCGGAAGTGAGAACGAGCGTACCGGAAGCGGTGCCGGCTGCGGGTGCCGTATAAGTCAGTGTGAGGGAGGTACCATCGGTGGTCATGGCCGCATCGGCAGCTATGGAGGTGGCGGCGGCGGCAAATCCGGTGCCGCTGACGCTGACGCTGATGGCTTCCTTGAGGCCTTCGGCCTTGACGGTCACTGTCTTGGTGCGAGCCAAGCCTACGGCCGTAACGCCGAAGTCTACGGTGCTGCCGTCCATAGGGAGCAGGAAGGCCGGGTCGGCACTGATACTGGTAGACCAATTCTGGCCTTTCTTATTGCCCCAAAGATATTCGGCCAGTTCGGGGTGGTCGATAAAGGGGTTGCGGTTGTGCTGTGCATCGTAGACTGCCTCCTGACGATCAAGTTCCTTTTGGCTGACCGGGTCTTCGCGATGCCATTTCATCAGCAGATTGATGGCCCACGATGAGAATACGGGGTAGCTGTTGCCGGCGAGCATATCGGAATTCCATCCGGCAATTTTGTCGTTATAAGCGGCAGCCATATAAAAATATGAGCGAGCGAAGTCTCCTTTGTACTGGTCGTCCGGCTCGAAAACAGTGCCCGAGTATCCCGGGAAGGTGCAACTGCCGAGGCGTCCGAGAGCCTTCACACTGCCGTTTGAAGGCAAAGTCGTACCGTTGGCACATTCGCCGTAGGGGAAATTGGAGCGTTGTCCGTTGACCTTACCGTCGGTGGGGTAAAGGTGGAAAGCATCACTATACATAGGCTTAGCATCATTGAACCAGCTTTTTGGGAAAGAGTGCTCACGGTTGTAGCAGTCACCCACTCTCTTGTACCCACTGCAAGATGCTGTTGTATACTTCCAGTGCTTGGTCGAATACATATCCCAGATGGTTCCGTCGGGATACACATCGGAGGTTTTGTATAGGGTGAGTAATTCGTTGTAGCTCACAACGGTGTGCGGGCCCACCTTTTTGCAGAGAGCCGACAGCAGTGCGGCTCCCGACTTGTTTTCGCAAGTGGAGTAGTAGCCCGTCGGCCCGGCGGCGAAGGCCACGGCTGTCGACACTAAAGCCAGCGTCAGAACAGCACTTTTTAAGTACCGTAAAATCATGATACGATTGGTTTGATGTTTTATGTGTTTTGGTTTCTTTTTAGTAATGCCGGTTGCTCTAAGTATATCGAATATCGTACCTGTACGATGTTCACCTTAGCGGCGGACACCGACATCCAATTCGGATAGGCGTGAATTGCTCGGTTTTAGGGCAATGGACTGCAAAGTTACGCAAAAACTCCGAGCCACCAAGTATTTTGCCCCCGAAAAATAATCCGGGTTGTGCCGATGTGTCGGTTTCTGAAATCGGTTGGCTCAATTTTTGGATATTAACCAAATTCGGTTGGCTCTTTTGGACGTCAACTTCTTTCAGGGCGAGACGCCTCGGGTATCTAAAAAAATCGGTTTTTTTATGTAAATTTGCGCAACGTAAGAAGCCGCAAACACTTTGTATCTCTCGTATGTTACGACAATAGACTAACTGTCGAAAAAACCGAATACTAAAAGTCAAAGACCAAAACAAATGGAAATGAAATTGAAAATGACACCCGTATTTGCGATATGCTTGGCGGCGGTTGGCGCCGTTGTAGGGACGCAAGCCGTAAAAGCAACAGCAGCGCAGGAACATATAGTGACAGCTCCGGAGGCCGCCGGGTTGTATGCCGATACTGTATTCTGTAATGACACACTGCTGGTTACGCAGTCGTGGCGGGCTGCCGACGGCAGTCCGGTGGCCGACCGCTTGCTGTGCCGCCGCAGCCCCTCGTACTGCGATACGGTACGTCTGCTCGGCGCTTTCGATGGTGTATTTGTGGACACGACGACCTATCGTCTGGGACTTATCGTGGGCCCCGACACCGCGCGCCTCCGACTTGGCCGGGCGCTTCCTCGCGATATACGAGCCGGAGCGGAGATGGCTCCGATGCCGACGCGCACATATTATAAGACGCTGTACACGCCGGGCAATGATGCAGTATACCTGGACTTTATGCTCACACTGCCTGTGGGAGCGGATACGGTGGCATCGAATATGACGCGACTTTTTGAAGTAATCGGAATGAACACTGCCAATCAATTTGCCGAGAAGCAGATGCCGGTGTACGCATATTCCGGCGTTCCGGCCGATGGCATCGAGCCGGTGATGCCGGCCGAGGATGCTGCCGATGCCTTCGGGTCGATTAAGCGCTGCTTTGACCGCGCCAACAGTAGTCCTCGTGCTTCGCTGCACCTGGAGATGGCGCCAGTTTGGCGAAGCGCCGACGGCAAACTGGTGACCGTGATGACATTCTGCGAGTACTACACCGGCGGCGCTCACCCGATGAACATGCGCATGTACTTGACTATGGACGCCGCTTCCGGGAAGCTGCTGGGCATCCGCGACATATTTCCGGACGGCATACCGGCAACCATCCGAGAATTGGATGACCCCTCGTGGTCGCTGCCATTTGGGGCGGAAAATATTGATGGCAAATGGTATCCACGACCCGCGTATACACGCGGCGGCATCACCGTCACCTACCAGCCTTACCAAAACGGCTGCTATGCCGACGGAGTCAGATACGTCACCGTGCCGCGCCGTTGAGCCCGATCCCCGGGTGTGCAGGACAATAAACGAGACTATGCGCCGTTAGTATATAGAGGCATACAGCCTTGCACACCAAAGATATTATGCAACGACAGATATTGTACATCATAGCCATAGTCGGCGTCATGCTGGGCCTCAATGCTTGCATCGAGGACGGTATCTCAACTTCGGCGTCCGACCAGCCGACATTTTCCACAGATACGCTCAAAATGGGCGTGGTATTCACCGACGAGGTGACAATGACGCATCGCCTGACGGTCTACAATCGTCATAGTAAGGGTATGCTCATCAGCGACATACATCTCGAAGGCGAAGGCGCACAGGATTTCCGCATCAATGTAGACGGCGCTACCGGCGAAACGTTCCAAGGCATCGAAATACGAGCCAAAGATTCGATATTTGTGATGGTGGAAGCCACTTTGCCCGAGCGCGATCAAGACCGACCGCAAGACGTGAACGCCGATTTGTGCTTTACCGTCAACGGCGTGCGCTCAACCGTGGTGCTCAACGCTACGGGCCAGGATGTCAGACGCCTGCATGCCGTTACTTACGAGAGTGACACTCGCCTGGCTGCCGGCCGTCCCTATCAGGTGTACGACTCGCTGGTCGTGGCCGAAGGAGCTACGCTCACCATCGACCCGGGCGCCGAATTGCGCTTCCACGACGGAGCATCACTGATAGTACGCGGCACCCTGCTGTGCCAAGGCACGGCCGACAATCCCGTTAATATTGCCGGCGACCGCACCGGCAATGTCATCACCGATATCACCTTTGACCTGATGTCCCGACAGTGGCGCGGCGTGCAATTTGCACCCTCATCGCGAGCCAATGTCATCAGCCACACGTGTATACGCAATACCGACTATGGTGTCATCGTCAACGGCGGCGATACCCCGCGCGACGACGGCGACACGCCGATGCTGACCATCATCAACAGCCGATTGCGCAACTCCGGCGATCGTGTGCTCGAGGTGTATCACGCCGATATTACCGCCATAGGCTGCGAATTTGCCGAGGCGTCCAACGGGTTGGTTCTGCTGCACGGCGGTCGGCACGTATTCAACCATTGCACCTTTGCCAATTACTACCTTTTCAGCGCCATATATGGTCCGGCGCTGGCCTTCGAGCATCTAAATGCCGACAGCGACGACGGCACCAAACTGCCATATACCGCGGCCGAAATCACCAATAGCATCCTTTACGGCAACGGCTCGATGCTCTCCCACGGCGACCTGACCGGCACAAAGATCTTCCTGCGGCGCGACCTGCTTAAGGAGAACGGTACGGACGATGCCAATTTCATCGCCTGCCTGTGGGACAAAGATCCGCTATATTACACTGTGCGCGAGGATTACATCTTCGATTACAGGCTGAAGCCCGAGTCGCCGGCCATCGGCGCGGGCGATGCCTCGTTGATGCTGCCTGCCGCTGCGCGTGACGCCTACGGATTGCCGCGACAGGCCACGCCCGGTACCGCCCCCGACCTCGGCGCATACGTCTACGTCGCCCCCAAGGAGTAAGTTCGACATTCAGTCACAAAAGACTTCAAAAAGACTTCACCCCTGTCACAGAATCTTCCGTGGCAGGGGTGAAGTCGTTAAAGATAGTGGGGGATAGTCCCCGATGTGTCTCGAGCGATTAGCGGACGAGGATCTTGGATGAACGTGTGCCTTGGCGGCGGATGTATACTCCGGCGGGAAGTGAAGCGATGCCGTCTTCGGCTGCTACACGTATGCCTTGAAGATTATAGTACTCGATGGCGGCCGAGGCGTCGTCAACAGTGATATCGCTTACGGACAGCGGATAGGGGTCGTCCTCGGTGAATATCGGCAGCGAGGGGAACCAGTAATTGGCAATCATCGGATAATCCTTGATCGTATTGCCATCGGCATCGCAGCGACGAGTGATATACGTGGTTTTTTGGTTGCCTTGGTACAAGGACATATATATTTCGTCGGTAATGGGATGAACGCGCAGCGAGCAGCCGTAGATGCTCCATCCGGCACCTTCTTCCTTGAAGTTGCGTATGGCTTCGGCCGTCCGGGTGACGGTGTTGAAGCGATACAGGTATACTCCGTTGAACCATGCGGCTTGACCTTTGCCGGCGTTGCCCCGCCAATAGAGGTAGTCCTGCCGGGCACTTGCGCAGAAGGCATCGGGCGTCCATGCGTACCACGAGTTGTTGGGCGGTAGTACATCTTCGGGGAGGGTGACTATTTCGTACTCCAGCGTCTTGGGATCGAGGCGTACCAATTTGTTAAGGGGATTGCCGGTGCCGCGGATATTCTTGTCTGTCGAAATCCACAGGATGCCGTTGCGATCCTTGACTATCGAACCAATGCCGGCGCCGTCTTGGACCACATCCATGGATATAGTCTTGACGACCTTGTCCGTGGTCGGATCTATTATCAATAGACCCGACTGCTGATGGGCGGCAAATACACGGCCATCGGCCAACACCATAGTGCCGCACTGTCCCTTATAGAGGGCTCCCGAGGGGTCGGTAGTGGCTCCGCCGGTGCCGTTGGGATTCTCCGTGCCGGGGATTTGGCCGGAGACTGTCAAGCTTCGGGTATCGAAAGCCCAGATGCCGTTGGACGAGGAGATGTACACTTTTTCGAGCGATACGCCGCATACACCGCGCCCATCGCAACGTTTGCCCGAGGGGTCAATCTCGGTGAGTTGGGCCACGCACTCCATAGTCTTGGAGTCGCACACGGTGATACGTGCGCCGGTGACGGACGCTCCGGGGTCTTTTTCCTGCTTGGCAATTAGATACAGACGTCCGCCCCAGGCGATGCCGTGCTGTGCGGTGCACCCGAGTTCCTTGCCCGGGTTGCGACTTTGGAATACGCGGTAGTCCCAGTATACTCCGTCCGGATCATCGGGTCGCAGGTAATTGATGGTGGAATTTTGATGTCCGTACCAGTCTTCGTTGAGGATGAAAAATCCGCCGTCCAAGTCCTCGGCAGCCACCACCGCCGAGGTTGCGGCGACAGTGGCTGTAAGGATTGCGGCAGACAATAAATGTCTGAATATCATTCGAATTTGTGCTTTATGAGTCTTATTTGATGACGACTTTGACGGCCTTATTGCCCTGGCGACGAACGTATATGCCGGGGGTGAGGTTGTCGGCATCGACGCGTACGCCTTGGAGGTTGTAATACTCAACAGCCGAGTCGTGGGCATCTACGGCAACATCATCCACGCCGACCTTGGCAATCTTGATTGCAATGTCATGGTAAGCCACGTGGCCGCGCGATACCGAGCGCAGACGCAGAGCTGTATCACCAAAGGTCTTGGGTGTGATGGTCAGCTGTTTGCCGGTGAGGGTAACATCGGCGATGTCTTCGAGCTGAGTGTCATTGGCCGGAACGATGGACAGTGAGATTTCGGAGTCGACGTCATCGGCATCGGTGAAGCGACCGGTAAGATCCACAGTCTTGGGATCATCGTAATTGTCAAGATCGATTTTCTGAAGATCGGTGGCTACCTCGGCGCGGTCGGGATTGACGGGCATTGCGGGGAACCAGTAGTACGGGGTCAGAGCGAAGTTCTTGAGCTCCTCGCCGGTGGTGCCGTCTACAAAGTAGTACCAGTTGTAGCGGTAGTTGGACGAAGCTCCGTGAGTGGTGGCCAGCATCAGACGGTCGTTGACATCGTCATATCCGATGGAGCCGTATTGGCTTTGTGTGTTGCCGTTCATACCTTCGCGTTTGCCCAGAGAGAAGAGCGGTTCGGTGGGCACATCGCCGGTCATATCCCAAGCGTAGATATTGCCTGAGCCGGACCATGAACCGCCGTCCATCCAGTAGAGGACGTTCTTTTTCTTGGCTGCCAGGAAGTTGGTATGACGCCACGAGCCCCATTGGCAAGCTACGCTCTGATTGATTGCCACTTCCTTGATTATTTCGGCGGTCTGCGGGTTGATGCAGTAGAGTTTCTTGGTAGCCATCATCCATACGTTGCCGTCTGCAGCGAGGACTACGCCTTGAGCGGCGGACTCTTCGATTGTCTTGACGAATGTGTCGGTCGTGGTGTCAATGACGTGTAGACCCTTTCCCTGTTGTACGGCAAAAGCGTAATTCCCGGCAGCTACGATATCACCCATCTGGTTGGCATAGGCACTGCCGCCGCCGATGCCGGCGATGTCGGCAGCATCGAGGACGTATGTATCACCCTGAGCGCGGCATACGCGTACACCCGAGGCATGTGTCAAGTAGAATTTGTCGGAGCCTACACCGCAAGCGGCACGTCCGTCACCGCCGATTTCGTCGAACGCGGCGATTTTCTTGAGGGTCTTGGCATCGGCAATGACTACGCGTCCGCCACCGGCTTCTGTTCCGCGGAGGTCGCCGCCGTCACGTGCTTGCTTGGACATTACGACGAGGCGGTCGGCATATACTGTAGCAAATTGCGAGGTGGCGCCGAAGGCCTGGAAGGGGTTCTCGCGTTCGTAGACCTTGCCGGTGAAGGTGTAGTCATCGCCCACGAAGTTGATGGAGCCGCTGCAGTGGCCGAACCATTCCTCGTTGAGCCAGAACATACCCTTGGTGTAGTCTATGGGAGTTTCGCGTTCGCGGTCTTCAACTACGAGCTTGAAGGTAAGCTGTGTGCCGCTGCCGTCTTTGGCTGTGTACGTTACGTTGGTTTCGCCTATCTTGAAAGTGGTCAGCTCGTAGAAGTTGCGCGTGGGATTGAAAGCCTTGGCAGCGTAGATGGTGCACAACGTGGGGTCTTCGATGGCAATATCAAAGTCGGTGAGGTCGGCATCGGAGGGTTCGATGACGGGGTTGGCGGCAATCATCGTGTTGTATGTCACGCGCAGTACGCCGTCTACAACGCCGTCGAGGGTGATGGAGGTCACGGGCTTAATCGGAGCTACTTTGGCTACAAGTACGCCGCGCACGACAGGATTCTCACTGCTTTCGACATAGATGTACGCATCGCCCTTGACGCCGGAAGTGACTTTACCGTTGTTTTTATTGTAGCTCAGGACGTTGCTGACGCCGGCAGTATATGTCAGGTTCTTGGCGGAGGTGTCCTCATCATTGATGGTCGTTGTCATAGCATAGGACTTCTTCAAGCCTATGGCGTATACACCGTTGGCGTCCGGGGTGAGGTCGGCGATGGACAACTCGACGCCCGAGGCATTGGCGAGCGATGCGAAGTCCTTCCATCCTTCGGCAGCGAGGTATGCCTCGCGGCCTGCAGCGGGTACTGTCACCAGAGCCGTCGTCTTGACGCCCTCAGCGAAACCACCGACAGTGGGGATGACGGGTGTGGCAACGGTGATATATTTCAGCGCTTCGGCCTTGGACAGGTCGGGTGTTGAAGTGACGCTGCCGCAGAGGAATAGATCCTCCAGAGCACTCTTTACGGAGAATATTTTGCCGGTATGGTCTGCACCGGTCTTGTCGCTTATCAGTTGGCGGCCCAACGAAAGCTTGGTCAGCGGGCAGGTTGTCGATGACAAGTCCTCGGGACAGGACAGGAACATGTCCGTGTAGCTGTCGTAATAGGTTGTGATCCGCAGCGGTTCGGCGGCGGGCTTGATGGTAAGCTCGGTCAGCGCGCCACAGTTGTTGAAGGTGTTGTAGGATATTTTCTTCAACGATGAAGGCAGGGTGACAGAAGTCATGGTCTTATTTGTGTTCCAATCGCCGTTCATAGCGCCAAGGGCCATATCGCCGATTTCTTCAACACCTTCGGGGATTTCCAAGGTGGTGAACTTAGCGCCGCGGAAAGCCCAGTCGCCGATAGTTTTCAATTTATTGCCGGAGAAGCTGACTTTTGCTAGCGTTTTGCAGTCCTCAAAAGCACTCTCGCCGATCTTGACGACAGAAGACGGAATGGATATGCTCGGAAGCACACGGCAGTCTTGAAAAGTGCGATTGAGTTCGGTAACGACGCACTTCCAGCTGAATGTCACCTTGGTAAGGCTGTGGCACGACTGAAATATCGGGCCGGCAACTTTAAGACCGGTGGGGAAAGTTATGCTTGTCACATTGGTGCACGAGTTGAAGGCATAGTCGCCGATTTCGGTGACAGATGCCGGGAACGAGAGTTTAGTCAGTCCCGTGCAATTGAAGAAGGCGTTCTTGCCGATGGAGGTGATGCCGTTACCGATCTCGAGATCGGTAATATCGTAGTTGTAGGCGAAAGCATCGTCATCGATGGCAATCACTTTGTAGTCCTTGCCACCATAGGTGATCGTGGCCGGAATGACAATGTCTCCCGAGGGCTTTGTTTCGGATGACAACGGAGCGCGTACCGTGGCGGTTCCGTCACTTTTGGTCGAGTAGTACAGGCCGTCTAACTCGATGTCACGGGCGTTGGCCGTCAGCGCAAACAAACAGCCTAAAGCTCCGATTAGCAATGATTTGTGGGTCATAAAAGATTTGAGATTTGTTGATGATTGGCCTGAGTGTGAATCAATATCACGCCCAAAACCGGAGTCCATAATATGTTTTAATAATGTTTTTGTGCTTTTAGAGGCGCACCTTGTATGCAGCGCCCGAGGATGTCCGCACGATGTATATGCCGACAGGGAGGTCGGCACGACGGTCAACGTAACGGCCCAGGCATACGCCCGAGAGTGTGTATATGGTGGCTGATGTATCCTCCGAGGGTTCAACCACCGGGCTCAATTCCTGTATAGCATTGACACTTAGATGATTGTAGTCCAATTCGATATTCCAGTCGACTTCTGTCGAACCATAATCATCACCTTGTAAGTTGTAGTAGGCCCAGCCGTTGACGGCTCCGTCCTCTAACTCGACAGACGACATTCCCAGTCCGGAATATCCCATTTCTTCGAGTTTGGCATCGCCCACCCAATAGCTCCAGTATCCGTTGTACCATCCGGCACGCCACAATATATTTTTCGGCGCGCCTTCTTCCAACTGCCAGTGGTCGTAGTCGTAGGCGCTGTATCCGTATTCGCGGTGGCTCAAGGGATGTTCGATGACATGGGTCGTCTTGGCTTCTTCGATGGCTTGGTCGCAGATCTCTTGTGTTGCGGCGCCGGGGGCTCCGGTCTGCCCCATGCCTGTATTGGGCGTATAGTAATTGAAGGAAATATTGGCATCACCGGCGGCACCTTCGAAGTCGTAGCGCAGGTAATTCATCACCGCGTGGTCGAAACTGAATCCCGCACCGGCAAATGTATATCCGAAATTGGTCCACTGAATCATTACATCGAAGTCTGTGGAGGCATTGGCTATGGCTTTGACCATATCGGCGCCGGAGGGCTTGGCGGTGGTGCTGTCCCAGCGATAGCCCCAGACTTGGGCAGTTTTTTGCCCGTCAAAGAATACGACAAGTGCGGCACGTGCATCGCCCTCGCCCGCCCAATGGGTGATTTTGTCAAAATCGAGGGTGGTGGCGCCGCACACCGGGGCTACGAAGCAGACTGCGGCAAGAAGAAGTAACTGTTTAACCATATAATAAATCGCTTATTACTTATATTTATATATATATGTCAACTATTTTATATATATCAACGCCGACGGGTGGCGGTGGGCACCATGGTGGCGATGACGTGGAGGTCGGCGGCACGACTTAGTTCGGTGGAAGTCTCGCCAATCCATCCGCAGTACTGGTTGACGGCAGTGTATACGCGTATCCAGTCGGCGCCGGGCAGCTTGACGGGACGACCGTCGGCATCTACGGCATTGGAGATGTCGAAGCTATTGAGCTCGGGATAGTCGTTGGGGTGATTGTCTACGTACCCCCAGTCATAGCTGTACAATACGTAATATGTTCCGTTGCCGCTGCGGTCAACGGCGTTTGGGGCCAGACAGCTGCCTTGGAACGTAAGCGTCTGTTGCGGCATCCATTTGGGCCAATATTCTCCTTCGTGAAAAATGTTGTGGGAGACGTATCCCGTTGCGCCGTTGTTGTCTTTCCAAGGAATGTAATACATATTGTCGAGTGCGCCGTCTTGTACCGGCTCGGCTGTCGGGTCGGGTCGGCTGTATGTAATTGTATAGTTGTGATGTGTCTTGGACGAATGGTATTCGCTGCCGGCCAGCTCGTACCACGGGTCATCGGCTATACCGTTGCAATTGGCGTCGTAGCTCACCATCACTATGCCGGGTTCGGCGCTGCCGCCGCGTTCCTCGGGATGGGTGGCTTCGTAGAAGCAGTTGCCCCAGATGCGAAAGTCGTTGCCGGGGAGATTGACTACGGTATGGTCAAAGGCGAAGGTTACGTATCCGCCGTAGGCGCCGAGCGAAATCATCACATCGTTGGTGCCGCTGATGCACTCGCCGGCCTTACGTGCCATGTCTTCGGCGGTATCTCCTTCATCGTATCGCGGCATCTCGTTGACAAATTGTCCCGGGGCAGGACAATACTCGGTCACGGTGGATATATAGGGGCTGTACTCTACTTCTTCGTGAAGTACGTCCACAGTCATTGTATGGCTCACGGGTACGGAGGGGTCTACAATATCGAAACGCAAGGTGTAGCGCCCTTCTTCGGCGGTGAGGAATACCAGTCGGCGTTGTCCTTCGATGATGCTGTCCGTACCGTCGGGGCGCGTGATGGTCCAGCGATAGTCCTGACCGGTGAGGGCCGGGTCAAGGTCGAGCTTGGTCATACGTGCCACGCGGTAGTAGTCGTCCAGCCCGAGGCTGACGATGGGTGTGTCGCCGCCGTTACAGCCGGAGATGGTCAGAACCATCACTGCCGACATTATATATAATATGCCCTTGTATAATGCTTTTGTCATCGTTTTTCGTAAAAGCATATATGTGCCGGGATGTCGCCGGTCCGGACGCTCCATTGGCGTTTGCCGTCGGGATTGAAGCAATAGAGCGTGCCCGAGGATACGTAGTTCTTGGCATCGGTGACGTAGATGTCGCCCGTAACGGGATGGACGCTAATGCCATAAGGCATCTTGATATTTTGCTCGGTGCCGTCGGTGATGAAGTTGTCGGCCACGCGCTGTCGGTCGCGCACGTTGACTATGCCGTAGGATATGGTGTTGGTGCCGGTAAAGTTGCTCCACGCCACGCCTATATAGTACATACTGTCGTCTCGTATGGCAAGGTCGCTTACGGCGATGTCCAAGCATCCGGCCACGCGCATCTCACCGGTGCCTTCATCGCGTTCCAGATAATACAATCGGGGCGGCTCACTATTGTAGTCGCCGCGCGAGGTCACCCAGAGCCGTCCGTACCGGTCCTTGCGTATGCGGTGCAGGTTGATGGCCACGGGTATCTGACGCACTTGCTTGAAGTCTATAAGCTGGATTACGGATACGGTGTTGTCGTAATTTGGCGCACGGTATCCGCCGCTATTGGCGACGTACATATAGTCGTCGACGATTTCCATTTCTTCGGGCTGGTATCCGACGATACAGCGTCTCGTCACCTTGAGGCTGGTGGTATCCACCTCGTAGACCGCGCCTTTGGGCGCATCGGGGTCGATGAGTACCGGGCCGACGTAGCTGCTGACGTATGCCTTGCCGCGATGGAACTTGATGTATCGACAGTTGGGGATGTCTATTTGCGAGATGCGTACGGCTGTTTTGGCATCCAGGACTTCGACTTTATGGCTGCAATTGACCACGATGTAGAGCTTGCTGCCGTAGATGGCGATGTCGTTGCCGACATCTCCGAGTTCCTTGATGACGTTGGGGTTGCGCTCGGGATATATATTGCGGGCGTACAGCCCGGTGACGTAGTCCAGATAGTCGAGAGTGCACTTATTGCTGCCCATATTGCCTTCGTTGAGCAGGTACATACCGCGTATGCGGCCTTCGCTGTCAGGCACTGCCGGCACGGGGTCATACTCTGCCGGCACCACGAGCTCGTCCTCGCGACAGCTCGTGGTACATAGCATGAGTAGCAGAAAACAAATCATACATCCCGTTAGTCGGAATGACGTATGGGGATGAATCATAGGTCTATATATTATTGTTTTGTTATGACCGCATTTGCGTGCCGCCTCTGCGGCACGTGCCATCATCGTCTTTGAGCCCAAATTCCTGCTTGTCATATCGTCACGGTGAGGGTGAAACGGTAATTGCGCTTAGGCATTGGGTAGTTGATGATGACGTCGTAGTCCTGCGAGAACAGGTTGTTGACTTCGACGGTGGCGCGCAGCCCGACTTTGCCCAGGGTTAAGTCTCGGGTCAGCGATACGTCACTGGTGTACCAGGGCTGGGTATAGTTGTAGCGAATATTTTCCTGCTGGTTGTAGCGCTCGCCCACGTATATGAAGCTGTAGTTTAGGTTCCATCGGCGCCAGGCGATGTTGGCTATAGCACCTCCGCTGTGATGCGGTATATACGGGATTTGGTCGCGGTAGTAGTTGTCCTCGGGATTGGTGATGTCGATGGCGCGTTGCCAGGTGTATTGCAGGCGCAGGGTGATGTCCATGTCGCGGCGCGGGGTGACGGTGGCGGCGGCACTGATATCGACGCCGCGGATGTCCACGAGGCCCAGATTAAGCATCGTCCAGCGGAATTGCTGCCCCTTGGGATAGGCGACAATCTTGTCGTGCACTTTATTGTAATACCCATCGGCGCTGAATTTGATGGACGACAGCAACGAGGTGCGACGCGTGTGGTCGTAGACGATGCCGACGTTGTACTGGGTGACGCGCTCGGGATTGAGCTTGGAATTGCCCATATCGGCGTAGTACAAGTCGTTGAAAGTCGGCATGCGGAACGAACGCTTGTAGAACGCACGCAGCGACAGCATATCTGTGCCGCGCTCGTTCTTGGTGTCTACAAAGGCATAGGAGGCATACACGGCCGGAGTGAATACGTGCTTGGTGGGAGGATCCTGAACATCTTCGAGCATATCGCGTACAAAGGTGCCCAAAGCCGAGGCCTGTCCTTTGAAGCGGCCGAAGGTGACGGCTGTGGCGGCGGACAGCAGATTGGAATAGCGCATGGGGCGTACAAAGTCGTAGACATCGGCGTCGAGGCTGTTGTACATAAAGTCGTAGCTGGCCGACACCTCCCATTTGCCGGGGATGATGTCGTACTGGTTGGCCGTGGATACATAGACCTCGCGCTGACGGTAGAGGTTGTCTACCTTGATTTGCTTGTCGTCGTTGTTGACGTAGTGCGTGCGGTAAAAGGCGTACTTGGCGTTGGCCAGGGTGGTCCAGCGTCCGTAGGTGGCGCGCCAATGACCTTGGACAAAGCTGTTTGTATCCCAAATGCGCTCGCCGCGTCGCCACACGTTGTTGACGATGGCGCCGGGAATGCCTCGTTCGCTGTTGTAGTTGTACGCTTTGGCCATCCAACTGCCGCGGGAGGTGGTGCCGAATACCGAAGCCTCGAGGCGCGTGGCGTTGATGTCGCCGTTTTGGCGCGTGGCCGTGGTGTCATAGGCCACCTCGCCGGCGGGGTTGACGCGGCGATAGCGGAATTTGTATTTGCCGGACGAATTGAGCCATTCGGCACTGAGCGAGGCGCTCACTCGGCGCGACAACTTGACTTGCACCAGCGCCGAGGGATTGATGAGATCAAAGCTGCCGGTGCGTACTGCCGCACGAGCATGGTATGTCTCGTCGCCCTCAAATCGGGGGACGGCGGTACGCATATATATTGTGCCGGCGTTGCCGAAGTCGCGTGCCGGCTGCAAGATTTGGCTCTTCTGTCCGTTGTACAGCGACAGTGCCTCCATGTTGTCCAGTGAGAATTGTCCGAGGTCAATCTGTCCGTTCTGAGCATTGCCCAAGGCCACGCCATCGTATACCACACCGGTGTGATTGGTGCCCATCGAGCGTATATTGACGGTCTTGATGCCCCCTACTCCGCCGTAATCCTTGACCTGTACGCCCGAGAAGTAGCGCAAAGCATCGGCTACGCTGTTGCTTGATAGGCGGCGCAACTCCTCGCCGGCAAGTGTCTGTACGGGAATGATTTCGGTGGGTTCCCACGGGCGGCGTGTGGTTACTATCAGCTCGTGCAGCGATTGGATGCTGTCGCTCCATCTCATTGCTCGGGCTTCGATGGCGGCGCTGTCGCGCTCGGCCTCGGTCGATAAAGTCCCATTGGGATTTTGCGCATACACGGCGGTGGCGGCTGCAAGAGCGAGGACGGCCGCCACGCATACTCGGCGGTATACGCGGTATTCTTTAGGATGTGTCTTAGATGTTTGCGGCATCTGTCGAATGTGTTGTGCTCCTTCCGCCGTGGCGGACAAGGTGCGAGGGGTGAAACATTTCGCAGATGCTGTTGCCGCATCCTCCGGAACGGACGGCGCGCAATGCACCGATATTCCCGGCAGGAATTTCGGGTCTGATGAGACTCTGAGCTCGTCCTCGCAAGCCGGCGTCGCTGTGACGCCCTTGGCAGAGCATCGGCGTTTTTGCTCTCAGGCAGGTCTTCTGACTCGCCTCCGACCGGCTTCGGACGCCTTCCCGTATCGCCTGCGGCGGTATAGTGACGTATGTCCGAGGTCGTGCCTTTGTGCTGATGCACAGCGGCGTGAGGCTCACAGCAGCGGGACTGTCCGGGATTTACACCCGATTCCCTTTTAAGCACGGCCCGATGGCCGCGCACCTGTTTGCGCCGCAAAGTTACGACTTCCCCTCCAATTATCAAAGAAAAATTTCCGCAATCCGCGCGCCTTTCTTGCCTTGTTGATTGGTCCGTTGGAATACTCTGCTGATTATCATTGTTTTAGGCGCGATGTACGCGTCTGCTTTTGTCCGACTAATATTGTTTGCCCACTCGCCCCGGCTTATAACTTGCTTTTTTCTTGTGCGGATACTAACGTGAATTGCTCGGTATTACGAAAATTATGCGTAACTTTATAGCATTGATTTGATCCCGAGAATTTTACATTGATTTGAGCCCCCCCTAACGTTTTACTATATTATAACATATAATTATGGATACTTACGACTACCGTGATGGGTAGAACGGCGATCCGGAACACGACATGTATGCCGATTACGATTACCAAACCAATACCGGCAAACCTGTTATTTGACGACGAAGATTACGATGACGAAGAATACGACGACCAAGAGGAGTGTTATGATTGAAATATGAGATATGCGTTCCGGAAATTGTTTTAAGGGGTCAAGTATATACTTTTCCCTGAAAAATACGTTTAAAGGATACACAGTATACTTTCGGACGTTCATCTTCGCGTTAAGTGGAATAATTAAACAAGCATTGTCTATGACACACGCAGAGTTTCAATCGTATCGTTTTGATGCTTGTCACGAGCCGAGTGATGAGCAGTTGGGTCAGCTGATGGAGAATGCGGCTAAAAAGGTTAGAGAAAGCAACCACGAAGCTGACGAGAAATTTTTTGCCTAGCTTCGACGTGCAAGCAACGAGGCCAAAAAACGGATAACCATTCAATTCGATACCAAATGAGAAGGGACGGACACGCACCATTATTGATTGTTATTGCCGGCCCCAATGGGTCACTATAACATCGGAAGTGCTTGCGAGCGAATGGCTCGAAGACGCTGTGTATATAAACCCGGACATTGTGGCACAAGAGAAGTTCGGCGACTGGAATTCTCCTAATGCAGTACGTGAGGCGGCTCGGTACTGCGAGCTATGGCGTGAGAGATGCCTTGCCAATGGCGAGAGTCTGATTTTTGAAACAGTCATGTCTGCTCCTGATAAAATCGATTTTATTCGCCGTGCAAAACAAGCCGGATATTTTGTGCGGATATTTTTCATTCCAACGTCTAATCCTGCCATCAACACTGCACGTATCGCCAGGCGTGTGATGAAAGGAGGTCATGATGTGCCTATTCCCAAAATTATCTCCCGCTACAAAAAGTCAATTGCAAACTGCGCAAGAATCGCAACGGAGGTTGACCGCCTTTATATGTACGACAATTCGGTGGAAAATTCCATGGCTCAGCCGGTTTTCAGATTACGCAATGGAGTATTAGGCAAGCAATACGTAGAACATATTCCGGAATGGGCAAAAAATATTTTGCCGAGTAGATATTAGTTGATAGCAATATGAGGCCGTCTGATAATAAGAGGCCTTAAGGTGCGTCAACTCAATAGAGGATGGCAACAAGCAGATTATCTTCCTACAACGCCGGAGTGTATCATAATAGAGGGTAGTGTGAGGGCGTGTCAAAATGGTAAGCCAAGTAGGGGCGCTATTGCGGAGAAATGTCTACTATATCGATGCTATCCGAACGATTGGACGGCAAGCAGTCTTCATAAGGGACAAAAAACAAGGAGGCGGACCTGTCGGCCCGCCTCCTTTATTGGTGGTGATGGTGGTCAGTGTTTATTTGATGACGACCTTGGCGGCTTTATTGCCTTGTCGGCGTACATAGATGCCGGGGGTGAGGTTGTCGGCGTCTACGCGTATGCCTTGGAGGTTGAAGTATTCGACTTCGGCGTTGTCGCCGTTGACGGTGATGTCGGAGATGGCGTCAGCGATTTCGCCGGCATACTTGAAGTATCCCAGACCTTGTCCGAAGACGTTGGCGTAGATGCTGACGATACCCTTGCGAGAGCCTTCGATGCTTACGGCTACGGCGGACATGTACTGGTTGTTCACATTTGTGCCAAAGCCGTTTTCGGGCAGGCGTTTGATGGGCGCAGTGGCTTTGGCCACGCCGTTGGTCACATCAATGATGGCTACTTGACCGTCTTGCAGGTTGCCGGTCTTGTAGGTGATAGCAGCAATGTACTTCTTATTGCCTATGGAGAATTGGGCGAAAGCGGTGCCGTATATGGAGCCGCCGAGGGCTTCCTTGGGCAGGACTTCTGCGGTAATCTTGCCGGAGGCATCGAACTTGGCTATCTGGTTGTTCTTCTGAA
>DLLT01000051.1 GCA_002478045.1 Porphyromonadaceae bacterium UBA7555
CGATATTGCCGTTGTAGCACGGCGCGTATTCCAGCGTGTAGCCAAGGGAGGAAGCGTCTGTCCCCATGCCATATGTCGTTTGCTGAGATACCGGCCACGAGTGTACATCGTAGGCATACTCGGTGACTGCCGCATCGCCGTGGCTCAGCCGTGCAAGCCGCCCTATGGCGTCGTACTCGCGCCGGATGACCGCCGTCGCCCACCGTGACGATGCGGCGGGGCTTGCGGTATCATCATCGGCGTATTGTTCCGCTGCCAGGTCCAAGCCCGGCACCGGCACCGCCTTATCCACGCGTATAGTTGTAGAGGTTAGTTGTCCGCAGCTGTCGTAAGCGTATTCTTCCTCCATATTAGGCAGGTATGACTCCGTGTAAGTATATGTGCGCTTGGAGACTGTGCCATCGTAGTTGTACGCGGTGCAGCGCCGTCCGCGGTTGTAGCCCGTGGCACAGCGTTGTATCTCGCGTCCCTCGCCGTCATAGTAGTAGGTCTCGTAGCCGCTGCCGGTGTACATGCCGGTCAGCAGCCCGGTGGCAGAAGCCATGGCTCTTTCTGCATAGCCCTGTCTCGGTCCCGTAAATGAGGCAAAGATGCTTGGACGTCTCTTCTTCATATTTTACTGAAGGGTAGTGCTATTCCCAAATGGTAGTGGGGTATGACTTCAATGAATGGCAACGATTAGTTGTACTCTAATTCGCTGCCTAATATTTCTTTAATCCAACATTCCGTATCGTTCGATATGGAAAATATCACCCAATATGTTCTTATGAGTTTATTGCCTTCATAATCATGTCTTAATCCTATATAAGCTATATCTGTCGGATCAAGGCAATTATGATAGAGACAATCGTCATCTGATAAAACTGATATATGCGAAATGTAGAACAAAAGCAATCCATTCGTGTCATAAACTTCCCATTGACCACATAGTCTATCGTTGTTATACTGACCTATGATATAATTACCCTTGCCAGACAAACGAGGGAATGACAGCCAAAAGCCGTTTTTCTTTCCATTAACTATATTTTTACACGTGATTGAACTCTCATTGCGTTCATACACGCAAACAGACCCATCTTCACGTGCAATAGTTACCGTATCAAATTGCTGAAAAATACTGTCAAAATGTCTTACTTCAATGGTCCTCCCAAGAGCTATAAATGGTAACATCGATAAAAAAGCAATTATAAATGCTTTAATGGTGCAGGCATATATGATCTTATTTGTTGTCATAGCTGTAGTTATAATAGATTGTACGACTTTAAGAGTTGTTCTAATTGATTATCTCGTTTAATTACAATGTAATTGATCTCAAAATCATCAGAGAAAATAGTCCAATATGACGATGACGCCACATTGCATCCGTCAAATTCAGTCCACAGTCCAATATATATCGGACCATCAGTATCAAGTGCTTTGTGAAAGAAATTATCATCATCAGACAAAACCGTTATGTTTGAAATAGATGATAATTTGCAACCATTCACACCATATATATTCCAGACGCCACACATCACACCATTTTTATATTGCCCGGTAATACATGTTCCGTATCGTGACGGCAAAGATAACCATAATCCGTCTTTTACGCCATTAATTGTATTTTCAACAGTGATAAGTTGCTTTGATTTTTGATACAAGCAACCGGAATTATCGCCACGATCAATAATGATTGTGTCAACATCTCTAAATACGCTATCATTGCAGCCATCGCCGGTCTTGCCGTATGCCGTCACACTAGCCAAAAACAAAAAGAGTACTATAATGAATCTCATAACTACCTATTAACAATTACTCCAACAACATCATTTGGATGCTGTGTAAATATCTTTATAAACTCGCTCCACTTTTTGATATCAATTAGAAAACAGCCCATAGAAACAGGCTTTTTGCTATTAGTCATACCCGTTAAATTATTTACACCGGGTTTGTGAATATTTATACCTCTTGCCTTTGTTGTGTTTTTATTCGAAGGATTTGGTTTGCCTAATTCAATAGAGTTGTTCCCAAAGTTTTTAGTTCCAACATCACCCATTCGCAGAGCAGCATAACTATTTTTATGTTTACCTACTTTTGCCTCATATCTCCCGGCCGGCACTGTTGCATATTTACTGGGATCGGAGGGATTCGTGCAAGCATCAAATTCCTCTGTCGTTCCATCAGCCTTGTAAACTGTTGCAGTAGAAGTTCCCATATTATATTTATTCTTAGCATCAAATTCACCTTTTGTTCCTGCATCAGAAAATGATATTGCCTGAACATAACAATCCGGGCGCAGTTCTTTCACTTCATTGCCATCTTTGTCTTTTGTGTAAATGTATGCATCTTTTGCATCAATCCATACAAAGGTGTTGTAGTCCTCAGCAGACTCATCAGATACATATTTCCATTCATTACCTGTCGGATCTACATATCGTATCGGATTTCCTCCGCAGAACAGGTAAGGTGACTGGTCGGGATGCTTTTCGCACAACTTATCCATGCTGTTAAACCGTGTCTCGGAGGGGACGCTCATGCGGGCGCCGTAGATGTACTCGTTCAGGCCGTCGCGGCGGACGTACTCCTTGCCGCCGTAAAGATAGGGATTGGAGAACGTGGATGCGGAAGTCGTAGCAGACATCGGCGGTTCGGGATCGGAGATGCCGAAGCCGGCGGAGGCGGAGGGGTCGCGGTGGGGCTCGCCGTAGGGATAGTAGGAAGTGGACTGGACGAGCGTGCCATCTGAGCGGATGACGGCGATGTTGCTGCCGAGGTAGTCGGTGACGTAGTAGTGCGGCACGAGGTCGGCATCGAAGTAGCCGCCGGCGAAGCGCAGCATCTCCAGGGTGTCGGCCTTAGAGTTGCCGGCACCGCCGCGCAAGACGTGCCCATCGCCGCTGTACGCACGCAGACACGTGCGGCGCGTGCGCTCGGGAAGCGCACCGGCTGAGACAGGCGTCACCGCCGTCTCGTAGGACGTTGAGAAATGATTGCGTGCAACTATTTGTAGTAGAACCATCGACTATTGAGAACTACTTTTTTGAGAGGCTATTTTTCGGCGTATGGGAATAACACCTTGTAAAATGCCTCAGGATTATCAAACTTGTATGGTGCTATACGTTCATCGTCAAGCACTGACGTGAGCGGTTTGGATGGATCTTTAGAAACATAGTCAACGCACATGATAATGCCGGTAAATCTATTTATGAGTTTTGCTTTCATCATGCACAATACGGCTTTGTTCGTTGGTGGGTCAAATGGCACTACATAGAAGTTCTCGTATGGGCTTTTTTTGAGATCCTCTTCATCCCAAAAGCCTATACGTTCATATATCCACCATAGCTTTGTATCGACCCAATCACTAAAGTCACTATATTTATCATAAAAAATATCTGTACCATCTTTTTCCCCAAATATTGGTATAGGACCGGGGTAGAACATGTTCTCAAGAAAAATAAAGCCGGATGTTGCTATGGTCAGGTAGCAATATGGAGATTTTATTAGTTCTTTTTCGGTGATATCGCAGGAAAGGTCGGCTTTATCAATATCTACTATAATGTATGGGTGTAGCGTCTTTTTTCCAAGCAAGAAAGTCATATTTGCTTGATATACGGAATCTAACAGATAAATATTAACACCGCCATCATCATTAAAATAACGATTGGTTAAACCTTCCGGATACTCATCCGGCGTAGCTTTGTCTTTAACTAATACCGTTTGTGTAAAACACATAATAACACTTAGCAACATCACCATTGCAATAAATGTCCGTTTGCGCCTAATGCTTTTGAGATTCTGTAACTTCATATTTCCATTCTATTTTTTTGATTTCTTCTTCATTATCCAAATGTCCTTTGCCCATCTCTGTCCCATTCTCGTCTTTCAGAACAACTCCTGTAATGGCATTTTCAAGTATGGCTTTTATTTCTGTCATAGATACCACCTTTGTCCGTTTGGGAGAATTCCCTATAGGATACATCAGACCGGCATTTGAAGAGTGTAATAGTCCCAAAGAGTGGCCTACTTCGTGAGGTCCGGTAAGCTCCACCCTGTCTGCTTCTGATATCTTTATCAACCTGTTTGAATACGATCCTGCAGAAGCTCTATTCTTCTTGTCGTTTGGAATAGTTGGCACAGTCATATACAAATTGCCGGCTTTGTCATCTTTCATTGCATAAGTTATAGATTTGCGCTGTTCCAAGTCCTCTCCATTTGGAGTTTTATATGGATTAACTTCGTGATACGACAATGCAAAGTTTATGGTATACCCATCCATAGCATATTGTCCGCTGAGATCGTTCCAAAAACCGATGGCCGCGGACACTGATCCGACATCACTTTTATAAACATAGTAATTTGCTGATACTGTGATTGTCTGCTCTTCGTGGTTCACTTTCACGTGGTAGTCATTGCCCGAATCATCTCCAAACCGTATCGGATTTCCACCGCAGAACAGGTACGGGGACTGGTCGGGGTGCTTTTCGCACAACCTGTCCATGCCATTAAACCGGGTTTGAGAGGGGACACACATGCGGGCGCCGTAGATGTACTCGCGCAGGCCGTCGCGGCGGACGTACTCCTTGCCGCCGTAAAGATAGGGATTGGAGAATGTGGATGCGGAAGTCGTAGCAGACATCGGCGGTTCGGGATCGGAGATGCCGAAGCCGGCTGAGGCTGCGGGGTCGCGGTGGGGCTCGCCGTAGGGATAGTAGGAAGTGGACTGGACGAGCGTGCCATCTGAGCGGATGACGGCGATGTTGCTGCCGAGGTAGTCGGTGATGTAGTAGTGGGGCACGAGGTTGGCGTCGAAATAGCCGCCGGCGAAGCGGATCATCTCCAAGGTGTCGGCCGCGGAATTGCCGGCACCGCCGCACAAGACGTGCCCGTCACCGCTGTACGCGCGCACGAACGTGCGGCGCGTGCGTCCCGGTCGCATCCCGGCGGAAGCGGGTGCTACAGCTGTCTCATACGATGTCGAGAGATGATTGCCGAGTGCGTCCCAGCTACCTTTGCTTTTTGTGTAACCCATTGACATCACCGTCCGTCCCTTTTCCGTTTTCATCGGTTATCAATTAGCTTTCATATACTCCTGCTTACGGATATACCAGCGTTCGTACTCTATCGGATAAGACTTTACAGCTTTTTTATAATCCTTGTAGAGGGAATCCTTGTCAATACCATATCGATTTATCAGATGAGGGAAACGCACCATCTGAAACGGGCTATTAAACAACTTGTATGGGCCGGTATATATATATGGAATAAAGCCGTCTATATAGCTGTATGGGATGCTGACATGCCTGCCCAAGTCTAAAATATCAATAGAAGGCCTATGCCCATGCGTGTAATCCTCCGGTTTGATGAATATGCCTATTGAATCTTCTCCTATAATGCAACATAATCTGTTGCGCCATTGTGTGGTATGCCCTTTTTCATACTCTCTGGGAACAATTCTTCCGAAGGGCTTTCCCGAATACATATCAGTATCCGATAAATACTCGTTGGAACATAATTCCGAGTCCGTAAGTGGCTGTTGATTATTACCTACAAAATACTCGGAATTGTCTTCGGACAACACCAATGTATCTCCACTTATTGCCCAAACGTTTTCATAAACATAGTTAGTATCATTCAGCCATGACTGTTTACAGGTGTACGTGCTATCCTTTCTAAGAACTAAAAGCCCCACTGCTGTAACATCTCCGACTCCATTAAAAACGATCGAATATAAATTAAAAGCCGCATAGCCGGCCGAAAGTATAATCGAATCCAATTTCGCCTTTCCGGACATCGGCATTGTCGCAATACTTGATGCGCCGAATATAGACAGTATTGGTAATAAAAATGCAAGTAACAGTATTCTATGCTTTTTTCTCATATATCTAACAAGTTATGGTCTGAAAATCTTTCCGTTGCGAGTTCTAACAACCCTGTTGAACGTTTTAGCTTTTTCGTTTATACCGGGATAATCAGAAGGCGCAATGTCTCCTATGCCTCTTTGTTTTCGTCTGATTTTCCTATATTGCGGATTGCCAAGTATTCCCTGATTGTCGGTATGTCGCCCCGAAAACAGCTCTTCTCGGTCATACGCGGCACGTTCGTCTGTTAGGTCATAGCATATTACGCCTTTCGATTGCATCAGCATTCCTCCATGACCTGCAGCTAAGTCCAAATCTCCATTAAGAAATTGGTAGCCATGTTTAAATTCATGTGCGGTATCACCCAAGCGCAAGTTCTTTATGTCATTTGATTCATTCTTCTGAAACATATATGATGGATACGCAAATGTTACGGCATCATTATCCATATTATAATAAATGTGAGGCGCATTGCTAACACCTTGCGACTCGCATTTTTCCTCGCCAAAAACCTCGACATCAAATTTCTGATCGCTAACAAGCATTGTCCCTATTTCTTGGATTACTTGGGCATACTTTTCTTTGTCCTCTTTCGATATATCGCTATTTTGCATCCTTGAAAACGCCTCTGCCACCAACTCCTTAGCATAAGGAATTGCATTGTCTGTGAAAATTAACCCGGTCGGATCTACATATCGTATCGGATTTCCTCCGCAGAACAGGTAAGGTGACTGGTCGGGATGCTTTTCGCACAGCTTGTCCATGCTGTTAAACCGTGTCTCGGAGGGGACGCTCATGCGGGCGCCGTAGATGTACTCGTTCAGGCCATCGCGGCGGACGTACTCCTTGCCGCCGTAAAGATAAGGATTGGAGAATGTGGATGCGGTGGCGGAATCGCTTGATGCGGAAGCCGTGGCAGACATTGGCAGGGCGGGTTCGGAGATGCCGAAGCCGGCGGAGGCGGTGGGGTCGCGGTGAGGCTCGCCGTAAGGATAGTAGGTGGCGGACTGGACGAGGATGCCGTCGGCGCGGATGACGGCGGTGTTGCTGCCAAGGTAGTCGGCGACGTAGTAGTGGGGGACGAGGTTGGCGTCGAAATAGCCGCCGGCGAAGCGGATCATCTCCAGCGTGTCGGCCGCGAAATTGCCGGCGCCGCCGCGCAAGACGTGTCCGTCACCACTGTACGCACGTATCGAAGTGCGGCGCGTGCGCCCGGGAAGGCATGCCGGCGGAAACCGGCGCTACGGATGTCTCGTAGGACGTGTACAGATGATTGCCCAAGTGCGTCCCAGCTCAAACGCTGCCGGTGGCCGCCTTCAATGTCGTACTGCATCGGGTGGCCGTCGGCATTCCATCGCGTGTGGCCGATGATGGATGCGTTAATATGCTGTGTTTGCCATTTCATAGATGCGCCTGACGTCCTTATTCCGACAGCTTGACTCGATGGTATATTATGTGCCGTTCAGTCATTGTTGCCATTATGCTGTCACGGACATCCTGCGGGAACTCGTGAAAATCTAAGTTCCCGATTGTCTCTGGGATAGGTATGTATCGTTTACCTTCATATTCATAGACCTTGAACTCGAAGTTTTGGGAAACCTCTGCAATATTCCCATCTTCTAAGCGAATAAATGTCATAGGATCTGTTACTACATTTGATTGAGTGGAATCATTAATAGCAGCATATACATGTTGTATATATGCATTCTCCTCCATATCAGACAGTGCATATATTCCCGTAACAGGCTTCAAAAATAAGCTATCATTGCGTTCTATATATGAACCGGTTTGCATAATAGATATATCTCCACGATATATATACCGTTTTTGTTTCGGGAAAAGTAAAAGCATATACATGCCATAGTCATCGCTTGGCCGAAATTGCGACGGCATCTTTGACGCATACATTTCTGTATACATATTCAAATAATCAATAGAATTCCGCTTTGTTATAGCAGGAATTGTAAGCGCAAATATAGTCAATAAGATTATGGTTCTTCTATTAGCCATTGCGTAACTTACTTTATAGGTGGTGAATATATTTTACCATTTGCCTTAAACCAGGCATTATGGTCATTTGCTAATTTTTGTAATTCCGCATCAGATGCTTTAGGGTCAACTTGTTTCGGTCCATTTTGTAGATCGCCGTATCCGGCTTCGTTTTCAGAAAACGTAGGCATATTCTCACCAAACAATTGCCCTCGAGCATATGCCTCCTTTTCATCATCCTTATCATAGAATGGTACGCCGTCATCTTTAGTACCAGTGCTTAACTTACCCGTCTCGAATTGATATGCATGCTTCAACTCATGCGCTATCCATCCATAAGCTTTATCATCCAATACTTCAATCTTAAATTTCCTTGCCCTCCATTTATAATTAGATGCCCCTTTAATCTCTTTATCGTCAGAAATAGAATTCTTCACTTCAATGTCATATACTGTCTGCGATGATTTGAGCGATTCTACCTCGTTGATTGTCCGAACATATGCTTTCGTCGCATTAATGGACTCTTTCATACGTTCTTTATTGCCCGACAATATGTAACTACACAGACCACTCACTATCTTACTAATACTTTCGATGAGGCGTTTGTATGATTGCTGTTCCAATGCTTCAACTATTGGCGTTGCTCGTCTTGTGAAAACCAGCCCGGTCGGGTCTACATAACGCACCGGATTTCCGCCGCAAAAGAGGTACGGCGATTCCCACGGACGAAGTTCGCACAGCTCGTCCATCGAATTAAACCGTGTCTCGGAGGGGACGCACATGCGGGCACCGTAAATGTACTCGCGCAGACCGTCGCGGCGGATGTATTCCTTACCGCCGTAGAGGTAGGGGTTAAAGAATGTGGATGCGGTGGCGGAATTGCTTGATGCGGAAGCCGTGGCAGACAGTGGCAGAGCGGGGTCGGAGATGCCGAGGACGGCGGAGGCGGAGGGATCGCGGTGGGACTCGCCGTAGGGATAGTAGGTGGCGGATTGGACGAGGTTGCCGTTTTCGTCTATGACGGCGATGTTGCTGCCGAGGTAGTCGGTGACGTAGTAGTGAGGGGTCAACTGCTCGTCGAAGTAGCCGCCGTCGAAGCGCAGCATCTCCAGCGTGTCGGCCGCGGAATTGCCTGCACCGCCGCGCAAGACGTGTCCGTCACCACTGTACGCGCGCACGGACGTGCGGCGCGTGCGCCCGGGAAGGCTGCCGGCGGAAACCGGCGCTACGGATGTCTCGTAGGACGTGTACAGATGATTGCCCAGTGCGTCCCAGCTCAAACGCTGCCGGTGGCCGCCTTCAATGTCGTACTGCATCGGGTGGCCATCGGCATTCCAGCGAGTGTACAGCAGTCCGCGCGAGGCGTCCGACACCA
>DLLT01000033.1:0-10312 GCA_002478045.1 Porphyromonadaceae bacterium UBA7555
ACGACAACACCGCCCGTTGGCACGATGCCCTCCTCGACCGCTTCACCACCCCCGACCCCAAGGCCGCCGACTACCCCTCCCTCTCCCCCTACACCCACTGCGCCGCCAACCCCCTCCGCTTCACCGACCCAACAGGCGAACGTCCCATTGTGTACATTGAAACAAATAGTTGGGGACACGTTTTTCTGTCAACAGGTGAAGGAGCATCCTTAACGGTGTACACATATGGCAGATATGGCAATACCTGGAAAAATATCCCTTCGGTTGGTTCTACGGCCGGCGAAGGTATCCTTATAAGATTAAAAGGCAATGATGCACAAAGATTCATCAACGATGAAGACAAACGATTTGGTCTGAATGCATTTGCTTTCGAGCAAGATAAGGACGCTGAGATAAACGCTTATTTTGACAATATTCTACAAGAAAAATCCGCTGATCCGTCAAACAAACGTGACGTAAAAAATATCGGTAAAGGGATTGTAATAGACGAATACAATGTAATGAACAACAACTGCGTAACGACCTCTTTGAATGCGATTCAAGCAGTCGGTATCGATGTGTCATCTATAGTTGCTATATCCCCCGCCCAACTACTGACAAAAATGCAGAACGCATTAAAAGCATCAAAATCCAATTGGCTCATTCGTCTTCTTATGGGCGAAACAGGGCAACCTCCTTTTTATGAAACCGAAATTGATAAATAATACGCCCCGGCTATCTCGCTTGATGGCGTGGACCGCAGCAATATGGTGCCTATTGGTGGCGGCGGCATCCTTTCTTGCGGCTATAAACGTGTGGTCGCTGACCATCGACTTCTACTATTTGGACAATGACGGCGTCACCCCTTTCGGATGCAATGCCAACGAAATATTTGGTATATGGCATGACATGATACCTCGGAGCCTATGGTGGATTTATGCTGTTTCGATGCTGTCTGTCGCGACGTACATCTCGCTCAAGCGCAGTTGGGGCGTATTAGCGACTTACATTGTCGTATCCGTTGCATTCTTCTATTTATGGATATCGATGCAAATTGGCATTTCGGATGGGCTTGAAGTCGGTCTAACTCAATTCGTAGACAACGAGACAATCCACGGTCTTAACGATGCTGTGGACAACGCGTACAAGCGCTTGGGTCTTGTCGATTTGCTCGGTATGACATACGCATTGGTATCGCTCGTGTTTATCGGGATGCCGAGCTTTATGGTAATTGTCCGAGAGGAGTGTGCTCGGATGAAAGCGAAATGAGGTGTGCGGTCGGAGCGCCCGCGTCCAAATATTCAAAGAGTGAGTATTTTTACCTATAAACAACACCGGTTCTGACTCATAAACCACAATTTTCAACTCTGATTTTAGGGATTTATCGTAAAGCGGAGGCTGCACAATCGGCTGAAAATTGCGAAAAAATCGCTAACTTTGTCAATACAAACGACCTAAGTCATATAAGAAAACTACATCGAAATGATAGAATATATCGAAGGACGCATCGACAGCCTGCAACCCGCCGCTGCGGTCATAGACACCGGCGGCACCGGATACCTGGTCAACATTTCGCTCAACACCTACGAAGCCCTGCAAAGCCAAGAGCGAGCCCGCGTACTCGTCCACGAAAATATACGCGAAGACGCCTGGGTGCTCTACGGCTTCGCCGACGAGCGCGAGCGTGCACTCTTCCGCCTGCTCATAGGCGTCAGCGGCGTGGGCGCCGGCACGGCACGTGTGGTACTCTCGTCCTACGACACGGCACGTCTCGAGGCCATCATCGCCGGCGGAGACGTCAAGGCACTGAAATCCGTCAAGGGCATAGGCGCAAAAACAGCCGAACGTATCATTGTAGACCTGCGCGACAAAATAAAACCAAGCGAACTTACGTTAATACAACAGACCGCTGCGCGCTCCGCCGATTATGACGAAGCTCTCGGAGCTCTGGTGATGCTCGGTTTTGCCCGCGCTCAAAGCCAAAAGGCTCTTGATCGCCTGTACGATGCCGACCCGACACTGAAAGTCGAAGCAGCCATCAAACAGGCGCTCAAGCTACTGTAACATCCACGGGAACGTAGCGCAAATATTGTTGTAATTGAAGCACTTAGACCGCATCATATCACCGATACGACACATCGGCGCTTTGTATGGCGGGCGGCGGAGATGGTATGTCCTGACCGCTGCCACTGCTATTGTATGCGCCCTGACGCTGCTGCCGACTATGGCTCAGACGCCCGGAAACACACCCGCGCAAATGACCCCGCCGCCCATGTTCCGCGCCACTTCGCCCAAGGCCGCCAAGGACACCACTTCCATGCCCTTTGCGCCACGCCCCGTAATTCCGCACAGCTACGAAGACCTCATCGCCGACGAGCAGGCATACGACCTTACAACCCCCTCCAACATCAAGACCGAAGCCGAGTACGACCCCGAAACGCGGTGTTACATAGTGCGCACCAAGATGGGCGACACCGAAATCACCACGCCCTTTATGCTCAGCGAAGCCCAGTACAACGACTGGCAGCTGCGCCGCTCGATGCAGCAGTACTACAAACAGCGCAACCTCGAGCAAGTCACCGAAAAAGAGAAGAAACCCTTCAACATCTTTGATATGAACTTTGCCCTCGGGCCCCTCGAAAAAATCTTCGGACCCGGCGGCGTGCAACTGCGCACCCAAGGGTCGGTACAAATCTCCATGGGCATCAAGTCCAACAAAACCGACAACCCCTCGCTGTCGCTGCAAAGCCGCCGCAAGACATACTTCGACTTCGACCAAAAAATTCAGGCTACCATCAACGCCAGCGTCGGCGACCGCCTGAAATTCAATATGACCTACAACACCGATGCCACCTTCGACTTCGACAGCAAAAATATCAAGCTGGCCTACGAAGGCAAAGAAGACGACATCGTCAAAAGCATCGAAGCCGGCAACGTGTCCATGACCACCGGGTCATCGTTGATACGCGGCTCCACAGCCCTTTTCGGCATCAAGACCAAGCTGCAATTCGGACGCCTGACCACCACAGCTCTCGTTTCGCAACAGAACTCGGAGAGCAAAAGCGTCAATACACGCGGCGGCAGCCAGACCACATCCTTCACCATCAACGCCGACGAGTACGACCAGAACCGTCACTACTTCCTCGGCCACTTCTTCCGCGACAACTACGACACCTGGGCCTCCAAGCTGCCGCTGGTATCCTCGGGCGTCAATATCACCCGTATCGAAGTATGGGTCACCAACAAAGGCAATCGCTACGAGCAGTCGCGCAACATCGTGTCGTTCATGGACTTGGGCGAAGAAAGTCGCATAGCCTCCAACCACTGGACGCCCAATCCGACGTACCCCAATCCCTGCAACAACTCCAACGACCTGCTGCGCACCGTCAAAGACCAATACCCCGATGCACGCGACATCTCGCAAGTGACACAAGTACTGGCGCCGCTCCAAGCCTACGGCATCGAAGGCGGCAAAGACTACGAAAAAATAGAGAGTGCACGCCTGCTCTCCTCCAACGAGTACACCCTCAACTCCAGCCTGGGCTACATCTCCATCAAGAGCGCCCTCAATGCCGACGAAGTACTCGCCGTAGCATACGAATACACCTACCGCGGACAAGTATACCAGGTAGGCGAATTCAGCGGCGACATCACCGAGACGGACAAAGCCCTGTACGTCAAGATGCTCAAAGGCACCACCGTCAATCCGCGCCTGCCCATCTGGGACTTGATGATGAAAAACGTCTACAACCTCGGCGGATACCAGATACAGCAAGAAAAATTCAAATTCAATATCAAGTACCTGAGCGACACCACCGGTACACAAATCAACTATCTGCCCATCGCGGGTCTCAACGACAAGTCGCTGCTGCAAGTGATGAACCTCGACCGCCTGGACTCGCAACAAGACAGCAATCCCGACGGCTTCTTTGACTTTGTCGAAGGCTACACCATACTCTCGGCCACCGGTAAAGTCATTTTCCCCGTAGTCGAGCCCTTCGGCAGCCACCTCGAATCGGTCATCACCGACCCGGTGCAACGCGAGCACTATTGCTATCCTCAACTATACGACTCCACCCTGGTCGTGGCTCGACAATTTGCGGACAAAAACAAGTTTATAATGGACGGCGAGTATCAGGCCTCCTCCGGGTCGCAGATACGCCTCAACGCCATGAACGTTCCGCGAGGGTCCGTCGTAGTCACCGCCGGCGGCGTCACCCTCACCGAAAACGCCGACTATACCGTCGACTACGCCATGGGTATAGTCACCATCACCAACCAGTCCATCATCGATTCGGGCCAAAGCATCAGCGTCAGCCTTGAAAACCAATCGCTATTCTCCACCCAGCGCAAGACACTGCTCGGCCTCGACCTCCAATACGAGTTCAGCAAAGACTTCAATATCGGAGCCACCGTCATGCACTTCGGCGAAAAATCCCTCACCGAGAAAGTCAATATCGGCGACGAAACGGTCAACAACACCATGCTCGGGTTCAACCTAAGCTACAACAAAGAATTCATGTGGCTTACCAACCTGCTCAACAAGATACCCACCGTCAACGCCACCGCCCCCTCGCGTCTGAGCCTCTCGGCCGAATATGCCCGCATCATCCCCCACAGCCAAAAGTCAGGCTCGAACAAAGGCTCGTCATACGTAGACGACTTCGAAAGCTCCCAGACCGGCATAGACCTACGCAGTCCCTACTCGTGGTTCCTGGCCTCCACCCCCTACGACCCGTCGGCGGACGCCCTGTTCCCCGAAGCGGCACTGAGCAACGATGTCAGCTACGGCAAAAACCGCGCATTGCTCAACTGGTACTACATCGACCGACTGTTCACCCAACGCAACTCCTCGCTCATTCCCGGCTACCTCAAAAGCGATGTAGCCCAACTCTCCAACCCCTACGTGCGCGAAGTCACCACGCGCGAAATCTTCCCCGGGCGACAGTTGCAATACGGCGAAAGCAACGCCATACAGACGCTCAACCTCTCATTCTACCCCTCGGAACGCGGCCCCTACAATGTAGATGCCGACAACGTCGATGAAGACGGCAACCTGCTCAACCCCGAAAAACGCTGGGGCGGCATCATGCGCCGTATGGACAATACCAACTTCGAACAATCCAACATCGCATACATCCAATTCTGGCTGCTCAACCCCTTCCTCGACCCCGAAAATCCCAACTACGACGGCGGCGATCTATACTTCAACTTCGGCGAAGTCTCCGAGGACATCCTCAAAGACGGCCTCAAAAGTTACGAAAACGGCGTACCAGCCGACGGCAGCGACCAAAATATGGCCGAAACCGTATGGGGCCGCGTGTCGCGTCAGAACTCACTGACCTACGCCTTCGACACCTCCAACGATGCACGCCGCCGCCAAGACGTCGGCCTCGACGGACTGTCCAACGAAGACGAATATGCCTTCGGCACCTACAGCGACTACATCCAACGCCTGCGCAATCGTGTGAGCGCCGCCACCACCGATGCCATGACCGAGGACAAATTCTCACCCCTGAACGACCCCGCCGGCGACAACTACCACTTCTACCTCGGCGACGACTACGACCAACAACGTCTGGGCGTACTCGAACGATACAAACGCTACAACGGCGTCGAAGGCAACTCCCTGTCGCCCGAAGACGCCGACGACCCGCGCTACCAGTCGTCGCGCTCCGTCCCAGACGTCGAAGACATCAACCAAGACAATACACTCAACGAGTACGAACGCTACTTCCAGTACCGCGTATCCATACGTCCGCAAGACCTTGTCGTGGGCCAAAATTACATCACCGACAAGCAGACATCCATGGTGCGCGGCCGCGACGGCAAAGACTACGAAACCGAGTGGTATCAGTTCAAAATACCCTTGGCCGACTACGAGAAAGTCGTGGGCAGCATCACCGACTTCTCCACCATACGCTTTGCCCGCATCTTCATGACCGGCTTCAAGCGCCCCACCCACCTGCGCTTCGCCACCCTCGAGCTGGTGCGCGGCGAGTGGCGCGGATACAACTTCAACCTCAATAAGCGCGGCGACACACCCGCCCAAGGCCAGCTGGACATCTCCGTAGTCAATATCGAAGAGAACGCCTCGCGCGAACCCGTCAACTACGTCCTGCCCCCCGGCGTGACACGTATCGTCGACCCCGGACAAAGCCAGATCACGCAGCTCAACGAGCAAGCTATGATGCTCAAAGTCACCGACCTCGATGCCGGAGACGCTCGCGGTGTATACCGCAACACCATGCTCGATCTGCGCAACTACCGCCGCCTGCAAATGTGGACGCACGCCGAAGCACTCATCAACAACTCCACCCAACTTCAGAGCGGCCAACTCTCCGTATTCCTGCGCCTGGGCACCGATGTCAAAAACAACTACTACGAATACGAGATACCGCTGCAACTGACCCCCCACGGCCACTACAACAACGACTCGCCCTCCGACCGCCAAATCGTATGGCCGCGCGACAACTACCTCGACTTCAACCTCCAAGCCCTTGTAGACCTCAAGAAAGCACGTAACGCCGCCAAACGTGCCGAAGAAGAAGGCGTAGGATACAACACCCTATACTACGGACGCGACCCCGACAACGAGCGCAATCGTATGGCCGTGCTCGGCAATCCCTCGCTGTCCGACGTGCGCGTCATGCTCATAGGCGTGCGCAACAACAGCTCCACCACCAAGGACGGAATTATCTGGGTCAACGAGCTCAAAGTAACCGACTTCAACGAAGAAGGCGGATGGGCCGGACAGGCCAAGGCCACCCTCAACGTCAGCGACATCGCCACCGTCAACGTGGGCACGCACATCGAAACCGCCGGATTCGGCGCCGTAGACCAAAGCCTCAACGAACGCCGCCTCGACGACTACCACCAGTACAACGTAGCAGTGCAAGCCGAATTGGGCCGCTTCCTCCCCGAAGCGGTAAAACTCCACGCACCCATATACTACTCCTACTCCACCGAAAAAACCTCGCCCAAGTACAACCCGTTGGACCAGGACGTCCTGCTCAAAGACGCACTCGAAGCCGCCGGCTCCAAGGCCGAGCGAGACAGCATCAACGGATACGCCGAACAGCGCACCACGGTACGCAACTTCTCCATATCCGGGCTGAAATTCGATGTCCAGAGCAAAAATCCCATGCCCTGGGATCCGGCCAACTTTACGCTCAACTTCAGCTTCAATAAGCAGACCAAAGTCGACCCCACCACCGAGTACGAGTACACCAACGACTACCGCGGCTCATTCCAATACTCCTACTCGCCGTTTGTCAAGGCCCTCAAACCCTTCTCGTGGATCAAGTCCAAGAACAAGAACCTCAAATTCCTCAAAGACTACGAAATACAGTGGCTGCCCAACAACATCACCTTCCTGACCAATATGAGCCGCTACTACTACGAGCAGCAGACACGCTCGGAGACAGACGTGATGTTCCAAATGCCAGTATCCGTGTCCAAAAACTTCATGTGGGACCGCCAGCTCAACCTCACCTGGAACATCGTCAAGTCGCTGTCGCTGTCCTTCAGCTCGAACACGGCCGCACGTATCGAAGAACCCATAGGAGCGGTCAATCGCAAGCTCTTCCCCGATGCCTATCGCGAATGGAAGCACGAAGTATGGACCAATATCCTGTCTATGGGTACCCCGTGGAACTACAACCAGACCTTCAACGCCACCTATAAGGCGCCGTTCTCGCGCATCCCGACCATAGACTTCCTCACCGCCTCCGGCTCATATAACGCCACATACCGCTGGGACCGCGGCGCCACCGTCGACGATGTGCGCCTGGGCAACAGCATCTCCAACCAGGCGACATGGTCTGCCGACGGACGTATCAACTTCGAAGGCCTGTGGAACAAAATACCCTTTGTCAAGGATGTAAACAAGCGCTTTGCCAATACGCGCCGCAACAACGCCGATAGGCAACGCAAGCCCCGAAAATTCGAGCGCACCTATAAGCTGCAAGCCGACACAACGCTCACCATCAAGCACAACCTGCGTTGCGCCAAGGTCAAAGTAGTGGCCACGCTCACCGACGGAACACCATTCCCCGTAAAAACAAAGATTAAGGACAACAACACCCTGATAGTACTTACGCGCGGCACGCAAGACATCAAGTTCACCATCGAGGAGATTATGAAAGACGAGAAATCGCTGTGGCGCAACATCGGCGAATATGCCACACGCCTGGTAATCTCGCCGCGCAGCTTCTCGATACGCTACCGCAACACCCATACGATGAACATTCCGCTGTTCAACCCCGACATCGGAAATGTCTTCGGCCAAAGCAACTCCTACGGCCCAATGGCCCCGGGTCTGGACTTCGCCTTCGGCTTTGCGGGCGATGACTACCTCTACAAGGCCCTCGACCGCGGATGGCTGGTCACCAACGACGGACAAACCTCGCCGGCGGTGATGGCGCACACCAACGAGCTCAATCTCGAATTGAACATCGAACCCGTCAAAGGCCTGCGCATACAGCTCACCGCCAACCGCACGGACAACCGCACCACCCAGGTACAATTCATGTACGCCGATATGCCCACCACCTACGCCGGATCGTACACCAAGACCCACTGCGCCATCTCCACGGCCCTGCGCAGCGCAAGCGCCGACAACGGATACGCCAGCGATGCCTTCTCCACATTCCTGTCCAATATCCCGGTAGTGCGCGACCGCATCGAGGGACAATACGCCGGAGTGATGTATCCCAACGCCGGATTTATCAAAGGCACCCCGCAAGCCGGAGCGCCCTTCGACCCCGCCGTCGGCGGCGTCAGCACCACCTCCTCGGACGTACTCGTCCCGGCATTCGTGGCCGCATATACCGGCACGGACGCTCGGCACACCTGGCTTGACCCATTCCCATCCTTCAGCTCGGTACTGCCCAACTGGCGCGTGACCTACGACGGACTCATCAATCTGGGCAATATGCGCAACATCTTCAAGACCTTCACCGTCAACCACGTATACCAATGTACTTACAGCGTCGGCAACTACTCATCATACCTCAACTGGGTGGCCGCCGGCGGCGAAAATATGGGCTTCACGCTCGACGAACTCACCGGAATGCCCGTACCTTCATCGCCTTACAACATCTCCTCGGTAGCCATCACCGAGAAATTCGCCCCGCTGATAGGCTTCAACGCCACACTCAAAAACGATCTGCAATTCTCCGCCGAATACCGCGACAGCCGTACGCTGACACTCAATACCTCCGCCGGACAAGTCGTCGAAGCATCCACTCGCGGCCTCAAAATCGGCGCCGGATACAAGATTGTCAACTTCAACTCCTTCCTCAAAATCAAAGGCAGCCAGCACGGCATCTCCAACGACCTGACACTCAACGCCGACTTCAGTATAGACAACAACCAGGCCCTGATACGACGCATCGACAACGGCACCGCCCAGCCCACCAACGGCGCCAAGTCATTCAGCATCAATTTCACCGCCTCATACGTCATGTCAAAGCGTCTGACACTCTCGGCATACTTTGACCATCGCGTCAACACCCCGCTGGTGACCACCTCGTCCTACCCCACCACCAACACCTCCTACGGCATCTCGCTCAATCTCTCATTGGCACGCTGATACAGCCATAAGCCGCATCCGAAAAAAACTTTTGGCTAGAATTGTTTGTCAAAGAAAATATTAGTTGTAACTTTGCACCGTAATACGGGGCGCAAAAGGCTAAGCACCGCCTCGCACCTCCCTCCACCCATATCCTACAATCGCAATACAAAGGCATCCCACGCCGCCTTGGCTGAAAAAACGCCATAAGTCCGCCACACACGTACGGACGCACAATCCCGCGGGCATCGCCCCCGGTCCGAAACACTAATACACGGCACAAGGGATGACAGTCTTAGACAAGACAATAGATACTATCAATTTTCACACGTACAACTTTTTTTACGAGGAAGTCTACACCGGCGCATACGCATCACGCGACACACGCCCGGAGACACACCGATACGGCGACAAAGACACCGCCAAACATTACCCGACTTCCATCCTCAATACATAATATATGTACAATATTACAGATCTTGAGAACATGCCGGACGCCGAACTGCGTAAGGCAGCCGAAGACCTTGGCATTAAAAAAATCAACCTCGAACAGCGCCAAGAATTGGTGTACAACATCTTGGATCAGCAGGCCATAAACAAGGCCGCCGAAGACGCACAGAAGCCCGTGAAGCCTCGTCGCGGACGTCGGCCCAATGCCGAAAAAGCTGCCGAAACCGCCTCCCGGACTGACGAAAAACCCGCGCCCAAGAAACGCGGCCGCAAGAAAAAATCCGAGATAGCAGCCGCAAAGGCCGCCGA
>DLLT01000033.1:10445-18358 GCA_002478045.1 Porphyromonadaceae bacterium UBA7555
CCGCCGAAGCTGCACCCGCCGAAGCAAAAGTCGAAGTCCCCACCACAACCGAGGACAAACCCGCGCCCAAGAAACGCGGCCGCAAGAAAAAATCCGAGATAGCAGCCGCACAAGCCGCCGAGGCCGAAACTACGGCCGAAACTACGGAACAACCCGTCGTACAAGCCACGGAGCAGCCCGCCGCCGAGGTCAAACCCGAAGCGACACAACCCGCTGCCGAAGTCGCAGCCGAAGCTCGGCCCGCCGAGGATGCTCCCAAAGCAGCAAAGCAAAACGATGCAGGCAATACACAGCCGGAAAATAAAGACGCTTCATTCGCCGCCTTCTTCCCCCAATCCGGCGGAGGCCGCACCTTCACTCCGCGCTCTCAACGCGAACGCGAAGCCGATGAACAACGCCGCCGGCAAATGCAGGCACAGCAGCAAATGCAACAACAGGCACAGCAGCCCTACACCCACCCCATATTGACGCCCGAGCAAAGCGCCGCCAATCCCATCACCATCGGCGACCCGCAGCCCAACACCCAGGTGCAACCCGCACCTCCCGGACAGGGCAAGAAAAACAAGAAAAACCGCAACAAGAACAACGCCAATATGGGGTTTGTCGACAGCCGCTTCGACTTCACCGACATCATCGAAACATGCGGCGTACTCGAAATAGAAAGCCAGGGCTACGGATACCTCCGCTCGGCGGATTACAACTATATGCCCTCGCCCGATGACATCTACCTCACTCAGCAGCAAATCAAACAATATGCGCTCAAGACCGGAGATGTGGTCGAATGTACCATACGCCCGCCGCGCGAAAACGAGAAATACTTTGCCCTGAGCCAAGTGCTGCGCGTCAACGGCCGCACACCGCGCTTCATCCGCGACCGCATAGCCTTCGAGCACCTCACGCCGCTGTTCCCGAACGAGAAATTCGACCTCACCTCCGGCAAGACCTGCAACCTGTCGACACGTGTCGTCGATATGTTCGCTCCCATAGGCAAAGGCCAACGCGGCCTTATCGTAGCACCGCCCAAGACCGGTAAGACCATACTGCTCAAGGATATAGCCAACGCCATAGCCGAAAACCACCCGGAGACATACATTATGATTCTCCTCATCGACGAACGCCCCGAGGAAGTCACCGATATGCGCCGTACCGTGCGCGCCGAAGTCATCGCCTCAACTTTTGACGAACCCGCCGACCGCCACGTACGCATCGCCGGCATCGTCCTCGAAAAGGCCAAGCGTATGGTCGAATGCGGCCACGATGTAGTCATCTTGCTGGACTCCATTACCCGCCTGGCACGCGCATACAACACCTGCGCCCCCGGCTCGGGCAAAATCCTCAGCGGCGGTGTTGACGCCAACGCCCTGCAGAAGCCCAAGCGCTTCTTCGGCGCCGCCCGCAACATCGAAAACGGCGGATCGCTCACCATCATCGCCACAGCCCTCACCGAGACATCTTCCAAGATGGACGAAGTCATCTTCGAGGAATTCAAGGGTACCGGCAATATGGAACTCCAACTGGACCGCAAGCTCTCCAACAAGCGCATATTCCCGGCCGTAGACATCATAGCCTCGTCCACACGTCGCGATGACCTGCTCATACGCGCCGAGAACCTCAATCGAATGTGGATTTTGCGCAACTTTCTCAGCGACCGCAACAGCATCGAAGCCATGGAGTTCATCAAAGAACGTATGGAACGCACACGCGACAATGACGAGTTGCTGCGCATCATGAACCAGTAACCACTGCCGCCGTATAAGCAAATCCCTGTAAGAGGTGCAATATTGCGCCCGCGCAGCAAAGTAGCGACACGCTAAATAATATCACGCACAATGAAATACGCAATCTTCCCCCCCGAAGAAATTCTGCAGGCCACCGTCACCCTGCCGCTGAGCAAGAGCGAGAGCGCACGTCGAATAGTCATCGATGCCGTCGGCGGATACACCACGGCAGCCGAAGACGTTGCCGACTGCGATGACACTCGGGCGCTGATGCAAGCGATATCGGCACGTACGGGACGCGTCGATATAGGCGCCGCCGGCACAGCTATGCGCTTTGCCGCAGCATTTTTTGCCGCCACCGAAGGCGCGGACATCATTCTTGACGGCATCGAACGCATGCGCCACCGCCCCATAGCGCCGCTTGTCGAAGCCCTTCGCCGCCTCGGCGCCGACATCGAATACACCGATGCAGACGGCGAGAAGGCCAAAGGCACGGAAGGATATGCACCGCTACACATACGCGGGCGTCGGCTCGAAGGCGGCACGGTGAACATTGATGCCACTGTCAGTTCGCAGTTCATCAGCGCCTTGGCACTGGTAGCTCCGCTGATGCGCAATGGGCTGCGCATCGTCCTCGAAGGCGATGTTACCTCGGCTCCATACCTGCGCATGACCCTGGAGATGCTGCGCCTGCGCGGCATAGATGCCGCCCTCGAAGGCAACGATGTGTGCATACACGGCACCGCCGCCGACATCAAGGCGGCCGAGACGCCGGTAGGCCGCGACTGGAGCGCCGCATCCTATTGGTACGCCATTGCCGCCCTCTCGTCGGGATGGGTCACCCTCCCCGGGCTACAACTCGGATACCGACTGCAAGGCGACAGCGTTGCCGCCGAAATTTTCGAGCGCTTAGGCGTCATTTCGGAGCAGAACCCCGAAGACGAGGACACGGGCAAGCGCATTGACGGCGTGGGCCTGTCGGCTTCGCCCGAAGTTTACAGCCGCCTGGACCTTGATATGTCGGCCACTCCCGACCTCGTCCCGGCTTTGGCCGTGGCCGCCACCATGCTCGGCGTCCCCTTCCAATTCCACGGCGTCCATACACTACGCGACAAGGAAACCGACCGACTGGAAGCACTGTCCACCGAGGCACTGAAAATCGGAGCTGTCTACGAAATAGACGGAGACGACTCAATCGGATGGGAAGGACGCCGCGTGCCCATACGCACACTGCCCATCATTGACACCTACGGCGACCACCGCATGGCCATGGCCTTTGCTCCGGCGGCGCTGTACCTCCCCGGGCTGGTGATAGACTCCCCGGAAGTAGTGTCCAAATCCTATCCCGGATTTTGGGATGACCTGCGCAACGCCGGATTTACACTCAAGGAAGTGGACGAAGCAGCCCTCAATGACGCCACCGCGCCTCCCGAAGGCCAAAATCCCCTCGGCGAGCAAATGTCCGAGAAGCAAGATCCCGGACTGGACTCCAACGTATTCCCCACCTAAAGCCCCGCATCCGGCATGACCGCCATACTCATCCTGGTCGGCATATTAATCGTCTTAGGCCTTGTTGCTTACGCTCTCCAGCGTCACGTTCAAGGGAGTTCGGCGAGCTCGGAAAAATCCGATAGTTCGACAAACTCCGAAAATTCCGACAGCTCCAATAGCTCGGAATGTTGCGGTCTGCACGCCGTATGCGAAAAGCTTGCCGACACGGACGGCGACATCGAATATTTCGATGACGAGGAACTGGACGCCCTGGCCGGCATAGAAGCCACGGCTTATACACCCGAACAGGTCGAGCAATTTCGCGAAGTGCTCACTACCCTGGCCGATGGTGAAGCCCCGGAATGGCTACGCAGCCTACGCCGACGCAACATCGCCCTGCCGGAAGACCTGCGCGACGAAGCTATGATGCTCGTCGAAGATGCGGCACACAACAACGCGCGGACACCGTCTCGCGACAAATCAACGACTTAGACTTATGATTTCCGAATTACTGACATATCCGTTTTTCAAGCTGGCACTCATAGGTGTAGCCATCATCTCCGTGGCCGCCGCCATCATCGGGTCATATATTATCACCCGACGAATGGTGGCCATCTGCGGCGGCGTCACCCACGCCTGCTTCGGCGGTTTGGGCTTAGGATACTATCTGGGTATCAGCCCAGTACTTATGGCCGGGGTCTTTGCCGTAGGATCGTCGCTGTGCGTCGACTGGCTGTCGGCACGACTGCGCGTACGCCAAGACAGCGCCATCGCCGTCATCTGGGCTCTGGGTATGGCCATAGGTGTACTCTTCGTATTCCTATCTCCGGGATATGTACCCGAGCTTAACAGCTTCCTGTTCGGCAACATCCTCACTATCAACGCCACAGACATCACGGCCTTTGCCATATACACCGCCGTGCTTATCGCCTTTGTATCGTGGCAATGGCGACGCATCATTGTCTGCGCCTTCGACCCGGACTTTGCGCGCGTAGCCGGACTACCGGTGCGCTTCATCACCACGACTATGACCATATTAGTGGCCGTATGCATCGTGTTGACCATACGTCTTGTAGGCGTAATGCTGCTGATGTCTATGTTGTCGCTGCCAATGATGATTGCCGAGATTTTCTGTCATCGTATGGGGCCGTTGATGGCGGCCGGGGCAGTTGTATCCCTGGTGACCTGCATCGGCGGTCTTTTTGTCAGCTCGCTGATGGATATTCCCTGTTCGGCCGTTATCGTCATTCTTATGGCCGTTATATTTATTATAGCTAAAGCGGTTACAACCTTAATTGCACTTATTAATAAGACACGTACATCGTCATGAAGATTTGTGACAACATTCTCGAGACCATCGGCTCGACCCCGATGGTACGCATCCACGCCCTCAACCCCAATCCTCGGGTCAACATCTTGGCCAAAGTGGAGGGCTTCAATCCCACCGGAAGCATCAAGGATCGTATAGCGCTGAATATGATTGAGCAGGCCGAAAGCGAAGGCCGGCTACATCCCGGACAGACCATCATCGAGCCCACCAGCGGCAACACCGGCATAGGTCTCGCCGTCGTAGGCATCGTTAAGGGCTACCATGTGGTCATCGTCATGAGTGCCGGTGTCAGCATAGAGCGCCGCCGCATGATACGCTCCTACGGAGCCGAGGTCATACTCACCCCGGCGCAGGACGGCACCGACGGCGCCATCCGCCTGGCTCGCAAGATGGTGGCCGAGCAACCGGAGAAATATTTTATGCCCGATCAATTCAGCAATGCAGCCAACTATCAGGCACACTACCGCGTAACGGCCAACGAGATTTGGGCTCAAACCGGCGGTCATGTCGACTATCTGGTCAGCGCCATAGGCACATCCGGCACCATAATGGGCATAGGACGCTACCTGAAAGCGCTCAATCCCAAGGTACAAATCGTCTGCGCCCAGCCCGTACGCAACCACTACATCCAAGGGCTCAAGAACCTCGAAGAAGCCATTGTTCCGGCCATCTATGACCCCACGCGCATCGACCGACAGGAAATGATCGAATCGGAGGAGGCCATAGATATGGCACGTCAAATTATTGCGCGCGAGGGTATCTTCGCCGGCATGTCCAGCGGTGCAGCCATGATTGCCGCCCGTCGTACAGCCATAGACGCCCCGGACGGCAGCAATATCGTGGTCATCTTCCCCGACCGCGCCGAGAAGTATCTGTCCACAGTGATGTTCGAACCCTTCGCAGACAAGTAAAAAAGCCTGATACGCATTATTATGAAACTGTTTCGTGCACTACTTGCCGCCGGTGCCGTATGTATCGGCGTCCTCGCGGCACATGCCGATGCCGAAATCACCTGGATAGACGGCACCGAGCACGATTTCGGCGCCTTTGCCGAAAGCTCGGAGCCTACCAAATGCGTCTTCCGATACGTCAACACCGGCAACGAGGACCTGGTCATCACCGGGGCGCGGGCTTCGTGCGGATGCACCACGCCGCGATATGATGCGCGACCTCTGGCGCCGGGCGACACGGCAATGATTACAGTGGCTTACGACTCGCAAGGGCGGCCGGGACGTTTCTCCAAAGCTGTATTTGTCAACACAAATACGGAGCCGAAGCGCTCGGTGCTCGTTGTCAAAGGTGTCGTCGTGGGAGCACCGCAGACCGTTGCGCGTCGTTTTCCCGTGGACTTTGGCCCGCTGAAAATGGCGCGTCCATCGGTAATACTGGGTCAAATAATGCGCCGACATGTCAAGAGCGTCTTTACAGACGGATACAACGGCAGCACCGACACCATATCACCGACCGTGGCCTATGCACCTAAGTGGCTGGAAGTGACGCCAACACCGCGCGCCGTACCACCGGGCGAGCGTCTCAGCCTCAGCTTCTACATCAACGGCGACCGAATACCTCTGTATGGAGCCAATCTCGATTCGGTAGTCATCATTCCCGACAGTCGTCACCCCGAAATACGGCACACGCTCGAAGTGTCGGTGGACGTACACGAAGATTTCTCGAAGTTGGAGCCGCGGGCTTTGGCGCGCGCCCCCCGGGCCGCCGTAGACTCGGAATTGATCAATATCGCCTGCGACGAAGGTCATGCCGTACTGCGCCTGTCCAACCGCGGCAAAGACGATGCGCTGATTGTGCGGCGCGTATACACACTGTCGCCGGCGCTGGAAGTGACCGCCCCCAAAGGCTCAAAAGTCAAGAAAGGGCGCAGTGCCGACATCTCCATACGCTTGATACGCGAGGCTATGCCCTCGGACGGAAGGCCGCTGGACGCCCGCGTATTTGTAATCACCAACGACCCGGTGACGCCGGTCATCACCGTACGCGTTACCGCCGCATGCCCCTAAGACCTATATGAAACGCCCGAGCATACATGCATCCACCGCCGTCATAGCCGCCCTAATCGCGGCCATAGCCGTAGCGGTATGTATACGTATGTATGCACATTACCCCGCGGGCGACGAATTGCGCTATTTCTATTGCTTTGACAATGCACAAGGGCGCGATTATTTTGCCTTTGCCACTATGCGTCCCGTCGAGGGACCGGGCGACATCGTCCGGTCGATGGGCTACCATTATGTCGGCGTCAACGGCCGCATACTCATTCACGGCTTCGAGATGGCCATATCGACCTTGGCCGGGCCCGAATGGTTCTATCCACTGAATATGGCGGTGCTTGTACTGGCAGTCATCGGCTGCGGACGCCTATGCGGACGCCGCCTCAGGCTCAACGTGCTGTGGTGGGCCGTAGTGGTGACGCTGTGGCTGCACGCCTTCCCGGATCCGAACAGGCTGTGGCTGTCCATCAATCTCGCGCCCAATTACTTGTGGCCATCGCTGGGCGTTATGGCACTGCTGTGGTCCATATACGGGCGGCGCCGGGCGTGGCTGCAATGCACCTTGGCATTCCTTGTCGGGGCATCCAACGAGGGTTTTGCACTTCCCCTTTGCGGAGCTCTGTGGTGCGTAGCACTATGGGGCGGCGAAGACCGCCGTCCGCCGCTGGCGACAATGATAGCCTTGTCTGTCGGATGTCTTGTGCTGACTTGGGCGCCGGGCAATTGGCAGCGCATGGCCGTCAACGATGCCTCCGGCTCGGGACTCCTTACGGGACTTGAAATGCTGGGACGCCTGCCGGCGCTGTGGTTCTTCGCAATTATGGCCGTGACCACGGCCGTGCGCAGCGGCTTCCGCGGACTGTGGCGCGCCCTCGGCACAATGCCCGTCATATCAATAGCTTTGGCCTTGGCTCTGCTGATGTCGATAGCCGTACACACCGGCCAACGGTCGCTCACCCCGGTAGCGTTGTTTGCGGTGATGGCCGGATTGCGATTGCTCGAACCGACAATGCCTACCCGCAACACCCGAAGCACGCGCCTGGCCGCCATCGTCTTACTGGCCGTAGTGACGGCTCATCAAGCATGGGCCACCGTCGAGCATGTACGCCGATACGAACAAATAGGCGATGTCATCGAATGTGCACGCCTCGCTCAACGCAGCAAAGCGCCCGCACCCACAAAAACCATTCGCATACATTACAATTGGACCGAGCCGCCGCGCCTGCTACGCCGATATGTGTACGACCAGCCGCCCACGCGCTTTGGCACCGAATACCAATGGCGTCTCCAAGGACGATATTACGCCGGAATTCAGATATATACGTATTAGGTTTTAGTGGTTAGGTATTAGGGCTTAGGTTTTAG
>DLLT01000033.1:18464-21884 GCA_002478045.1 Porphyromonadaceae bacterium UBA7555
GGTTAGGTCTCGGCGATAAAAAACGCCGAAATCGGCCTCGGCGAGCAAGGCGGCAGTCAGTCCGGCGCGCACTCGGCAAAACGCGGAACGCTTCGACCGTCCGAACCGGAGACACGCTCAAAGAACATTCGCAGGGGACGCACCCAGCACAATCGGTCGCCGTACAACCCCTGATAAGCCACCATGCGCTCAAGCGTCTCGCTCGAACGAACACGGCACAACATCCGATAGCGCCCTCCCTTGTAATGGATAAAAGTACGCATCGGCATACACGGATACTCCGCGAGGATGCGTCGCGCAGCCGGCACGAGGGTCTGCAACACATTGTCTCGAAGCATTGTATGCGGACCGTCGTAGTCTATGACAGTCGAGTAGTATCGCCCGAACTCGTCGCGCGTATCGGCCAATGTATCTTTCGATCCGTATAAGCCCCATACACGGTCGCGATAGAACTCATCGTAACAGTCGAATTGGCGAGCCTCCATGCGGCGAAATTCTTCGACAACAGTAGGCGTAATCTCGTAAGACACAGCCCCGTCACAACGTGCCGACTTGTAGGTATGCACGCCGAGACGCCTTGACACATATTCGGACATGTGCAGCATCGGGCTGCACAACAGCGCCGGACAGCCGAACACTTTCACCAACTGCTGACCCAGAAAAGCGCCGTAGCTGCTGCCCGCCACCAAGTCGGGCCGCACTCGGTCGCAGACGTCGAGCGCAACCGTCATAGCCGCCTCCGGACTGACAGGCAAGTCGGGAGCCACGACCTCGGCCTCACCGACCAAGCCCTCGGCCAAAGCCCGAGCCATATCACACGAGCCGCTCCAATTGAGCCCGTGCAGAAAGACAATCTTCTTCACGATACCGATATATATACGACCGCATGGGACACGTCATACGCGCCACACCCACAGCGGCCCCAAACGATTAGTACATCAATGTTTCACAGGAATCTTGGCGATGCGGCGCTCGTGACGTCCGCCCTCAAAAGGCGTCGACAAGAACATATCCACGATAGCCAAAGCATCCGAAGGCTCGATGAAACGAGCCGGAAGCACCAATACATTAGCATCATTATGCGCACGCGCCAAACGTGCTATCTCCACCGTCCAGCACAATGCCGCACGTATACCCTGATGCTTGTTCAGCGTCATACAGATGCCGTTGCCGGTGCCACACATCGCGATGCCCGGATAGCACTCGCCCGATTCGACAGCCTCGGCGCACGGATGCGCAAAATCAGGGTAATCGCACGACTCCTCCGAATGAGTGCCGAAATCCTTGTAGGCAATACCCTTTGACTCAAGGTAGCCCTCAATGATACACTTGAGCTCGTAACCGGCATGGTCGCTGGCCATCGCCACGACCTTACCTTCTTTCAAGATACTATATTTCTGTTCCATAATCCTCTATTTATAAATAAATTACACGACCGAGCACCGTGACACGGCAAGTCACAAAAAAGCCTTTACGCTTAATCCTCCGGTCACCTATGCCCATCTCAAGTGCAAAATAATAAAAAAAATCCGAGATAATCGCTTGTCGTATCAAAAAAACTTTCTACCTTTGCACCACAAAAGCCCAGGTGGCGGAATGGTAGACGCGCTCGTTTCAGGTGCGAGTGTTGAGAGACGTGCAGGTTCGAGTCCTGTTCTGGGCACCATCCGCAGTAAGGTCGGCACGTGGTGCCGACCTTAGTTTTTTACCCTCCCCGGCATGGCTGCGTCTTCCCCAAATTCACGCCCTCGCTTTTTGGCTTGCGTCGCAAAAAAAGGTCGTGAGGATAATCCCCGGAAAATGTCAGCTTTTGCCCCCGGGAGTGGCTTCCCTACGGCCTTCGATCAAACCACCCCGGGGGCAGCAAAGAACAAAACACTCCTATATGCTTGATGATTGGCACATTGCCTGTCTCCGCTGCGAGCGCAATACATTGCATTCCTAGGTTAGCCGTTTTCTATTATATTCCCGACTACCAATACCTGCACGAATCGTTATAACGCCTCTGAGTTTTACCCCCCCCCGAATTAACCCGGGAGAGGATATCAAGATTTTTTGTGTAACGCTACAACTCTGCTATGACTCCGATAACTTATCAGTTGACTATTTTCTGAAAATCCATAAATATTTTGCCAATGGCATCGATAAAAGTTAAATTCAGGCCCTCCACAATCGTGGATAAAGAGGGCGCAATATACTACCAGATCATCCACAAAAGAAAAGTGCGCCACCTGCCTACAGGACATAAAGTCTTCCCGTCCGAATGGGACAACAACCGTTCAATGGTCACAACCACCCAAACAAGCGACCGCAAATCCTTTATCCTCTCCATCCGTGAGCGCATCCGCTGGGATGTAGAGCGGTTGACAAAGATTGATCGCAAGCTGGATGCCGAAGGGCTATCTTACGCAGCTGATGATGTAATCGACGAGTTCAACCGTTATGCTCGTGAATACTCATTGTTCAACTTCATGGAGGGGTTGATAGCCAAGCTCAAGCAGAACGGCAAGATAAGAACATCCGAGACGTACAAGTCCACACTCAACAGCTTCAAGAAGTTCCGTCAGGATGAGGACATTATGCTTGATTGCATCACTTCAGACGTGATGATTTCATATGAAGCCTGGCATCAGCGCCGAGGGATAACACCTAACACAATCTCTTTCTACACTCGCATTTTGCGAGCTGTATATAACAGGGCTGTTGAACAAGATAAAATCGAAGATCGTAACCCATTCAGACGAGTATATACAGGTGTTGAGAAGACTGTCAAGCGTGCTTTACCTTTATCTGTCATCAAGAAGATTAAGGTTCTTGACCTTTCCTTCAAACATTCTCTTGACTTTGCTCGCGATATGTTTATGATGAGCTTTTATCTTCGTGGGATGAGCCTCATAGACATGGCCTTCCTCAAAAAAACAGACCTTCAAAACGGTCATATCACCTATCGACGCCGAAAAACAGGTCAGCAACTGACAATCGAGTGGACTAAGGAAATGCAGATGCTTCTAGACAAGTACCCGCAAAACAGCTCAGATTATATTCTTCCCATAATCAAGAATACAGGAGTGAACGAAAGATGTGTCTATCGAAATATGGGCTACCAAATCAACAATCGCCTCAAAAAGATAGCTAAGATGATTGGAGTCACGATTCCGCTAACCCTTTATGTTGCTCGACATAGCTGGGCATCGGCTGCCAAAGCAAAAGGAATTCCCTTAAGTGTCATAAGTGAAGGTATGGGGCACGACTCTGAGGCTACGACACAAATCTACCTCGCAAGTCTCGATACCTCTGTGGTCGATAAAGCTAATTCCATCATTCTCAAAAGCCTGTAAAACACAAAATCTCATACAGAATAGAGAGTGTGTAACCAAACTTAAAGGGCACCCATTTTGTCCTGACTTCATCATTGGGACA
>DLLT01000006.1 GCA_002478045.1 Porphyromonadaceae bacterium UBA7555
TGGCCCCGTCAATTACAGCGAAAGCAGACGATGATGCCAGCGCCATAGTCGCAAGGAGTAAAATCTTTTTCATGCAGTTTGTTTGAAAGATGTGCGTCCTGACCCTCGCGGCCGCGTTAAGGGATAAAGAAAAGGTGTGAGGATCCATTTGTCCCATTGGTAGTTCAGGTCTTGGCGTACCCCTTATAAACAATGGAACAATAACCCCACACCGATTATGCATACACACTTCGGCGCAATATGCGTCGGATGTCTTATGCAAACGATGCAGGTGTCATTGTAGCTCCATCTTCTTTATAAGATTCGAACCGCCAAGTTTGAACTACGAAGAATGTGCCGAATAACACCTTGTGTTTATTGATATGTCTTGGCCGATTAAGGCCTACGACACGCCTCTGCGTGTCACGGTGCAAATGTAGTGAAAAAAATCTAATATGCAGGCAATCGTCGCGAAAAAAAGTCCGAGGCTTTTGAGCATATACCTCAAAAGTCTCGGACGTATTTTGCGGAGAGTGGTGCGGCGTGGATCAGCGGAGGCGGTCGGCGCTACGGAGCAGGCGGTAGTCGCGGCGCATCAGACGTAGTGCGGCATAGGTGGATACGAGTGCCAGCACCGGCATAACGATGCCGCCGATGATGGAGATTGTAGCAGCTTCGAAGCCGGCGCAGGTGTATGCGGCAATGGTCGCGCCCAGCACTACGATGAGGCTTAAGGCAAGGCGAGTGACCTTCATTTGGTAGCGCAGATTGCGGTATAAGAAAATGTCTATCAGCAGCAGTAAGGCCACGAGAATATCTACGCACAGCAGTACGGGGGTCTGCACGGCGCACACGTCGGCGCCTTCGGCCGTGACGGCGTAGGGTAGGATGCCCGCGAGGGCTACGAAAATTGCGGAGATAAGCAGCAGTACGGACTGCCAACGTTGGATTACCATAGTCGTTTTGTTTTTAGGTGTATGTATTAATATTCAATTGTGTAATGAATGGCGTGTATTTAACAATACCACAGGTCGTCGAGATTTATTGACCGCTGCGGAGTGCCTCTTCGATAAGGGTCATTTTTACCGGGGTAATGCCGGCGCTGCGCAGTATGTCTCCATCGGCTTCCAAGCGCCTTATCAGCGCTTCCGTATTGTCGTCAGGCTGTGCAAGGCGGTAATGGGTTAGGGCCTCCCGTATGTTGCTCGTGGCCGCCTCGAGATGCCCTATATTTAGATGGTCTTCGGTCGTAAGGTTCTCGGTGTTTATTCGTTGCCAATACTTGCGGGCCGACTCGTAATCACCAAGAGCAAAGAGTACCCAAGCCATAGGGCGCCACAGTCGGGTGTCTTCCGCATCGGTAAACTCGACCTTACGTAAGAGGTTGAGCGCCTTGCTCCAACGCGATAGACGAATATATGCGTAGGCTAATGCAAGGATTGCGTTTGCATCCTCGGGCGCGGCTTCGGACAGCCGTTTGTAGTATTTCAGGGCTTGCCCATGGCGACCGAGACGGCGATTTGTATAGGCCAAGCGCCGTAGCAGCCATCGGCTGTTGTCGTTCAATAGCTCGGCATGCTCGTAGGCGGCCAGTGCAGCGGATATATCGCCCGATTGTTCGTGGCAATAGCCTATCTTCTGGTACAAAGTGGCTTCGGGGGCGGCATCCGCTTCCTCGAGGCTTCGGAAAGCTGTCAATGCGTCTTCCCAGTATTCGTATTTGAAATAATACTCGCCAAGAAGCGACACCATCGATTCATCGTGCATATAAGGCGTCAGTGCCGGGACGGTGAGCAAGTTGAGGCCTTCGCGATAAGGGTCGGTAAATTCTCCCTTGCGACGGTAGAGCTTGACAAAGCGGTAGTAGTTTTGCAGGAAAGTGCGAGTGGCGCGGCGTACTGCCACATCTCGTGTCGACATATTGGCCTCATTCGGGTCAATAGCTTCGGCAATTTGCTCGGAGTTCTGATTCAGTTGGTTGATAATGAATTCTCTCTGCGCTTTCGGGACCATATACGCGGACAGCACCATAGAGTATTTATCATTATCGCACAGGTAGGCCAAACGTTTCGCCAGTTGTGCCATACCGCATACTCCACCCTCGGTAGATACAATCTGCGAGTGCTCTGGGTTATAAGGTATAAACCAGTTGATTACATCGTTGAAGAATGCGTAATTCTTCATGTGCGAGAAGGTGCTCATAAAAATGTCCGCACCATCCTGCTGCAACTCACCCATACGGCATAGTCCATCGGCGATGCCGCTGTGTTCGAGCATTTTCTCCCATTCGGGATTGGCTTCCAATTTTTCAAGGTCCTCGGCCTTAATGCCTTCTGCCGGGATGTTGCCATCCTTGATTTGGTCCATTAAGCTGTCGCGGATCTTGCTGACGCCGGGGATGATTACATCACGCATAGCGCGATCTACATTCTCGGTGTTGCGTACACGCACCATCTCCAATGTAACCGTCTTGAAATCGCGGTTCCATGTCGCCGTTTCGGTTACGGAAGCAAGAATATCCTTCAATTGCGGATCTATGGGACGGCGGCGGTGGCGGAAAAGCATGATAGAGAGTGCGCACAACGCTGTGGCCGCTATGCGCGGTCGGCTGTCGGCATAAGTCATATACAAACGAGCTATTGCGACTTGTCGACCCGTATCGGCGTACTGCAAATCGCCGAGCATCAAGGCCGCAATCATACAAGTGGCATATGTTTCGATATCGAGTTCCTCGCCCTTGACGGCCACGGTTTCTATTCCTTGTAACAGATGCTCCAGTTGCTCCTCCTTGAGTGGATGCGACGTCCAGATATATTCGAATAAAGCTTTAAGAGCTTCCTCCTTGGGCTGCTGGCCGCGATAAGTCGTGCCTTCGAATTCAGCAGACGCCAATGTCGACACAAGGTCTGTATCGGCCTCTATTGCTGTGTAATAAGTCGTCAAAAGTGTCTCAAGACTTTCGCTTCTAAGCTTCCGTAGCCGCACAATATCAAAGTACAGCGAGCTATATCCCGGGATGTCTATGGCACGACGCAGTCGGTCAAAAAGCGCCCAGGCTTCCAACTGCATACGCACGAAGATCCTCTCGAGGTCAGGATCAACAATTCCTTTGGCAAAGTAAGACAGCATATAGCCGTAATTGGTGATTGCGGTTTTGATGTCCGCGCCCACCTCCCATTGCATCTTTTGCTCGGCCAAGGCTTGCATCTGTTCCAGAGCTGCGTTCAAATGTCCGGCTGATATGTCTTCGTTAATGCTGCGCAGGCGGTTTATCGTTTCGTTTCTGCTCATTGAAAAGAGGTCTTATTTTTCGTGTCTTTTGAATTAGGGCTGTGTCTGTATGGTGGAGAATACCCTCGGAATTGATGTGTCGCGAGCCATATATGTCCACATCATTAAATAATGTGCGCTATATGATAGAAAACACGTCATCTGCCCGGCACTTATATTAATGTATTTATGCAAAGTCTATGCCAAGCACAGTCAGACGTTCCTTAAGCCATTCGGCCTTTTCTTGCTCCAGCGGCCACCCCAAGGGAATAATATCGTAAGGGCCGGAGGACAAGTAGGCCGAGACCGAGAGACCGGAGAAGGCTACACGTCTCACCTTGCTCCACGATATGTGGCAGTCCTTGGAGGCAAAGCTGTAGTCTCCGGCGTCATAGCGTATCCAAAGTCCCTCATCATCCATGATTACGCGCCGTGGATAGGTCCACTGCACGGCTCGCTGTGATGTGGCATAGCTCAGATATACCATTAATAATATCGAAGGGTATAGCAGTAGGGCCACCATCAGTGCTACAAAAATACATACCGGCCACCATACGGCCGCTATGGCCAAGCCTCCCGGCACTATAAGTAGCCACCAATGCCGTCCGAGCCATATGGGATAGGCACGGCGTACATACGCCGCCGCTCCGGGTGCAAAGAGGCCATCGTTGTCCTCGCTCGGTTTCTGCAATCCGGGGCCTGCAATTTCGGATTCTTTTGAAGTTTTGTTCATCGTAAGGCAAAATTACGCTATTTGGGCTTAATGACCAAATCTCGAGAGATGTCCGGAAGATGATAAACCGAGTGTCCGGAGCGTTTTTTCAGGGGGAGTAGGGCGTTGGCGCGGTGTAATCGATACGCTCGGGCTGAATAAGCCCTCTGCTGTGTGGTGTGTCCGAGAGCGAAGCGGCCGCGGCACCTTGATAGGATGTCGCGGCCGCCTTTGTTCGGTTGGGGGGGGGAGGACGTAATTACTTGACGCGTTCTACGTAGCTGCCATCGCTGGTGTTGATGCGTACCTTATCGCCAACGTTGCAGAACAAGGGCACACGTACCTCGGCGCCGGTTTCCACAGTGGCTGGTTTCAGCGTGTTGGTAGCTGTATCGCCCTTGATGCCGGGCTCGGTATATGTAATCTCCAGGACTACAGACTGAGGCATTTCGCAGGTGAGGATGGTGTCCGAAGCGGCGTGTACCATAGCCTCGCAGATGTCGCCTTCTTTGAGGAACTGTACGCCCTCGATGCTCTCGCCGGGGATGGCTACCTGCTCAAAGGTCTCGGTGTGCATAAAGTTGTAACCCATATCATCCTTGTACAGATACTGGTAGGGGCGGCGTTCGATGCGTACTTCGTCCACCTTGACACCCGAGTTCCAAGTCTTATCAATGATGCGTCCGGTCTTGACGTTTCTCAATTTGGTGCGGACAAAAGCCGGACCTTTGCCGGGCTTTACGTGCAGAAATTCAACGATGAAGAAGTAGTTGCCGTCAATTTCGAGGCACATACCATTCTTAAAATCAGCTGTTGTTGCCATGTCGTATTATGCTTTGTTGTTTCGTATTGTATAAGTCTTGTTTGTCGCTTTTCGGAGGACTATCTATGCGATATCCGCTATGCCAGCAATACTCGGAGTTGCCGAAAAGGCTTGCAAATTTACGATTTTTTTTGCAAAGCCGAATGCTCTAAGTCGGATAAAGTCAAAATAAATTTGTACGTGTGGATATTAATGGCTAATTTTGCGTGCATTTTTGTGGGGAAGTTATATCCGCCGCAAATACATAAGTAAGGACAATAAAATAAGATATAACACTACCAATAACAACGCCAAATGAACGTAACGATAGAAAAAAACTCGGCGGTTTACGGTATCATCAACGTAAACGTTGTAGAGGCTGATTACGCAGACAAGGTAAAGAAAGAACTTCGGAACATCGGTGCCAAACGTGTCATTCCCGGATTCCGTCAGGGACATGCACCTCTGACAACTCTCAACCGAATGTTTGGGAAGCAAGTCAAGAGCGAAGTCCTCAATGATGTGGTATATGATGCAGTCATCCGCCATATTCGCGACAACAAACTTCACGTGCTAGGCGAGCCCCTGCCTTTGGAAAAGAAAGAAATAAACATCGAAGACAAAGACTATGATTTCAAATATGAGATCGGTTTTGCTCCCGAACTTAATATAACCGTAGATAAGAACGTCAAGCTGACTCGATATGCAATAGAAGTATCCGAGCAGATGTACAAAGACGAAGACGAAGCACTGCGCAAGCGCTTCGGCCGACAGGAACCCGGTGAAGTTACGGATGATCGCAGCCTTATCAAAGGTTCGTTGCAACAGCTCAACGCCGACGGCACCGTCAACGAAAACGAAGGCGCCATTCAGGTGACCGATGCCATAGTTGCTCCCTTCACCTTCAAGGATGACAAACAGAAGGCGCTCTTCGTTGACAAGCATGTAAATGACAAGGTTGTATTCAACCCCTATGACAGTTGCAACGGCAACGCCGCCGAGCTATCATCTATGCTCAATATTGACAAGAGCATAGCCGTTGATGTTCATAGTGACTTCGTACTCGCTATCAGTGAAATCATCGTGATGAAAGAGGCTGAGCATGACCAGGCATTCTTTGACTCCGTATTCGGTAAAGACAAGGTACAAGACGAAGCCGCATACGAAGCTGCCGTCAAGGAAGGTTTGGCCGCACAACTGGCTCGCAACTCGGAAGAACTTTTTGATGTAACCGCACGCAACTACTTCATAGAAAAGTATGGCGATATGGAACTTCCCACCGAATTCCTCAAGAAGTGGCTCGTAGCTCGTGACGAAGAACTCACCGTTGAAAATATCGACAAAGAATACGAGCAGATGCTTCCCTCACTCAAATGGCAGCTTATCGAAGAACGCATCGCCAATGTTCTCAACATCGAACTCAAAGAAGACGATGTCCTGGAATATGCTAAGGCTGTGGCAAATCGTCAGTTCTTGCAGTACGGCATCACCAATATGGACGATGCAACCATCACCGAATACGCCAAGCGTTTGCTCAAGGACAACAATACACGCTCGCGTATCGTAGAGTCTGCAAGTGAAACGAAGCTCTTCGCCACTCTTCGCAACTGCGTAACCATCGAAGAAAAGAAAGTACCATTCGACGAATTCAAGAAAATCGCCGAAGGAACCAAAGCACTGTAAAATATAGACAGTCTATCGCGTGTTAAAAAACCGTTAAATTTTGATCGGTTATTAAACTATCTTCTGTTGTCGCCGTCATATATATAAAGACTTCAAAAACACCCCGACATCATAGATACTATATATAGCAATCAAATGCGATAGTAATGTAATAGACTGGCTTTAAGATTAATATCGCGCCCCGGGTCGAGACGATCCGGGGCGCGTAGTGCTTTTATGTTCAGTTGAGGTTCGGACGGCTTCCTTTTGCCGCACAGTTTTGTTCGCTTAGAAGTTAGAAACGTGCTATACAGGGTTTGGAATGTTCGATGTATCCCTTTGAGATGTATGGTATAAGGCTTTTAGATATAGCGAATTATGAAATTGCGTAAAAATATTTAGAAAAAAATGTTTGAATGTTTGTGTGACTGAAAAAAAGTGTGTACCTTTGCAGTGCTTTTGCAAGACATGGTGAGCATAGCTCAGTTGGTTAGAGCGTCGGATTGTGGTTCCGAAGGTCGTGGGTTCGACCCCCACTGTTCACCCTAACAAGACGCCGGTAGACTTCTGCCGGCGTCTTGTGCTATTAAGCAGTGAATGCGGCAGATACCGATGATTTTGGCAGACGGTGTTACATCCTATTTGTCATCTCGTACAGCAATAGGCGCCATTATTTTATATTCTCCATTTCATCCTCGATAATTCACTCATATATAATGACTTCCCTCATCATGGCTTTATTATAATATGACTCACGATACAGCGATTCTCAATCAAGCAGACAGATGCCAATTACGCGAAAGGCTTGATCAGGCCTTAGAGCGCATAAATGTGCCCTCCTTTGCCGATGCTGACCCCGTGCAATTTCCGCGTTTATTTACAGATAGCCGCGATATAGAGATTTCGGCACTGCTATGCTCCACTATAGCATGGGGCAATCGCAAGATGATTGTACGCAATTGTCAACGGATGCTTGAGATTATGGGCAATACCCCCTACGAATACGTAAAGTCGCAGTCCTACGAAGACTTGGACGATGACCTTAATATACACCGAACATTCTTCGGACGCAATTTCAAGTACTACTTGCGCGGCCTACATTCTCTCTATGCAAGGTATGGGAGTCTTGAGGCGCTTGTCGCCGTATCCGGGGCTTATTGCTCCGAGAGTCCGGCATGGACTTTTGCCGAGGCATTGGCATTGTCGTTGGCCGAGGCTAATGACGGTTGTAAGGACACGCGTTGCATCTCGATGAGCGCTACAACGCCGCTTAAGCGTCTCAATATGGCTCTGCGATGGCTGGTGCGTGATGACGGAATTGTAGACATCGGCCTATGGAAGGTTCTCAAGCCTTCGCAATTGTTTATTCCGTTGGATGTACACGTGGCCGAAGTTTCTCGTAATCTCGGACTTATTCAGCGGCGTTCAAATGATCGAAAAGCCGTGTTTGAACTGACGGAAGAGTTGCGTCGCTGGCGTCCCGACGACCCCGTGGCATACGACTTTGCTCTTTTCGGTATCGGGATGGAACAGTCCACAGAATCGCGCTTACAGTGATAGATCGCAATACCGAGGCGCATAATAACTACGGCTCTTAAGCACCCTCCTAAAAAATAATACCGGGGACTTCGGCTGAAGCCCCCGGGTGTGTATAGGTTTAGACTTGACTAAGATAAAGATGCCGGGAAAAAGTGTTGTATAGAAGGAAGGTTTCGTTTTATTGTGTCGTATTGGGCTTATAGACCCGTATTTTATATAGAGGGTGAGCGCCGGGATTTAATAGTTGTCGGCACGTAGTTCGAAGTAGCTCTGCGGGTGGGCACATACAGGACAAGCGGCAGGGGCTTTAGGACCGATGACGATGTGTCCGCAATTGCGGCATACCCATACGCGGTCGCCGTCACGCGAAAACACTATGCCTTCTTCGATGTTCTGCAGTAGGCGGCGATAGCGCTCCTCATGATGACGTTCGATGGCAGCCACAGCGCGGAATTTCTGGGCTATGGCGGTGAATCCTTCCTCTTCGGCTTCTATGGCCATACGTTCGTACATGTCGGTCCACTCGTAGTTTTCTCCTTCGGCTGCATCGTGCAGGTTGGCCTTAGTGTCGGACACCTCTCCACCATGCAGCAACTTGAACCACAACTTGGCATGCTCCTTCTCGTTGTTGGCTGTTTCCTCAAAGATGGCGGCAATTTGCTCATAGCCGTCTTTGCGCGCCTTGGAAGCGTAATACGAATACTTGTTGCGTGCTTGAGACTCGCCGGCGAAGGCGTCCATCAGGTTCTTTTCTGTTTTGGTTCCTTTGAGATCTTTCATATATGTGTAATCTATTGAGAGTTTATATGCGTGATTAAGCATGCGTCATTCCTGCTGAGAAGCGTGACAATCCGGGCACAACCCGGTGAATACCAGTATTGTATGTTCGATGTCGAAACCTTCGGGACGGCTTATGGTGTCCAAATCGAAGGGGATGTCGTACACCTTACGGCATTGTCGACACTGGAAATGCGCGTGCGGCTTATGGAAAAAATCGTAGCGGCACTCGCTGTTGTCTCCCGCTACTGTTTCTATAACGCCTTTGTCGACAAAAAGTTTGACCGTATTGTATACTGTCGAACGAGAAAGCGTGGGTTGCATAGCGTGTACATCCTCGTATATGCGGTCGGCCGAAGGATGACACGTCGTCCCAGTCATGTATTCCAGGACGGAAAGTCGCTGTGCCGACGGGCGTATACCGGCCTTGGACAATATATCAATGAGTTGTGCAGTTGAAAGTTGCATATATTCTGCTTTTGGAATAATTCTAATTTTAGACTTATGCAAAGTTATACATTCTATTGTTTACGACCAAACTTTTATGGAAAAAGATTGCGCAAATCTCACGATGAAACTTGCGCAATCTTTTTATGTTATAATGCCGAACAGGTAAGGCAGTTGAGCCCTGACGGGTCAGGCTTCGGACGTTTTCTTACTGCCGAATGTCTCTTTGACATTCCAGACGGCAAGAGAACCTAGTAGAAGCAGTATACCCGAGCTGATAAGCATTAGCACAGTATTGGGCGTACCGGTTTCGGTCGGGGCGAAACAACCGAGCAACATTCCGCCGAAAATGGCAGCCACAATTTGCGGGACACATATCGTGCAGTTGAACAGACCTAAGTAAGTGCCGATATGGTCGCCGCCGAGAGCATTGGTAAGTATTGTGAAAGGCATAGCTAACATTGCGGCCCAAGCGCAGCCCATCAGGGCATAGCATACTCCCAATACATACTGATCGGTGACAAAGTATACGGAGACAAAACCTATTGCGCCGATTAATAAGCTAAGAGAATAGCCCAGACGGCGGTTGCGGAACTGGGACAGCACGGCAGCCCACAGTAGTGCCGCAATGGCCTGTATGGCCAGGAGTACGCCGTTCCAGTCGCCGGCGTCTTGGTATTCCTTGGAGGCTGCGTTAAGAACCGTTGATTCGACAGTGGTGATTTCGCCGCCGTCATACGGGATGTCTTCGGTCTGTTCGGTTACATACGAATTTGTAGTTTTGTCATATTTATAGATGTGTGCCAGTTGCAGGTGCTTGCCGGCTTTGACTTGCGACAATGCCGAGAATGTGGTTGCAGCCTGATTGACGACGATATCCTTGCCGTCCACCACGATATTATCGCCGGCTTCAGCAATACATCCGTTCTGAGGCGCGATCTTTGCAACGCCGGCAACATACACCACTTCGCCCTTAGCCACGATAGTGTCGCCGGAGGCATTGATGACAGTGGTAGGTGACATTTGTGTCCCATCTACGGTGATTCCGCCAAGTGCCAGCTTGCCATCAGCCACGATGGGTTTGCCATCAGCGAGGACGTATTTTTCGGTGTAATCCTTGCCGTCAATAGATATGCCATCGACCTTGATGACCGAGGGCGCATGGAATACGTGGTTGGCGATAGCGTCAGTTGAGTATGACCACATAAACAAGAATGCAGCCCAGCAGAAGAATTGTACAAGGCCCACAGTCCAGAACACTTTGGGCGCACGAGCCAGCAGGCGTAGCATCCCGGGGCCTTTTTTCTTATCGGCTTGAGCCTTTACCGGGTCTATGCCATGGTAGGCCGCGTACTGGGCCGGCGGCATTTCCTTGACCTTGGCAAAAGTATATACCACGCATAGCAGCAGCACTGCGGCGCCTATGTAGAATGACCATGTAACTGTAGCCGGCACCTCGCCGTCCGCAGCCGTGTTGGACATAAACATTGCCAGCACTATGGGGCATATATAGCCTACGACGCTGCCGGCGTTGCAGAGGAAGGATTGTATCGAATAAGCCAAGCCTTTTTGTTTTTCGTTGACAAAATCGCCCACGAGCATTTTGAAAGGCTGCATAGCCATATTTATGGACGTATCCAGGAACATCAGCATCACCAAGCCGAATATTATAGCTGTGCTTACCGATAGGCCAAGCGATCCGGCGTTGGGCAAGAAGCACATCACAATAATTGCGGCTGCGGCGCCAACGAGCAGATAGGGTAGGCGACGGCCAAAACGATTCCAAGTCCTGTCACTGGCGCTGCCGACTATAGGTTGCACTATAAGTCCCATCAGCGGCGGCAAAATCCAAAAATAACTGAGGTCATGCGGATCGGCGCCTATGGTCGAGAATATTCGGCTGACCTGCGCACTCTGGAGTGCGTAGGCAATTTGGACGCCGAAAAATCCGAAACTAAGATTCCATAGCTTCCAGAATCCCAAATCAGGTTTGTTCATAGTGGGTAATATGTAGTTGATTTTATAATATGTTCGTTCACTTGGGCTTCGAGAGGCTGAACGCACGATGATGGTATCAGTGGTGTGGGTTCTGCATCTCGGCAACGTTATGGCGTTGCCATGTGCCGTTGTGGCAAATAAAAATGATACAATCTCAAAAAACGCAGCAGGTAGGCATTTGTGTCGCCCTGCATACAAAGCCTTAAGGCTTTTCGATTGACAAAGTTAGCGATTTTTTGCCAAACACGAATACATTATTTAAAGAAAATACGCGGTTAAATATTGGCTTATTCCGAAAAAAATAGTAATTTTGTATGCGTTGCAGAGAAGTGTCCCAATATTCTCTCCGTGATTGTTTTATGTTTTAACAAAAGTACACTATAAACAAATGTCAAGCCTATAAAGTCTACGAAGCCGATGCGCTGGATGCGCTTGATGCCTACAACGTCAACAACTGCCGTGACTGCTTCTGCAATTATGAGGATGAGGACGATTTCCTCAAGGTGTGGGTATCGGTCGTTCGTTGCGACTATGACCCCGAGGACGTCGAGGGTGAACTGAATGCCGGCGCGATGTTCGATACCGCCGACATGCATACGCTCTACACGAAGGAGTTCGTGCTCGGTGCGGACGAGGAGTGGTACGATGACAATCGCGGTGATGAATGGCGCTTCGGCGCTCATCCCTTTACCGATGCCGAAATTAAGGAGGGCAAAGGCGCGTCTATGACGCTGACCGATGCCGCCGGCAAGGTCATCAAGGCCGAGACCTATACACGGAAGTCTGACCGCTCGGAATGGACAACGGCCATCGGGCGCACCACTCGCAAGGCTGTAGGCTCGGCCATCGCTCGCGCTCGCAATGCCGCAGGCCTGTCTGCTCGCGAACTCGCCGACCGCTGCGGTCTTGATGCCGGTCATCTTTGCCGCATCGAAAACGGACGCATGAATGTGACCATCGACACGGTCGCCAAAATCTGCGAGGCGCTCGGTCTGCGGATTGCGGTGGTGTCCTTCTGAAACGAAATAAGGCGAGACGCGACCGCGTCTGCTTTTTATGGCGTGGTCGCGTCTCGTGTAAATGCAATGTAATTCACAAAAAAACAAGTGTTATGCCAATTATGGACGAAAACGGCAGGATTTTGACTGCTGAAGAAATTGAAGAACTTATTGACAGTATTGAAGATGCTCCTGAAGCTGAAGGCGAGGATGAAGAACAACCGATACAATCCAGCAACAATTCTATGTACGACCGTTGGATTGCCGATGATAAGAGCATTAACAAGTACGGGCTTTAGATCTCTTCAATCTCAAACTCGTAACCGCAGGCTCCCGTATTAAGTTTTCGACACGAGAGGACGCGGAACTGCTGTCCTCTGATAAACATAACTTCCTGTTGATTTGGTAGTCCGTTATTTAATGTTCCAAACTGCGAGAGGTTCTCAATCGGACGTCCTGATTTTCCCCGAATGATAAGCAGGACGTCGGTCTCGTTTGGTTTTCTACCTGCGTGTTTCTCTGCGAAGTTTTCTACAATCGTCCTATCAAGCGAAGATGATGTGAATCCCTTGAATGTCATTACGGCGTTGCTCGGTTCATCCGCTTTTTTTAGCCATTCCTTGAGGTTCGTTTTATTAAGTCTTATAGTACGGTAGGTTGTGGCTATAATTGGTTCGATTTTCTTCAAGCCTCGTTCCATAAGCGCCGCGAACGCCTCGTTGAACTCGCTAACGTCTCCCTTGCGAAGTTGTTTATTGAGCTGGCGAAACGCAGATACATCTCCACGGGTGAAATGATAGATTGCTCCGAGTTCGGTGTTGGGGATTTCGGGGTAGCGGATAGATAGCTCCTTGACAGCGGTAAACATAGCGTCTTTCGTCTTTCGCGCCCTCGTAAACTTCCGTTCGGGTTGGTCGTAGGTATCCACCACAAAGCCGCGAGTGTATTGGGGGTTGTCCCTTACAAAATACGGCATACTCTCCCAGCCTTTGGCTCGTTCCTTATTGTTCTCAATCCAATCCTTGAACTGGCTGGGAATATCCGTTACCTCGTTCTCACTGCCCTCCGACACGTTCTCTCCTGCCATTATACGTTCGTTGTCAGCCTCTATTTCAGCCGCTGTTTTTAGTATCGAGGTAGCATAGCAGCGACAATGTGGATGCCACCCGACGAACTGAAAGTCTTTCGGGTACTTTCCCTGCAACTCGTCGCAGATGTCGTAGTAAGTTCCTGCCGGGATACCCCTGCAGTTGTGGTTGTTTGATAGGTGTATCTCTATTCCCACGACAAAATCAAGTTGCTGCCAGCGCAAGTGGTCGGCGGTACGATACGCGATATTGGTTTCGGTGGCGGCGAGGCGCCGTGCGTTCATATAGCTGCTGC
>DLLT01000029.1 GCA_002478045.1 Porphyromonadaceae bacterium UBA7555
GTCGCAATTTTTTTCATCGGATTGTGTTATAGTATATATTAGTTTTTTTGATAATAAGACGTATGTGTGTCTTCAAACATAACATATGGCACTGTTAAAAAAATTTTATGCCTCGAATCTTTGTTAATTTGACGAGATTAAATGTGCTTCATTCGGCCGTACCGCTATGTCTCGATAACTATATTCGCTATATTTGCAGTTAGTATGTCCGGGGTCGGTCGATATTCTTTCGGTCGAAAACGTGCTGTATTTCGCCGAAAATGTGTACATTTGCACAGAGATTAAAAGAATCATGCTTACGTGTATGTCCGATACAACGAGACATACACATATAGGTGTATACTAAAGAGATAAATAATATACATTAAATACAATCTACTAATATGATTAAACGACTGATCACATTTTTGGTGGCGGCGCTTGTGCTGGGTATCTCCGTAGCTTCTGCACAGATAGTCACCACCTCTCCGGCCTTGCTGCAAGAGGCCAGTAAGAATGTTGTACTGACTTTCCACGCCGATTCGCCTCTGGGCAACGGCGGCCTCAAGGGATTGTCCGCGACCACCCCGGTGTACGCCCATATAGGCGTGATTACCAATAAGAGTGTCAGCACATCCGACTGGAAGTATGCGCCTTCCAAATGGGGCGACAATGCAGCTAAGTACAAGCTGACATACGTATCGGCCAACACCTACACCTTGTCTATCGGCGACATCCGCACCTATTTCGGTATCACCGATGCGACAGAGACCGTACAAAAGATTGCTTTGGTTTTCCGTACCGGCGACTGCACCAAAGAAGGCAAGACATCTTCCGGCGGCGATATCCTTGTAGACGTCCTCGAACCGGGTTTCCAGATGGCCCTGAATGTGTCCACTCCCAAGGTTATCACAGCCGAGGCTAAGGCCACGCTTACGGTCAATACCACCGAGGCGTGCACGATAGAGCTTTACAACGGCACCTTCCGCTTTGGCCGCAAGACCAACGCCACTACTTATTCCTCCGAGTATAATATGAATACCCCCGGCACTTACGACTTCAAGGCTGTGGCTACGACTAATGACGGCAGCAAGACCATGACCAAGACCTATACGGTGAGCTACATCACCGATTCGCCGGCAGGTACATACCCAGGCGGCGTGCCCAAGATGGGCGCCGTGAAGAACGCCGACGGCACCGTGACCTTCTGTATCGCCGCTCCCGGTAAGAAGAACGTGATGCTCGTTGGCGCATGGAGCAACTACTCGACAGTTGCCAATCAATGCGAGATGAAATATCAGGACTACAACGGTCAGCGCTACTTCTTCCGCACGGTCAGCGACCTTAAGGACAATGTATGGTATCCGTACTACTACATTGTAGACGGCACCACCAAAGTGGGCGACCCCTATGCGCACATGGTTCTCGACCCCTATAGCGACAAATGGCTCGACTCTTCCATCTGGCCGGATATGCCCAAGTATCCGTACGAGAAATTTGACGACACAATGCTGGCCGTATATCGTGGCGACCTCGACGGCAACTACAAATTCAGCGATTTCACCATTCCCGACCACCGCAATCTGACAATCTATGAATTGCTGGTGCGCGATTTCACCGGCACGGACCGTCAGGCCAAGGGCGAAGGCACCCTGCGCAAAGCCATTGAGAAAATACCATATCTGCGCAGCCTCGGCATAAATGCCATCGAGCTGATGCCTGTTATGGAATTCAACGGCAACAACTCGTGGGGCTACAATACCAACTTCTATATGGCTCCGGACAAGGCCTACGGCTCGCCCAAAGACCTCAAGGACTTCGTGGAATTGTGCCACCAAAACGGCATAGCTGTCGTCCTTGACATCGTATTCAACCAAAGCGATGGCCTGCACCCTTGGTACCAGATGTACCCCATAGCCTCCAACCCATTCTATAACAAGACCGCGCCGCACGACTACAGCGTACTCAACGACTGGAAGCAGGAAAACCCGCTGGTACGTCAGCAATGGAAAGACGCCATCAAGTACTGGATGACAGCTTACAACGTTGACGGCTTCCGCTTTGACCTAGTCAAGGGCCTCGGCACATCCTATCCCTCCGGTACGGAAGCATACAATGCTTCGCGCGTAGCCGTGATGAAAGACCTCCATGCAGCCATCAAGGCCGTCAAACCCAACGGAATACATATCAACGAGAACCTCGCCGCCGCTAAGGAAGAAAACGAGATGGCAGCCGACGGACAACTCAATTGGGCCAATATCAACTACAACTCCTGCCAATTCGGTATGGGTTATGCCTCCGGCTCCAATCTCGAGCGCTTCCTGTCCACCTCCGACAGCCGTACGGCATTCTCGACGGTGGCATACGCCGAGAGCCATGACGAAGAACGCGTAGGCTACAAGCAGAAAGCATACGGCTACGGCTCGGTCAAAGAAGACCAAAACAAACGTTCGTACCGCTTGGCACAACTGGCTGTGCAGATGCTGCTTACTCCCGGTCCGAAGATGATTTGGCAGTTCGGAGAGTTCGGCGCCGACCAAACCACCAAGAACTCCGACAATAGCAACAATACCGACCCCAAGACAGTGGTATGGTACTACAAAGACGCAACAGATCGCGTCGGCATTTTCGAGGCTTATCAGGCCATGTGTAACCTCCGTCGCAACAACGCCGACCTCTTTGTCAACGGAACGTTCACCCAGGTGGGTATGAATACTCAGTCCTTCAGCACCAACCGAATTATTCGCCTCAATAACGGCGATGACGAAATCATCGCCCTCATAAATCCCAACGTAGACGGCGCAACCAAGACTGTGGGCTACTCGGTGCAGAAGATTTCCGCATCCAACTACCAGATCCTCAGCTCAAGTAAAAATCTGACGGCCACGCCGACATTTAGCGGCACGACGGTCAAATGCGCCATACCGGCCAACGGCTATATCGTCCTCGGCACGAAATCCGTCCTCGGCGTGGATGATGTCACCGTGGATGCCGACCCGACAACGGCAGTCAAAGTCTATGCCGATGGCCGCGAGATTGTAATCGACGGCGAGTACACCACCGCCACGGTTTACAATGTTGCCGGCAGCCTCCAGCCTTCGCTGAGCGTCTCCGCTCCCGGTTTGTATATCGTCACCGTAGACGGAACGGCGCACAAGGTGCTTGTACGCTAAGCATATAACGACTTCCCCCTAAAATAACAGCGGGCGTGTCTCTCGGATGATGACACGCCCGCCATTTTTTTGTGCTAAAATTGCTCACCGGTGTGTGGAGAATGTGAATGAAAGTCGGTTTGTGCCGTTTTTTGCTTGTTGCGTATATCTTATAATCTGCTGAAATACACATTTTAACCTATTATATTGCGTTTTGAAAAATATTTCGGAGAATAATTCTTCAAAAATTTGCATTCGGAGGAATAAGTGTGTATATTTGCTGCGAAAACATCCTTTCTATCTCCGGTTGCCTCTTAGACATCACTTGTGGCTCTCGGAAAAGGAGGGAACAATATTAACCTAATACCTAATTTATTATGAACAGAACCACCAGACGACTGAAAGCGCTGCTGACGGCAGTGGCTCTGGGCATGTGCTGTGCGTATGCACAGACAGCCACGCCCGGAGGCTTTATCCTGCCAAGTGTGGACTCGGATGCCGACCCTTACGACTTCAGGATGTCCAAGACCGATGACGGCATGTCCGTCTCGCTCACACTAAACCGCATCGACCGCACCATCACCGACATCAATAATACGAGTCATACGCCACTTACAGCTATTGGGCCGAGCTCGGGAAAAAACTGACCCACGCTATACCTTGACAATTCGCCGACAGGCATCTGCGTTATTTCGATGATGGTGGATGACGAAGTAATGGATACATACAAATTACTAAAGCAGTAAGATATGAAACGAACAATAATAGTTATATTGCTTATGCTTTTAGGTATGGAGGTACAAGTCTTTGCGTTTAAGACGGGCCGCACCTATAATGGCAAACCCACATATAATGTCAACGGCATAGAATACATTGTCGTGACAGATGCTGATGCCGCAACAGGCAAGGTTGACCATACAGGTGCTTACGTGATACTCTCTGAAGACAAGTCTCTGAAATTCTCAGGAAAAATCAACATACCTTCTTCCGTTGTCATCGAGGGAAAGGAGTATGATATCGTAATCTTTCATGGCTTATCTGCCTATGCAGAAAACGAAGATTCGTCCTTAGAAATAAACTTGCCGGAAACGATAAAAAGAATTTGCGGCCTATCTGAACAAAGAAAAGTCAAAAGCATAAATATTCCGACAAGCGTTACCGAACTTTTCGGTTTGACGTATAAGTCGGATACACTGTTCATTCCAAAGACATTGACTAATTTTAGAGAACACACATATATACCTGCTTCATATATCATCTTTGAAGATGGATTGACGCAATGCCCATGTCACGGTGTTGTCTGTGATAATGATAGCATAATAATTCCGGGCAGCATGGAGATGCACAATTTCTCTCTATCGGCATTTAATCTTGAGTATATGAAGATAGCAAAATCGGCCGACACCGCAAAAGTGCCTGTGCTGGGTGATTGCTTTTGCCCAAATTCATATAGAATCAAAACAATTGTCTGTGAATATATGTCTCCTCCTATAGCAAGCGCCTGGGCCTTCGACCTCGAAAAATCAGAGCAAGACCCACAATATCCGAAAGTTGATCCGGAAGACCCATACCCATACGGATACTATCCTACAATGTGTGACCGTGCTACGTTATTTGTACCCGAGGAAGCTATCGAGGCATACAAGGCCGCTCCTGGATGGAAGAATTTCAAGACGATTCTGCCCATCAAAGACGGAGTGAATGACGTGACGGCGGACGAGACTCAAGTCGTTGCCACCGAGTATCACGACCTATACGGCATACGTCTCGAAACATCGGCCGAGCGCGGTATCACCATCCGCACGGACATCTACAGCGATGGCACACGCCGCTGTACCAAGATCCTGCGTTGACATCGCCAAAGCCTGTTTTTAGGCATATAAACTCATAAGCAAGGCCGCCGGATAAAGTGTAGTTCCGGCGGCCTTGCATTTATGTCAATAAGAGCGGTTATTCAATGCCGGAGCGGTTATTCGATTTCGGAGAGTTCGAGCCAGCGCATTTCTTTTTGGTCGAGGAGGTCTTTGACTTGGCTGTAACGGGTGCTCATGGCTGCGATGTCTGCATCGGGTGCGGGAGTGCCGGCAAAGGCGGCTTCCAGCGAAGTACGCTCGGCGGTGAGGGCGTCTATCTCGGCGGTCAGTGCCTCAAATTCGCGTTGCTCCTTGAAGCTGCGGCGTCGGCGCTGGGGTGTCTTGATTTTGACGTTCTGCGATTGTGTACGTTGAGCCGGCGCTTGTGAGTTTTGCTCGGCACGCCAAGCGCGGTAATCGCTGTAATTGCCGGGGAAGTCGCGGATGACGCCATCGCCTTCGAGGACAAAGATGTGGTCTACGATATTGTCCAGAAAGTATCGGTCGTGGCTGATGATGATGGCGCAGCCATTGAACTTGGTGAGGTACTCCTCGAGTATGCCCAGGGTGACAATATCAAGGTCGTTGGTGGGTTCGTCCAATATCAGGAAGTTGGGACGTCGCATCAGCACGGTGGCAAGGTGCAGACGGCACAGCTCGCCGCCGCTAAGGGTTTCGGCGTACTTTTGCTGGGCGGGGACGTCAAAGAGAAAGCGCTTGAGCAGTTGCGAGGCGTTGAGCCGTGAGCCTTCGTATTCGATGTCATCGGCGATGTCGGTGATGACGTCGATGACGCGCTTGCCGGGTGCCGGTGCAAAGCCGTCCTGGCTGTAGTAGCCGAAACGCACTGTCTCGCCGATGTTCCACTCGCCGCTGTCTTGCGGCACCAATCCCAGGAGCATTTTGACGAAGGTGGATTTGCCTATGCCGTTAGCGCCGATAATTCCGACTTTCTCGCCGCGTGCAAAGTCGTAGGAGAAGTCGCGCACGATGACACGGTCGCCAAAGGACTTGGAGATGTGACGAGCCTCGAAAATTTTGCTACCTATGTAGACTTTGGATGCGTTGCCGAGATCGACGTTTCGTTCTGTGAGGTTGACGCGGCTGCGTTCCTTGAGGTTGTAAAACTGCTCGATGCGGTATCTGGCTTTGCCGGCGCGTGCCTGCGGCTGTCGCGACATCCAATCCTGCTCCTTGCGCAGCAGGTTGTTGACGCGATCCAATTCGGCGGACATGGCGCTGATGCGCTCGGCACGTCGCCGCAAAAAGTAGTCGTAATTGCCGTCGTAAGTATATATTTGAGTGCGATCTATTTCGATGATTTTGCTGCATACGCGGTCCAGAAAGTATCGGTCGTGCGTCACCATCAGCAGCGTCATACGTGCTTTGGCCAAGTATGCTTCCAGCCACTCGATAGCGTTGATGTCCAGGTGGTTGGTGGGCTCGTCCAGTATCAGAAGTTGCGGCTCGGTGGCTATAGCTCGTGCCATAGCTACGCGTTTGCGTTGACCGCCGGAGAGCTTGGCAAGCGGCACGGAAGTATCGTTGACGCCCAGTCCGGACAACAATCGTATGTATCGACTGTGTGCTTCCGAGGCCTCATTGCCTAATTCAGGGGCTGCATCGGCTGCGGTGACACTGTCATCCGCAAATTCGGGATTTTGTTCGAGTATTGCTATGCGCAGGTCGTTGCGGAATACTATTGTCCCGCTGTCGGCCTCCTCCTTTCCGGCGATGATGCGCAGCAGCGTAGTCTTTCCGGTGCCGTTTTTTGCTATCAGACCTATTTTGTCGCCTTCGTTGATGCCGAAGGATATGGAGTCCAAGAGCATACGGTCGCCGTAGCTTTTGGTGATATTGTCTATTTGTGCGAGTATGGCCACTTTGGAGTTGAATTGTATATTGTTACGCCGTATCTTCGGATGGGCTTCGGGTGTCGCGCTCTTTGACTATAGCAACTGTAATGTCAGCTTAATTCGATAAACTCGTTTGTCTCGTAGTCGTGAGAGGCTATGGAGCCTATTACTTTGTCCCATAGCATTGGTGATAGTCCGGTGCCGGGACGTTTTGCAGTAATATCGTCGGCTGTAATGATTTGTCCTTTGGCAATATGTCGTGCTGCAACGATGCTGCGGCGGGCTACGGCGACATTGGCGCTCTCGGCGGCTGTAACGACTTTCTGCGGAGAGCCCAGAGCAATCTCGACATCACGTATGGCACGGACCATATCGGCCAATTCGGACGGTTCGAGCGAAGCCTTATGGTCCGGCCCTTCCATCTGACGGCTGAGCGTAAAATGCTTCTCGATGACGGCGGCTCCGCGGGCTGCTGCTGCGATAGGCACGGTTATGCCTTTGGTATGGTCGCTATATCCCACGGCGGCGCAGCCCAAGGTGGACAGAGTGTCCATGGCGCGTAGGTTGACGCTTTCGAGCGGCGCTGGATACTGGGTGGTACAGTGCAGTAGGATGATGTCGCGCCGAGATTTTCCTGCGCTTTCGAGAGCGTGTAGTGCGGCTTCGACTTCGACTATGGTGGACATTCCGGTGGACATTATCACCTTGCCTGGGTGGACGGCGATGGCGCGTAGGTATGGCAGGTCGGTGATTTCGCCCGAAGGGATTTTCCAATAGTCCATACCCACAGAGGCAAGGAATTCGATGGAATTCAGGTCAAAAGGTGTGCTCATAAAGCCGATATGTCGTTTGCGGCTGTGCTGCGCCAGGGTCTTGAAGTCTTCGTAGGACAATTCGAGAGCGCTGAGCATTGCCATTTGGCTGTCATCCTTATCCTGAGGACATGCCTGCTGCTGGTATACGGCTCGTGACGCAGTGGCCGTAACCAAGTCTTTGGCTTTGAACGTCTGAAATTTGACGTAATCGGCGCCGGCAGCGGCAGCGGCGTCCACAAGTCGCAGGGCCAGGTCGAGACGCCCGTTGTGGTTGACGCCGGCTTCGGCTATGATGATTGTGTGCTTAGACATTTGCAGTATGCTATGGAATTGAATTAGTCGGCCCTCACTTCACTTCTTATCCAAAGGGCGTGCAGGGCATCCGACGTATGTCCCGCTATGTTTTATGTCGTTTGAGACAATGGCTCCCATTCCGATGACTGTTCGGCCGACTATGGTGACGCCATTGCGGATCTTAGCGCCTGCGCCGATGTAGCAGTCATCGCCTATGGACACTCCTCCGCAGATGACAGCGCCCGGGCCTACAAAGGTATTGGTGCCTATGTGTACGTCGTGTTCGATGATAGCTCCGGTATTGATTACCGAAAAAGTGCCGATGGCTGCTCCCGGCCCGAGATAGGCGCGATGCATCACAGCGCAGCCGTCTGCAATATGTGCCGTGGACGATATGGTGGCATCTGTGGCTACCACTGCCGGATGTCTGAATCCTTTGTATAGCTCAATGACTTTGTGGCGCGGAAGCATATTGCCGTCGTGCCCGCTAATCAGGGTGATGTGTACCGATGTGGTGCGGTCAGCGGCCTCAGACTCTGAAATGAATGTGTCATCATTACCCAGCCATGTCAGAGGGTTCATGGCTTCGGCCGGCTGTGGCGAGACGTATCCGGCGATGTGTTCCAATCCCAGGACATCGACTAATGATCGGGCATGTCCGCCGCCGCCGATGAGTACAATATCGGCTGAAACTTTTGCCGTGGCATCGAAGTTGCTCATCGGTTGTAGATATCAGTCTTATACTTGGCCAGGTTTTCGGGACGTACAAACCAATCGATGGTGGCACGGAGTCCGTCTTCAAGCGACCGGCTCGGACGCCAATCGGTGAGTGTAGTTATCAGCGTATTGTCGCCGCAAAGGCGGAAGACTTCGCTGTTGGCCGGACGCAGACGAGCCGGGTCGGTCACGAAATTCACTTCGGCGTTCATGAGCGAAGCTATGGTGTCAAGTGTCTGTCGCATGGATATTTCCGAGCCGGAAGCGATGTTGATGTCTCGACCTTCAATGCCTTCGGCCTGTGCCAAAGCGAGAAATCCGCGTACGGTATCGCCTACGTAGTTGAAATCGCGAGTGGGGGTCAAGTCTCCCACTGTAATCTGCCGCTTGCCCGAGGCTATCTGTCCGATAATGGTCGGTATAATGGCGCGAGCGCTTTGACGTGGTCCGTAGGTGTTGAAGGGTCGTGCGATGACTACCGGGAGCCCGAAAGCGTTGTAGAAACTTGTGGCAATGGCATCTGCGCCGATCTTAGTAGCCGAATATGGCGACTGGGGTTGTCGAGGGTGTTTCTCGTCTATGGGAACGTATTGAGCGGTGCCGTATACCTCGCTGGTGGAAGTGACAATGATGCGGTCGCACCGGGCATCGCGTGCTGCTTGACACATATTGAGCGTGCCACGGATGTTGGTGTCAACGTAGCTGTCGGGCGCTACATAACTGTAAGGAATGGCGATAAGAGCCGCCAGGTGGAATATCGTGCCGCAGTCGCGTGCAATCTCGCGACAATAGTTGGGGTCGCGCACATCGCCGCATACCACTTCGAGACGGTCGTTTTGCGCGATGTCCTCGAGCCAGCCCCAATAATTGAAGCTGTTGTATTGCGAAAGTGCGCGCACGCGGTAGCCGTGTGCCAACAGCAGTTCGACCAAATGCGAGCCTATAAATCCGTCAGCTCCGGTGACTAATACGATTTTGTCTTTATTTATCATATTATTGGATATGTCTTTCGACTTGTTTAATTGTCCGGTGGAATGCGGTACTTATGGTAATGTGCAGAGGTCTTTACCAATCCTTGACGAGGGTGTAGCGTACCGAGTGTCTGTCGTCGGTGTATTGGAGTATAAGCCGCTTGCCATCATCGGTGATGATATCGAATGTGCTAAGTCCTTCGGGGAATAAGATCCACTCGGGTGCTCGGTATAGGTCTGTCCCCGGGGCATAGGTGTTGTCTCCGTGTGTAAAGTCGAAAGTCATCGTCTTGTCTGATGGGCGGGACCATGTACCGTTGCGAGCAATTCTGTCGTGGCGCGGAGTTGTACGCAGTATTTCGATGATGTTGTTTTGGAACTGCCAAGAGGTGTAGCTTCCGTCTGCTTCGGGCTGAGTTACCTCTGTACCGTCTACTACCAATTCTTCCAGCCGCCAGATACCATATAGGTTGCCGATGTCGCCGTTATTGGTGACGCATCCGGCTGTGATAGTGGCCAGGAGCAGCGCGATTGCGCCGAATAGCGAGGCGCTTGTATGTCTGTATGCCATAGTGTATGCGTGTTATTTGATGGAAAGCAGTCCGCGATAAGCGATGGTGACAAGTGCGCCAAAATTGTCGCCGCGCAGGTCGCCGGCGTCAAAGGCGGCGGTGGCGGCAATGCTTAGACCCGGACATACTTTGGATGCATCCCAGTCAAGGCGTACCATTGCTGATGTGTCGTGCAGTTGCTTGGGTGTGTTCAGCCGTCCGTTGCCACGGGCTTGAGCCCACGACAACTTGACAGTCCAGTCCAAGGGTGTCGAAGATATGCTACCGGCAGCGGCGGCATGAAATCCGCTGGTGCGCGTGTGTAGAAATTGAGGATAGCCGTCGCGATTGTATAGTGGTGCAACGGTGAATGGCGAGCCTATGGCCATGCCGTAGTTATGGTGTGCGTTGAAAGATGAGTTGTTGTAGTAGTCATCGGCACCGGAGGCTTCGTTTGTGATGGTGGTACCGGGGCGGTCGTTCGGAGCCCAGTGCATTGGCCCGCTTTGGTCGCGCATATCTATATACTCGACTACGGCGGTGTGCAGCCATTTGCCTTGCGGGTTGTGCCAGCGGATGCCCCACAGGCCGTCCCATTTATTGCGCTTGGCCATAGATGAACCGTCTTCCCACAGCCACTGAAAATAGCCGGAGAGTTCCTGTCCGCCGGCAAATCGGTAGCGGGCATTGAAATCCCAAGATCCGAGGCTGCTGCCTTCCACCCATCCGTCGCCGTTGCCGCGTCCGGGAATAAGCATTTCCCAAAAAGCCTTGGCGTCTGAACGGTTTTTGACTTCGGAGACCATCTTACCTTCGCTGTAAAAGCGAGTGACGCCGCCAAAGTGCCCGGCGCATTGGGCGCCTATGGTTACGGACAATGGCTTGGATGGCTTGGTGCGGAAGTATATACGTTTGTAGGTGTATAGCTCGCCTGTAGCCAAGTGGCTGTTCCACATATTGTACTGGGCGCGCAACCAGTCGTTATGAGCAAATTTGCCGTATGTAATTTGTCCTTCGATTTGCACCCATCCATTTGTAAGGGGGATGTCTTGGAAGTCGACAAATCCGGCACGTACTTGCGGAATAGGGCGCGCGTTGTTGCTTTGTACCAGGTCGCCCGAGGATAAGTTGTTGTCCACCAGTATGCCGGCTTGCTCCTGCATTCCGGCAGCGAGAAATACGCCGCGGTATTTGACGGATGCGTACAACTGTTGAAGCCATATAGTGGCGGCGCCGTTGCGATGTGTAATCCAAGTATCGGTGGCTGCGTTGTAGCGGTCGTAGGACTGCTTGTGCGAATATCCGGCCAGTACCTCCACACCGGCGGCCCAGTCAAAGCGGCGCGATAGGTCGAGATCCTTATGTGCCCATACATCGGCTGTCGCTGCGTTTTTGGCCGAGGTTCGTCCGTAGTTCCAGGACGCTATCATATAGGGAGCGAAAGCGCCCGAAGATGTCTGCATATTGGCGGCACCGCCGTAGTGTATGTCTATGGGTGCAGCCCACGATGACAATGTTGCTGCAAGTCCGCAGGCAACAACGGCGCTTCTAAATATTGTAGTATGTATCATAGCGCAAATTTACAAAAAAAAATGGCTGAATGACGTGGCTTCTACGCATTTGTTTGGCTTTGAGACTATGACTCTTTATTTTTTTGCGTCAGGATGATATCCGTTGTACGGATATAAGGTCGCAGGTAGGCGTCAATCACGACTATATTCGCCAATATATGGGACTTACGATGCGCATTAGATGTGTCAATATGACAGGACTTCGCGGCGGCCGGCATCGATGCGCAGCAGGATAAACAATAGTATGGTGAAGCCCCAGAGAGACGAACCTCCGTAGCTGAAGAATGGCAAGGGAATGCCTATGACCGGACACAGACCGATGACCATCCCGATATTTATGCAAAAGTGAAATATTAAAAACGAAGCAACGCAATAGCCGTAGACTCGGCCAAAGGTGGTGGGCTGGCGCTCGGCAATGGCCAGTACGCGCAGTATCAATGCTACGAATAGCGCTAAAACAAGCATAGTGCCCCAGAATCCTTCTTCTTCGCCTATGGCGCAGAATATGAAGTCGGTATGCTGTTCGGGTACATATTTCAACTTGGTTTGTGTGCCTTCCAAAAAACCTTTGCCTGCAAATCCGCCGCTACCAATGGCAATTTTCGACTGATTGACATTGTATCCGGCGCCGCGCAGGTCTTCCTCGATGCCGAGCACTACCTTGATACGCAGTTGCTGGTGAGGCTGTAGCTGGTTGAAGGCGGCATGTACACTGAACATAAAGCACACCGAAGTGATGACGGCGGCCACGGGTATCAGTAATTTGCGTGAACGTATACCTCCGCGTATGGACATAATCACGAGGTAGATGCAGGGTACAGCCAGCATAATCAGCATTAAAGCCATACCGGGCAGCTGGATGTCGGTAAAAGTCGCTACAAGCCAGAGGACTATGCCGTAACCGCCGAGCCATAGCAGCACGTTGCGTGCCACTTCCCAACGTCGACAATATATAAACATCATCACGGCAAGAGCTATAGCCACCAGCACCAAAATCCAAAATTGGCCGGTGGCGATACCTATAATTGCACCTTCGGTGAATTTGACTGCTACGACAAAGATAATCACGGCCATAGCTGCTGCAAAGAGGATGATACCGCTCATGCCTTCTCGATATAGTACGAAGAAAAGCGCCATAAAGGTCAGTGCCGATCCGGTCTCCTTTTGAGCCAATATCAGAAATACCGGAATAATGATAATGGCAATTGCGCGTACATAGTTACTTATCTTGGCGTTGAGCAGGAAATTGTAGCCGCTGAAAAGTTTGGCCAAGGCCAAAGCTGTGGCGAATTTGGCAAATTCGGCAGGCTGTAGGCTCATAGGGCCGAGCACAAGCCAGGAGCGTGACCCTTTGATGTCCGGCGCCAGAAATGGTGTGACCAATAACAGCAATAATGTCAGTACGTATATAGGGTAGGCATAAGTCTCAAACATACGAACCTCGATGAGCATGATGATGCCTCCGATGCATAGTCCCAAGCCAATCCATAGAGTTTGTTTGCCCGAGAATTCGTCAAAGGACAATATGGAAGCGTCATCGTAGTCGTAGCTGGCGGCATATATGCTTATGACGCCGGCCAGTACCATTATCAAATATATGATGAGGGTAGGCCAATCAAGGGTGCGCAGCACCGTGTCCGATTCATTTCTTCTTGTCAACATAGTGCAGCGAAGATGTTAGCATACTTTGTTCGAGGTGTTTGCGTGTCGGCGAGATGGTTCCGGTAAGGTATTTTTCGATGACGAGGCTGCCGATGGGGACGCCGAAGGTGGCGCCGAATCCGGCATTCTCGACGTATACGCATACCGCAATTTTGGGATGGTCGTATGGCGCAAACCCGATGAAGGCGCTGTGATCCTTGCCATGAGGATTTTGTGCCGTGCCGGTCTTTCCGGCCATTTCGATGCCGGGAATAGCTCCGCGGCGGCAGGTGCCTCCGGTAACGGCCATGCGCATGCCTTCGGCTACGTCGCGGTAATAGCGCGGCTCGATGGTGGGACGGCGCACGCGCAGCAACTTTTTATCCATAACAGTGTCGCTTATCGCCTTGACTACGTGAGGGGTTATGAACCATCCGCGATTGGCGATGGTGGCGCAAAGGTTGGCAATTTGCACGGGAGTGGCGCCGATTTCGCCTTGACCGATAGACACGGAGATTATTGTGTTGGCACTCCAATGCCCCTTGCCATATATCTTGTTGTAGAAACGATCGTTGGGGATAAATCCTCGGCTTTCGCCGGGCAGGTCTACACCGAGACGGTATCCGTAGCCCATACTTACGAGGTGCTTCTTCCACACCTCAAAGGCATTTGCTGCATTGCCGTACTTGCTGCGGCGGTCAATCATAGCTTTGAAGCCATAGCAGAAGAAGGCATTGCAAGAGGTTTGCAAAGCCGGTTTCAGCGACAATGGGCTTGCATGGCTGTGGCATCCGACGCGAAGTCTTCCGCTGATATATCCATGGTGGCATGGGTAGGTGGTGGCGGTGGTGATAATGCCTTCTTGTAGCAAAATCAGGCCTTGGGTCGGTTTGAATGTCGAGCCCGGAGGGTAGGAGGTCATCAGCGCACGGTCGAACAACGGGTGTGACGGGTCACGCGTAAGTGCTTTGTAATTGGCTCCGCGGTTGCGGCCCACCAATAGCGAGGGGTCGTAGGTGGGCGTAGATACCATACACAATATTTCGCCCGTCTCCGGCTCGATGGCAACGACTGCGCCGCGCTTGCCCACCATCAGCGACTCTGCATATTGTTGTAGCTGCATATCGATGCTCAGTGTCAGGTCGCGTCCCGAAACGGGGGCTATATCGTGTGCTCCGCCGTCATACTTGCCTTGGATGCGGCCATGAGCATCGCGTATCAAGATTTCCACGCCTTTATTGCCGCGTAAGTATCGTTCGTAACTTCGCTCTACGCCGAGGTCGCCGGTATAGTCGCCGGCGGCGTAGTAGGGGTCATCTGCAATATCTTGTGCGTTGACTTCGCGGATGTTGCCCAAGATGTTGGCGGCACTTGTGGTGTTATACTGACGCAAAATGCGCTTTTGGATGAATATACCGGGGAATTTGTAGAGCTTTTCCTGCAATCGTCCGTAGTCTTGGGCCGACAAGTGGGTCATCAGTACTTGGGGCGTATATGATGAGTATCCGGGGTTGAGATGGCGGTCGCGCATATCTTCGAAGCGCTGGCGTAGTGTCTCAACGGTTATGCCGAGGGTGTTGCAGAAGTCTATAGTGTCAAATGTCGTGACATCGCGTGGTACCAGCATTACATCGTAGGCCGGTTGATTGAAAACCACCAATTTACCGTTACGATCGTATATTAGTCCGCGCGAGGGGTATACGGTTTTGCGAAGAAAGGCGTTGGTGTCGGCCGACTCTTTGTAACGGCTGTCATTGATTTGCAAATCAAATAGCCTGAAGGCGTAGATAATCGCTATCAGGACCACGAATCCCCCGATGATATAGCGGCGTTTGGCGTAATCATAGTTTTTTCTCACGACTGCAAGGATGTGGTGTTATGATTTAGCGTTACAATTTGGATTCGCGTCGGTGTGACAAGATGCTGTCTATGGCAAATATAATCACGAAAGTATAGGCTGTACTTGTGGATATGCGCAGCATCAGCCGCCCGAAGTTGAAGAAGCTGAAGGATTCGACAGTATGTGTCAATGCGCAGTATATCAGGGTCATGGTGACGGCGTATTTGAGAAATGCGGCATGTCCCATGCTGCGCGATGATGGTGCTGCGCCGGCGAGGTCTTCTTCACGGTTGACGTACAGATGAAAGACCTGGCGTTGGAGCATGACGGCCACGGTACAGCATAGGGCGTTGAGACCCTGAGTATTGGCGAAAATGTCGACCATCAGTCCCAGCAGGAAGCCAATGGTGAGGCGCAGGTTGTCGTTGAGCGTCACAGGCAGTGCTATGATGGAGTAGACGAATACACAGGCCATAGCGCATCCACCGATAATCAGATTGTTGAATATCAGCGACTGTACCAGTACCAGCAGTATGAATTGAATGGCTATGCGTATCATTGAATATTGTCTCTGAGTGGTATGCTGTATGGCGTTGCTGCGTTTTTGATGTCTATGCTTTGCCTTGTATATATTATCGTTTGTTGTACCGTGGTTGTATCGTGCTGTGTTTTAATTATGTCAAAGTGTCCGACGATTACTCTTCCGGGGTATCTGACTTTTCGAGCTGCTTGACCTCGGAAGCGTAGTCGTTGAGAACAACCTGAACATTGCCCAAACGAGCAAAGTCGCACAGCAGTCGTATGCGTAGCGTGAAGAAGTTCTCGTTGTGCGGCACTTTGTCGTCAGCCACTATGCCTACCGGGATACCGGGAGGAAATACAGCCGAGTATCCACTGGTGACCACGGTGTCTCCGGCGTGGAACACGGTATGTCGAGGCAGCTCCTCGAGCAGCGCGTATTCCGGGTCATTGCCGTCCCAAACCAGCGAGCCGAAACTTTCGTTATGTTTAATTTTGCATGACAAACGGAAGTTGGGGTTGAGCAGCGAAATAATTCGTGCGCTGTGCTCTCCTACAACGTTGACTACTCCTACCACGCCGTTTTGGTCGATGACGCCCATTTCTTCGCGGATGCCGTCGGCAGCGCCGCGGTTAATGGTGATGTAGTTGTGCAGGTGGATTACGCTGTTGGAGATGACGTGTGCCACTACAAAGTGGTATCCGGCTAGCGAGTCGGGCAGATGCAGCGTATCTGCCATAACCATTTCGGACAGCATCTGATTGCGTCGTTGCATTGCCAGCAGGTCTTCTTGCAGACGTGCATTGCGGCGGTTGAGTTCCTCATTGGCCTGGCGCAGGCCAAAATACGAGGATATGCTGTTGCCGGCCTCGTACACGGACGAGGATAGCGTCCCGGCCGAAGTCAGCCATAGGGTGTGCTGGTAGGGGTTGGTGTTGAACAATAGCAAGCAGCTCAACACCACGTAAGTGAAGAAGAGTAGCCAGCGACTGTTGCGTATGAGAAATGATAATAATCGGCGCACTTGTGTATGTGTGCCGCGTGGCCCGGACGGACGTGTCGGGATGGGGTCGCGTCTTGGCGTGTACGCTCCCGGTCACGCCGCGCCCTTGCGGGCGTCAGCGGATTAGGAACGAGAATTTGTCGTAGTTTTTGAGCGCTATGCCTGTGCCGCGAGCTACTGCCAGCAGCGGGTCTTCGGCCACGTGGAATTGTATGCCGATTTTGTCGGAGAGACGTTTGTCCAAACCGCGGAGCAGTGCACCGCCGCCGGCCAGATAGATGCCGTTGCGCACGATGTCGGCGTATAGTTCGGGTGGAGTGTTCTCCAAAGCAGCCAAGATAGCCGTTTCGATTTTGGATATGGACTTCTCGATGCAGTGGCATATTTCCTGATATGATACGGGCACTTCCATAGGCATGGAGGTCATTCCGTGAGGGCCGTGTACGATGAAGTCCTCCGGCGGATTGTCCAGTTCGACGAGTGCCGAGCCGACGTTTTTCTTAATTTCTTCGGCTGTGCGTTCGCCCACTTTGACGTTGTGGGCACGTTTCATGTGGTTGACGATATCATCGGTGATGTCATCGCCGGCCACCTTGATGGACTTATTGGATACGATGCCGCCCAGCGAGATTACCGCGATTTCGGTGGTGCCGCCGCCTATATCTACAATCATATTGCCTTCGGGAGCTTCGACGTCCAGGCCGATGCCAAGGGCGGCGGCCATGGGTTCGTATATCATGTATACATCGCGGCCGCCGGCGTGTTCGGATGAGTCGCGGACGGCGCGTATTTCGACTTCGGACGATCCGCTGGGGATGCCTACGACCATACGCAGCGAGGGGCTGAACCAGCTGCGACGTGCACTGGCTTTCTTAATCAGGGCGCGTATCATAAGCTCGGCGGCATTGAAGTCGCCTATGACGCCCTGACGCAGCGGGCGTACGGTGCGTATGTTTTCGTTTTCCTTGCCCAGCATCAGCTGTGCCATGTTTCCGACTGCTACCAGCTTGTCTGTGCGGCGGTCGAGGGCCACAATGGAGGGCTCGTTGATAACGATTTTGTCGTTCTGGATGATGACCGTATTGGCTGTGCCAAGGTCGATGGCTATTTCTTTGGTGAGAGAAAACAGGGACATTTTATGTTGATTTGGTTCTGTTATTTACTTTTTATTCTTTGCTGGTTTTGTCTATGCTTTTTTTTGTGCCTGCTTGGACCGCATTTCCCGGTCAATGTCGGAAGTGGCGTATACCGGTCATGGACATAGCCATTCCGTGTGCATCGCAGTATTCTACTGATTCGTGGTCGCGGATGCTTCCACCGGGTTGTATGACAGCGGTTATACCCGCTTCGTGTGCAATTTTTACGCAATCGCCGAAGGGGAAGAATGCGTCTGATGCCATGACTGCGCCGTCAAGTGTCATTCCGAAGGCTTGTGCCTTGGCGATGGCTTGACGCAGCGAGTCCACGCGAGATGTTTGGCCGACTCCTGCGGCGCATAGGGTGCGTGCGTGAGCCAGTACTATGGCGTTGCTACGGCAGTGCTTGACCACTTTGGCGGCAAAGAGCATATCGTCCACCTGTGCCGCTGTCGGGGCGGTAGCGGTGACTGTACGCAGGTCCTCGGTGTTTTCGGTGCGGTTGTCACGCTCTTGCACGAGTACTCCACCTAATGCGCTGCGCATTGTTGTGCGTGCGTTGTTGTCTTGCTTCTGTACCAGAATGATACGATTTTTTTTTCGGCGCAGTATATCAAGAGCCTCGCCCGAGTATGCAGGGGCAATGATGACCTCGAAGAATATCTTGTCGATTTCGGTTGCGGTGTCGGCGTCTATGGTGCTGTTGGTTACGATGACGCCGCCGAAGGCGCTGACGGGGTCGCCGGCGAGGGCGGCACGCCACGCCTCGAGAACTGTGTCTCGACAAGCCAGTCCGCAGGGATTGTTGTGCTTGATGACGGCGAAGGTTGCCAAGTTTTTATCGAATTCGGCAATGAGAGCCGTGGCGGCATCGATATCCAGCAGGTTGTTATACGATATTTCCTTGCCGTGCAGTTGGTCAAACATTGACTCGAAGTTGCCGAAGAACCATCCTCGCTGATGCGGATTTTCGCCGTAACGCAGGGCGCGTACGCCGTCAACGGCTGCGCGCAAGGCCGTGGGTGCATCGCCGCAAGATTCGTCAAAGTATTCGAATATCAAGCTGTCGTAACGGCTTGTGACAGCAAATGCTTCGCGAGCCAACCGACGGCGTATGTCGGATGTGGTGGCGGCGCCGTGCTCTACAAGCACGTCCAAGATATATGCGTATTGGCCACGTGATGAGACTATGGCTACATCGCGGAAGTTTTTGGCGGCGGCGCGTATAAGTGAGATGCCGCCTATGTCTATTTTTTCGATGATGTCCGCTTCCGAAGCGCCTTGCGCCACTGTCTCTGCAAAAGGATAGAGGTCAACGATGACCATATCAATAGGATCTATACCGTAGCGAGTACATTCGTCACGATCTTTAGCGTTGTTGCGCCGACCGAGTATTCCGCCGAAGATGCAGGGGTGAAGGGTCTTGACACGTCCGCCCAAAATGGAGGGGTAGCCGGTGACGTCTTCGACTGCGACACATTGATGGCCGCATTGTTCTATCCAAGCGCGAGTGCCGCCTGTGGATAGAAGTCGCACTCCTCTGTCTGCAAGTATGGCAATGATGCGTTCCAGGGCTTCGTCCTTGTGATATACTGAAATGAGGGCGGTATGTATCTTTAATTCGTCGCTGGACATTTGTGTAGTGGCGTAAATAAGTGTATATGAGACGTGTGTAGACTTGCCATCGTGGCTATGACAGCGAGCGATTCACGCCCCTGATTTTTAGACTGCAAATTTAGCGATTTTTTTTCGATTGCCGTGGCTGCAAGTCCCCTTTTTTTGAATGAAAACGCACAAAGTTTGAGAGATGTGCAAAGTATCGGGTCCTGATATGTGTAAATGTTTCGGAATGATGTGTTAGGTGACTTTTTAGCATTCGGGGTGTCTGCCGATTGATACGGTTGGCGCATCGGGCCTGAGTAGATGACGACTGTCCGGTGTCAGCGTCTAAGGCGGTATCGTTGCAGCAGAGTGGCATATCGTGGCGAGGCCTTGTATGCGGTCAGCCATTGATTGAGTGTGCCGAGCAGACCGTCTTTGCGGTTTTTGGCTACAGCCCAGACTTGGAACTGGTTGAAGGTGACGGGAGCGCAGATGTGTAACCGTGGGTCGGAGGCAGCGGCGATGCGTGCTTCGCCTTGTGCAACGATGGCTCGTCGTATGCGTCCGGCTGCTGTGAGCATTAGCAGGTGCTCGGTGGTGAGCGCCTGACTATCATTGATATATATTGTGTCTCCGAGTTCGCGGCCCAGATTTATGAGACTGGCGCGTACGGGCGAGCCGCGAGGAATCCATACGGTATCGCCGCCGAGAGTTGCGGCGGTGGTTGTTGTGTCTTTGGCCATGGCGGAGACCATGACGTAGCGGTCGATATATACAGCTTCGGTGACATCTACGAGTCCTTTGAGTTGTGTAGTGGACTGCAAAGAGGAGACCACAATGTCAAATGCTCCGGCATAAAGGCCTCCAAGTGCGTAGTCAAGCGGTGCAAATGGGTGAAGTTTGACCGGTTGATTATGTATCCGGCTGAGATCGCGTATGATATCGTAGTCTATACCCGAGATGGTGTCACCCGAGATATTGTAGCCTAAGGGTGTGATTTCAATGGCTATGTCGAGGGTGTCGCCTCCCGAGTGAGCCGGATATCCGTTAGAACCGAAGAGCGGTGTGCGTGCTTCTCGGCTGCATTTGGCGAGGATGCTCATTAACAACAATATAAGCAGTAGTATAACGAGCATCAACACAAGTTTCTTGGTCGATTTCGTGCTCGCGGGCAGGGTAGGCCTATGTCTGAATTTGTATTTATTGTCTTTGCTATCCATCTGTTTTTTGAGGGGAGATCGTTTATGCAAAGCTGTAGCAGTTGCGGCTTAACGGCTGACAATAGTGGTCAGTTGGCAAAATCAACGGAGACGCCGATTTGGAGGCGGCGGGGATTGAGCGGATAGTGCAGTGCCGAGAAGTATTTGTTGCCTCCGAACCATCCTTGATTGACGTGCGACATCATTACGTAGAAGCGTGCTTTGGAGAGTTTCATGTTGGCGTAGACGTTCATAAAGGGATAGTCGCCGAGCTTGAGGTCGCGTTGTTGGTGGAAAGTGGCTGTCGCCGGCTGATATGCGGGGGCGTAGTAGCTTGTGTAGTAGTTGCAATCTATGCCTAATTGGAGGCGTAGGGTGGCTATGCGGACTGTGGCGTAAAGGTTGGTGTACACTACGAATTTGGGCAGAGTGATGATATTCTCGTCTGTACTGGTCTGGTATGTCAAGCTGTTGTCCCAATGTAATGCACCTACGCGAAAATTTTGTTGCAGACGTGCGCTGAACACTTGCACGCTGCCGCTGTGCTGCTGAGGCAAGCCTTTGGTATCGAAGTATATGTGGTTTTGGATGTTTTCGATTCCGACATCCAGTGAGGTGCCAAATCGGTTGAGCATTACGCGTCCGCCTACGCGCAATGTGCGTGTTTTGCCAAAGTCATTATGCCAGGCAAAGTGATTGGACACATAGTTTTGCAGCAGATATGGTGCATGAGCATTGTTGAAACGACCGTAAGCGCCCACGCTGACGCTGTCTCCCAGCAGGTGGAAGCGTGTGTCGACGCGGCCGTCTATGTGCAGGTCGCCGGCGGCATCGCCAATCAATCCGACTTCGCCCGTGGCTTCGTAAGTGAGGATGCTGCCGCGTTGTTTCGTGAGTTGCCCGCCCACCCAAGCCAATGAGCGAGTGTGTTTTGCGGCTATAGTAGCAACACCTTCGGGCAGTGGGTCAAGGGTGGTCTCCTGAGTTGTATTGCCGTCCGGGGAATTTACGGGTGTTTGGTAGTATTTTTCGAGGCTGTGCTTGAAGTATGCCGATAGACCGAATTTGGCAAGTCGGTGAAAGCCTTCGAGTAGCGACACGCCCACGGTATTGGTCAGCGCGTGCATGCGCGTGATATCGCGAGTACCGTCCGCATTGAGGTAGGTGTTTTCGAAGAATTTGGAGGCCTCGCCCGGAGCGGAATTCAGGAACAGGTGTTTGTCAAAATCGTATTGTAGTGTCCAAACAAACGAGGTTACCGGGATATAGGTTCGGCGAACTATGGTGTCGCCGTCTTCGCCCGAGGGTTGTTCCTCGTGCCAGTATCCTACTTTGTAACGATTGTTGAGGTACAATTGTCCGCCGACGGTGCGCGTGTGCGCCGCCGTGAGGTTGGTGGGGATGCTCTTGGCGTTGATGCTGCTGACACCGCCTTGCAGTTTGGCCGGGTCGGTGATGTATAAGTCATCGGTAATGCCACCGGTCTCCTTATTGAGCATATTCCAGTGGTTGTAAAAGCCTTGGAACTCGTATCGGTCACCCATATACGATCCTGAGAAACCCCAAATAAGGTCTTTGAGCGCTTGATTGGCATACGAGCCTTTGGTATAGATATAATCGGCGAGTATGCCGACTTGGGCGCGACGATTGATGTTGCCGGAGAAGTCACATTTGAGACGTTCCTGAGCCGTTTCGCGACCGCCGGAGGCGTTATAAGAAAGGAATGTGACCGGTATGCGGCTGTTGTACCACTTCATCGTGGATACATCAGGCCGATATGTGCGTGTGCCTTGGCTGAGAAAGAAGGCATCGGTATGCGGGCGCTGCCACCATATCATATTAATGCCTTGGGCGGCGAAGTTGCCGGTAGTGACCCAGGCGTCCGATACGGCAGAGGGGATGGCTCGGCGGCTGTAATTGAGATGTAACGTATCAATGTCGGCGTCTTGGTGTATGCCCAGAGGCATCAAGTCGGTCCATGCTGTAGGAGGCGGCACTACCGGGTCTTTGTGCTTGTGTGTGTCTGTGCCTTTGTCTTGCGCGTAGCCGTATATTGTGGATGTGATGGCCATAATACTGTATGCCAGTAACTTGGCTAACCGATATGCGTATCTGCCGCGTGAACTTCGACTAAGAGCCGCGTGTGTGGTCAGGTGTATGTCGTTGTGTGTACGGGTCATTGGAAGCGTATGCCTGAGGGCATATTTTGTTCTGCACTGCAAAGTTAGCGCTTTCTTGCGGATTATTCTTGCGAAAATCGGCAAAAAAGCGCTGATGTATGAGGTGAAGCATAGGACGCGCCCACAAAGGGTGGGTAATGCTTACTTGCGCGTCATGCGAAAGCCTATGTAGATGTTGTCGTAGTTGTCAAGTATGGATGCCACGGTACTAAATGTGGTGTTGGAGGCCACCTTGGGCAATTTCTTGAGTATTTTTATGAGTCTTGAGGCGTCAAAGGTAATGTTGAGCTGATTGCCTGATTTGGTGGCCATAGCGTTGATGTGACCTATGGATACGGTGCCGAGGATATTGAATTTGAAAACAAGTATATCGTCTTGCGATGATTTTTCGACAGTGCCCTTGAATGTCCCATAGGCGGTCTTGATGGCAAAGTTGTGGGACTTGTCTACGGTGAGGGTGATGTTGGTCATACGCGAGCGCTTGTAGTAGGGAGCGAGTTTTTCTTCGATGGCTGTGGCTGCAGCGGCACCGCCGATATTGGCCAGTGTGCTCTCGCCACGGAAAGATATGCCGGGTGACTTGTATTTCCATGTGCCTACGAGGTCATCCACGGTGAAATTAGTGGTGGCTGTGGCATTGGCTACGGTTTGGCCGATGTTGCTGATTATTTGTCCCAGGTTGCCTTTATTAAATATGTCTTTGAAGTCGGTGGCGTGCGAGGTCGGAGCAGCCATAGCTATGGTTGTTCCTAAAATTATGGTACAAAGATGTTTTATCATAGTGCTTGATGTATGAATAGCTATATGTGATTATATATGATTTGAACGTTAAGAGTGATGAAATTGGAGGGGACTGTTGTAATGTCCTTTGTACATCGTGTGTAGTATGTGCACCGTGTAAGGCGCGGATATTGTGTGTCGGGTCAACCCTATCGGCTTAGGTTTGTTCGTGAATGCTCATGCTTTGATCTATGCGTGCGTCTAAGGCTTGCCATACCGAGTTTTGTGATTTGTACTCGGGTACAAGGAGTTTCATCTGCGTTACCACGTCTTCGGTGTTGCCTTCGATGGTCACAGCGCGTAGTTTCTCCAGCCGCGTGCATACGTCATCGTAGTCGTAGAGCCGCACCTTGGCTATCATAATTTTCTTATGATTGGTCGCGATTATTTGCTCGTGATTGTTGAGCAATTCCTCATATAGTTTTTCGCCGGGACGCAGGCCGGTTTCGATGATTTGTATATCCTTGCCCGGGCGCAGTCCGGCGAGTGAAATCATCCGCGTAGCCAAGTCGTAAATTTTGACCGGTTTACCCATGTCAAAGATGTATATTTCGCCACCGGAGCCCATACATCCGGCTTCGAGTACCAGTGAGCAAGCTTCCGGAATTGTCATGAAGTATCGTATGATGTCGCGATGTGTGACCGTGACCGGGCCGCCTTTGGCTATTTGTTTGCGGAACAAAGGAATAACCGAGCCGTTCGAGCCTAAGACATTGCCGAAGCGCGTTGTGATAAATCGCGTGTATGTACCGGTGCTCTCTTGACGCAACTTGTTGGCCAGCGATTGGGTGTATATCTCGGCTATGCGCTTGGAGGCGCCCATAATGTTGGTGGGATTGACGGCCTTGTCTGTCGAAATCATCACAAAGCGGTCAACGCCGTATTTTACAGCTAAGTCGGCTAAGTTTTTTGTGCCGAAGACGTTGGTGGTGATGGCTTCGGTGGGGTTGCATTCCATCATCGGGACGTGCTTATATGCGGCTGCATGGTAGACGTAACGCGGTCTCAGGGAAGAGAAAATCTGTTCCATGCGCGGGCGGTTGGCCACATCGGCGATGCATAATTCGATGTTTTGCTTGGGATAATCATGGTTGATTTCCAACTGCAGGTCGTGCATAGGTGTTTCGGCCTGGTCTACGAGTACCAGTTTGGAGGCGCCGAAGCGGCACAATTGCCGCACTATTTCGCTGCCTATCGAGCCTCCTGCTCCGGTGACCATAACCACTGCACCGTGCATATTTCGCTCTATTATGGGGTTATTGTTTATGATAGGCTCGCGCCCCAGCAGGTCTTCGATTTTGATATCTTGGACGTGATGCGATATGTCCGGCATTTGGTTGTCGTTGACGCCGAATTCCTCGATTTGGTTGAGCATCAGTAGCTTGATGTTGTTGTTGAGGAATACGTCGGCTCCGCCGCTACGCATAAATTCGATTTGAGTGGCCAAGAATAGTAGGGTGTCGCATCCACATTCGTCAAAGACTTGAGCTACGGTGTCGGGGTTGTACTCTCGTATGGGTATTCCGCTGATAGTGGTGTTTATGTTGCTGTGGTTGAGGCTCAGCATCATTACCGGACGAAAGCGACCTTCGGTTTCGGACTGTAATGCTGCTGCCAGTGCAAACGAATTGAGTGCCGAGCCAAGGACGACAACGCGTTTGCGGTTGGCGTCCAGAGACGTCACTGCATCATATATATATTTGACCAGAAGTCGCATCACCGTCATCATAGCAAAAATGACTACCCCGATGACGAATATGTTCCACAAGCCCACGAATCGAGGCGACAAAGTGCATTGTACTATGATGTCGATAAGGCTCAGTATGGCACTCGCCGCCGTTACGGCTAAGGCTATATGATATGTGTCTTCGATGGCGGATAGTCGTATGATGCTGCGGTATGGCTTTATAATCCAAAAAACGAGGGCGTATACGGCTACAACCATGCCTACGCGATTGGGCCAGGAGAAAAACCATCCGTCAAATCCCCCTGTCGGGTCGCCGGGCCCTAATAATATGGTGAATAAAGCGCTGAAGAATACGATTAGGATGTCAATGACGTACACAATCCATTGAGGCATGGGCGCTTTGAGAAAGTGCCTGATGATACGCCAGTCGGCTATTTTACTTATTATTTTTCTGCGCATAAGTGTAGGGGAGTGTATAGAACTCTGCCCCGTGATATTATAAATTCCTATCGCAACCGCGACATAATATTTGGCGCGAAAGTTCCGGCAAATGAACCTTCGCGGCATTAGATGTGCAAAAGTAATAATTCTATTTAAATTTACCAACTAATCGTGTAAAAAAAACACAAATGAAAAAATAATCTAAGCAATTACATCCATCGAAATTAAAATACTACATTCAAAAACGAGCGGAGATGCCGCAAATTCGGATGTTTGATGCGTTGTCTTTTCGGTAATTTTCGCATGGCTTCGAATGTTTTTTTTTGTAGATTCTTAAACGAAGT
>DLLT01000032.1 GCA_002478045.1 Porphyromonadaceae bacterium UBA7555
GGAACGTACTGGTAGATGTATATGCAGTTCTCGGCTTGGTTGTATTCGGCTCCGTACCAGCTGGCGTTGGAGTTGCCGGCATCGAACTGGATGCTTTCGTCCAACTTATTGGCTACGGTGGGCATAAGGTTGTCCTTGGAGGGCACGACCGTGGCGGCTGTCTCGCCGTTCTTGCATTGGGCTATATCGATACGGAAGTTGCCGGGGCTGTTGCTGTTGATAGTCGTGGGGTGCAGTACAAAGAACTCGTTGTTGTACGTGAAGGTTACGCCGCCGCACTGGGTGACGTCGGCCGTGTTCGAGAACATCAGGGTGTACTTGCCGTTGGCATCTACATACCATGTGCCGATGCCGCGGACGGTCTGTATAAAGGCTTGGCGTCCGGCCACGGGGAAGGAGTAGTTCTCGGTGGAGGCCAGGGTGTTGACGTCGCGGCCGAGGGCCGTAACTTCGCTGATGGGGGCGGTGAGCTTGTCTATGGATGTGAAGCTGCCGCCGTTCATCTTGATGCGGAAGACGTCGGCTGTGCGGTTCATGGACATCAGCAGGAAGCCGGTGCCGTTGGAGGCGTTACCGCCGGCCGAGATGTAGTGCGTGCGGTAGTACTGGAGAGCGTTGTCGCAAGACAATTTTTGGGCGGGGTATTTGGTGTTGAAGTCAGATACTGTGGCTTTGCCGGCATCGGATGTGACAAAGGCTTGCTCCCATTCGTAGAAGCTCTTGTTGTTGTATGTGAGTTTGGCGGTTTCGCCCAGATTGCCGTGCACGAATGCCGTCGGACGGTAGTACGGCGAGTTAGTGACTTTGACGCCGTCGGCCTCGTTGCTTATATAGGGTGTATCGTACCATCCGAAGGCTCCGGAGTGGATGGCGCGGCGCCACATATTGCCGCCTTCGTCCACGGCTACAAATTGGTTTTCAAGGCCCCAGGTGGTGACTTCGTTGTGGAGGTTGTCGCCGATGGTCTTGATGGTGGCGGCATCGGCGCCTATGGACTTGATGCCGCCGTTCCAGTCGCCACGCCATTTGGCGTAAAGAGCCTGAGCTTCGGCTTGGGTGATGTTGGTGCCTACTGATTTGCCGTCCAGCCAGTTGTTGGGAATATAATTGCCGCCGGAGGATAGTTCGGTGCGGGCGGTCAGCTGTGCGATATACCATTTGCCGTTGTAGTACTGAGCCTGACGGTATATGTCGCCGGGAGCGCCGTATGCGCCGACGGGCGTCTTGGCGTTGGCAAATTGTCCTTTGGCCACTACTGCATCTGCGGGCTTGCCGGCGTTGTTCCACTCGGTTTCGGTCATGATGGGGTAGTTGTAGACGGTGTCAAGAATGTACGACGATACATCGTCCGCGTGCTTGATACTGGCGGATACTGCGGACGAGCGAGTGACGCTGCCGTCTTTCCAATAGGCCACGACAGTATAGGAGTACGTACCGTCGGGCAGGTTGGTGTCGATATACGAGCCGCCGTTGTACTTGTTCAGAATTTTGACACCGTCGCGGTACAATTCGTAGTGGTCGAGGTCGGTTGTCGAACCCACTTCCCACGACAGCGCTGCGGTACGACGGCCCTTGTAGGTGTTGACAGAGGTGAAATAGGGCGCTGCCGAGGCCTTGGGCGCTACGATATTGGAGGTGGCTGCGGAGGTCTTTTCGCCGTCTTTGGTGGTGATGGTTTGTGCCATATTGGCGCGTACCATCAGCGAGGTTTCTACGCTGCATACCACGCCGTTCTCGGTTACGGAGGACAGAGGGCTGTAATTGGCCACATCGTATTTACGGACGGACGAGGCCACGGTGGCGATGTCTTGTGTCGTGGTGGTGGCTGTGCCGTCGGCCGGTGTCTTCTTGAGTACCTTGACTATGGTGTAAGACTTGACGGTGCCGTGTGCCGGGGCGGTCCATTCGAGGTGTGCCGTGGCGGTGGCGTCCGTGGGGTCGATTGTGGCCGTCAGTTCGATGCTGCCGAAGCCGGCATCGTAAGTCGAGGCGTAGGTGCTCTCGGGGCTTGTGCCTTCGGAGTTGACGGCTATGATGCGGAATTTGTGCGCCTTGCCCAGGCCGGTGGCCAAGATGAAGGTGCCGGAAGTGCCGTTGCCTTCATATATCTTTGTCTCGGGCGAGTTGGTGCAGTCATATAGCCGGTAAGATGTGGCCTTGTCGGCTGCTTTCCATATCACGTCTATCTTATGTGTTGTGCCGTCCCACCTTGCCTTGGCGGTGAAGTCGGTCACGATGGCGGGTCTGCGGTCATCCTTGTACTCGACGCGGACAATGCCGCCGTCCGGGTCTATGCCGTAGAGCACCAAGTTGCGATCGGCTGACTTGATGTCGTAGTCGCAGAAGGTGAAGCCGAAACCGGTCAGGTCGTTGGTTGAAAGTGTCGGTTGGGCATCGGTGATGATGTTCTTGGCGTTGGCCACGCCGTCGGTGTAGTCGATAAGGGACAGCTTGGGTGCGGTCGAGCCGCTTGAGCAGTTCATGTTCAGCGCCAACTTGCGACCTTTGAAGGTGAAAAAGCGTTGGCCTATGCCGTAGACCGCGCCTATGCCGTTGCCGGACAGCTCTTCTATTTTATTACCGTTGGCATCGAAGTGGACGCCGTAGGTGCTATCGAATTGTTTAATCCAAAAGCTGCCGTCTTCCATCGGCTCAATGTTTATATTGGTGTAGGCAAGCTCTTGACTCAATGTTACTTCTTGGACGGCGGTAGTCTTTTTGTTTTTTATTGTAAGGACTATTACGCGGTTGATAATAGTAGAGAGGTTGCGTTGAGCGGCTATGTAGATTTTGCCGTCATCGGGCGTGCCGATGGCGCCGAGGCCTTGAAATGGGTTCAGACCGGGTGTCGATGAGTCGTCTACATAGTTGGATATGTTGTCGTTGAAAAGCAGTGTGGGCGCTCCTGTCGATTCCCAGCAGTAGATTTTGAGCGGACAATAACGGTGATAGGGCCGATTTATTGATATGACGGCATTGCCCATGCGGGTGAGGTCATATAGAGGGAAAAGCTGGTTGGCGGTGGTATTGTCTACGCCGCTCAGGCTTGCTTCGCCTTCTTGGGCGAAGGTGGTGCTGTTGAGGATTTTAAGCTTGTAGGTGCTAAGGTCGTTGTAGTTGCCGTTCATGGTCAGTACCCACAATTTGTCGTTGACTACGGCCAAGCCGGCGGCACTATACGAGTCGTTGCCGGTGGTGTTGCCGTTGTTGGGCCACCAGGCGTTGACCGGCGAGGCGTTTTTTGCGCAGTAGGTGGTAGCCCCTGCGGGGATGGTGAAGGCTTCGGCGTAAGCTCCGACCGAGGAGCCGAGCGCCAAGATGCTCGCCATCAGTGTGAAGAATGCATTTTTGAATCTCATAATATATGAAATGTAGTTAATGATTGTTCGATGTGTATGAAATGTAGTCAAAATACTCCATATTTATCGTTGTCCGCTTCGGGACTCATCGTTTGGTGCCTTGCGCGTCGCCTTGTACGCTGTGCGCGGTGCATCGCTGTTGTGGTATGCATCGCTTGGCGTATGTGTGCCTTGTGTGTGCGCTTTGTGCTGTCTCTGTCGGTAGGTGCCAGCCTTGTCGGATGCCGTTGGGGCAAGTGTCAAGACCTCGGACAAGTGTGATGCCTCGTACAGGTTGAGGATGTACGTACGCACGCATTGCCATAAGTACGGATGGACGGCGTGCTTTGCAAATATCATTTTGTGTAGTGCCGCGGAGCTATCTCGCGGACAACGTCGGCGTGAGCCTTACGTGTGCCTCGGACCGGATACTCCGGGAATGTCGTAGGATGGCCTCCCGCGTGGAGGCTTTTAGGAACCCGATTCGCGGATGTCATAGGTCCGCGACAAATACATCTTTTTAAGTATTATGCAATACTGTGTAATACTATGCAATACTGTGTAATACGCTGTAATGCTATGCAATATCAAGCTTTTGAGCCTGTTTAGGCTGCAAAGTTAAGCATTATTCCCGAATTACAGCACAAACTATGCCGAAAATCACATTTTTTGCGAATAATCACATCGCGAATAATCACCTCCGTATAATGTGGAATGTCGGAATAATGCCTAATGTGTAATTATTCCGAGAGCGGAATTGTTTAGAGAACTTGGAGCTTAACAGTAGGTCCTACGATTTTGTCACATCCGGCTACCGGGCTTGCGATTTTGACGCCCCTGAAAAAAAACGAGCTCCGCTAACCTCTACGGT
>DLLT01000021.1 GCA_002478045.1 Porphyromonadaceae bacterium UBA7555
GGCGACACCATAATACGCACAAGGCGTGAATCGGTGGTAGGCCGCAAACTCTACCGCGGCGACTGGGAAAGCAGCGGCAGCGTCTGGCGCATCAATACGCCCGAGGGCATCGCCACGGTCGTCAAAGACGCAGATGCTACGGCGGATAACACCGGGCGGACGTTCACGCTCCTGTGGTACGTGCGCGACCGCCTCGGGAGCGTGCGCACGGTTGTGGATGACGCCGGCACGATACGGCAGTGCACGATGTTCTATCCGTCGGGGCTGCCCGTGCAGCTCTTCGGGACGGAGCGCGTGACTGACCGCGCCCATATCGGCAACCGCTGGATCAATTTCGCCGGGCTGGGGCAGCACGACAACACCGCCCGTTGGCATGACGCCATCCTCGGCCGCTTCACCACCCCCGACCCCAAAGCAGCCGACTACCCCTCCTTCTCCCCTTACGCCCACTGCGCCGCCAACCCCCTCCGCTTCACCGACCCCACCGGTATGGATATATACTGTTTTGATGATAATGGAACTCTGATAAAAGTAATAGAAGACGATGGAAATGATATGGTGAGCATAGGCACTTATGAAGATGGCACATATGCAGCTTATTATACTGAGGAATTAAATGGGCATGGAGTTATAAATCCATACTATACTACCTCTTACGAGACTGAAGGTATTACGTATGAAATCGAAGCATTTAAAGTTCGGGGTGATGAAAATGCAGAAAAAGCATTTGAGACATTAGCGGAGCATACAGACAAAGAGTGGTCGTTGTTTCAAACAGGAATCACTGGGAATAAAGGGCTGAACTTCCTTTCTACCTCACATAAAGATGCCTCAGACATATCTGGCTCATATATATTTAATCGGCAATTAAAGTTTGGTTATACAATACGAGCACACCATCACAATCATCCCAAAGGTACAGCTCACGCATCTAACGAAGATCGTACCTTCAGAGACATTGTGCGTGGCATTACACGCCAAAACGTGTTGTTTTATATTTATACGACCGGTACAGGGCCCATAGATTACACCCACAATAAGAAGTGACGATGCGGAATATCAAACATATAGTAATGGTGGCTGTGGCCGGGCTAATCGCAATTGCGGGGAGCTATGGACGGCAGTCGTCGAAGAGGCCGCCGAAATGTCCACAAAAGGCAGGCAGCAGCATCGAGTATGTCTACTACAAGACAAAAACGGTGAACGGCAAACGCCGCACATCGGCCAAGGTACAACGAGCCGACACATTGACCGAACTGCAAATAACCGATACATTGATACTTCGAACACTCGATACGGACATATATATGCGTATCGAGCGACTGCGCAAGGAAATGTTTCTCAAGACGCCTGACACATTGTTCTTCATAATACCACTGTCGGCAGACCTTACGCATTTGGCCGTGTGCGAAGCCGCATTTATGGGCAAAAAGGCTAACGACCTGCATTTCACATCCTATTATAGAATAGGGAAATACACACTTGCCGTTGAAAAGTCGGTAGCCGAAGCGTTCGGAAAACCACTGAACCATAAGACCGTAGCAAAGTACTCATACTCATGGGACGAAATAAGCTTTCCACATATATTTGACCCGGTGGTGTGGTACATAACCCAAGACTACGACCATACGGCCTGTATCGTGTCCGGCCCGCCATTAGCGACCTTCGGCGGCTGCTATAGCGTAGTCTATTGATATAGACTAAAATAAATAAACACAAGTCATTAACGCAAGTACAAAGATGAATAAGAGTACAATTATTGCAGCGGCCATACCGGTGTTTGCAGCTCTAACGAGCCTAACAACGGTTGCAACAGCACCGAAATCAGACATCAAAAGCATTGACACGACGTCCATCGTCATAAATGGCACAAAATACGAAACACTGACAATGGAGCGCACCGATCGATTGGAGCTACTTCAACTGGAAGACTCGCTGATGTTCAGAGTATTGCACAAAGACACATATCCCGCCATCGAATTGCTGAAATGGCGCCGTCAAATCACGGATGCAGACACAATATTCTTTGTAGTGCCGAGAGCTGAGGGCGATACACACATCGATATATGTCGTAATGACGGCCTCGGAAAACACGCCGACGAAATGACATTCTCGGGCTACTACAAGCTCGGGCGGTACACCTTTGTTTTTGAGAAATCGCTGTGCAGTAAATTCGGACGGCTATGTGCGCCCGACGTCACTCTGACATATAGGTATACGTACACGGACCTGCCCAAGCAGATGTACGACCCATTGATATGGCATCTCACGAAGTCTTACACAGGACATGCCTATATGATAATCGGCGCTCCGACAACGATGCGCGGCGAGCCGGTGCGAGCCATCGAGTGAAGCAAGCGTTCGTTAACGACCGAGAATTAACACTAAAAACATCGACAGACATGACTTGCATCAAACGCATAATCACCATATTGGCCGCAGCTATCACCCCGGCAACAGCACTCGCAAGCCGACCGCTCGAAGTCCCGCAAAATCCGGGCGTTCACGGCGCTTACGTATATAAGGCAACCGACACCATAAATGGTACATTACACGAAGAAGCCGAAGTCATCCGAAGAGAAAATATAAAGCCTGTCGAAACGGCCGACACACTGATACGCAATGTTTTGCGAGACGATATACAGCCAAGCCTTGACCTTTTGCACGCCGGACAATGGCTTGAGAATAAAGCCCTAACATTTTACGTGTATCACCTCGGAGACGACCATACGCACCTGGTGGTCTGCGAAGCCGCATACTTAGACAAATCGGCCAATCAAACAGTATTCGGCGGCAGCGTTACCTTCGGTCGGTACAAATTTGTGATTGAGGACTCGCTGTGCCGCGATTTCGGAGCACAGGTATTACCTGAAGCCAAGGCCGAACGAATTAGTATAAGATATGGCTGGGGTACACCGGATGCACGTTCGCGTATGTACCAACCAATAGTATGGCATCTGACGCGCGACCTTGACAATATAGCCTATATGGTTTCCGGCCCACCGCGAACCAAAGGAGGCGGCACGCTGCGCGTGGTGTACTGACCCTTTCACCCAACCTGACTGACAGCCCGGGTAAAGGACAAGCGTCCCATGCCGTCCACCTCCGGATAAAGCTCTAAAACAAAATTGAGTATACGAATAACGGCGGCCAACAAGCTTTTTTGACGGGGTTTAACGTATTTTGCTTTGCCGTTTGAACCAAATGCGCTAACTTTGCGTGATAAGTCGCGTCATTAATAAACGCGGCCATACGACATCACATATCTTAACGCACAAAAAAAGTTTTGAAAGCCAAATACTTACTCGTCAGCGCGGCTGTAGCAGCCGTGGCTGCTATCACCGTAGCCCAGAACAATGTCGCCGAAGAAGTGGCATGGACTATCGGCGACGACCCCATATACAAGTCCGAAATCGAGCAGACATATCGCGATATGCAGCAGGATCGCGAAGACATAAACGGCGACCCGTATTGCGTCATCCCCGAGATGATGGCCATCCAACGCCTATACCTGCATCAGGCCGACATTGACACCGTTGTCGTCCAAGACTCGCAAGTCCAGTTGCAAGTGGACCAGCAAATCAATTTCCTGATTAACAACCTGGGATCTCGCGAAAAAGTCGAGCAATATTTCCGCAAAACCATTCCCGAGATACGCGAATACTACGCCAACAGCATCCGCGACCGCCAGCGCGTGCACATGGTGCAGCAAAATCTCACCAAAGACGTCAAAGCCACTCCCAACGAGGTTCGCAAATACTTTGACAGCCTGCCCAAAGATTCGATACCATACGTTCCCGGGCAAGTCGAAGTACAGATTATCACCGTCAATCCCGTGATCCCGCGCCAAGAAATCGACGACGTCAAGGCCCGTCTGCGCGATATGGCCGACCGTGTCAACCGCGGCGAGGCCGATTTCTCGACACTTGCCATACTCTACAGTGAGGCTCCCGAAGGAGTGCGTGGCGGCGAACTCGGATTTTTAGGCCGCGGCCAATTGGTACCCGAATACGCAGCCGTAGCCTTCAACCTCAACGATCCCAAGAAAGTCTCCAAGATTGTCGAAACCGAATTCGGATATCACATCATACAGCTTATCGAAAAACGCGGCGACCGCATCAATACGCGACACATCCTGTTGCGTCCCAAGGTGTCCGAGAAAGACCTCCAGGACGCCATCTCGCGCCTTGACAGCCTCCGCAGCGACATCGTAGACAAAGGCCGCGTAACATTTGAAGATGCGGCAAGACTTGTATCGCAAGACAAAGACACCCGCTACAGCAACGGCGTTATGGTCAACCAAAACACCGGAACAACGCGCTTCCAAATGTCCGAATTGCCCCAGGAAGTGGCACGTGAAGTCGCCAACCTTAAACCCGGCGAAGTGTCCAAGCCCTTCATTATGAAGCAACCCAAACGCGACCGCGACATCGTAGCCATCGTCAAACTGACCAACCGCATAGATGCCCATACGGCCAACCTCAGCGATGACTACCAACAAATCAAGAATATGTACGAGGCCGCCAAGAAGCAGCAGATACTCGACCAATGGCTCGAGCGCAAAATCAGTGAAACTTACGTCCGTATCGAAGACGGATGGCGCGGATGCGACTTCCAGCACAAAGGATGGATAAAGGCGCGCAAAGGCCAGGCCATTGACACCGAAGCCAACGACTGATGACAACAGCGCCTGACCGCGTACAATACGCACAGACCGCATACAGCACACCACACACCATCGAATAGTGACCTCGCTGCGACGCCGAACAATCACCATTTGCCTTGCCGTGGCAGCCCTGCTGCCACCGGCGTGGGATGCCTTGCTGTACGCCGCCAAGGCCAAAACGAGCAAAGGCCCCACCCCGGCCGAGCTGGTGCCCCGACACAAAGGCCCCATTCGCCCATCCATACCAAAGGCCAATCGTGCTGCCGCCGGACGCATATTCCTTGAACATGCCGACGTGCTGCACAAGCAGGACCGCGACTCGTTTATGGTCCTCTCGGGCACAGTGCATTTCTCCAAAGGGGCGATGCAGATGTATTGCGATAGCGCCCATTACTACCCCACATCCGAAAGTATGGACGCCTTCGGCAACGTGCGTATGCAGCAAGGCGACACCCTATTCATCTACGCCGACGAGCTCAACTACGACGGACTGCGCGAAATCGCCTACCTCTATGCCGATGAAGGCAAAGACGTGCGTATGATCAACCGCAACGTTCGCCTCAATACGCCCGAATTCACCTATGACATGGTGGACGAGCGAGGATACTACACCAACGGCGGCACCCTCACCGACCCGCAAAACCGTCTGGTATCCATCGAAGGCGAGTATCTCCCAGCCACCAAAGAGGCCAACTTCTACTCCGATGTACACCTGCACCGCATCGATGGGCGCGACACCCTCGATATATACTCGGACACAATGTATTACGACACAAAGACACGCATCGCCGAGTTCTACTCGCCCACCGAAATCGTCAGCGGACGCGGCATCATACACACCACCGAAGGCGTATACGACACGCGCAACAATCAGGCACAACTATTCAAGCACTCGACCGTACACACCGACAGCACATCCACACTCACCGGCGACACGATACTCTACGACCGCGACCGCGGCTACGGCGAAGCCTTCGGCAACGTTGACATCACCGACTCGGCACGTCAGACAACGCTGCGTGGCGCCTACGGATACTACAACCGTCTTGTAGACAGCGCCTTTGTCACCGGACATGCCCTGGCCATGGAATACTCGCGCGGCGATACCCTGTACATGCACGGACGCTACATCAAAAGCATACTCAACATCGACACCATACGCAACACCATCAGCGACACCATAGCTCCCCAGGCAGAGTTGCCGGACACGCTAAAGCCCGAAATCGTCAAGCGCGAAATCGTCACCGTAGACTCAACCCATATCTTCACCGCATGGCCTCGCGTTCGCTTCTACCGCTCGGATATGCAGGGATTGTGCGATTCGATGATATTTATACAACGTGACAGCACCCTGCACCTGCATCACCACCCGGTGGTATGGAGCGATGACCGGCAAATCTTCGGCAATCGCATCATTCTGTATCTCAACGACAGCACCATAGACCGCGCCGTGCTGCCCGATTTCGCCTTCACCGCCCAGCATATCGAAGACGATTATTACAACCAGCTGACAGGCAAAGTTATGGAGGCATGGTTCAAAGGTGGCGAACTGTCACGGCTCGATGTCTCCAACTCCGTAGAGGCCATATTCTACCCCGAAGAAAACGACTCTACCATCAATAAAATGGTCAATTTGCAGACAGCAAATATGCGCGGATGGTTCGAAAAACGCGCCCTCATCCGCATGAAAACCTGGCCCGAAAGCAACGGCCGCGTTACCCCGCTCTACCTGGCCAAACGCTCCGACCTGCTACTATCCAAATTCCAGTGGTACGGCACCCTGCGGCCGCGCAATCCCCAAGACATATTCAATGTCACCGAAGAGATGGACGCCCTGATGGACAATACGCCCATCCCGGACATCCCCATACCGTCCGCACCCGATATGCGCGACCCGGCACTCCCCGAACCTGACGACACAGACACCAAGTAAAACGGGCCGACGGTCAGTCCGCGGCACAATTCAGATACATCGTTTTGCATTCGCATCCGCAAGTCCCCCCTTCAAGTATTGCGGCTGTGGGCAAAAAAACGTACCTTTGCGGAAGCAAACCGAGACAGCGGTATCATGGTACTGCGCCATACTCGGACAAGCACCTGTTATTGCAAGCAAAGCACAATGAACGAACGCATAGTGATTATTGATAATGTTGACCCCGTGGTGTTCTACGGCGTCAACAACCAAAATATGCACCTACTACGCAACCTCTATCCAAAGTTGCGTATCGCGGCACGCGGCTCCGTCATCAAGGTCATAGGCGAAGAAAGGGAAACGGCCGATTTCGAAGAAAAAATCAAGACCCTTGCCGAATTTGCCGAGCGCTACAACCGACTGAGTGAAGAAACCATCATCGACACCGTCAAAGGCGAAGCGCCCAAGGAAATAAGCCACGACGATGCCATCATCTTCGGCATCAACGGCAAGCCCATACAAGCACGCACGCCCAACCAAAAGCGACTTGTAGACGCCTTTTGCAACAACGACCTCACCTTTGCCATGGGCCCTGCCGGAACCGGCAAAACATACATCGCCATAGCCTTGGCCGTGCGCGCGCTCAAAAACCGTCAAGTACGCAAGATTATACTCTCCCGTCCCGCCGTCGAAGCCGGCGAAAAGCTCGGCTTTCTGCCCGGCGATATGAAAGACAAAATTGACCCATATCTCCAGCCGCTATACGATGCGCTTGAAGATATGATTCCGACGGCCAAGCTAAAGGAATACATGGAGACCAAGGTCATCCAAATAGCGCCTCTGGCCTTTATGCGCGGCCGTACGCTCAACGATGCCGTCATCATTCTGGACGAAGCGCAAAACACCACCACGCATCAGATCAAAATGTTTATGACGCGCCTGGGTCTTGACGCCAAGATGATTATCACCGGCGATGTCACACAGATAGACCTGCCGCGTGCCACCGCCTCCGGACTGGTACAGGCGCTGCGCATACTCGATGGCGTCAAAGGCGTGGGACGTGTCGAATTTGACAAACGCGACATCGTGCGCCACCAGCTGGTACAACGCATCGTCGAGGCATACGAACGTCACGATGCGCAAGAAAAAGCCGCCGCACCGGCAGCCAGTGAAGCCGCTCAAGAGACCGCGGACGGCAGCGCAAACACCGATTGACATTTCACCACTCAAAAAATTTTATATCCGATTATGGCTTCGGTAAAAACACTGACACACACCGACTTTAACTTTCCCGGACAGACAGCGGCGTACCACGGAAAAGTGCGCGATGTCTACACCATCAACGATGATATTATGGTGATGGTGGCCACCGACCGCATCTCCGCCTTCGATGTCATACTGCCCAAGGGTATACCCTACAAAGGGCAAGTACTCAATCAGATAGCGGCATATATGCTTGATGCTACCGCCGATATTGTGCCCAACTGGAAGATAGCCACCCCCGACCCCATGGTCACCGTGGGCTATAAATGCGAAGGCGTACGCGTCGAGATGATTATTCGAGGCTACCTTGCCGGTAGCGCCTGGCGTGAGTACCGCGACGGCGCACGTCAGTTGTGCGGCGTTCCGCTGCCCGAAGGCCTGCGCGAAAACGACCGATTGCCCGATGGCCCCATTATCACTCCCACCACCAAGGCCGAGGAAGGACACGACCTCAACATCTCTGCCGAGGAAATTGTCCGTCAAGGGCTTGTATCGGCCGAACATTACGCCGACATGGAGCGCTACACACGGGCATTGTACGAACGCGGCAGCCAAATAGCCGCCGACCACGGACTTATATTGGTGGACACCAAGTACGAATTCGGCATTCGTGACGGCAAAGTGGTGCTCATTGATGAGATACACACCCCCGACTCATCGCGATACTTCATCGCCGACGGATACGAAAAGCGCCTCGCCGCCGATGAGCCACAACGTCAACTTTCTAAGGAGTTTGTGCGTCAATGGCTTATTGATAACGGGTTTATGGGGCGACCGGGCGAAACTGTTCCGCCTATGACCGATGGAATATGCCAAGGCATCTCCGAAAGATACATAGAATTATACACCCGGCTTACGGGCGAAGATTTTGTCAAAGCGCAAGACGACGACCTCGCCGAACGCATACAGCGCAATGTTCTGAACTGTCTCGCCCGAATCTGAAGCGACACCGCCATGTCCCACCAACAGCACGCCGACAACGTCGAAGGCATCACTCCCTACGGCCGCGACACCTGCAAGCACGAGCAAGTGCAGCAGATGTTTGACAATATAGCGACCTCCTACGACCGCCTCAACGCAATGATGACCTTCGGTATGCACCGCAGATGGCTACGCAGTCTCGTATCCGAAGCCGCAAGTACATCGCCGATGCACGTGCTCGACATCGCCACCGGCACCGGCGATGTAGCTCTGGCGTTGGCGCACAAGATGCCTCAGGCACATATCAACGGTATAGACTTGTCCCAAAGAATGCTCGATGTAGCCGCCGCCAAAATAAGCCGCGAAAAGCCGGACATCGCCGAACGCATAACACTCAAATGTGGCGATGCGTTGGCTATGCCCTACGGAGACAATACTTTCGATGTCGTCACCGTAGCCTACGGCGTGCGCAACTTCGATGACTTAATGCGCGGATACGCCGAAATGTACCGTGTGCTGCGCCCCGGCGGCAAGCTGCTGGTACTGGAACTCTCAACCCCGTCAGCTTCGCTCGTGCATCTGCCATACAAACTGTATGTGCGCTGCGCCATCCCCACCATTGGACGTCTGGTCAGCAAAGACAGCCACGCCTATCGCTACCTGCCCGAATCGGTCGCCGCCGTCCCGGCACGCGAAGATATGTGCCGACTGATGGCTCAAGCCGGAATGATTGACACCCATTGGCGCGGATTCTTTCTCGGCGTATGCACGCTCTACACTGCCATAAAACCAAGCCAATCAAACCTCAACAAAGCACAATGAGACTGCTCAAAATAATATTCCCGATGCTATGTATAGCCGCCGTTCCGGCAGCGTATGCACAAGCAATGTATCGCGACAGTGCACAAGTACCGGCATCCGATACCCTTGCCATAGCATCTAACGACAGTGCCGCCGTCATCCGAACCGACACCACGACCTTGATGCCCGCAGACACCACGGTATCTATGCGTGCCCTGCCCCGCCGGTTATTCGGCCCTATGACTTTCGTGTCCTACGAATACCTTGACTCGGTCGATATGTGGCACAAGGATATCTCGGCCAATCCCGCCTTCCGCTGGATTGAGGAGGAGGCTGCATCCTATGCACGCTCGCAACGCATCGCACAGACCTTTATGATCAATCATCCGCAGTACGTCCCCTATAACATTGCATTCCTGCCCGAACCGCCGCGCAAATACACTATGAGCGTCGATCCAAAGAACCATACAATACACATAGATGAAGTTACGCCCGAATTGCCCGAACACATGGACGTTTATGTCCAAAAGCGGCATTGGATACGTACCTTTGCATCATCGCTGCAATTCAGTCAAGCTTACGTCTCGCCGAACTGGTATCAGGGCGGCAACAACAACCTGAACACACTCATCAACGTCCAGTATGACGTCAAACTCAACCCCCAATACCATCCTAACCTGCTGTTTGAATCGACACTTCGCTATAAGTTGGGCTTGAACAGCGCCCCGGACGACGACCTGCGCAACTACAGCATATCCGAGGACATACTGCAGTTCAATGCCACACTCGGCGTCAAGGCCGCACGTCGATGGTACTACTCGCTGACGGCGCAGTTCAAAACCCAGATATTCAAGTCCTACGTCACCAATACCTATGACTTGAAGTCCGCCTTCCTCAGCCCGGCAGATCTCACGGCCGGCCTCGGTATGACATACAATTATACAAATAAACGCCAGACACTCAACTTCGACGCCTCCATAGCACCGTTGTCCTACAACCTCAAGGTGTGCACCGATGCATCTATAGACCACACCAAATTCGGATTGGATGCCGACAAGGACACCAAGATGAGTTTCGGTTCGTCCTCGGAGCTGAAATTGGTATGGAAAATTTGCTCAAATATCTCTTTCACATCGCGCATATTCGCCTTCACAGACTACGGCACATTCTATGCCGACTGGGAAAACACCCTGGGCATGGACATCAACCGCTACCTATCCACGCAAATATACGTCCACGCTCGCTACGACACCAATACCCAGCGTTCGGACGACCACCCGGATTGGCATAAACTCCAAGTCAAAGAAATCCTATCCTTCGGCCTTGCATACAAGTTCAGCAGCATCTAAACGCCATACGGTTACTCGGCCGTACCGGCGTCTTGTGTCCGTATTAGCCGTACTACTCGGCGTATGGGTACAGCCGCTTGACGCTTCAGTTTTCGATCACGACCCGTTGGCTCGATATGCCGTCGAACAAAGCAGACATCTATGGCAAGGCCGCCAAGTCCTCGCGCCCATCGAAGGCGTATGGATGACATCGGCCGGCGCATACATCGCCATACATGCCAATGGCATCAACACCTATGAGATGACCATACTACACTCTCCGGACCTATCCATAGCCCCGGGCACGGTGATGGGTTCGGCCCATATCTCGGGCAAGGCGGGAATGTACGATGCCTCGATATTCCGAAACTTCTCTCCCAACGGCAAAGGACATCGCCCTCAACATCTGGCTATTACCGTGGATATCTCTACCGGTATGATGCGCTTCGACCCCTACAAGCAAGGATGGCGCGTCAATCTCCGCCGACTTATACCATACCTGTTCCGCTTCTCGGTTCAGCGCGAAGACACACGTCCCGACGGGCTGGAAGGCGCCATGCGCATCTACCCGGCATCGCCGCCATCGATACAAAATCCCATAGCGCTATGACTTGCAACCGCTCTCTTAACCCCCGGTCACGGCTTATGCTCATTACAGCTATCTGCCTCTTGGCTCTGACATGCGCTCTACCCGGCACTGCACGGCGTCAGCGCACCACGCGCCAAGGGCTGACCGAACGTGTCCAATATGCATACCAAGCAAGCGACACTCTGGCCGCCGATCCGGACTCGCTCATCACCTTCAGCGGATATGACAAAGCTCTTCGGTCACACAAAGAAACTATTTTGGCTTTCAACGGCAGCAAGGACACCATCACAGCGCTCACCATTATGATTACATACATGGACATGCAAGGCCACCAGTTGCACGTAAGACGCGTGATGTTGCGCCAACCGCTGCCACCGGGCGAGCGACGTATGTTCACCTTTGCGTCCTGGGATAAGCAGAATTCGTACTACTTTCATCGCACCGAACCGGGACGACTTCGCTACCAATCGGTCACGCCTTATCGCGTCAAAGTCAAAGCGCTGCGCGCATACATCGCCCGTAAGCGTCGCAATCACACCGCGCAAGGCAGTATAATCCAAGACAGCGTCAAGCCCTATATCCTCGAGTCTGAAAATAACACTCATATTCCGAACAAATGACGATGAAAAACCAAGCACAAATACTTGAATGCGCCCTCGCTGCCGGCACGGCCAAGGCGGCATTGCCGTGGCGACGCACACTTGCATTAGCTATGCTCGCCGGCGCCTTCATCGCCTTAGGCGGACTGCTGAGCCTCATAGCCGGTAGTGCAGCCGAAGCACCCGCCTCTAAGCGATTGCTCAGTGGAGCGGTATTCCCCATAGGCCTGATACTTATAGTTACGCTCGGTGGCGAATTATTCACGGGCAACAACGCCGTATTGATGCCGGCTTTGGCGGCAAAACGCACATCCATGACTCGCGTCCTGACCAACTGGACGCTGGTATGGCTGGGCAATTTCGCCGGAGCGTTGGCATTTGTAGGACTCTTTGTCCTCGGTGCCGGAACACTGGATGCAGCCCCATGGCACGAGGCAGCCTTCGACCTGGCCGAGGCCAAAGTCTCAATGCCATGGCTAACCGTATTCTGCCGAGCCATCGGGGCCAATTGGTGCGTATGCCTGGCCGTATGGCTGGCCTTCGCAGCCGAAAGTCTAACAGCCAAATGTCTGGCCTGCTGGATACCTGTGGCTGCCTTCGTAGCCTTGGGATGGGAGCACTGCATAGCCAATATGTTCTTCATCCCGGCCGGTATAGCCATAGGCGCCGATATCTCGACGGCACAGATGATATGCAACAATCTCATACCGGCCACACTGGGTAATATCGTCGGAGGAGCACTACTCGTAGGATGCACCTATACACTACTATTCAAGGCCAAACACTAAGCGCTCCTTCTCAGCTCAAACATACCCCCCCCCGAACCATCCGTGTATCGTATACCCTATTCGTCTTTCGCATCAAAAATTCGGAAAAGATATCGACATATAGGTCGATAGAACAGTCGGCAACGAAGTAGTCGCGCCAACACGTAAAGCAGTACGTATACCCCGGCGACTGATAGATAAACCCAATGTGGCGCCATTATAGTTTCGAGCCACCGCACTACGCCGATAGTGGCAAAGAAAGCGATAATCAACGCAAGGCCCATTGATACGGCAAAACATACCGCAGCGCCAACGATACGGCCAATCTGCATAATTGCCCGACGACGCATCCCGGCACACTGCCGCCGCACAGCCGTACGCATAATCCGGATTACAACATCCGATAAGTTGTGTATTATCATTATATAAATATTAGGAGAATAAGTATTAGGGATAGAGTATTCAAACTCAATAGCCTTACTTCGGTCATCACGACCCGATGCAAGGCCGCGGATGTACGGCTGCTTATGAATTTATTCACTAATCATATACCGGTACACCCGCGCCTGCGATATCAGAATGGTCTGATTGCATTATATGCCGTCAGCCCCTCCAAAGGCCTTAGTCTTCATCGGTGTCGGCGACTTGATCGCATTCGTTACACTCCTGTTCGTCACACCTGCATGGGCGGCAATGACGACGCACATAGTCACATATAGCGGCACGTGTCTTCTTGCCGCATCTTGGTGCAAACAGTAAACCTAAGGCAGCGCCGGCCAATGCGCCTACAGTGGCGGCAACCATTACATCTGAATTCTTCATTTTGTTGTGTATTTGTTTAACAATAAAGGTTTAAGAGTACGCAATCCGTCTGTATTGCGTCTTGTATAAATACAACAACCGAAGACCCGTATTTGGTTCGATGCGCCGGCTAAAAAAACCTAATTAGCGCCTATTCGGGGATAGGCAAACCAAAAATGTATATCACTTGCCGCGGCGATCGCGTGCACGCAGCGAGAAAAATAGCAGGATTATGACGGCAACAGTCGCGGAAATTATCCCGAAATACTGCAAGGCTGACATCTGCCCGCAAGCATACCGCGGATAACCGACGCATGCCATCGCGACAAGGTAGACCGTCAATAGGATAGGAATAACTTTGTATTTGGGTGGACGTGAGGGCATCTGTATGTGCTAAATTGATAATGTATATTTTACCATCCGACTGCTTCTTACACTGCGGAAGATGCGATCCTTGGTGTTTCCTCAACGGCAGTCGCTACAGCATCCATACCTCCGGTATCGTCGGCGGATACTTCCTCGTCATGTACAATGTATGGCGAAGTGTACGGATCAAAATGACCTTCGCGCATATAACGATAAAGTTTTAGGCAAGCCCAAGCGTCTATGGCGGCATATATCTGCTGTGCCTCGGTGAGCCGTGATGCCTCCCAATTGGTCAGGCGTTGAGCCTTACTGATGCGCTCGCCGAAGACTATGGCATATATTTTCTGTAGCGATATATCCTCAATATGGAAAGTGCGCGCATAGTCTTGCAGGTCCAAAAATCCGGCCGGATTAATTTGGCCTCGACGACGCAGCGCGTTGTAGTCGTCATGGACACTAAGTCCCACCTTTATAATCTCCGGATCCTCTAGCAAAGGCTTTGCCGCCTCGAATATTCCCGGCTTATTGAGGCGAAATAGATAGCAATGCGACCCTGACGACAATTGGAGCAAAGCCACCTTGTTCATGTGTCCGCGACGGAACGATGGGCGTGTCTCGGTATCGAATCCTATATGCTTACACTTGCGCAAGGCGCGCAAAGCTATGCGTGCCTTGGCCACCGAATCGATGACAGTAACGGCCTCAATGCCTCCGGGATACTCGACAGCATCCATCGAGGATACCGCCTCCTTGCTTATCGATATTTTGGGAACTTCTCCGTTCATTTTTTCAGGCACAAAATTACGCATTTTTTTGTATAGTGCCAATGCTATGGCCGCTAAAAGACACTTCGCGGGCATTATACGGCTTTACACCTCCGGAGCCAAACGACTTTTGACATACTCCGGACACACGGATACATCCGCCGTATCGCAGCCACCGCACAAGGTGCTACACAAAAAAGTCGACGGCCATTCACCCTGCGGTGTGGTCGCCGACTATGTGTTTGGTCTAAATCAGACGATAAGACTCGTCCGAACCAGGCTTTGATTACTTGTTGCTACCGTCTTCGATGGTGCAGACGCTGACACGGTTCCAGCTCTCTTCGGAGAACATATTGCCGATACCTTCGCCCTTTGCATTGATGCGGTTGGCGCTAATCTTGTACTTGTTGATGAGGGCATCTTTCACTGCCTGTGCACGTGCATTGGCAAGACGAATGTTGATTTCCTCAGAACCGTCGGGCGAAGCGTAACCCTTGATGTCAACCTTGGCGTCTTTGTGGTTCTTCAGGTAGGAAGCTACCATTTCGACATTAGGCTGCTGGTCGGCAGTGATTGCGGACGAACCAATGCGGAAGAATACGAGACGTACGCTGTTGAGGATGTTGGTTTCTTCTTTTACTTGAACGACTTCGGGTTTGCGGTTCTTGCATGCAGCCAATTCGTTGGCAAGGCCGTTAGCCTTAGCTTCCCAAGCGGCAGCGTTGGCGTTGCAGTCATTCAGCTGACCGCGGAGGTCGTTGATTTGGCCATTGAGAGCATCGATTTCGGCTTGATTGAAGGGCTTAACGCAAGTGAAGCCGGGGCCGAAGTGGTATGTCAAACCTGCCTGAAGGTTGAATACGGCGCGGTTGGCATCATAATATGTGGTGCTCTGAGACCCGTTGCCGTCCATATTCCAAGCTATGCTGGGTTGGAGCGAAATGGTCACTTTCTCCGAAACATTAAAGTTGAAGTTCAAACCAACCTTGGTTACGAAGTAGTTGTAGTCAGGACGATATACCAGACGTTCTTCTTCGATATAGCTGGTGTTGAAGTTGTGTCCCCAACCGGCACCGGCAAGAGCCTCGATGGTGAAGGGACGAGTTTCGCACTTGTAACCGCCGAAGAAGTTGAAGAGATCAACCTTACCATAGACACCTACATACGAGTTGTCGAAAGCGGTGCGCGAGTGGATTTCCTGTGTCCAGGAAGATGTGTTGACGCCGAACTGGCCTTCAACGCCGAGTGCGAAGGCAGGGGTGATCTGCTTGTCGATATGCAGGCCAACCAAGCCGCGCATGTTGGGGAAGAAAGAATAGTTCTTTAACGGAGTGGTCACACCACCGTCAAGACCTATCGACCAATTGTCAAAGAATTTGGGCGACTCAACTGCTTGAGCCTGCGCTGACATTGCACCTAGTGCAATAGCAGCCAAAAGAATAATCTTTTTCATATTGATAGATGATAACATTATGTTGCTATTCTCTGCAAAGGTATACCTTTTTGTTATATCAGAACACCTTTTTTTACTTAATATTTTTTAATTCGTAAGTAAAATCTGCTTATAGGTTCGTTTTTTTACTTCTATCTACGGTTAATTTTTACTCACAAACGTTCTAAAACATAAAAGCAATAACCATGCCAAAAGCTTGATATAAGCACTTTTTACGCGATCAATCCTAAATCCGAAGTTTGGCGACTTCAGCAAAAGCCTCGTCAATATGCTGTACATCCCTATCGGTGATGGAGGCATTGAGCGACAAGCGCAGTCGCTCGGTACCGGGAGGCACGGTGGGGACTCTTATGGGAAGACACAGCACTCCTCGGCGTTTCAGCGCCTTGGATAGATTGACGGCGCGTGTCGCATCCCCTATTATAATAGGAATAATGTGCGACGGCTCCACCTCATATTTGGTCAAGCCGGAGGCATTGACTGCAGAAGCCACGGCACGACACACTTCCTCGAGCCGATGACGACGGTCGTCCATATCTACCGACCGGCGTATGATATATGAACTCCATTGGACTGACAGGGGAGGTAAGGCTGTGGAGAATATCAGCGAACGAGCGGTATTGACCATATACTCGCGCAACGTTTCCGAAAGTATGGCATAAGCTCCTTGCGAGGCCAAGGCTTTGCCAAGCGTACCCACAAGTACATCTACATCAGAAAGATATGAGACAGCCAGCCCCAATCCGCGCGGTCCGCATACGCCCACTGCATGGGCTTCATCTATATATAGCAACGCATTGGGATGCAGCTGTTTGCATGCCACAAGTGCCGCTATATCCGAGCGGTCGCCATCCATCGAAAACACTGATTCGGAAACGATAAGTACTCGTGCATATTCTCCGCCGAATTTGCGGATAAGTGTCTCGAGATGTCCGTAGTCATTATGGGCATAGCGCATAAACCGCGCTCCGCTCAGCCTCATTCCATCAATAATGGAGGCATGCACCAAGCGGTCGGCAAGTATAAGCGTATTTTTGTCGCCCAGGGCGGCAATCATTCCGGTATTGGCATGGTAGCCGCTATTAAACAGCAGCGCAGGCTTGCCATATAGTTCGGCCAGGAGTGCTTCCAATTCGTCAAAACGATGCTGATGCGTAGCCAGAAGGCGCGAAGCACTGGCCGTAAGCATAAAATCCTCATCGTCAAGGCTCTCTCGGAAACGACGTCGCAGCTCGGCATCCCCGGCTAAGCCAAGGTAGTCGTTAGAGGTCAAATCGAGGACGTTCTCATCTACCGAAGCGACCTCATGCGGGATAACCCGCAAATTACCGCTATCGGCAAGCCGATGCAAAGTTTCTTCTATTGTCTTCACAGCATGGATATTACGGCAAAGTCTTCACTATATCCACCATAGTATCGGTAAGGAACTCCAATTGGGCATCCTCAATCACGTATGGAGGCATAATGTATACGTTGCGTCCGAAGGGGCGTATCCACACGCCTCGCTTGACGCAGATTTTTTGAAATTCGCCGACATCCACGGGGTTGCACATCTCGATGACGCCTATGGCGCCAATCGTACGCACATCGGCGACGTTGGACAGGGAATGAGCCGGAGCCAAGTGCCGTGTAATAATATCGTTGATATGGGCTATACGCGCACGCATATCCTGACTGTTGAGCAGACGTAACGAGGCAACGGCTATGGCACAAGCCAGGGGATTACCCATAAACGTGGGCCCGTGCATCAGCACTCCGGCTTCACCGTGACTGATGGTATCGGCCACATCTTTCGTGGTAAGCACGGCGCTCATGGTAAGGTAGCCGGCAGTCAAGCCTTTGCCTATACACATTATATCAGGTATCACTCCCGCATATTCCGAGGCAAAGAAATGTCCCGTGCGCCAGAAGCCGGTGGCTATTTCGTCAAAAATGAGGTACACGCCATACTTATCGCACAGTTTGCGCGCCTGACGCAGATATTCGGGGTGGTAAAACCACATACCGCCGGCTCCTTGAACTATGGGTTCAAGGATGAGCGCGGCTATTTCGTCGTGGTGTTCTTCGAGCACCTTCTGCAATGGTTGTATGTCGCAGGCGTCCCATTCGCCGTCAAAGCGCGATTGGGGCGAAGGCACAAAGTAGCGTATAGGCAGCGATGTGCCAAAGGCGGTATGCATCCCGGTGACGGGATCGCAAACGCTCATAGCGTTCCACGTATCGCCGTGATAGCCGCGACGTATGGTTACAAAATTGGTCTTGCCGTGGTCGCCGCTACGCGATATTGCGGCCTGCACGGCCATTTTCATAGCCACTTCCACCGCAACACTGCCGCTATCGGCATAGAATATATTATTCATACCTTCGGGTGCAACCTCCAAGAGCATCTTACCCAGCGTGATAGCCGAATCGTGCGTCAGCCCGCCGAACATTACGTGACTCATACGTGAAAGCTGCTCGATGGCGGCGGCGTTTATCTCCGGATTGTTGTATCCATGTATGACGCACCACCACGAGGACATTCCGTCCACCAGTTCGGTGCCGTCAGACAATGTAATGATGCATCCCTTGGCATGATCCACCTTGTAGGTGGGCAGTGGGTCTATAGTCGAAGTATACGGATGCCATAGATGTTGGCGATCCCATTCGCTATGTACCGACGAATCGCCCGATGTGCATATTGTCTTATCCTGTAATTCACTCATAGGCTGTATTGTTGTGCCGTAAGTCATGTACGGACGAAAGGACAAGTCCTATTATCAAAATGTATACCCAAGACGGAACGAGAAGGCCAAGTTGTGGACATTCACGTCAAGCACGCCATAGTTGCGCGCAACGTCCTTGAGTCCATAGCGCATAACTGCCTTGAGCGTCCAACGGCGCAGATACTGCAATCCGGTGGAGAGATGTATGCCTACATCGTTGCGTCCGAAACCATTGAGTATCGGAGTGTCTGCGTTGTAATACGGATGCTCATAGCGCGTACGCGTCACCTGCTGTTGCCCCAACTGGTTGACTGCCGCCGAGTAGGATGTAATACGTGTGCGCCCGTCGGTACCGAAGCTGAGATACACACCTCCTTCGTTTGTCCACGTGATACGCGAGCCCAAATTGAAGCGCAGAGATAGGTATATCGGAATTTCGAAAGCGCGATAGGTATTGCGACAATATAACGTACTGACCGTATTAGGTTCGGAATTGATGACCGTCATTGCCCACGAGTTGTTGCAGATTACAAAATCAACACCGGTACCTATGGCTATATAACGGCGCAAAGGCACTTCAACGGTAGCGCCGAAGACACTTTGCAACCCGGAGGAGAGGTGGAAGTCGGCACATCCGGGCACGGCGGAAGCGTAATTTTGTATTTGGGTGGAGACACCCAACCCGACATGTACGCCTATATCCACCGGTTTGGACGGGCGTGATGTGTCCATAAATGAATGGGTATCCTCAGCTGCCGCAATACTCGGCAGACACAATGCAATCATAGCTAATGCGGTAGTTGCTATATATTTATGTATTGACATATATGCTGATTTTTATCGTAAGTTGTACCCTATATACGGCTGGACGGCTGACCCCCGCTACGCATTCGTTCCTCCTCGACAGTGGCTCGAGCCGAATGTGCGTGTCTGAACGGATCCTCGGCTACGCCGCCTATACCGTGGTCTCCCATGGCTGCCGCATCGATACGACGCGACAGATCGTCACCTTCGCGCTGGCCCTCGGGTTTCATCTTCACCTTCATTTGGTCAAATCCGCGTCCGTAAACTCCGTTGACATTGCCTTGCGTGATAAAGGCATCACTGTCTATAGATTTAACGATGCGGAAGATTGTGACCGCCTCGATTTTGCGGCACACTACAATGAGCATCTTCACGGGCGTCTTACTATACCAGCCCATAGCATCCACCACGGTACACCCGCGGTGAGCATCGTTGTTGATGGCCGTGGCTATCTCGCTCCATCGCGGTGATATTATCGTAAACTGCACAGCTTGGCGGTTGGTATTGATAACCAAATCTGCCACATACGAGACAATACCCGTCACCACAAGACCATATATCACCTTATTGATGTCGTGAAACAGAAAGTACGACGACGATATAATAAAAAAGTCGGTACATAGCATCGTGCGGCCTATCGAGACGTTGGACCGCTTGGAAACCATAGCGGCTACGATGTCGGTGCCGCCGGACGAGCCATTGTGCACAAAGGTGATGCCTATGGCTACACCTATAATAATGGCACCTATGGCAATACTCATCGTCGGGCTTTGAATTATAGGCCCATGCGCGGCGACAATACCGTCAAAGATTGGTTGGAACAATCCTACCCATACCGAAATCATAGTGGCCCCGTAAATGGTTCCAACTACGAATTTGCGGCCCACGATGCGATAGGCAACTGCCAGTAGCGCCAAATTGCACAGATATTGCGTAATAGCCACTGGGATGCCGGTAGTGAAGTACACCAATGTACCCACACCGGCAAGACCTCCTATGACGACCTTGTGCGGCAATATAAAAGCCGTGAAGCCGAAGGCATAAAGCGCCATTCCAAAGGTGATAAAGAAGTAATCCCTTGAATTTCGCCAAAGATTGTCGCGCGAAAGTGCCATAGTGTTATGCGGTATTCTAAGTTGTTTTCGAGTTACAGGAGTGCTTTGTCAGAGGTTTGCACTTTTTATCATTTGCACTGATTAAGGTAGTCTTCAAGTCCACGGACAATTTTCTCGGCCACCTTCTGGCGGAAAGCCGGATCGGCCAAGCGCTCCTCGTCCTCGGGCGAGGACATAAACATTCCTTCGACAAGTACATTGGGACAGAAGGTGGGTGCATTGAGCGAGAAATTGAAGTTGCCTACAACGCCGAAGAGGTCAAGTCCCGTTTGGGTCAAACGTCGTGCAACGCACATCGCCAAGTCTCGATCAAACGAATGCTTGTACAGCACCGCCGTACCCGAGACTTTGTAGCTTCCGGCGGCATTGTTATGCACGCTCACAGCTATGTCTACATTGCCTTCGCGCCATATCTGCTTGCGACGCGACATCGAAGGTCCGGTGTCACCGTCACGTGTCAGCACCGTAACGGCTCCGCGCTTATGCAACAATTCGCGCACACGCATAATGATATCAAGGTTTACATCCTTTTCGAGCAAACCCGATGGTGAAATCGCTCCGGGATTTTCGCCGCCGTGTCCGGCATCAAGACCTACTGTCATTCCCTTGAGGGTCAGCGCCGGACGATGGCGCACACTGATGCGTAAAGTGCTACTTGTGCCGTCATACCCTACGGTGTAGCCCCATATATGCGGAGTCTTCAAGTATATATACACACGATATGTATCCTCTCCTATCTGGCGAAAGTCCGTGTGATCTATGATACCGAGGTCAAGCGTACGTTGCGTTATCCAGTTGGAGTTGTCCGTAGCGCCGAAGATGTCAACGACTATGGCCGTCGGAGAACTTTCCGTACTATATTGATAGGCCAAGCGACCGGGCAGATCAATGGTCACATCATCGGTGCGTCCGGTGTTGGTGATGCTCCACGACCCGGTATTGACGGCTCCGGTATGTATCGTCACATCCGTCGGACGGGTCAATCGTTTGGGAATGTATGCAATGCGATCCGAAGCCAGACGTACGCAGTACAAGCTGCCCTTGGCGCCTATGGCTTCCAGAACAATTTTCGGGTCAATAAATCCCATCTTCGAGCCGCCGAGACGGTCATCACCGTTTCCATATTGCAGATATGCATCTTCAAGGGTCTCCACTTGGCGAGGCGAGGCATACATCATTACCGGTTCCTCGGCTTCGGTGGCCGACTTTTCGACTACTCGGGGCTTGTCGGCACGGAAGCATTGTAGCGTCCGCGTGGCTATGGTTCCGTTAGATGCTACGGCTTCTACGCGTATGTCGTTTGCCCCGGGAGTGAGGTCCACGGTGGTTGCAAAGGTGCCGGTCTTGTATACTTTTACGGCAATACCGTTGACCGCTACGGCCGTCCCGGGTTCGGTGGCACCGACTATTTCGGCAGTGGCACGTGTCACGGTGTCACGTGGAGACTCGACTAAACGTAGAGTCGGAACATCTTGTGCCATAGCGGCTTGTCCCGCCATAACGGCTGTGGCTGCAACCAAAAGTAATTTTTTCATACTGTAATATATAGTGATACACCGCTATGGTGCATCTCGGTTAAGCCGTGTAAAGGTAACGCTTGATTGAGCGCTTGGGCGTCTTCTCAAATTCTTCCGGCATAATGACCACCGAGTCTATACGCTCGAATGGAGCCAACGTTCCATTGAGCTTGACACGTGCGGCATCAAACAGCTTGAAGCGCTCGTCCTCGCCCATAATATTGTCGCGCTCAAGTGCTTCCGCATCGGGCACCACCAACACTTGCAAGTGTCCGTCGCGTTCGACTACGAGGCTTTCGAGAACATATGGCAACGCATTGACACGGTCTTCTATAGCCTCGGGATATATGTTTTGGCCGCTGGGGCCGAGTATCATAGTCTTGTAACGTCCGCAAATACGGATAGTACCGCCATCGTGGTCTACGGTACCCATATCGCCGGTATGCAGCCACCCGTCTTCGCTGATGGCATCTGCGGTCAGGCCGGGTTCTTTGTAGTAGCCTTGCATGACATTGCGCCCGCGCACAAGTATCTCGCCCGGTATATTCTCCGGGTCTTCGCTGCTGATGGCTACTTCCATAATGCCGTCAAGGACATGGCCGCTGGAGGCCGGGCTGAAATGACGCCACGGCGTGTGCGAAATCAGCGGTGCACATTCGGTCATACCATAGCCGACTGTGAATGGGAAATGTATGCGGTGCAAAAAGGCCTCAACCTCGCGGCTGATGGGTGCACCCCCGACAATTACCTCCTCAAATTCGCCGCCGAAAGCCTTGATCAGACGTTGGCGTATCAATCGATATATAGCCAATCGCAACCCGGGTACGGCTAATGCCGCGCGAATATGCTTCTTCTGAAGCACGGGGACTATCATGCGCTTATATATTTTTTCGAGAATAAGCGGTACGCAAAGTATCAGCGACGGTCGCACTTCCGCAAAGGCTTGCAGCAATACACGCGGCGACGGAGTCTTGCCCACCAACGTCACATGCGTACCTACCGCCAAAGGCACAATCATATCGAAGGCGCAGCCATAGGCATGAGCCAACGGCAGGAACGACAGCGCTCGCGAATTACGATAATGCAACTTGGAGCGTACTCCATAGGCCAAGTTGCCGGCCAGATTGTCCAGCGAAAGCATCACGCCCTTGCTGAAGCCGGTCGTTCCGGAGGTGTAATTGATAATTGCCGTATGATCGGCCGGTATGGACAGGTCATACTTGATGTCCTGCGGTCCGAAAGAACCGTGATAAGTATTCTCGAACTCGGTATCCAATGCCGCAGCAGCCTCGGAGGCATCCGCATATCCGTCCACCTTGCGGCTATCGGCAAGCCGATATCCTTCTAATAGAAAAACTGCACATAATCCCGGCATGGAAGCAAAATCCAAGTGCTTATATATACCCTCGGCCGCGAAAAGCACCCGTGACTCGGAGTGCGTGACTATGTGCTGTATGTCATCATTCGAAAAGTCGTGCAAGATTGGCACTATGGTTGCACCATAAGTCACCGCAGCCATAAACACTACGACCCAGGACGCACTGTTGCGCCCTACCAGAGCTATTTTGTCGCCACGACTTATCCCGATGTGTTTCATCAGCAGGTGTAGTCGTGCTATCTGTGCCGCCATGTCTCCATAAGTGAGCGCACCGCGACTGTCGCCGTAGTCTGTCAATGCCGGCAACTCGAAGTTGTCTCGCCAAGCATTCTGATATAATTCTATGACATTGTCAAAATGCATAGAGGCTGTATCTTGTGTATCGCTTCGCATGGTATGCGTTTTGGGTAATATAATGATGCGGCAGCCGATACCGTATAGGGCCCGGCCGGCGCAATAATTCGGAATTATTTCTTATCAAGAGCGTCAATTACGCGCTCGAAGACTTGATCGATGCTGCCGTCGCCCTTTATAGGCAGATACATACCCTCTCCGACATAGTAGTCGCGCAAGGGTTGTGTCTGCTTGTGATATACGGCCAAGCGCTTGCGTATGGTCTCGGGATTATCGTCACTACGACCCGATTCTTTGCCTCTAAGCACCATACGGTCCATCAATTGTTCCTCGGGTACTTCAAGGCCTATGACTGCATGTATTTCCTGACCGCGACGTTTCATCATTTCTTTGAGTGCCTGTGCCTGAGGTATCGTGCGAGGAAAACCGTCAAAGATGACGCCTTCGGCGGCCTTATCGGCATTGTTGTCCAGCTCGTGCTCAAGCACACGCAGCATCAGTTCGTCCGGAATAAGTTGACCCTGTGTGATGTAGGCGTCTGCCGTACGCCCCAATTCGGTGCCGCGTGCGATATGGTCGCGAAGGACCTCGCCCGTCGAAATGTGATGCAAGTGGTAGCGGTCTATGAGTTTTTCGCTTTGGGTGCCCTTTCCGCTGCCGGGCGCCCCGAAAATTACGAGATTTAGCATTGTCGATTAAGAATAGTTTTTGCGACCCGCAATGTATGATGCATATGCGTTGTCGCACGGTCGAGTGAAAGCTCCTTCGTGGAGTCGTTTTCAGTCAGCGAACTGACTCTTCAGCACATAAATATCCTGAAGATTGCGTGCAAGTCCGTCAAGATCCAGTCCGAAGCCGATAATAAACTTCTTGGGTATCGAGAATCCAATGTAGTCAGGATGCACGTCACGCTCGAGCGCATCGGGCTTGAACAACAGCGTGGCCACCTTGATCTCCGCAGGCTCGTGTGCGCGCAAGTCCTTGACAAGTTTATCTATAGTGTTACCTGTATCTACGATATCTTCCACTATGATCACTGTACGACCTTTGATGTCTTCGCACAGGCCCAAAACCTCCTTGACCGCTCCGGTGCTGGACGTGCCGCTATAGCTTTGCAACCGGATAAAGCCAATCTCGGCATCGCCCTCAAAGGCGCGGAAAAGGTCGCTGGCAAAAGGAAAAGCCCCGTTCAGTACACAGACGAACAAGGGCGTTTTTCCTGCGCAATCGCGCGTTATATCCTTTCCCAGCTCTTTTATTCGGGCGGAGATTTGGTCTCTGGTGATATAGGGCTCGAATGTTAGCCCTTGATATGTCACTTCGTTCATAGATGATGCGTGAGCGTATAAATAAAATTTGGGCAAAGTTAAGAATTTTTCAGCAAAGAGCCAAGTGCTAACACCTTTTATACCTGTTAAATTTTGCTGTAGAGTCAAGTGGCAAGTG
>DLLT01000016.1:0-67604 GCA_002478045.1 Porphyromonadaceae bacterium UBA7555
CCTACAACGGCGTGACCGAGGTGACGCTGCCCAAGGGCGTGTCCGTACTGAGTGCCACGACAGCCGACGGCATCGTACACGCCCTCAAGGTGGTACGCTAATTGCACTGACATATAGGTCGCAGCTATAAACATGCGGCCGTATTCCCGTATATGGGGGGGGCGATGCAGCCGAGGGGTTGCGCCGCCCCCGTCTCGTCTCGTTGGGCGAGGAAGCAACGATATGCAACAACGAGACATCACTGTGGATGCAACGAAACACAAAGACAAAACATAAGACGCCGAAGCAATGTCATCGGTCGTAGGCGTAACGAACTTTTTTGATGCGAAAGCTCCGATTTTATTGACTGACAGCTACGCCGATTGGCGCTTTTTTTGTAACTTTGGGGCGTGAAGTTGAAGGCAATCAAATATGCCGTAATAATGACAGTAGCCATACTTGTAGGAAGCGAGCGGGCTGCTGCCATACCCGTAGCGTCTCGCCCGGGTATTGCGGTGCGTTCGACCATGTCCGCCACGGACGATGGCGATATTGAGGTGGTCGTGCGCGGCCTGACGATATACGTCACCACACCTCGGCCTATGCAGGTGAAGATTTTCACCATACTCGGCCAATTGATTGTCCAGCAAAACGTGCCGGCGGGGACTACGCGCCTCAACGTCAATGCCCGCGGAATATACATACTCAAGGCCGGTGATGCCACCTGCCGCATAACCGTGTAACGTCCGAGTCGAAGCCGGAGTTACACTCAACAAGACATCTCGCAATATGGATAATATCAGTGTAAAGATTGTGAATGCTTCCGGACACGCGCTTCCTGCGTATGCCACGGCCTTGTCCGCCGGTATGGACGTGCGTGCACACCTATCCGAGCCGATAGTACTCGGTCCGCTTGAACGCGCTCTCATTCCCACTGGGTTGCGCGTCCAGCTTCCCGAAGGTTACGAAATGCAGCTGCGTCCGCGCAGCGGCCTGGCCCTCAAGCACGGCATCACCCTGGTCAATACGCCCGGGACGATAGATGCCGACTATCGCGGCGAAATAGGAGTAATACTTATCAACCTCTCCGACCGGTCCTTTACGGTCAACGACGGCGAGCGTATTTGTCAGATGGTGGTAGCGCCCTATACACGCGTTGAATGGACGCCGACCGCGACTTTGGACGACAGCGAGCGCGGCGACGGAGGCTTCGGACACACCGGCGTCAAGTGAAATGTCCCGGGCCGGAGCCGAGGGGACACTTTCGAGAAAGAGAGTGTCGGAATTGGTCGCCGACTTCGCGGATTGTAGACAAAAACAATAATAACAATAGTCAAATATGACCCTACGTCGAGCATTTGGCACAATGGCGGTTCTGGTGATACTGATGGCCGCAGTATCGTGGACGGCTTCCGGCCACCGAACATCCTCTTGGGAAAAGGATGCAGACCTGCGCAAGGCCGATTACGCCTATTTGCAAGCCTTGTCTGCCATCAATATAGATTCCAACGACTTGGCACAGCGTCTTGCCGACTATGCCGCGGTTCTCGCTCCCGAGGACATCGGTATAAAGGCTCTGCAAGCGTTGCTGACGCTTAATATGAATCCCGATTCGGCCGAGGTATATCGCAGCTATGCCGTGCTGTGGGACGAGTTCCGCGCCGACCCGACGCAATATTACAATGGCTCGGCCATAGCCTCGATAGCTCAATATCTGCATCGTTATGATGACGTCATCGAGGTATGGCGCACGTTGGACTCCATATACCCCGACCGTACCGAGACGGCGGCCAATCTCGCCAACGCCTATATCGTCAAGTATGCCACCGGTGATACCTCGGCGTATGGAAAAGCAATGGCCATTTTCGAGCGTCTGGAGCGTGGAACGGGCAAGGATATGGGTCTGTCCTCGCAGAAAATACGCGCTATGGCGCTCAAAAAAGACACCGCGGCCATAGTGCGCGAGCTTAATCAATTGAAAGGAGCAAATCCGCGCGACCCGGATGTCTTCCTGTATGCTTCCGAGATATACAAGACCCTGAATGTAGACTCGGCACGCTATGCATCCATACGCCGAGCCTGCGAGATAGACAGCACCTACGGCGCCGCACTCATAGCGATGGCGCAGTATTATGCGGACAAGAACGATTCGGCGGCCTACGACCGACAGGTGTTCCGCGCCCTGGTAAGCCCGACTTTGGAGTACGAAACCAAGCACGAGCTGCTACGCGGATACGTGGGGCGTATGTACTCGGATACAGCCCAGTGGCCGCGTATCGAGAATGTCTTTGCACGTATGCAACAGATCAACCCCGGCGAGCCGTCGCTGCACTCGCTATACAGCGCCTTTGAGTACACCTGCGGCAATTTGGTGCAGGCCACCGAACAGATGGAATACGCCCTGTCGCTTGACCCGTCGGACGCGGACGTACGCTCGTCGCTGTACTCGCTTCAGATGCAGCGTGGCGACACTACGGCCGCCATAGCGACCGCCGTCGGCGGCATTACGTACTCGCCCGACAATCTCGCCTTTCCCATACTGGCGGCCTCGGCCAATATTGTAAACGGCAGGCCGCAAGAGGCCTTGGAAATACTGCATAAGGTCAAAATCAACGAGATCAATAATCCCGAGGCCGTGTCCAACTTTATGTCCACATTAGGCGATGCCTATCAGGCGGCCGATTCGCTGGGCAAGGCTATCGAGACGTACAACAAGTCCATAGAGATTTATCCCTCCAACTTCCTGGCGTACAATAACGCCGCGTATGCTATGGCACAGAACGACACGCTGCTCGACCGGGCCTTGTCGTATGCACGCTACGCCGTGCTCTCCGATATGGAAAATCCAACGTATCTGGATACTTACGCGTGGGTATACTTCAAGAAGCACGACTATCCGCAGGCCAAGAAATACATAGACCTGACATTGAAATATTCGTCGCCGGACTCGATGCTCGTCGATGATTCCATCGCCGTAGATTCGGTGATGCCGCCCGAAGGTTTTGTCCCCGATTCGATTGCACCGGACACGGCGTATATCGGAACGGATGGTTCGTATGCCGAGACGGATACGATTGAAAGTGAAGATTTTGATACAAACGATAAATTGTCCGCCGAAGTGCTGTCGCATGCAGGTGACATATACTTTATGAGCGGACTGCCCGAGCAGGCGCTGAAGTTCTGGGAACGTGCGGCTCTCCTCGATCCAGATGACAAGATGCTGGCACGTAAGGTCAAGTACAAGACCTATTTCTATGACGACAAAAAAAACAAGACCAAAAAGGCTGCGGACGACCGCGACAAGCATTCCAAGGCAGGGGCGTCCAAGCATAAACGTTGACACTCGGATATGAAGGCCAAGAATATACTTTCAGTAATAATAGTCGCGCTGATATGCGGCATATTTGCAGGATGTTCAAGCCGTAAGAGTGCACTGTCGCCCGCCCCGGGAGGCATGGCGTGGCACGATATGACGATCCCGGTCAAATTGTCCTTGAAGTCGCCGACATCCTTTTCGTTGGGCGGGCGAGCTACGATTGTACGTGATAGCGTGGTGTATATGTCATTCCGCGTGCTCGGGTTCGAGGCCGCGGTGCTCAATGTGACTGCCGATTCGGTATTTTTTGTAGACAAGTACCACAAGTATTATTTTGCCGAGTCAATGAACGCCGTCCTCGGTCGATATCGCAAAGATATGGGCATAGGACATATACAGGAATTGCTGATGGGTCGCTCGCCCTTGGCCGTAGACAACGTTGTGTGCTTCGGTGAGACATCGGCGCTGCCGGTGCGCATCACTTACAGCGACTATGATAAAGTGTGCTCCGGACCCTTGGCGCGTACCGTCGGCATAGATGCCGCCATTAAGAAAATGAAAGTACAAGCCGCCATTGAGTGGACTCCCTCGGCGGCGCGGTGCAACACCTATTCGCAAGTGCGCTTCCGCCGTCCCGGCAACGGCTATCGCCGCATCACCATCGCCGAGGCTCAACAGATATTTAGGAACATAACGCTCTGATATGAAAAAGCTTGCAGCCATAGTCATTGCCGTCATAGCCTGTGCCGCCGTTGGCACTGTCTGTGCCACGGATGCCTATGCCAAGAAGAAACGCAGGTCCAAGCCGCGTACCACAGCCGTGGCCTCCAAGCCGCGCACGGCCTCGGATATCAAGCGCGAGCGGACAAATACAGCGCGCGAAATCACCGAAACACGCCGCAAAATCAACGACAATAAACGCGCGACACAACGGAGGCTTAACGAGCTCAATGACCTCAATTCGCGCATATTTACCCAGAACAGGCATATTTCGACACTGCAAGTCACGGTGGACTCGCTCAATCGCGGTATCGCTTCGATGCAGGATTCGATACAAGCTATGGAAGCGGTTGTAGACTCGCTGCGCAGCGATGTGGCTGAGGCTCTGCGTCAGCAGCGTGCTCGCCGTCGCCAGGCCAATAATCTGGCTTTTGTCTTTGCTTCCAAGGACTTCAATATGGCGGTACGCCGCATCGGATACCTCAAACAGCTCAACCGTCATCGCGTAGCCAAAATTATGCGATTGCGCCAAGCCATAGCGCAGTTGGACAGCCGCCGCAACGATTTGAACAATATACGGGCACGCCGGACCGATGCACTCAATCAGCTGAGCGTGGCGCGTAACGTCCTGGTGACGCAGCAAAACCAATCGCAACAGATGGTCAACGAGTTGCGCCGTCAAGGGTCGTCCTTGCAGAGCGTCCTTGCTCAGCGCCGCCGCCGTATGCAACAATTGGACCGCGAATTGGACCGTATTGTGGCAGAGGAACAGCGTCGCATAGCTCGCGAGCAAGAAGAGGCACGTCGCCGCGAACGTCAACGGCAGCAACGCGAGCGCGAGCGTCAACAGCAGCGTGACCGTCAACAACAAAATCATCCGGGACAGACTCGGCCGTCCAAGCCCACCGCACCCGAGCCGACCACAACCGAGACGGCGGCGGATGTGGCAACGCGCAAGTTGACAGGTAGTTTCGAGGCCAATAAGGGCCGTATGCCTTTCCCCGTATCGGGTAAATATACCATTACTGCAACCTTCGGAACGCAGACCTACGAGGGGTTGACCATCAGCAGTTCGGGTATAGAAATGCACACCGCACCCGGAGCACGAGCCCGTGCCGTCTTTGCCGGAACGGTGCGCTCCATCAGCTATATGGCCGGGCTGAATATGGTGATTATCGTTTCTCATGGTAAGTACCTCACCATATACGGCGGCATCGGGAAGCTAAATGTCAAAAAAGGAGACCAAGTGGTTGCCGGGCAGGCCCTGGGTACACTGTTTACGGACAAGGTGGAGAACGAGACCAGGCTGCACTTTGAGGTACGTCTGGGCGCACGCAAACTTAATCCTTTGGAATGGGTCGCTCGATAAGCCGTATCCTCGGGTCGATAAGCCTGTTTTCGGGCATACGAGTGCTGAGCATCGTATGTTCGCTGGTGCGTAATAAGCTTTTTGCCGTGCTTGCCGGGCCGATAGGCCTGGGCCTGCTGATGCTGTACAATACGACGCTGGACCTTATCTCGATAATCACGCGTATGTCCATAGACCAGAGCGCCGTGCGCGACGTTGCACGCGAGAGTTCGGCCTCGGCCGGCGATACCGCGGCAGTGGTGCGTCGCTGGAGCCTGTGGCTCGGATGCGGCGGCATGGCACTAATACTGTTGCTCTCGCCGCTGTTGAGCTACTGGATGTTTGGCACCACAGACAAGTGGTGGACCTTGGCCATACTGTCGCCGGTAGCGTTGTGCTCGTCTTACGGCGGCGCCGAGAATGCTTTGATGCAGGGTCTCGGGCGCCTTCGTCGCCTGGCCAAGAGCGGGGCGGTGGCGGCGGTAGTCTCCACTGCGGTGGCCGTGGCCCTTATATGGTGGTTGCGCGAGTTTTCGGTCATCCCGGTGATACTTGCCGCCTCGATATGTATGGCCTTAGCGGCTCATTTCTATCGCGTACGCACGCCGCGCAGTGCCCTAGCCGCCCGCGAGATTATACGCCGCGGACGCGGATTTGTCAAGCTCGGGGCATTGATGACCCTGTCGGCGGTGGTAACGCAGCTGATGAATTACGTCTTTGTCCTATGGCTCAACCATACAGGGTCTACCGCCGACCTCGGACTTTATCAGGCGGGATATACGATCATCAATACCTATGTCGGTGTAGTACTTACCGGGGCATGGGTGGAGTACTATCCGCACCTGTCGGCGGTGACGCACTCGCGGCATCGCACTTCGGTGCTCGTCGCGCATGAGTGCGAGCTGGCGTTGCGCATACTTGTGCCGGTGGTTATGGGTATGATTGTGCTTGACGGGCTGATGGTGCGCATCTTGTATGCCGAGCGTTTTCTGGAGATGCTGCCGCTGGTTTCGATAGGTATCATCGGTGTGTTTTTCCGCGCGACGTCATGGTGTATGGCTTTTGTCATTTTGGCCAAGGGCGATGGTGCGGTCTATATACTCACCGAAAGCCTCAGTGCATTCTTAGGGCTGGCGCTCAATGTCATGGGCTATTCGCTTTGGCGCTTCGAGGGCTTGGGCGTGTCCTACATCGTATGGTACGCATCGTATACGGTCATCACCTACGTGGTGTATGCGCGCCGCTATCGCCTTGTATGGCCGCGCCGACTGTGGCTGCTGCTGGCCTTGGTGACGGGATGCGCCGTGCTTACGCTTGTGCTCAAGAGCTTTGTGTCGCCGTGGGTGGCCGCCATCGTGCCCCTCGTTGCTACGGTGCCGGCTGTGCGTCCGCTTCTGCGCCCATGGCTCGGTGCCTTAGGACGCAGGCATAAGGCAGTGTAGGTCAGTGCCGTAACAGCCAAATAGCTATTACGACTATAACAGCTATGATAGCTATAATAGCCATTACTGCCAATATAGCGTCAATTCATTCGCAATCAAACGAAAAGCGGAGGCGCATCGGCTCGAGATAGCCGATGCGCCTCCGCTTATGCCGTGATACTGTGTAGCTTAGTCGAAGACGTCGCCGACTGTAGCTTCCTCGGTTTCGGGTTCGGGGCCTTCGTAGCCATCGCATAGGCTGATGCCGGGCGGGAATGCGAATGACGTGCTTTGGCTGTACGGCAAAGTCCTGTCATCGTAGACTTTGCGCATATAGCGGCCGTAGATAGGCAGAGCCATTTCGGCGCCTTGGCCGTCGGCCATGCTGTTGAAGTGTATGTATCGTTCGTCACCGCCGACCCATACGCCGGACACCAGCTCGGGCGTGAAGCCCATAAACCAGCCGTCGGCGTTGAAGTTGGTGGTACCGGTCTTGCCGCCGATTTGGGCTGTCAGCGCGTATGGGGCGCGGCGCAGGCGGTTGCCGGTGCCGGAGTCGACAACGTTGAGCAGTATGGACAATATGCGGTAATATGCCGTTTCGCTGATGACTTCGGTCTGGTTGGGCGAGAATTGGGCCAGGACGTTGCCGTTGTTGTCGGTGATGGCGGTGACGTATATGGGGTCTACGCGCATGCCCTTATTGGCAAAGGCGCTATATGCGGCCACCATCTCGCGTACGGAGACTTCGCAGGGGCCGAGGGCCAGAGACATCACCGAGGGCAATTTGTTGGTAATGCCGAGGTTGTGCATCAGGTTGACCAGTCGCGAAGGGCCGACTTCGTTGATTAGGCGTGCCGAAATCCAGTTGTTTGAATTGGTCAAGGCCCAGCGTAGATCCACCATTTCGCCGATGCGCGCGTGTCCGGAATTTCGCGGCGACCAGACGTTGCCGGCGGCATCGGTATAGGTGGGTTGTGCGTTGAGGAATGTGCTGCACGGCGAGAATCCGCTTTCCATAGCCAGGGTGTATAGGAACGGCTTGATGGTCGAGCCTATCTGTCGGCGGCCTATGGACACCATATCGTATTGGAAGAAGCGGAAGTCGGGTCCGCCGACGTATGCCTTGACGTGTCCGTTGCGCGGGTCCATGGACATAAATCCGTTGCGCAGGAATGACTTGACGTATAATATCGAGTCGCGCGGGGTCATAGTCTTTTCGACGGGTCCGTCGTAGGAGAATAGTGTCATTTCCACCGGGGTGTTGAACTGGCGCGTGATTTCGTCGTCGGAGAGTCCGGCGACTTTGGCTACGCGGTATCGCTCGCTTTGGCGTATGGCATTGCGTATGAGCTTTTCGCGTCCGGCGGCGCTGAGTTCGTTGGGATTAGTCGAGTATGGCATTCCGCGTTTTTCGCGGTCGAAGCGGCGTTGCAGGTTGGACATGTGCTCGTGTACGGCCTCCTCGGCGTAGCGCTGCATACGCGAGTCAATGGTGGTGTAGATGCGCAGGCCATCTGAGTAGATGTCATAGTACGAGCCGTCAGCCTTGGGGTTCTTGGCTATCCATCCGTACAGTGGGTTGGTCTCCCATGCTATGGAGTCGTCAACGAAGCGCTGCTGATCCCAGGAGGGGTAATTGGAGCGTTCGGGCTTTTTGGCGGTGAGGTTGCGGCGCAGTTCTTCGCGGAAGTAGGGCGCGATGCCGTCGTTGTGGTCCATGCGGTGGAAGTCGAGGCCCAGCGGCAGGCTGCTGAGCGAGTCGCGTTTGGCTTCGCTTATCAGGCCGGCTTTCTGCATTTGTTCGAAGACGGTGTTGCGGCGTTTGAGGGCGCGTTCGGGGTGGCGTACGGGGTTGTAGTATGTCGGGTTTTTGACCATACCCACCAGCAGAGCCGATTCCTGAATGTTGAGGTTGCGTGCCTCCTTATTGAAGTATACTTGAGCGGCCGATTTGATGCCCACGGCGTTGTACAGAAAGTCGAATTGGTTGAGGTACATCTTGACAATTTCTTCCTTGGAGTAGTAGCGCTCAAGTTTGATGGCTATCATCCACTCGATGGGCTTTTGCATGGCGCGTTCGAAGATGCCGTCGCTCGGCGGAGTGTACAGCAGCTTGGCCAGCTGTTGGGTGATGGTGGATCCGCCGCCCGAGCTTTTGTCGCGTAGTATGACTGTCTTGACGATGGCGCGGAACAGGGCGCGGAAGTCAATGCCGGAGTGTTCTTCGAAGCGTGCGTCTTCGGTGGCTACCAGGGCGTCCACTACGTGCTGCGAAATTTCGTCATAGTCGGCGTAGACGCGGTTGCCGGTGCTGCGGAAGTAGCGGCCCATTTCGACGCCATCGGCACTGTACACTACTGAGGCAAAGCGGTCTTTAGGGTTCTTGAGCTCTTCGACAGGCGGCATATAGCCGATGATGCCGTTGTATATCAAGATGAAAAACAGCAGGCCGGTGGCTGCAAGGCTGCCGAAGACTATCCACATACGGCGGACAATGAGGCGATTGCGCTCGTCGCGGCTCAGTGGAGCGCCGTCGTCTTGCTTGCGGCGGCTGTCTTGTGCATTATTGTCGGGTGTGATGATGCTCATGCATGTAAAGTCGTAAAGGTGACGGCGCAACGCGCCTTGTGTGCAAAATTACAAATAATAACGGTTACGGCAAAATGAGCCGTAGCTTTCCGGTTTTTTTACGTAAAAAATACGTCCCGGCATCGTGTCGGCCGGGACGTGGTGTCGTGCAAAGCATCGGAGGCGTGCGTCATCAGGCACGCGCTATGCTCGGTGGCGGCATCAATAGGATCGCGTGAGTGTCAAAATGCGCGGAAATTGAGCTTGAGAGCCAGGGTGGGGTACACCTTGAGGGCATCTGCAATCTTATTGAAGGTGTTGTCGTCCTCGACTGCGGCATCGTCAATTTCGTCGTAATCGGTGTACAGCTTGGGCTTGCCCTGGAACTGGACGCCGAGATCAATGGCGAAGTTGACTATCTTGCCGGGAATTGCGCGACCCCAACCGATGCCGACGTAGGGGCGGAAGCTCTTGACTTTCAGGCCGCCGGAGATATTGCCCTGCGGATCGACGGGAATCTTGTAGTCGCCGATGACAGCGCCGCCGTTTTGGGCGACAATGGCTGACAATTCGGGAGCTTGGCCGGTGATTTTGAGCAATTCGCTACCGCCGAAGTATGCGCCCGCTGCTACGTAGAAGGGTACTTTGGGCACGGGGTAGACGTTGAAAATGACTTGACCTTGAACGCGGCCGAGGTCGCCTTTGAGGCTTACGGAGCCGGTGCGACTGACGGATGCGACGCTGTAAGCGTAATCGGCATTGGCATTGAAGGTGATGCCCGGCATATATGATACGCCGGCGCGGAGATTGACAAATCCGGTGATGGGTGTGGCCAATTCCACAGACACGCCGTGGGTGCCTACGGCGGCGCCTATGCCGAGGTGATTGAATACATTGGGGGCGGCTTGCGCTGCCGTCATTGCGGCACAAAGCAGGATGGCGGTGAAAAGTTTTTTCATATTCGGATAGCTTTTGGTTCGGATATAATTTTCTTTGATTAGGACGCTGTCATACAAAATGCCTGTATCCGAATGCAAAGGTAGCGCGCTTTGCCGGTTATTCCAAATCGAAGCGGCAATTTGTACCACTCTTGTCCTATTGGGGCATACGAATGTCTTATTTGGCAAAGCGTCTGAGCAGTCGTGCGGCGGCACGTCCAGTGCGGCTATGCCACAGCGGTATCAAGGCGCGATTGCGTTGTTGCAGGTTGTGAATCTCGCCGTAGGGTGATATGCGGCGCTCGGGGTGGTCGGCGATGGCATTGAGGAATTCGGCCAGACGCGTGTCCAGGCAAGCCACGGTGTCAGCGACGTGCGAAGGGGCGCGCAGCATAGCCAGGTATGCCGCCGGGTCGTTGTCCAGACGCCTGAGCTCGGCGATGAGGCTGTCAAGTGTCGCGTAATCGTTGATGCAGACAAATGCCTCGGGATTGAAGTCGTGCTTGGCCGCATCCGCACCCCAGTAGATAGGCACAGTGGCGGCGGCCAGCGGCTCGAGCAACTTCTCGGTGACGTAGCCCGGCATGGTCGAATTTTCGAGCGCGAGATTAAATTTGTAGCCGCCGATAAAGGCGATTTTGTCTGCCACCCGCCCTCCGACATTATTGCGAAAAGCGCCGCCGTAGGCCAGAGGTCGGTAAGCCTCGACGACATCGACAATTTCGAGCCGATGAGGATGACAATTAGACGCATTGCTCATCACCAGCGAGCAAAAACCGCGATTCAATGCCTCAACGTCTGATAAAGACGGCGGACATGCCGCCTGGTCGCATTCGTATAGCATATACAGCGGATAGCGCAAATTGCGGCCGCCGCAGTCGCACTCGTAAAACGATAGGGCATAATCGCACTCGTTGAAATCCGGGAAATCATTTTCGCCCGTAAAATACACCTTCAGGCAGTCGTAGCTCAGATGTTCGCATCCCGGACCGCGCGAGTAGAACAGTATATCCGGCACATCGTCCCCGCTCGGCTCCAGCACCGTCACCTGCCGTTGCGATGCCAGTGCCCGCACAAAGCGGTTATCCCGCCAATCAAACGAAGGCCAGAAATCCACAAATTTCACTGTCACCGCCCTATTTCCCATATTCGGCTGTCGTTTTGCGTAATGTTTTAATGCTTAATATTATCTGTTAGGACTGTTCGTTCTTCCTGCAAAGTTACCCATATCTCCCGACATCCGCAATAGTCTGCCCTCACCCGTGCCCGTCCATTTTCTCTGAACACCCTCGAGAATTTGCCCTTATGCATCCAAATTGTCCGAATATCGCAGTCGGAAGAAAATGTCAAGTTGCGAGGTTTGACGTGGTTGGGCGGTATGTCGCGAATAATGCGTAACTTTGCAGATGTCAGGATGACGCAGATATAAACAAAAGTTATGGGAAAGGAAATACAGTTCATATTATATAACCTGCCTGATGGGAGCGGCGTAGTGCAGGCGTATATCGAAGATGAAACGCTGTGGTTGACCCAAAAGGCAATGGCTCAGTTGTTTGGCGTGGAGATCAATACCATAAACTATCATCTTAAAGAGATATACGCAAGCATAGAGTTAGCTCAGGAGGCAACTATTCGAAAAATTCGAATAGTTCAGCAGGAGGGTAATCGACAGGTGAAGCGCGAGCGTATTTTCTATAATCTTGACGCAATTATCAGTGTGGGCTATCGCGTTAATTCGCAGCGCGCTACCTATTTTCGGCAATGGGCGACGAAGATTTTGAACGATTTCATCCGTAAGGGCTTTGTCCTTGATGATAATCGCCTGAAACAGGGGGAAACGGCTTTTGGGGTTGACTATTTTCGCGAACTGCTTGAGCGCGTGCGCTCTATCCGCGCAAGTGAGCGACGTATATGGCAGCAAATCACCGATATATATGCCGAGTGTAGCATTGACTACGACCGTATGGCACTGACCACAAAGGAGTTCTATGCAATGGTGCAAAATCGTTTTCATTATGCTATTACGGGACAGACTGTAGCCGAAATAATCTACCGTGGAGCTGACCATTCCAAGCCTAATATGGGGCTGACTACGTGGAAGTATGCGCCTGACGGACGAGTGCTTAAGTCGGACGTGTCAATAGCCAAAAACTATCTTGACCCAAAGCAGATACGTCAGCTCGAGCGAACCGTATCGGCTTATTTCGATTACATTGAGGGGCAGATTGAGCGCCATAATGCCTTCACGATGGAGGAATTTGCTGCGAGTGTGAACAAATTTCTGACCTTCAATGACTATCGTATTTTGCCTAATCGCGGCAGCATCTCGGCTACGCAAGCAAAGGCAAAGGCCGAAAGCGAATATGATATTTTCAATCGAACTCAGCAGATAGACTCTGATTTCGATAAGGAAGTCCGAAGCGCATTGAGAGATACCGAGAGCAATAATGCCGACTTGAAGTAATGCGACCTGTGGGTCGGGGCAGATGCGGCGGGATGTGGGGCGGTATGTCGCGAATAATGCGTAACTTTGTGGGCGAAAACTAACGCATGATGACATCGCGCGGCCGTGCAAGGCTCGGTGGCGCGAGACTACGATACTGTTATGAAAGATTTTTTTGCGCTGTTGCGCCGCTTTGTTCCTCCGTATAAGAAGTATCTGGCACTGAATATTTTGTTCAATGTGCTGGCGGCGCTGCTGACGCTGTTTTCGTTTGCGCTGATTATCCCTATTTTGGAGATGCTGTTCAAAATCAATGCTACGCATTATGTGTACATGACGATGTCAGACGGCTCGTTCAAGGAGGTGATAGTCAACAATTTCTATTATTACACTCAGGAGGCAGTGGCGCTGTATGGGCCGTCGGCGACGCTGGCGTTGCTGGCTGTGGCGCTGGTGGTGATGACGGCTTTGAAGACGGGGGCTACGTATCTCAGTCTGTATTACATCATTCCACTGCGTAGCGGCATCGTGCGCGATATACGCAACGAGGTCTACGACAAAATCACTCGCCTGCCCATAGGATTTTTTACGGGTGAGCGTAAGGGCGATGTGATGGCGCGTATGAGCGGCGATGTGGCCGAAATCGAGAATTCTGTGATGGCGTCGCTGGATATGATGTTCAAAAATCCGGTGATGATTGTCGTGTGTCTGGCCATGATGGTGGCCGTGTCGTGGCAGTTGACGGTGTTTGTGTTTGTGCTGCTGCCTTTGGCCGGGATGGTCATGGGTCGCGTGGGCAAGCGTCTTAAGCGTCAATCTCTTGAGGGCCAGAATCAATGGGGCGTGCTGATGTCCAATATTGAGGAGACCTTGGGCGGGTTGCGTATCATTAAGGCTTTCAACGCCGAGGACAAGGTGCGCGCACGTTTCCATCGCGAAAATCAGGAGTTTTATCGTCTGTCCAATCGCATTGCACGTCGCCAGTCGTTGGCGCATCCTATGAGCGAGTTTCTGGGCACGGCGGCCATTGCGATAGTGTTGTGGTTCGGCGGAACGCTTATCTTGGGCGGCAGCGCAGGCATCGATGCCCCGCAGTTTATATATTATATGGTGATATTCTACAGTATCATTAATCCGGCCAAGGACTTGAGCAAGGCGGCCTACTCGGTACAGAAGGGCTTGGCATCGATGCAGCGCGTTGATAAAATCCTCGGGGCGGTCAATCCCATCGCCGACCCGGCGCACCCCAAGACGTTGCCGCCTCATGCCGGAGCTATCAAGTACGACCATGTGTCTTTCAGTTACGGCGATCACAAGGTCATAGACGATGTGAGCCTGGACATCCCGGCGGGAGCTACCGTGGCCCTGGTAGGTCAGAGCGGCAGCGGCAAGTCGACGCTGGCCGACCTTCTGCCGCGTTTTTATGACGTTGACAGCGGCAGCATCACTATCGACGGCATCGACATTCGCGATGTGCGCGTACACGATCTGCGTGCGCTTATGGGTAATGTCAATCAGGAAGCCATACTTTTCAACGATACGTTCTACAATAATATCACCTTCGGTGCGCCGGCAGGTGCCACTCAAGAGCAGGTCGAACAGGCCGCCCGTATCGCCAATGCCCACGAATTTATCATCGAGAGCCCCGAGGGCTATCAGACCAATATCGGCGACCGCGGCTGCCGCCTCAGCGGAGGGCAGCGTCAACGCATATCCATAGCGCGAGCCATACTCAAGAACCCGCCCGTGCTGATACTGGACGAGGCCACCAGCGCCCTTGACAGCGAGAGCGAGCAATTGGTTCAGCAGGCACTCGAGCGCCTGATGCAGGACCGTACCACCCTGGTGATTGCGCATCGCTTGTCTACTATCCGCAATGCCGATATGATATGCGTGATGCACGAAGGCCGCATCGTCGAGCGCGGCACCCACGACCGGCTTATGGCTCTCGATGGATACTATAAGCGCTTGGTAGACATGCAGTCATTTTGACGCCGAGATAGGCCGACGTCGCCATGTCGCGCAAAATTGCTACCTTTGCACGACTTTATGGCCTCTAAAGACTTTAATGTCCTTAAAGCCCCTAAGGACCCTAAGTTCGCCAATCAAAAAGAAAAACTGAATTCACAGAAAAATACACTATGAGCCGTACACCGCAAGAAATGCCGGGCGTAACCCTGCTGGGAAACACCGGCGTCAAATATCCCACCGACTACTGTCCCGAGATGCTTGAGACTTTTGACAATAAGCATCCCGACAACGAATACCTCGTGACCTTCACCTGCCCCGAATTTACGGCACTATGTCCCAAGACCGGACAGCCCGATTTCGGCAAGATCATCATCTCGTACATTCCGCGTACAAAGATGGTTGAGAGCAAGAGCCTGAAGCTGTATCTATTCTCATTCCGCAATCACGGTGATTTTCACGAAGATTGCGTCAATATCATTATGAAAGACCTGTGCCGCTTGATGAATCCCAAGTATATCGAAGTCACCGGGCTGTTTGCACCGCGCGGCGGCATATCCATCATTCCCTTTGCCAACTACGGCGATGAAGACCACAAGGAGATGGCTCGTGAGCGACTGATGGCCTCCTTCCGTAACAATATGTAAATTCCGTAAACGATATCGCAGAATATGAAAAAAGACACCCTGATGGTAGTGAGCGGCGGTATGGATTCCGTCACCATGCTGTGCGAGTACGCAGAGCGCATCGCTATGGCCGTGACCTTTGACTACGGCAGCAACCACAATGTGCGTGAAATCGAGTGCGCCCGTTTTCAGTGCGCCAAGCTCGATATACCACTGCTGGTCATTCCATTGAAGTTTATCGGCGAGTATTTTGCCAGCTCGCTTCTCTCGGGGGCCGAAGCCATACCCGCCGGCAATTACGATGACGAAAATATGCGTAGTACCGTTGTGCCCTTCCGCAACGGCATTATGCTTTCGGTGGCCGCCGGACTTGCCGAGACGCACCACTTGGCACACGTAATGATGGCCAACCATAGCGGCGACCATGCCATATATCCCGATTGCCGTCCCGCCTTTGTCGAGAATATGTCGCGCGCCATTGCCGCCGGCACCTATGACGGCATCACCCTGCTGACGCCCTATACGCACCTCACCAAGGGTCAGATAGCCGAGCGCGGCGCCGCCATAGGAGTGGACTACAGCCACACCTACAGCTGCTATCGCGGCGGCGAGCACCATTGCGGCACTTGTGGCACCTGCCGTGAGCGTCGCGAAGCCTTCCAAGTCGCCGGTATTCCCGATCCCACCGTCTACGATGCGTAATGCCTTTGACGATGCGCGAAGCCGGCTCATATTCCGGGATATACAGCAACCGGAGAGCCGCAGCATCTCGCCTTCGTAAAAGCTGTGCGAAAAAAGTGCGTCCGATAGCCGGAAATTGAGAAAAAAGCGCTAACTTTGCACACGCAAAACCGCCACAGAGGCGGGAGGACCACACGGAGAGATGGCAGAGTGGTCGATTGCGGCGGTCTTGAAAACCGTTGAGGGTCACACCTCCGGGGGTTCGAATCCCTCTCTCTCCGCAGAAAAGAGCCTTGGCAGCAAAAGCTGACGAGGCTCTTTTCTGTAGGGTGAATGTGAAGTGTCATACTCGTGTGGCGAGGTGTATTGCTCCCATGGTCCGTATTCTTTCTACTACTCTCGGCATCCCTTCCCATTGCGCCCGGTGTTCTTATGTTTCGCGGCCTGTATACGGGCGTTGCTTCGTTGCGGGGAAATGTTTACCTTTGTAGTCGCGAAAGCACCGACGGTAGTCGCAAATGTTCCGTTGGCGACCGCTAATGTGCCGCCAAGTGCGCGGTGCGGTACTTTTCATTGCCGAATACGATGAACGAAACTTACGACATATTCATCAGCTACTCAAGTCGCGACTGTGAGACGGTGTATGCTTACGTGCAGGCGTTCAAGGATGCCGGGTACAGGGTGTGGTATGACAGTGAGGGCCTTTATGGCGGGGCTGAGTTCTCCGAAGTAATCGCTCGCGCCATTTGCGCATCGCGCCTCGTTGTGTTCTTCTCATCCGCGAATTCTAACAAATCCGAATGGACCAAGGGTGAAGTTTCGTTGGCTCTCGGATTTAGGAAACCGATACTGCCTGTGCGCTTGGACGAGTCCGAGTACAATATTGCGTATATGCTGATGCTTGTCGGCAGGCAATATGTAGACAGTCTCCAAGGCAAGACACCTGTGTCTACGCAGAAGCTGCTGGAGGCTGTCTCTATTATGCTTGCCGGCGGTCGGGTTCCGCAGCCTCCGGGTGGGTTTGCTGGCGAGCATAAGCGCAAGTGTCTATGGATTTCGGGTGTGTTGTCTGTGCTTATGGCCTCGGGTATGATGTTGTGTAGCGGCGAGTTTCACATAAATATCTCGCTGTCGCTGTTTGTCTCCACGATGGCCGCGGCGGTATGCTTCGCCGCTTCGGCGTATATCATTCTGGGCGATAAGAATTGGCGTTATAGGCATTTATCGGTAAATCTTTTTTACCTTGCCGCCACGATTTTTTTTCTGTCTTACGCCGTCTCGGCTTTCGGGCTTTGTTTTGTCGGGTCCAAGGTCGTGACACTCAATGCCCCCAGTCTGTTAGATGCCGTAATTGCGCTGTTCTCGCTCAATCGTCTTATGGCTTTCAAACGCTACGGGTATGTTCTGCTGTGGCTTTGCGCAGCCGCCTTTACCGTAGGTGGTTATATGTGGTTGAGGGTATGGATTGCTCCGGCCGTCATTGCACCGGCGGCATGCGTGTGTATGCTGGCGCTGACCGCCATTCTCAAGCGTCGTCACTCTGGCCGTTCGTTCTGGGAGTGTATGTCTTAGCCGCCGATTTGCAGAGCAATAAGGTCGCCGCCCCAATTATCGGGCATAAAAAAGAGCCGAAACCGAAGGTCTTGGCTCTTTGGGTGATCCGCCTGGGGTTCGAACCCAGGACCCCAACATTAAAAGTGTTGTGCTCTACCAACTGAGCTAGCGAATCTTGCTATGGAGACATCGCCGCGGGCGATGTTGTCCCTCAAAAGCGTTGCAAAGGTACGATGTTTTTTTGGAACGGCCAAATTTTTGGCCAAATTTCACCGAAAAAATTTTTTGTGGTAAATTTGCGGACGGATAAAACGTATGCTCATACGATGCGAGCTGATGTCGATATAGGCCTGTCTTTGGATGGTACGGCATCGCGCCGTTTAGTCGCGAGTGATATGTATCAGATTAAGTATTAAAGCGATAAGTATGATTTTTGATAAGAACGACCCGGAATTCGGCGATATGCAGAATGTGAAGCGGCGTATGTTTGCGCTGCGCAACGGTGTGGTGGCCGAGGCATTGCGTTGCGGCGGCTGCCCGTATCGAATAGTATTCGGGCTGACGTTGCCGCAGTTGGACGAGATTGCTGCCGTGACGCCGCATACGGTGACATTGGCGCAGATGTTGTGGGACAATGATAGCACGCGCGAGAGCCGCCTTCTGGCGCCGATGATACTGCCGCGTGAGGATATGACCATCGACCGTGCGCGTCTATGGCTTGGCCAATGTCGGGATACCGAGGATGTGGACATCCTGTGCCATCGTCAGCTGAGGCATCAGCTGTGGGCGACGGCGTTGGTGGATGAGTTGAGCGTGCGCGAGGATTCCGACTTGTTGCGCTATGCGGCTGTGCGCCTGGCTTTTAATCTTGTGCATAAAGACGCTGCTATGGGACTGCGTGTGGCTTTGGCCGAGGCGGAGCGTGACTGTCCGCTTACACGACATGTGGCGTCAATGCTGGCCGAGGAAGCGCGTTATGTGCTCGATCCCGAGGAGTGAGCCGCTTAGGACCCGAATGATGGGCGAATTTTAATCGCCGGGATGTGTTGCGGCGCCATAGGCAGGGGTGAAGATGTCTGCCTGTGACGCCGCAGCGTATTCGGTGTGGAATCAGTTGGGGCGGCGGTTGAGTTTTTCGCCTATCCAGAGGCCGCCGATGACCAGTGCGCATCCGATGATGCCGATGGCTGTGATAGGCTCGTCTACGATGAAGTATGATGCGACCATAGTGACAACGGCTTGCAAGTACATATAGTTGTTGGCTGTGACGGCGCCGAGATGGCGTATGCACAGCGACCACAGTAGGTAGGCCACGGCCGAGCATCCTACGCTGAGGAATAGCAGATTGAGAAGTATATCTCCGTCTGTAAGCAGCGTCAACGGGTTGTGCAAATGTGGCTCAATAAGGAGGAAGGGTAGGGCGGTGACCACGCCGTAGAAGAATGTCTTGCGTGTGATGTACCAAACGTCATAGTTGGCGCTGAGACCGCGCAGGACGATACTATATACAGCCCAAGAGAATGCGGCAGCGATGCTTAGGGCGTCACCCAACAATGGGCTGCTTGCTGTTTGGGCATCTGACGACGAAGAATTGAAAATAACGCAGGCGGCGCCGATGAAAGCGATGAAACTGCCCAGTACCATGCCTCGGCCCGGCTTCTCGGTTTTGTAGATGAATGCCAGTAGGAATATGGTAATGAGCGGCGACAGGGATGTCAGCAGCGAGACGTTGGTGGTGAAGGTGTATTCCAGCGCTGTATTCTCGGCGATGAAGTATATCGAGCCGGCGCTGAGCCCACAGAGTAGGAAACGCCATTCGTCGCGCCACGAGTACGAGCGGAAGCGCTTGTGGCTGATGAGCAGAATCATCAGGTAGGCAATTGCGAAGCGGTAGACGTAGATTTCTACCGGACCCATTTGGTGTAGTATCAGGACTTTTGTGGACACGAAAGACACGCCCCACATCAGTACGAATATGAGTGCGGCGATATGTACCAGCCATAGGGCGGGGCTGTGCGAGGCACGTCCGGAAGGTGCACTGTCTGATTTCAGTGTCATGCTTTTATGGGTCTTTTGGGCGTTTCTATTATAGGGTTGTGGTCGTTTTGCAGCGGCTGCCGGTAGTCGGCGGCTGCCGATTGTTATTATGTGCAAAATTAGCAAATATTCCTGAGGATAGCATCGTGTATTGCCGAAAAAACGCTAATTTTGTATTTGAGTATAGCCGCGAGGCTTCGCAGTTTATACTAATGTATTTGAGATATATAAGTTTAATCAATATAACGAAAACGTTAATTATGAAAACATTACGTTACTTAGGTATGGCGGCTTTAGCAGGCGCGCTGCTTGTAGGTGAAACAGCATGTAACTCCATGACCAATACTGGCAAAGGAGCTCTTATCGGTGGTGGCGGCGGTGCAGCCGTAGGCGCCGGTATCGGTGCACTCATCGGCGGAGGCAAGGGCGCCGGCATCGGTAGCGCCATAGGTGCAGCCGTTGGTGCAGGCGCAGGCGCACTCATCGGCAATAAGATGGATAAACAGCAGAAGCAGCTTGAGGAACAATTGGCCAATCAGGCTAAGGTAGAACAGACTACCGACCAGAATGGACTGCAAGCCATCAAGGTTACGTTTGACGGCGGTATCCTTTTTCAGACAGGCAAGTATACGCTCAATGCTCAGGCCAAGAACGACCTCACCGGTTTTGCCACCAACCTCAACAGCAACCCCGGCACCAATGTACAGATCTATGGATTTACTGACAATACCGGCAGCTTCGAGGTCAATCAAAAGCTTTCGGGTCAGCGTGCCAATGCCGTGCGCAACTATCTTATCAATAGTGGTGTAGATGCTAGTCGTCTCTCGGCTCAGGGCCGTCCCATGCAGGACTATGTAGCATCCAATGACACTCCCGAAGGTCGCGCCATGAATCGTCGTGTCGAAATCTATATCACCGCCAGCCAAGAAATGATTCAGCAGGCCGAAGCCGGAACACTCAAATAATACGTCCTTAGATCGACAGAGCGCCTTGCACATCTTTGGCGCGATGGGCTTTTAGGCCAAAGGCAAAAACAAATTATACCGCGAGTGACGTCATCTTCGGGTGATGTCATTCGCGCTTTTTAATCCCATTTGTACCCTCGGAATTGCCAAAATCCGTGTAACCATACAAACGAAATCATGAGCAAAATCTCGGTCGAAAAGTCAAGTCAAATTCAATAGAGAACAGGCACGCGAAATAACACACATAAACAACTGTGAAAGTGTGTGTTATCAAGACGGCGAAATATCCATCCAAACTCCGAGCAACAAACCGGTAACACTCCTCTAACAAGGCTCTAACAAGCAGCTAACAACACTATAAGAAAGATATAAAGTAAGAAAGTAAGAATTATATTTAAGAGAGAGTATTGAGAGAAAAATTTTTAATGTCTCGCTGACGCTCGGCCGCGCGCGCTCGACAACGGAGATTGATACCGCTAATGAATACGGCTGCCGCCCCAAAAATAGTCTCGGACATCGGGCTGAAAAGCACCAAATGCCGAGAAAGATCCATTGGCTGCCACATTCACAAAAAAGCCGCCGGCATTTCGACCCTCGTTGCAATAATACCCATACGCTCGGTGCAAATTATAGGGAGGAAAAGGGCGGGGGCTCCGCGAAAACGCCGACAGCCACCACGTCCACCATTCCCCGCAGATTTTCACGGAAACCCTACGAAATCTCCTAAGAGTCCAAAGGGTCCAAGAGACTCGAAAGACCCAAAGAACCCCTAAAAACACTTTCGAGAAGCAAACCCTCGCCAAAAGCGGGTGCATCTTGTCTTTTGGCGGTCATTGTACGTCATTCGACATTCAAAAGGCCGTTTTTTTTGCTTAAAATAGTCTGTATAAGAAAAAAAATGGTTAATTTTGGGGTGTGCAAATGCACGTAATATTTACAAACCATAATTTTATCCGGGGTTCGGGTCTAACCCGACCCTCCCAAAAACCTATAATTTTAATATATGGAAAAGTGTGACGATCCCGTTGGCGCGGCCTCCCAAGCCCAAGACCAATCCCTACCAACCTCCGAAGGCATCAAAGAAACGACAGCGCCCGAGCCTGAGTCCCAAGAGTTGGCTCCGGCTGCCCCGACTGAAGATGCCGAGCAAGGAGCTACAGCTTACCAGAATCAGGATGCCGAAGCGCAGCCTGCCGACTTGGCCGCTGCCGAGCCGGAACATCCACGTCACACCTTGCCGGATACCGTCGAGGGCGTCATCGAAGCTCTGCAAGCACTTGCCGACGGACCTGCTGCCGAGATTTCGCGCGACGTTGTATCACGACTGCGTTTGCAGGCTTCCACGCTGCGCAACAAGCATATAGAAGAGCTTCGCACAGCATGGGTCGCCGAGGGCAATGCCCCCGAGGGCTTCGCCGCGCCCGAAGACGATACCGAGAGCCGCATCTCCGCGCTTGTCGAAACCATACGCATCAAGAAAAACGAGTATTTGGCTCAGCAAGAGGCCGTTCGCTTGGCCAATCTTGAGCGCAAAAACGATATTATCGAAAAAATAAATGCACTGGCCGACGATACGGACAACGTAGGCCGTAACTTCCCGGCTTACCGCGAGTTGCAAGATGCCTTTAACGCCATAGGCGATGTGCCGCCGACCGAGGAGACCGCCGTATGGAAACGTTTCCAGGAAGCTCGCGAAAGATACAGCGACAACCTGAAAATCAATAAGGAATTACGTGACTACGACTTCAAGAAAAACCTTGAGTCCAAGGAGTTGCTGATAAAAGAAGCCGAGGCGTTGGCCGATGAAAAGGATATCATCATCGCCTTTAAGCGTGTACAAGAGCTCCATAACAAATGGCGCGAGATAGGTCCCGTGGCCAAGGAGCTTCGCGAAGACATCTGGGCCAAATTCAAGGACGCCTGCGCCGTGGTCAATAAGCGCTATCAGGCATTCTTCGAAGAACGCAAGGCACGCGAGGCCGAGAACGAAGCCGGCAAGACGGCCTTGTGCGAACGCATCGAAGCCCTCGATTTCGAGGCTTTGAAGACCTTCCCCGCATGGGAGGATATGACTAAGCAGATACTTGAGGCTCAGGAAGAATGGAAGAAACTCGGATATGCCTCACGTAAGGTCAACAATGCGCTTTTCAACCGCTTCCGTGCCACATGCGACAAATTCTTCGAGGCCAAAGCTGCATTCTTCCGCAAAATTAAGGAAGAAATGGCCGCCAACTTGGCGCGCAAAATCGCTTTGGCCGAGGAAGCCGAAGCCCTGAGCACCAGCACCGATTGGCGCAAAACCACTGATCGCCTCGTCGAAATGCAGAAGGAATGGAAGACTATCGGCTCGGTGCCCAAAAAACAGAGCGACACCGTCTGGACACGCTTCCAGAAGGCCTGCGATGCTTTCTTTGCAAACAAGAAAGCGACCTCCAAGGGTACGCGTCAGACCGAGTTGGCCAATCTGCAAGCCAAACGCGATCTCATCAAACGGCTGGACGAAATCACCGCAGAGACACCCAAAGACGATGCGCGCAAGCTGATCGCCGACCTGCAAGAGCAATGGAAGGGCATCGGGCACGTGCCTTTCAAGGATAAAGATGCGGTATACGATGCTTTCCGCAAGCGCATAGACGAAGTGCGCCAGCAATTTGACCTGCGCCAGAGCCGCGAACGTATGGAGCGTTTCAATAGCAATCTGTCCGAGATAGCCGGCGATAAAGACCGACTGGGACGCGAACGCGAGCGTATGGCTCGTGCTTTGGATGCACGTCGCCAGGAGCTGCGTACATATGCCAATAACCTCGGATTTCTGTCCTCCAAGAGCAAAAGCGGCGACTCGCTGGTGCGCGAAATGGAGGGCAAGATGCGCCGCCTCGAAGCCGAGATTGCGGACATTGAGCAGCGTATGCGTCTGGTAGACGACAAGCTGTCGTAACTAACGGATACACTTCCGGGCGGCATTCCTGCCGTGCTGCCCGGAAGTGCTCGTCTCCGGATGGGCGATACTTGCTATGACCGAACCTGTGGTTGCAGGCGCCGGATAAATAGATAACTAGTACAAAGATTAACCAAACAAATAAAAAATGGATTATGCAATTAATAAATTGCAAAGCCTATGTGTAAAACGGATAGATTACTAAGTATGGACAAATCACTTACTGAAAAAAGGACAAATAAGAAATACGGCGCATGGATTCCGGCATTGTTCAATCTGACGGACATCCTGATGATAAATGTGCTGTATTGGCTGACTATAGCTATAGGAAATCTCGATAATGATGCTATCTGCCGTGGCTGGATATTATGCAATATCGCCTACCTCTTGCCGATGACGGTACAATTTGTCAAGCATGACAACTGTCGCACGATCTTGCTGGATCACACTGTGGTGCGTGCTTTCCGCGCAGTTGGATTGCACTGCCTTGCTTTCCTGTCTTTGCTGCAACTTTTTGATTACAACCTTGGTATTGCTTCGTATGTCAAGTTTTACGGTATCTTGATAGTGGCATGGCCGCTGGTGTGGACGCTGTCGCGTCTGATGCTCAAGCACCTGCGCAAACAGGGTCGCAACTTTGTGCGTGTGGTCATAGTGGGCACCAATTCGACTGCACACCGCTTGTATCACGAGATGAACAGCGACGCCGGATACGGCTTTTACGTTATGGGCTTTATAGACGATGAAAAGCCCGAGGGCGAGCTGCCGGCGCCGTATATCGGGTCGTTGGATGTGCTTGACGCGTATGTCAAGGAACACGATGTCGATGAGATTTACTTTGCGTGGTCGGGCGAGAAGGCCCAGGCACTGTCTCGTGTGCTCAAAATCGCGGACGACAATGTAGTGTCATTCTACTACGTGCCGCAGATTTCGCGCTACGTACGCCGTCACTTCGAGAGCAAGAGCATCGGCGCCATGAATGTCTTGAGCCTTCTGCGCAATCCCTTGAGCAATCCGCTCAACCGCGGCATCAAGCGCTTGTTCGATATCGTATTTTCGTCGATATTCTTGATATTTTTCCCCATCATACTGATACCGGTGGCTATAGCTATCAAACTATCCTCTCCCGGTCCGGTATTCTTCAAACAAAAACGCACCGGATATCGCGGACGTACATTCAATTGCTTGAAATTCCGCACAATGCGCGTCAATGCTGCGGCGGATACTGCCCAGGCCACCAAGGATGATCCGCGCAAAACCAAAGTCGGCGATTTCCTGCGCAAGACCTCGCTGGACGAGCTGCCCCAGTTTATCAATGTCTTTCTCGGCGATATGTCCGTTGTAGGACCGCGCCCGCACATGCTTAAGCAAACCGAAAGCTATACCCGGTTGATAGATAAATACATGGTGCGCCATGTCGTCAAGCCCGGTATTACCGGATGGGCACAGGTCAACGGCTATCGTGGCCTTACGGACGAGGTATGGAAGATGGAGAAGCGCGTCGAGTACGATGTATGGTACATCGAGCATTGGCATTTCTTTCTGGATATGAAGATTATAGCTCGTACGGTGCTTAATGCCGTCCACGGCGAGTCCAACGCTTTCTGATGAGTTGCAGCTGCTTGCCTTAGACTTTACAACTGCGATGCCAAGAGGTGTAATCAATTGTTGGCTTTCAACTGAGGGTCGAAAGATGTTACATCTGATTATTGTCTGATGTAAAGGTGCTTAACTATCTAAAGTAATGTCAGTGATATCCTTGTTTGCCGTACTGGCCTTGGTCACGGACACATTGTGTCCCCGGGTCTTGGCGCCTGTAGAGGCTGCAGACGTGCATGTGCGCTGTCGTGCGCCGTGGAGCCTTGAATGGCGCGATGCCGCATCGGGCGATGCGCGACGCCTTGTCATAGACGTCAGGCGCGACAATATTTACGGAGATAAGGCTATGGTCGAATATGTCGCAGGAACAGATAGTGTAATGGCCCAATGGGATATAGATGCTAAGGATGCTTCCGGTCCGGTGTCGTTGCGCATCGCCAAAGACCATTATGGCACGCATCTATATGCAGTGAATGGCGAGGAACTTGAGACGGCCGATATGGATATTGATTTTGCCGTGGGCAGTTCGATAGTTGCGCGACACGACAGCGGAGTGCACCCCACGGTTGCACGCGCTCCTATTATATATCGTTTTATGCCGCGCAAATTCGGGATGAGCCGTGACCGATTGGCTGCATATCTGGCCGAGAGTTCCGATATGACCGAAGGGTTATGGGAATTTATGGACAGCGATATCGGGGTCGAGGGGACGATGGTGACGGCCCCGCTGCGCATAGCGACGCTGCGTGACGGCGCCGGATATGTGATAGTCTATTTGAGTGGGTACGACACTTCGGATGCTTGGCGCACGATGGACATCAAGGGATGGCTGACGCCTACGCCGTTTATTCGCGATTACGACTTGCAATGGTATTGTGCTGACGGTGAAAAACTTGACAGACAGGTACACGCCACCCTCGATGAAGGCGGTTCGATATTGACGCTTAACCTCGGCTCACAGCCGATGACAGTGCGTTTTCGCCGCTTCCGGTAGCCATGGTGACGTACCGGAATCCATAAGCCTTGTCGCCGTGGGCGCAATGTGTTGCGCCCCTACATTGCCTATTGTTCTGAAACAGTGTATGCGCTTGAACTCGCTATTGGGACAACTCCTATACGCCGAGGTATCCCTTGGCACTAAGGATGTGATACATAAGGTCGTGGAATAGCGCGTGCTCGTTTTGGCGTGACCCGGCACCCTTGCTTTGCGCGTCAAATTGTCGCAACGCGCGTATCACCTCAATGACCTGTGAGGCATTGTAATTGCGGCGTCCCACGGCGAAGCGTTTCAGTGGGTACGGGCTTTTCAGTCCCAGCGCCTGCATCTGCGCTCGGTCGCTCTTGTCCGGGGTGTACCATGACACCAGCAGGTCCGAGAAGAATCCGAATATAGCTGCCGAGGCCAGTACCAGAGGCGTTGATTTGGGGTTGCTGCGAAAATAGTCCGCGATGCGGAACACGCGGAGGGCATCCTTTTGCGCCAGTGCATCCACCAATTCATAGGCATTATACTCTTTTGAGTATCCGATATTTCGCTCGATGGATTGCGGCGTTACCGTTGCGCCAGGCCCCAGGATTGTTGTCAGCTTCGAGATCTCGTTGTACAGACGGCTGAGGTCATTGCCGACGTATTCCTTGAGCATTTCCAGCGCCTTGGGGTCAACGTTCAGCCCCTGGTCCTTGATGAAAGAGGCGATATGTGTACCTATTTGATAATCGGGGATTTTCTTGGACTCGAAGACCACGGCGCCCGATGATTTGACGGCGGCCATCAGTTGCTTGCCCTTGGCGGCGGCGCCACGCGAGCATATCACCAGGATGGTGGACGGCGATGGTTCGGACACATACCGGGCCAATTTGTCGAGCACATCGGCGCGTACGCTCTGAGCCTCCTTGAGTATCACCACAAGGCGGTCCGACATCATCGGATAGCGGCGACAGATGTCCACAACTTCGGCCATATCGGTCTGCGGCGCGTACAAGATGTATTGGTTGAATACCTTTTCGTCCTCGCTGAGTATATTCTCAAAGTCCTTGGTGAGCACGTCTATAAAGTAGCCTTCCTCGCCATGAAGCAGGTACACGGGGGCATACTCGCCCTTTTTGAGCGAGGCGCGCAGCGAGGCAAAAGTCGTAGATGCGGATGCCATAATGTTTGTCTCGAAATTATTTTGTAAATTTACGCATTATTCCGTTTTCGGACAAATCTTTCATTCGATGTCACCACGCCCCGCATTTGATTTGCGCGAATTTGTACCGCTCAATCTGCCTACTTACGACATAAAGTTGCGTCGCCGCAGCACGGACAGCGCCATCGAGGTATACGATGAATTGCGCCGTATGTGGGTGATGCTGACGCCCGAAGAATGGGTGCGTCAGCACTTCACGCATTATCTTATCTCGCATTTGGGCTATCCCTCTCTGCGTATGGCCAATGAGGTGGGATTGCGCTTCAACGAAACGCAACGGCGCTGTGATACTGTGATTTACGATGAAAGGCTCACGCCGGTGGCTATCGTGGAGTACAAGGCGCCTTCGGTGACTATTACGCAAAACGCTTTTGATCAAATTGTGCGGTACAATCTGGTGTTGAAGACGCCTTATCTGTTTGTATCCAACGGATTACGGCATTACTGTGTACATGTTGATACGGCCGGCGGCACGTATCAATTTCTGGAAGGTTTGCCGCGATACGACGACATTTTAGCCTGCAAATAGCATGTAATGCAATTGCTTAGCTCTCGGCGTTGAGCAGCTGCATCAGCATCAGCATTGCGGCATTGGTGGCACTCGCGGCTACTGTGGCGCGGTCGCCCGAAAAGTGGTGCAGGGCGGAGGTGTGCGCCGAGGGGGTGCGTGCCGCAATCCATACCGTGCCTACGGGCTTGTCCGGCGTTGCTCCGCCCGGACCGGCTATGCCCGAAGTAGCCACGGCACACGAGCATCCGAGGCATCGGGCCGCGCCCTCGGCCATGGCTTCGACCACGGGCTGACTGACTGCGCCTTCGCTGTCAAGTACCTGACGAGAAACACCTAAAACGTTGTGCTTTACTTCGTTGGAATAAGCTACGATGCCTCCGGCGAAGATATCCGAGCATCCCGCTACGGCCGTAATTGCCGAAGCGATGCGTCCGCCGGTGCAGCTTTCGGCTGTCCCGAGGGTGTATCCGCGGCTGCGTACCTTCTTGATGAGCATCTCGGCGGTGGACATAGCGCCTTCGCCTACGATGAGCGAGCCCAGCCGTTCGCGCAGATCGGTGGTGAGCGCTGCCGCTGTAGCGCGCGTGGCCTCGGCGTCGCTGCCTACGCCGTCCAGGCGCAGACGTATTACGGGCACGTCAGGCAGATAGGCCAGATGGAAGCCCGCGGGCAGAGCCTTCTCCCAAGCGTCAAGCCGTTCGGCAAGGGCGCTCTCCGTAATTCCGGTGATGACGAGAGTATTGTGTGTCAGTGTTTTGTCGCCGTGGAAGCGTTCGCCGAGCATAGGTACCACTGCCTGTCTGAGCATCCCACGCGTTTCGGACGGTACTCCCGGCATCGCCACCAGCACGTGACCGTCTCGTTCCCACATCATTAAGGGCGCTGTGCCGTAGATATTCTGTATCACCGTGCATGTATCGGGCACGAGAGCCTGATTTTCGGTCAAGGCGTTGAGCTTGCGGCCTTTGGCGGCAAAAATACGCTTAATATTAGCCGTTACCTTCGGGTCGCGGCGCAAGTTTCCTCCAAAGATGCTCGTCAAAGCTGCTTTGGTGATATCGTCCTTGGTCGGGCCGAGACCGCCGGTGGTGATTACGATTTCGGCGGCAGCCATAGCGCGATGCACGGCGGCGGTGATGTCGGCTGCGACGTCACCCACGACCTCCACCCCGACAACAGGGATGCCCAAGGGGTTGAGACTGCGGGCTATATCGCCCGAATTGGTGTCGGTGACGCGTCCCAGCAGGATTTCGTCGCCGATGACTATTACGTAAGCTTTCATTGAATGTTCATTTGAAGAATTGTCGAGCCCTTAGGGCGCTTAATGTCCTTAAAGTCCTTAAAGTCCTTAAAGTCCTTAGAGTCCTTAGGTCCCTTAATGGTTCCTAAACTCCGTAACTCGGGTAAAAGTTATTCCACATTTCACATTCTACATTCCACATTATTCAGACCGAAACGCGAGCAAAGGGCACTTTGTCGTAATCGCAGAATTCCCGATCCATGAACTTGAAATACCCGGCCATAGCCACCATGGCCGCGTTGTCGGTGGTGAAGGCGCGTTCGGGAATGAAAGCCTTCAAGCCGTGGCGTGCGCAGTACTCGGCTACGGCGGCGCGTACGCCCGAATTGGCCGACACTCCTCCGCCTATGGCTACGGTGCGCACGCCGGTCAGGCGCACGGCCTTGTCCAACTTGTCCAGAAGGATGTCGATGATGGTGGCCTGCAACGATGCAGCCAAGTCCGCACGGTTTTTCTCGATAAAATCCGGGGCGGCATGTATGCCATCGCGCAGGGTGTACAGGAACGATGTTTTCAGACCGCTGAAGCTGTAATCAAGCCCGGCGATATGCGGCTTCGAGAAATGGAAGCGCTTGGCATCGCCCTGCTTGGCCAGTGCATCGATATGCGGACCGCCGGGGTAGGGCAATCCCATGATCTTGGCGCACTTGTCAAAAGCTTCGCCGGCGGCGTCATCGATGGTCTTTCCCAGGATTTCCATATCGTTGTAATTCTTGACAAGTATCAGCTGCGAATTGCCGCCCGAGATGAGCAGGCACAGGAACGGGTACTCGGGCACTTCGTCTTCCGGCTTGCGTCGTATGAAGTGCGACAGGACGTGTGCGTGCAGGTGATTGACGTCCACTATCGGGCGTCTCAGCCCCAGCGACATACCCTTGGCAAAAGACGTCCCGACAAGCAGCGAACCCAGCAGCCCCGGACCGCGAGTGAAGGCTATGGCCGAGATGTCAGTCTTGGATATGCCGGCACGCTTGATGGCCGTGTCCACCACCGGGACGATATTTTGCTGATGCGCACGCGATGCCAGTTCGGGCACCACGCCGCCGTATTCCTCATGGACGCTCTGTGAGGCGATGACATTGCTCAGCAGCAGGCCATCGCCGATGACGGCGGCACCGGTGTCATCGCACGATGATTCGATTCCTAAAATAATGTTATTCATGCGCTAAATAATGTTGCTAATGCGCTCGGGCGTACAATGTTAAAAGATATATGCAATGCCGGCGGTCAATTGGACCGACGAATTGCTCTTGACCATCGAGTACCGCGCCTCGATATGTATCTTCAGTGTCGGCGAAGCCGTGAACTCGAAGCCCGCGCCGGCATTGAGGCCGAGATTGCGCTTGCGCGTAGACACGTCCTCCTCCTCGGGGTTGTCCTCCGGCCGGCTGTGGCTGTTCCACCACGAGTAATTGATGCCGATGATGGGATACAGCGCCGCGCGGTCGCCCGTGAAATTGAAAGGATAATGCGTGTCCAGGTCCAATTGTATGGCATCACGGTCGTTGTTGCGGAAAATGCAACGTGCCCCCGGCGCAACACGGAAATGACTGCTGAACCCATACTGAAACTGTATGCCAGCCACTACGGACTTGTTGCGCGAGACATAGCCCGCGTCTACGCCGAAAGACTTCTGGCCGCGTACGCACTGGGCCTTGGCAGTCGGAGCCGAAGACATAAGCAGCGGCAGGGCTGCAAGTAACGCTAATATCGGACGCAAATATTTGATGGATAGTTTCATATGCTATTTATGAGCTTAGGGCGCACTCGCGCCTATATATAATATAATTCGTATATATATTAAATAATGTGTATCGTGCCATGGTCGAAGCCTCTGACGAAAAGTATGCAAAGATAGTCATAATTTTTTGCGCGTATGGCTAAAAGATACTAAATTTGTCGGTGTAACTGCGAGCTTAAGATATAGAAGAAAATTTTCGTGTTAAATTATGTGAATATTTTCTGATAATCTAAAAAATCTGATTAACTTAGCGGATGAAATAATCGTTAAAAACACTAAGTCCAACACCTAAAAACATATAAAATAGTCTAAAAAACAGACAGCGAAACAATTACCCACAATCGAAAACGATAATTCCAAAAAATAATCTATTTACCCTAACCCCGATGTCGGTTGCCGAGCCTCCGAAAAGGTATGGTGACGGACGTCAAAGTAACAATCAACACTACAACCTTATGAGAAAACATCTTTTTGTGACTCTGTTGTTGACTTGTGGCTTGCCTTTCAGCGGACAAGTATTCGCATTGGCCAATCCCGAGCCTCAATCGCAAAGTCAAGCGGCTGTCACCCTCAGCGGTACAGTCTATGATGAAAACAATGACCCGGTCATTGGTGCAAGTGTTACGCCTAAGGGTTCGACGCAGGGCGTCTCTACCGATGCCTTCGGTCACTTCACCATCAAGGTGAAACCCGGTACTACGCTGACTATCAGTACGGTCGGATACAAAACCGTGACTGTGGCAGCCAAGCATGACATGAGCGTTTATCTCGAGCCTACCACCGAGCTTCTCGACCAGCTCGTAGTCGTAGGTTACGGCACACAAAAGAAAGCCAACCTCACCGGTGCAGTTGCTACCGTTGACGTTGCCAAGGTTATGGACAGCCGTTCGACCACGGATGTATCCAAAGCACTCCAAGGTGCAGTCCCCGGCCTGACCATTACGAACAATGACGGTGGTATCAACTCCACACCTACGATGAAAATTCGTGGTACCGGTACATTCTCCAACAGCGGTTACTCTTCACCTCTGCTCGTTGTAGACGGTGTTGTGGTAGACGACATCACCTTCCTCAACCCCGACGATATCGCCGAGATTTCCGTACTCAAGGATGCCGCTTCATCCTCCATCTACGGTACACGTGCAGCCTTCGGTGTGATCCTTATCACCACCAAGACCTCCGCTACCAAGGACCGCGTTTCCGTGAAGTACTCCAACAACTTCGCATGGAGCCAGGCAACAACGCTTCCCGAATATCCTTCGGTATACAACCAGCTGTATGCCCTGACCGAAGCCAACCTCGCTTCTAACGGCGAGCTTGGTCTGTTCGGTATGGATCCCTTCGTGATGATGCCTCTGGCCCAGCAATGGGAAAAAGAGCATGGTGGCAAACGCGCCGGCTATCGCGAAATGGTTCCCTGGACCTCCGACTCCAGCATCGGCGACTACAAGATCAACCCCGATGGAACAGCCATCTATTATGCAGACTGGGACGTTGCAGGCATTATGTTCAACAACGCTGCCCCCAGCAACTACCACAATGTCAGCCTCGAAGGAACCTCCGGTAAGACCAACTATCGTCTCGCCTTCGGTTACAGCAACAAGTCTGACCTGATGGAATTCAATCCCGACAAGATGTATCGTTACAATGCCACAGCCAACATTTCGACCGAAATCTTCTCGTGGTTGCGTGCCGGTGCTCGTTTCAGCTTCTCCGAGAAGGATTACAAGGGTACTTACAACGTACGTGGTGACTACCAGTATATGTGGCGTTGGGGTTCGTATTTCGGACCTTACGGATACCGTTATGACGAAGACGGTGAAATCGTTGACTTCCGCAATGATATCGCTTATCGCAAACAGGGTGGCAAAATCAAAGATACAGCAACCCAAACCCGTATCACCGGTTATATTGATGCTGATCTTTTCAAAGGCTTCACTCTGCACGGCGACTTCACTTATAGCGTAGTTGACCTTCTGAACACCACCCCCTATATGCCCGTTTACGGCTACAACAGCTGGGGTAGCGTTAAGGAGCCGACCTACATCGTTCCCGAAAGCTGGTCTGATGCCCGTCAGACCAACACCAAGGACGATATGTGGTCAATGAATGTTTACGGTACATATAATCATACTTTCGCTGACGACTTCAACCTGAAAGTTATGGCCGGTGCTACCGCCGAACAAGAAGATTACAATTATTTGTATGTAAAGCGTGACCAACTTCTCGACGTCAACCAGCCTTATTTAGGCCTTACCACCGGCGGTGACGACAAGACCGGTTACTCAATCAGCAACAGCATTTCACACCGTGCAACAGCCGGTTTCTTCGGCCGTATCAACTTTGACTACAAAGGCATCTATCTCTTGGAATTCAACGGTCGTTACGATGGCTCAAGCAAATTCCCCGCTGATGACCAATGGGCATTCTTCCCCTCGTTCTCCGCAGGCTACCGCTTCTCCGAAGAAGCTTACTTCCAGCCCCTCAAAACATGGTGGAACAACGGTAAGATCCGTGCATCCTATGGTTCGATCGGTAATGAGGCTATAGGCAGCGACCGCTTCCTCTCTGTAATTTCCGGTCCTTACTCGAGCTCTTGGCTGACCGCCGGCAACGCTACCACTCAGTACGCAAATATGCCTACCCTGGTATCTCGCACCCTTACTTGGGAAAAAGTCGTGACTACCGACATAGGTCTTGACCTCGGCTTCCTCAACAACAGCCTGACTGCTTCGTTTGACTGGTACAACCGAGAGACTCGCAATATGCTTGCTCCCGGTGTGGATCTTCCCTCCGTTCTCGGTGCATCTTCGCCCTATCAGAACAGCGGCACACTCGCAACCAAAGGTTGGGAACTTTCTCTGGGCTGGAATCACTCCTTCGGTGAAGCTCAAGTATATGCTACTTTCACCTTGGCTGACGCAAAGACCAAAGTTAAGAAATGGCGTAATGATACCGGTAAGCTCTACTCTTGGACTCCCGCACAGGGCAACTACACCCCCGGCACATATTATGGTGACATCTACGGTTTCGAAACAGAGCGTTACTTCACCAAAGACGATATGAACGCTGACGGTACCAACAAGTACGACCAAAGCGCACTCGAATCCGGATCCTTCACCTACGGGGTCGGCGATATCAAGTTCAAAGACCTCAACGGTGACGGCGTGATCAACTTTGGCAACCCCGATATGATCGAACTCGACGGCAAGACCTATATTCCCGGACAAGCCGGTTACGAAGAAGCTCTGGCCAACGTCAATCACAAGAACGTTCCCGTAGGTACTTTACGTAACCACGGCGACCTCAAAGTTATCGGTAACACACAGCCGCGCTACGAATACGGCTTCCGTCTCGGCGGCGCATGGAGAGGCTTCGATATCGATATGTTCTTCCAAGGTGTCGGCAAACGTGACATGTGGGCTTGCTCCGCATTCGTAATGCCCTTCGCTCGCGGCACGGACGCTATCTACGCCAACCAGATGTCCTACAACAAGCAGGTTATTGATATGGAAACGCAGCAGCTGACCGGCGAAATCCTTGTAGATCAAAGCAACGATTATCCTCGTCTGTATCCCGGCTTCGACGGTGTAGGTAAACTCTCCGGCATCAACAATGGACGTTACAACTACTATCCTCAGACCCGTTATCTGATGAATACCGCTTATCTGCGTCTGAAGAACCTGACCATCGGTTACACTCTTCCCTCCGAAATCACACGCAAAGCGCTCATTCAGAAAGCTCGCATTTATTTCTCCGCCGACAACCTCTGCCTGTTGTACAACGGTATGAAGAAATATCCTCTTGACCCCGAAATCAACGTAGGTACCAGCGGTACAACTCTCAGCCAGTCCAGCATCTTCGCAGGTAATGGTTACTACGGACGTACCACTCCTATCTCGCGTACATTCTCCTTCGGTGTTCAGGTAACATTCTAATCTTAAACGCTAGATAAAAATGAAAAAGATAATAAGTTATGCGGTTGTGTTCGCAATGGGCCTCACGATGGTATCTTGTGATGACTTCCTTAACGACAACCGTTATCCGCCCACAAAAATTATGAACACGCCGGAGTATTGGTCCAACGCCAATAACTGCCAGCTTCAAGTTGACCGCTATATTGATGAGCTCTCCAGCGGTTATGGCTCCGGCAATAGTCTCGGCACGTTCTACTTCTCGACGCTGAGCGATGACCAGGTCGGCAGCGGCTTCGCCAACTGGCATCAACCCACTATCCCCGCGACAGACGGCAATTGGACATACTCGCAGATACGTGGTGCCAACTACATCATCACCGGAGTTCGTAACGCTAATCCCGCTTTGCCCGCAGCCACTCATGCCAACTACGAAGGCATTGGCAAGCTGATACGCGCTCAGGCTTACTACGAACTCGTTCGCCGCTTCGGTGACGTTGTATGGGAAAGCGAAGTTGTCGATCCCTCCGATAATGACATTTTGTACGGTCCGCGTACAAACCGCGACATTGTGATGGACTCCGTACTCCGCGACCTTGACTACGCTATCGCCACCATTACGACCCAGAAATCCAAACTTTCCTGGAGTAAAGATCTGGCTTTGGCCATCAAGAGTGAAGTTTGCCTCTATGAAGGTACCTTCTGCCGCTATCGCACCGTTGCCGAAAACGGCATCGCTCCCGATGACGCTCGCGCCAAAAAGTACCTGCAAGAAGCAGCTGACGCATCCAAGAAACTGCTCGATCGCTATGGTTTCACAGACGACTACCAGTCCATATACAACTCGGTATGGGGCGGTGGAACAAGCACTGTAGATCCCACTAAGAAACTGACTGACTTCTCCGCTAACCCTGAAATCATCTTCGGTCGTCGTTACGACAAAGTTAACGGTCGTCACTCGACTGTTTCGTACACCTGTTCTTCGACTACAACTTCCGGTATTTCGCTCGATGCTTTCAAGGCATTCTTGTTCCTCGATGGCAAGCCCGAAGCTACCACTTCTCTTGACAAGAGCCTCGTAGGTGAAAACACCACCTTCGAGATTGGTGGCGAAGCTCAGACCGCTTACTCCATTCAGAAACTTCTCGATGTACGCGACAAACGTCTTTCCGTCATCACCGATCCGTATGTATACTACCTTGGTATGCCTTGGAGTCGTGTGGGTGCATCCGGTATGAACTCTTCGTCCGGCTTCGGTGTTGCCAAGTATGATAATGTCCTGATGCCCGTCACCGAACGTCAAAACACCACTCAGAACTACACTTGCGCTCCTATCTTCTGGACCTCCTACATTGCCCTGAATTATGTAGAAGCTAAGGCCGAACTCGGAACGCTTACCGATGGTGATGTTGAGGCTTACCTGAACGTTCTCTATCGTCGTGCCGGTCTGCCCGCACAGACTGTTGCCGGTCTGAACGCTATCAACGACCCGAAGAATGATATGGGCGTATCCAGCCTTATCTACGAAATCCGTCGTTGCCGTCGTTGCGAGCTGATGCTTGACAAGGGCATCCGCTACTGGGATCTTATCCGTTGGCATCAGCTTGACAAACTGGATTCCCAGAAGAACCCCGACATCCTTCGTGGTGCATACGTAGGCAACGCTACCATTAAGCCTGCAAACATGGATGGTGATTACGTTCGTCCTTACACAAGCCGCGATCGTATCTACGACAAGAAGTACTATCTTGATCCCATACCTTCTGGACAGCTTGACCTGAACCCGCAATTGGAACAGAACCCCGGCTGGAAATAATGAACAGACTCTGAGGTTTATATTCAAGGATATAACCTAAACGCGATAGGGGCGTGTACCGCAGGTACACGCCCCTTTTTTGTTTATACTCGTAGATAAAACTGACTTACAGACAACTGACGACTTATGCATCCGAGCTTGGAGGAGGATTTTGGTGCATTTTGTGGGGCCTTTTGATGTGCTATGTCGGAGGAAGTGCTTACCTTTGCAGGAGTTTTTCCCTTTTTGGGCGGGCGGAGCGACTGTGGCCGACCGTTTGACGCCGGGCACGCCGTGTACGTGCTTATACAAGTGAATAAAGAAAGATGAAGATACTGAAATTTGGAGGCACAAGCGTGGGTAGCGTCGAGCGCATACGCCACGTCGCCGATTTGATAAGCTCGCGCGGCTGCAATATGGTCGTGCTTTCCGCTATGTCCGGCACGACAAATACGCTTGTCGAGATAGCCGAGTACTTGCACAAAGGCAATCAGCCCGGGGCTCTGGAGACACTGAATGCACTTCAGGGCAAGTATAATGATGTCATCGCCGGCCTCTTCGGCGACAATGCCGAGGCACGTAAGGCTGCAACAGAGGCGATAGACGCCTGCTTGGGATATGTGCGCTCGCTCACCAACGAGGACTACTCCGATGAGAGCGAAAAAGAAATCCTGGCACAGGGCGAGCTGATGTCCACCGCGCTGATGAACACCTACTTGCATACACGTGGCGTGCACTCGGTGCTGCTTCCGGCCTTGGAGTATATGCGCACCGATGTGGGCGGCGAGCCGGATATGAAATACATAAGCAGCCACCTGCGCCGAATTATGGAGGTCAACCCCGGCGCCGATTTGTACCTGACTCAGGGCTATATTTGCCGCAACGCCGCCGGGCATGTAGACAATCTGCAACGCGGAGGCAGCGACTACACCGCCTCGCTGCTGGGCGCGGTACTCAATGCCGATGAGATAGAAATTTGGACCGATATTGACGGAATGCACAACAACGACCCGCGATATGTACAAGGAACTTCGCCCGTAAGCGAATTGCATTTCGAGGAGGCCGCCGAATTGGCCTATTTCGGGGCCAAAATCCTGCATCCGTCCTGCGTGCTGCCGGCTCGATTGAACAATATCCCCGTTCGTCTGCTCAATACCATGGAGCCGCAACGTCCCGGCACACTGATACATAATATGCCGTCGACGCGTACCATTAAAGCCGTGGCCGCAAAGGACAATATAATCGCCATAAAAATCAAGAGCGGCCGAATGTTGCTTGCCTACGGCTTCCTGCACAAGGTCTTTGAGACATTCGAAAACTATCGCACCAGCATCGATATGATGGCCACCAGCGAAGTGGGCGTCACCGTCACCATAGACGATGAGAAGCACTTGGCAGCCATTGTGGACGACCTCAAAAAGTTCGGAACGGTGACCATAGACCGCGACATGGTGATAATTTGCGTTGTGGGCGACCTCGAGTGGCACAATACCGGATTTGAGGCCAGGGCCGTATCGGCTCTTGCCGACATCCCCGTGCGTATGATCAGCTATGGCGGCAGCAATTACAATGTGTCCATGCTTGTACGCCGTCAGGACAAAGTCGAGGCTCTCAACCGCCTGAGCCGCGCCCTGTTCGGCTGATTGGTTTAACCGCTATATTGGCTATAATAACCGTAATAGCTATAACAGCTATAATAGCCATATAACTATAGCAGCTATAATGGTTAGCGGGCTACTCGGTATTGTCGCCGCCGTATTGCTCGATGTAAGCCTCGGCGGCCAGACACAATTCATCGTACCAATCCTTGCCGAAACGGGCCGTCAGCGGCTCTTTCAGGAACTTGTAAGCGCGCAGGCCGAGGCGACGTCCGAGCACTTCGGCACACTTACATATTTTCCAGCGATGCAAATTGACGGCCGTGAAATCCGGGTACTCGGTCAGCCGTACCGGGTATAGGTAGCACGATATGGGCTTGCGTATGGTGCAGCGTCCTTCGCGATAGGCTTTTTCGATGGCGCATAGGCATTTGCCGCCCTTGTCGTAGGTGGTGAATACGCAGTTGGCGTTGTCCACGATTTGGGTGACCAAGTCGCCTTCCTCATCAATGTAGCTGATGCCGCATTCGTCGATGCGGCGCCGCGCGGCCGGCAGCAAGTCGTCTATAAACGTCGGCAGAGCCTCGGCAATTCGGCAGCACTCTTCTTCGGTGACCGGAGCGCCCGCATCGCCGTCTATGCAACACTGTCCCAGGCATTGGTCCAAGTCGCAGCAAAAATACCGCTCGATAAGGTCCAGCGATACCAAAGTATTCTGTATCTGAAGCATTGTCGTCTCTTCTGTGGTGTAGCTCATTTTGTGTTTACTGTTGTCGATGTCGGCGCGGGACGATTTTGTCGGAGGAGCAGCACAGGACTATTTCATCGGAATTGACGTCAGCGCAAGGTGATTTGGGCTGCGCCTACCAGGGCATCGTAGCGTGCGCCCGGACGGCGGTTGTACAGCCTCATGCGGTAGGTGTTGCGTGTCTCGTATTTGTCGCCCTCGACGATGTCGGTGCGCCCTATGCGCGTCCCGGCGGGCACGGCCAGATATTGGTACGAGTAGGCGCCTTGCTTGAGTAGCATCGCCTTGGCGTAGCGGTTCGTTGTGGGGTCGAACTTCACAAGTGCCTCGTCCGAAAAACGGCGCTGTACCATATCTCCGTCAATGTAAATATCCATGCCCGGCATCTGCGGCATATCCAGCGAGAAGTATACCACCGTGTAGTCGGCGGCCACATCGCTGTCGTCATCGCTGTTGTACTCGCGCACGATGTATCCGCCGCCGAGTGTCTCGTCGTAGTGATAGTTGTCGGCCGAGCGCGGCTTGTCCGTCATCAGCACCATGCGGTAGTAGGGGGCGGCGTAAGCCACCTCGTCCACGTTCATACCCGTGAATTGCGTCGAGATGGTCTCGAAGCGTCGATACTCGTTGCCGGCCTTGAATATCAGCTCCGGCGTATGTTCGTAGTAGATGTTGTCGCCCGATACGCGCAGGGGGTGGCGCAGTGTTCGCACATCATCGGTGCGGCCGTTTTGGTCGATGACCAGGGTGAGGTCGTTGTAAGGGTCCGTGACCGTCGCTCCGTGCACATTGGCGTTGACGGATAGCTGTTGGTGTGCGCGGTTGTAGTCTACGTCCGTGCGCGAGGTGATTTCGGCGCCTAAGACTGCCGAGCCTTCGCTGACGGCAAGGCGACATTGCAGCCAAATGTCCTCCGGGTCGCTTTCCGAGTAGACTTTCAGCAAGTAATTGCCCGAGATGGTGGGGCGCACCTGTTCGTTGGGCAGTGTCAACTTGTAGTGTACGTAGTGCACCGTGGTGGCACGCGAGAAGTCATAGTCGTCAATGGTTCCCTCGTTGAATCCGTCAAGGTACTCGACATAAGACAATTGGTCGGGCGTCCAGTCGGCGTTGCAGTGCGTCAGCGAATAGCGCAAGTACTCGCGATCTTCCGACAAGTGGTCAAAGCTGATGATAAATCCGCCGTTGTCCAATACGGCTACGGGGATGCCGGTTTGGCCGCGCGGTCCTCCGATGGTGCCGACGCTTAAGGTACGCACCGCCTCATTGAATACGGCTGTATGCGTGTGCGCGGGCACGGCGGCCGCTCCCGTGAATGTAGTCAAGGCCATTAAGGCCGCAATGATATGTCGTAGGTGTATTACCATTGTATAGGTTTAAGTCCTTGCTGAATAAGGTATTCGTTGGCGCGTGTGAAGTGATGATTGCCGAAAAAACCGCGATAGGCGGACAGCGGCGAAGGGTGGGGCGATGTCAGCACCAAGTGCCGCTGACGGTCAATGAAAGCGCCTTTCTTGATGGCGTAACTGCCCCAAAGCATAAATACCAGACCGCGGCGATGGTTGGCCAGGTGCAGGATGACATTGTCGGTAAATTCTTCCCAGCCTTTGCCCTGATGCGAGCCGGCGCGGTGGGCGCGTACGGTCAGTGTCGAGTTGAGCAGCAGTACGCCTTGCCTGGCCCAGCGCGAGAGGTCGCCATCGGGATTGAGCGGTTGACCCGTGTCTTCGGCCACTTCGCGCAGGATATTGACCAGCGACGGCGGCAGCGGCGTTCCGGGCGTCACAGAAAAGCACAGCCCGTTGGCTTGACCCACATCGTGGTATGGGTCCTGCCCGAGGATGACCACGCGTGTGTCTGCATAGGGGCAGGCGTCAAAGGCCGCGAAGATCTGTGATGCGGGCGGAAACACAGTCGCCGTGGCATACTCGTGGCGGACAAAATCGGTAAGTCGCTGAAAACTTTCGCTTTGCCATTCGGACGCTAAGGCGTCTTTCCATCCCTGTTCGATGCGTACGTTCATGTCGGTTGTCGTTAGTATTTGCAAAAGTACGAAATTTTGCCTAAATTTGCACATCTCAAAGGTCACGAGATGCAACAAGCGCCCGTAGTTCAATGGATAGAATTATGGATTCCGGTTCCATCGATTGGGGTTCGACTCCCCACGGGCGTACAAGTTTGTTAGTACTATAATTTTTGGACGTTGCTTGCAAGTGATTGCGGGCGACGTCAATGTTTTGTGAAATTATAAAATTAAGTATATGAAATACGTCTTAGCGATACTTCTTGCCTTCTGCGGCCTCACATCATGGGCCGAAGGTATATGGAACGATGTCTTCAATTGGGAGGCGTCCTTGACGCTTACTCCCCCGTACAGCCCGGCGACGGCCCAAAATCGTTCGGGCGCCACTATCGGCGGCGTTGAATTCAAAGGCAAATATAGTACTTTCACCATCGATGACAGCGCCGTCAAGGAGAAAAGCCAATCGGCACGCTTCTACTTCGGCTACCTGACGCAGACCAACGAAATGCGTGCCTACGCAAGTAGCGTCATAACCGTTAAAGTTGCTGAAAATCAGTCCATACTCGGCATTGGCTTCGAGGGCGCCAAGGTCGGTGCCGATTACCTATACACCGAAACACCCGGAACATGGACGGACGGCGTGTGGACGCCTGCACAGCAAGGAGTGATCGAGGTCCGATTTGAAGTACTGGCCACCATCAACTGTACCAAGACCACCATCAACGGTACCGAATGGAACTCGGTAGACGATATAAGTATCAATGCCGAGGGCGAGACAGTGTCTTGGACCGATATGCAAGGCCGCACGTACACCCATCGTCCCCAAGCTGCGGGCATATATATCTGCCGCTATGCCTCGGGTAAGGTGACGCGCTCGCTTATCAAATAATAGTATTGCGCGGTGCGTAGATGTCGCGGATGACATCCGCGCATTGACGTGATGCCATTGTGTACGCGCATCCGTGAGGATGTCGGTACGCAGAGGCCGCAGTGACGGCCAAAATCTTCCCCCCCCCTCTCATAGGTTACCAATACCCTCTTATAGGTTTCCAATAATAGTACAAATTGTTTTAAGGTAAGAGTTTCTATGAATTTTTCAGGTTCGATAGATTTTTCGCCGAAAATTGTTTCGGCACTGCGCCATTATTCGGCAGCACGTTTCAAGTCCGATCTCATCGCCGGCATCGTTGTCGGTATCGTGGCTCTGCCCCTGGCCATAGCCTTCGGCATCGCTTCCGGCGTCAGCCCTACGGTCGGGCTGACTACCGCCATTATCGGCGGCTTCATAGTCTCGGCTTTGGGCGGCAACTCCGTACAAATCGGCGGTCCTACCGGCGCGTTTATCATTATAGTATATAGCATTATCCGGCAATACGGACTTGAGGGTCTCGGCGTGGCAACCTTTATGGCCGGAGCTATGCTCGTTGGTATGGGCCTATTCCATTTGGGCACGGTCATCAAGTTTATACCTTATCCCATAGTCGTAGGCTTCACCGCAGGCATCGCTCTGACGATATTCTCTACGCAGATCAGCGATTTCTTAGGCCTCGGACTGACGGATGTCCCCGGCGCCTTTATCAGCAAATGGGGCGTGTACTTCGAACATCTCGGCGATATATCGTGGCCGACGTTTGCCGTGGGTGTCGTTTCGTTGGCCATAATAGTGCTGACGCCCCGTATCTCCAAGCGTCTACCCGGTGCACTTATGGCCATAGTCGTTGTTACGGCAGGCGTTGCCTTCCTGCACAGCATCTTCCCCGACTTTGCCGTCGAGACCATCGGTGACCGTTTCGGCGATATGGAGACTGACCTTCCGACGCCGCATACCTTCGCGTGGGATATGGACGTAATCAACAACCTTATGCCGTGGGCCTTCACCATCGCCGTGCTCGCCGCCATAGAGTCACTGCTGTCCGCCACCGTGGCCGACGGCGTCACCGGCAGCCATACCAATTCCAATACCGAGCTTATCGGTCAGGGCGCGGCCAATATGGTAGTGCCTTTCTTCGGCGGCATCCCCGTCACAGGCGCCATAGCCCGCACTATGACCAATATCAGCAACGGCGGACGTACGCCCGTGGCCGGAGTCATACACGCCGCCGTACTGCTGCTTATATTCCTGTTTGCCATGCCGCTTATCAACCATGTCCCTATGGCCTGTCTGGCAGCAGTGCTGATAGTAGTGGCATACAATATGAGCGGCTGGCGCACGTTGGTGGCCATATTCCACACCCATCGCAGCGACATCTCCGTGCTGCTTGTGACATTCTTCCTGACGGTAATCTTTGATCTGACCATCGCTATCGAGTTCGGCCTGCTGCTTGCTATAATCCTCTTCCTGCGTCGCGTAACCCAAAACACCCAAATCAAGGTGTATAGCGACCGCCTGGATGTGGCCGAAGGCACGGACTTGTCGCAGCATGAGGTGCTTGACGTGGCTCGCGGTGTCAGTGTCTATGAGATTGATGGCCCGTTCTTCTTCGGTGTAGCCACCAAATTCGATGAGGTGATGCGTTCCACTACCGGCAACCTCAAGCCCAAAGTACGCATTATACGTATGCGCAAAGTCTCATTCATTGATGCCACGGGCCTGCACAACCTCGAAATTCTGATCAAATCATCGCAGCGCGAAGGTATACATATCGTACTTTCAGGCGTCAATGAAGGTGTCCGGCATTCGCTGGAGCAAGCCGGCATCGATACTCTTATCGGGCAAGACAAAGTCTGCGACCATATCACCAAAGCTGTCGCTATGGCCAATAGAATAGTGGCCGAGCTTGCCGAGTGCGAAGAAAAACATAAAAAATATGAACGTGATTAAACCTTTGGTAAAGAGCTGAGCAATAAAAAGATAACTCCTAATTTCAAGCCTCGTTAACAATATTTTGCATAGAAAATCCTCAAAAAATTTGGAAAATGTTTGGTTGTATCGGGGAAAGGCTATACCTTTGCTGTGTTTTTGAAGCAAACATATTAATTAATATCTAATCTTTAAACAAAATGAAAAAGTTAGTTCTCCTTCTCGCTGTTGCTTTCAGCGTATCTATGTTCTCCTGCGGTAAAGGTGAAAAAGCTGCTGCTACCGATTCCGATAGCGTGAAAGCTCCTGAAACTGCTGTTGTTGACACCCCCGCTGTTGCTGACACTGCTGCTACTGTTGACACAGCTGCTGTTGTTAAATAATCTGACATAGATCGAAGCAACATAAAAAAGGAGGGCCGCGCATGCGCGACTCTCTTTTTTTGTTGTGTACTTACAGTTGCACCGCTTGGCCGTAATGCAATGAGATACGTCACGATGCAAAAATCGTCTGAATGAATTTACTTTTTGCTCTACAACGTATTTAAGGATAGAGACGGAAATGCCGGGTGCTCGGTGGCTTACGCTTAGGCACACGGTCGTCCCGGTCAAACTTGGCAGAACAAATAGTGTCACGCTAAAAGAAATTCAATACAAATATGTGGATTTGGGTAATTATCATTGCCTGCGTCATAGGCGGACTTATCGGATATATAACATCTGACGGCAAAAATGCCGGCTCGGACGCTGCCGGGGGTGCTTTTGCCGGAGGCTGTATGGCCGCCGGATGCCTGTTGCGCATCGCGTTTATCGCGCTTGGCATAATGTTTATTCTCTGGCTTTTCGGTTTTCTATTCGAGTGACAGATACGCAGATACAAAAGGCGGAGTCGCAATTGCGATTCCGCCTTTTGTGTATAGTAGTGTAGGCTCGTTATTTGCGTGCGTTCGATAGCATATGCTCGGGGGTAGCCCAAGTCGATGGTTGCTGTACGTTCGGACGATTTGGCTGTGTGTCAGCAGTTATAGTCCACGCAGGCGCGTAGTTCCTTGTGTCCGGCCAGAAGTCCGGCGGCGGCAACGTGTGCCGGATGCTTGGCGTACGTCTCCACATCGGCCATAGTGGGGACTATGGCTGTGAGTACGACGTCCCAATCCTCGCCGGGGTTTTCGTTGAGGCCGACTTCGATGGATTGAAGTACTTCGATTTGTGCCGGAAGGTCGCGTAGCGCCTCTGCAAATTTCTCGGCTACGGCGCGGCGAGTGGCTGCATCGCCCGTGAGCTTGAACATTACAATGTGTTTAACCATAAAATTGTGCTTATATAGTTGATAATAAATTAATTCGATTCTATATGTAAAGCGATGCCGCCTTCGCGACGTATGTCTCGATAGGGTATGCCGACTGAGTCCATATATGCCGAAAAGCGTCGCCTGCGAGTATAGTGGACGGACGGACCGATGATGACCGTATCGGCATACGGTGTTATCTTTCGGATGTCGTCCTTGAAACTGCGGCACACCAGCGCATATTCGCAGCGCTCGTCAGGTTGGACAAGCGAGTCGCTGTTGACCAATAAAATACGATGTTCCCCACAGGTGAGTACATCGCCCGAGCGCTTGAAATGTCGGCGTGTAAAGTCGCCGGGGAGCAAAGTCATTTCGGCATTGGACGTGCGCCGAAGCAGCATATCGCGATAGCGTTGCTGTCTTGAGGTGCGGATATTGGCTGCATTGATGCCGGTGGCGTCAGTGACGAGGAAAACGCTGTCCTTATCAGCCAGAAGGATGTCCGTCGAAGTGCCTCCGGCGAGGATGTAGGCGTCTATGGACACACGGCTGCGGTCAAAGTATGACGATAGCATAATGAGAATACATATACAGCATAATATGCTGATGCGCAGAATACTGCGCGGCCGATACAATAGCGCGAAAAATGCCGTTACAGCTGCCAGACAGCAGACAATAGTCCATGCCGACGGGTATGTGTGGACTACTCCGGCATCGCCGCCGAAGGCCTTGGCCGAAAACTCGATAAAATCGTACAATCGTTCGCAGACATACGTCAATGTCCCATGTTCTATGCCTGCCGGTGTGGCTATGGCCAATAGTATGCCGCAAAGCATTAAAGGCGCTACTGCTATGGATGCCAGTAAGTTGGCCGGTAGAAAATATAGCGGGAATGTGTGGAAATAGGCCATTGCCGGGATGGCCGTGGCGGCCATTGCTGCCACGGGTACAATGATGATAAGCAGCATTTTTTTGATCCAAGGATGCTGTATTCTGTAATCATTGACGGCTCGAAGGGCCACGGTGATGCCTAAGACAGCAAATACGGACATCTGAAATCCCGGAGCAAATAGCCATAAAGGATTTATAACCAGCCATAAAAACACGGCTACGCAAAGGCTGTTGTACACATTGGCGCGTCTTTGGAAGATGGCAGATATGCACAATACAGCCGCCATACAGGCTGCGCGCACCACCGATGGTGTCATTCCGGCAAAGGCTGCGTAGGCAAACGTGGCTACGATGAGCAATATGTAATATACTCGGTATCCGTATTTTGTGGGTCGCATCCATGATAGGCCGATAGATATGAACATTACGATTATCCCGATATGTAATCCGCTGAGTGCCAATAGATGCGCAAGTCCGGAGGTGCGGAAAGCCTCGTCTGTGTCCGGCATCAGGTACGAGTCATCGCCGACGATGACTGCCGTGAGGAAGGCGGACGCATCGCTGCTCACGCCCGAGTCGATGATGGCGTTGGTGGTTGCGGCGCGTGCCTTGTGCAAGGCGTTGTCTACCATATTGTCCGTAGATTTGCGTACCAACCTTATTTCGTCTTTAGGTAGCCAAAATGTCGAGTTGGCGCCTTGCAGATACAAGTATCGGTTATAATCGGCGGCATCCGGGACGATGTCTTTTGTGCGTGCATCGTGTAATATGCCGATAGCGCTCACGATGTCTCCCGGCCGATAGGTGTATATACCGTTGTCATACAGTACGGTACGAAACTTTTCGGAGAATGATCTGTTCTTCGTGACGTATTCCGTGCCGGAAGATGCCGTGACATCGGTCGCCTTGGCTTTTGTGCTGTCAATTCGAGCTTTTGTGCTGTCGGTCTTGGCATCAACGTTGGCTTTAGTTTTGACTTTAGACTTTACATTCTTGACTTCGGAGTATTGCGTCACTTCAATGACGTAGCGGGTGCGGTCCGTTCCCGGTTCGGCTTTGACCACTTCGCCGATAATTCGGACTTTTGTGCCGTCGAGGGAGGGCGGCAGCGGATTGGGCAGCGCCGAGTCGCAGCAAATATACCCTGTCATCGCCAGTCCAATGGCTGCGGCGGGCAAAATGCGGCCTAATGCCGCGAAAAATACGGTAATTGCGGCCATAGTCACGATGCCCCATAGCGGCATGGGTGTAAACCGAGCCATGGTGATGCCTAAGGCGAAGGCCACGGCCGGTATTAAGGCCGGATGCGCCATGCAATGTTCGTGTAGAGACTGTGACCGGAGGCGCATTTCCTTCCAAATATCAGATGTTGAGTTGCTTGGCGTCGTGCCGCATTGTTCGAGGCAAGGCTGCTGTTAGTTGGAACGATGCCACATTTCCCATGCCGCAAAGGCCTGTAGAAGCAACATTTCGAGCCCGTTTTTGACCGTGGCGTCTTGTGCGGCACATCGCTGCATGAACAGGGTGACATCCGGATTGTATATCAAATCGAAGCACACGTGATTTTCGGTTACCAGCCGATAAGGGATGTCGGGACAGGCATCTACGTGCGGATACATGCCAAGCGGCGTTGTATTGACGATGACCGTATGGGAGGCCATCACGCCTTCATCGAGGTCTGCGTAGGTGATTACGCCCGGCCGCGGCGAGCGCGATACAAGTGTCCCGACAATGCCGAGTTGTGCCAATCCGGCCATGACGGCGTGTGAGGCGCCGCCTGTGCCGAGTACCAGGGCGTGAGTATGTTTTTTGCTCGTCAATAGCGGCGATATTGAGTCGGTGAAGCCGATTATGTCGCTGTTGAAGCCCTTGAGACGGACGTGTCCGGAGGTGTCGCGGGTGACGCGTATGACATTGACGGCATCTATCGCACGAGCTGTGGGATCGATGTCGTCCAAATAGGGGATGACGGCCTGCTTGTAAGGAATGGTGACGTTGAGACCGCGAAGTGTCGGATGTGAGGTTACGATTTCGGGCAATTCCGTGATGGATGGAATTTCGAAATTGATGTATTCGGCATCTATGCCCTCTCCGACAAATTTTTTGTTGAAAAAACTTCGAGAAAACGAGTGCCCGAGCGGGTAGCCGATAAGTCCGTACAATTCTTTTTCGGAAGATGCCATAAATGTCGTTGTTGGTTAAGTCTCGAACAAAGGTAAGCATAAATCGCGGAAAAAGCAGCGTTTTGTGTGCTTTTTCCGCGATGCGAAGCTGTAAATATGCGGGTCGGTTTACATATCGTCTTTGGGGGCGCGTTTCAGCGTCAGCAGGGTTTTGCCCTTGCGGTCGATGAGCAGAACCTTGTCGCTGCCGCCGTGTATGGCGGTGGTGGTTTGTTCGAGGGCTACAAGCATTTTGCGCTCGCGGTCGCCGTTGGGGCAGGCCATACGGGTGACGCCCATATTGGTGAAATTGATGGAGTTGGCTGTTGCCGGATCCATAGAGATGTCCCCGTTGAAGTAGTTGCAGCCCGAGTTGCCGTGGACTTTTTTCTCGGAGATGTCAAAGAAGATATTGACGCCTTCATCGTCCACGTCCTCGTCGCCTATTTTGGCCACGAGCCATTCGCCGTTGAGGAAGTCCATATTGTGACGACGCAGCGTCAGCAGCTTATGGCCGGTGCCATCGCTGATGTACAGGTAGGACTCGTTGCCGATGTCCTTGATGGAGATGTGGAGTTTTTCGTCTTCGCGCAATGCGTAGTTGATGTCCCCGTCATAGGATATTTCAGGGCACAGGCGCTGGGTGCACAGCACGTGCGACAGGACGATGGTTGAGCCTTCGACGCGGTAGTCGCCGTTGAGGACATTGCAGCCGTTGAAGGCATAGAAGCGTAATTCTGCCGGCGAGAAGTTGATGTACGGCATATTTTCGTCTTGATGGATGTCTGTGGTGCCCACCTTGATTATAGTCCATTCGCCGATAAGGGATTTGCCGATATCTTCGCCCGGTGCTACGACCGAGGGTTGACGGGTTACAATCTCGTTGGCGGGAGTGGAGGTGGAGGGGCGAGATGCGGCGGAGCATCCGCCCAGTGTCGTCGAAACCGCGATAGCGGCAAAAAAATATTTGATAGCGTTCATAATCATATTGTTGTCTTGTGTGTGCAAGTCGTCGTATTATCCGGGGGGGGGGGATCGTTGTATTGTGTATATGTCTTTATGCTAATAGGACTATGTATGGGCGCAAAGGTTTAATGTCTTGTCGTGTCCATCGCGACCGCCTTGTTCGTTGCGACAGGCGTTGGAGTGTCGTTAGACATCGGCTGCGACTGCTTGGCTGTCTTGGGCATATACAGCTTCAGCGGTCCGGTAAAGGCGCGCAGACTCTTGATGGGGACGGGTGGGGCAAGACGCGTCACAATCGGCAGGTCGGCATGGGCGCGTACGGTGTCCGTCTTGGAGGTGACGATGTATGCGGCATCATCGCGCAGCACCGGTATCGCTTGCGGCAACTCGTTGGGGTTTAGACGATAAAAAACCGCGCCGTTATCCATCATCGGCGTCATCTGCTGCCACCCATAGTTGGTGTGCACGGGCCATAGCAGCGCCAGGGCGATGTAATATGTGGCCCAGACCGTTGCGGCCGAGCGCGAAGTGCTGTCATCTAAGGCCGCAATCAGCGCTCCGGGCAGCAGCATCGCCAGCGGTAGCAGTGGGAAGGTGTAGCGTGCCTGATGAAGCACCGAGGCATAGTCGGTGAGAAATATGGCAATGATGGCACCTAATGCGAGCCATACCACTACGGCATAACTGCGGAGCTGCCACAGCCGCTTCTTCCACACCAGCAGGCCGAATATGGCGATGCAGGCCACCGTTCCGGTCCATGTCAGTGTGTCCGAACCCAGCCATCCGGCCACGCGCTGCACGGCGGCGCCACTGTCGGAAAAACCGCCGCGCGTATGTACTGTCGAATGAAGCAGGAAATTGAAAAATCCTGTGTATATTACCCAGCACAGAGCCACGGCGGCGACGGCGCTCAGGACCAGTCCTCCTACGTCCGCATATCGGCGACGGCGTGCGGCGGCCACTATCAGACCCAAGCCGACAAGCCCCACGTATATCGCATTAAGGTATCCGGTGCTGAGCGCTCCGCAGACGGTGATCGCCAGGGCGGCGTATAATTTGAGGTTTATATGATTGTCCCTAAGTCTGATACATATCTTGACGGCGCACAAAGCCAGCAGTGTCAGCCACATTTGAGCCATTTGGTATTCGCGCACAAACATAGTGTCGAATACCGCGGTACGCGTGGCCATAGCGGCTGTAATTACGGCCAGGGTTAGCCACCATCTCTCGCGGCCGAACATAAGTGTTCCTATGCGCCACATAGCCCAAAAGGCCACGACCATAAATATGATATTGAGCCATCCGCCGGCGCGGGCCACCGCTTGGGCGTCCCATCCGTCGGCCAGCGACTCCAAGGCTACGCGCAATGCCATATAATACATCGAAGCGTGCGGAATATCGTAGTTGTTGGAGTGTAGTGATGCAAGGTCTTCGCTTAGGCTGTGCTCTCGGGCCAGTACGTTCTTGAGCTGTGCTCCGGAGTACGTTCCTTCGGGCAAGGCTTGGACATAGGCTTGGTTGTGGCGCGCCAGCATCACCGAAAAGACTTCGTCCGAATGTAACTGTGCGCGCTCGTATATGGCCGCAAGTCGTATGCCTACCAGCAGGAGAAGGCAGGCGGCAAAGGCTATGGTCGGGAGATGTCGTCGCAGTGAGTCCTTCATAATGTGTGGATGTTGTTTCGTGATGTCTGTAAGTGCTATCCCCGGGCTTGGTCTTGGTCGGAGAAGCGGTCGGGGAAGGCTATGTCTTTGGGCGGTCGCATGTATGCGCGTACAATAAATATTAGGCCGGCTATGATAAACGGTATGCTCAGGCATTGACCCATATTCAATACCATATTTTCTTCGAAAGATTCCTGAACGTTCTTGACAAATTCGATGAGGAAGCGGCAGGAGAAAAGCACCGTCAAGAAGACGCCGAAAATCAATCCCGGACGGCGCTCGGCATTACGTCGCCAGTACATCCACATCAGCAGGCCGAATAGCGCCAAATAGCAGAGCGATTCGTATATCTGCGTCGGGTGGCAGGGAACGCCCGGATACTCGTGGCCGCGCACAAATATAAAGCCCCAAGGCAGGTCGGTGGGATGGCCGTATATTTCGCTGTTCATCAGATTGCCGAAGCGGATCATTGCCCCCACCAGAGCGATAGGTATCACCAGGCGGTCAAAAGTCCATAGCGGGCTGCGCTTTGTCGTAATCCACGAAAACAGCAGTACGGCAACTATAATGCCTATGGCACCGCCGTGGCTGGCCAGTCCGCCTTCCCATATCGAAAGGATGTGCTCGGGATGTTGCGAGTACCAGTCCCATTCGTAGAAAAATACGTGACCCAGACGTGCACCAAGGACGGTGCCGGCAACGGTCCACAGCAGTATCGAGCCCATCCAGCGTTCCGGAGCGCCTTCGTGGCGGAACATGCGGTAGAGGATGCTGTATCCAATCAGAAATCCGACGGCAAACATCACTCCGTACCAGCGTACGGTCACAAAAGAATCTATGATTGTGGGATTTGCGTCCCAGGTGATAAAGTCAAGTGTCATTGTGTATCGTTGGGCTGTAATGCGTTGTCTTAAGATTTAGTGTCTTCGTCTGCCAAGACCGCCTCTTTGCCGACCGGAGCCGCTTCTTTGTCTTGTACCGTTGTGCCATCGTCTTGAATGGCCGCTTCTTTGTCCTTGGATCGTGCAAACCATTGTCGAGTAACGCGATGGACACGGCGGCTGAGCGCCAGAAGGGTGAACATTGTCGGCAGTGCCATCATGGCGTAGAACAAATCGCACATACCCACGGCGGCTTCAAGCGGCACCACGGCAAAGACCACCAGCGATGCCAGGAAGGCGTAGGTGTAGAAGCGTGCCTTGCGTTCGCCGAAGAGATATGCGGCACAGCTTGTGCCGTAATAGCTGTAGCTGAACATCGAGGACAATGCGAAGCATATCACCACGAACATCAACATATAAGCTCCGCCCGGAATTGCGCGGCCGAAGGCGTCCATAGCTATGGCCAGACCCTTGACGCCCTCAATATGTTGAATGTCCGGGACGCATATCAGCAGTGCTGTGGCCGTGAGCGTACACACAAGGCCCGAGTCTATGGCCGGGCCGAGCATGGCTATGAGTCCCTCGCGTACGGGATTGGTATTGCGACTGGCGCCGTGCATGATGGAGGCCGTACCGATGCCCGCATCGTTGACCAATGCGGCGCGGCGGGCGCCTATAATCGCGATTCCGGCCAGGGCGCCGAAACCGGCTTGCAGGTTGAAAGCCTCATGGAATATCGAAGCAAAGACCTCGGGAACGCGTCCCAGATTGGTGCATATTATGTACAGCACCATAACAAAATACACGCCCACCATGAAAGGAACCATAACCGAGGCCACACGCGCGATGCGTCGGATGCCGCGCAGTACCACCAGGGCGACAATTACGGCCACCAAAATGCCGAAAAGCAGCTTGAAGGCCTGAAGGTGCGACAGCGAGGTCACCGAAGATACGGCCCCCAGAAGGGCGCTGCTTTCAATCCATTGGGGCGTGGTGAATGTTGCCGTGACCGCTTCGGTCAACTGATTGGCATTCATAATGCACAGGGTGCCGAACATTCCGGCGATGGCAAAGAATGTCGCCAAAGGCCGCCATTTGTGTCCCAGACCCTCCTCGATGATATACATCATACCTCCGCGCGGACGTCCCGAGGCATCATGGCCGCGGTACATCACTGCCAAGGCGCCCTCGTGGTATTTGGTGGACATGCCGACGATGGCACTGACCCACATCCAGAATATTGCACCCGGGCCGCCCATAACCAAGGCTATGGCCACGCCGGCGATATTGCCCAATCCGACGGTGGCGGCGACCACAGACAGCAGCGCTTGTACCGAGGATATTTGGCCTGCTCGGCGCTCGGTGTTGCCCGGACGGCGGCGCAATTCGGCCAGCGATGCCGGAAGTCGTCGCAGAGATACCGCTCCCGAACTGATAAAAAGGTAAAGTCCGCCGCCTATGAGCAGAAAGAATAGCGGATATCCGCATACCCAATCGGCCACAGTGACTATGTATTGTCCTAATGTATCAAGCATTTACGATGATGTTGGCGCGGACGCTATGTGTGCGCCGCTGTTTATATGAGTACAAAATTACACAAAATTGCCGACAATCGAGCCCTCCCGAGCCAAACATTCGACGAAGAAAACATGAACCGCCGTCGTTTTTTCTGAAAGGATATGGGCGATTGCACCGAGTAGTCAAAAGACCGTCCAAATTGAGGCAAGGGTGCGGTCGGCTGTTGCCTTTTCAGAGAAAAAATGCTATCTTTGCACCAAATATGTCCTTACGCGCCGAAACGGGCGTGCCGGGCCTTCATTCCAACGAATTATGACCGAAGACGACGATACCATCCGACCTAAGGAGACTGACGGTGCTTCCGATGCCGCAAATGCCGATGCCGCAAATGCCGGTGCCGGAGACGCTGCTATGGACGAAAAAGCTGATGCACAAGAAGATGCCGACGATATTGACGGCTTTGACAACGAATACGCCGCCGAAAATGATGATACTGACGCCGAAGATGCCTCAAGCGGAAATATACGCGACTTGGACGACATCACCGCAGCGTCTATCATCGACGGCGACGCGCTGACACACCATTTGCGCGGTATGTACCGATGCTGGTTCCTCGAGTACGCCTCCTACGTGATACTCGAGCGTGCCGTGCCGCATATACAGGACGGCCTCAAGCCCGTGCAACGCCGCATACTTCACTCGATGAAGACCCTCGATGACGGCCGTTTCAATAAGGTGGCCAATATCGTCGGTAATACCATGCAGTATCACCCGCACGGCGATGCGTCCATCAAGGATGCACTTGTGCAATTGGGCCAAAAAGAATTGCTGGTAGAGACGCAGGGTAACTGGGGTAATATCCTCACCGGCGCCAGTGCCGCTGCCGGCCGATACATTGAGGCTCGTCTGTCACCCTTTGCGCTCGAGACGTTGTATGACGATAAGGTCACCGACTGGACGATGAGCTATGACGGCCGCAAAAAAGAGCCGGTGACCCTGCCCACCAAGTTCCCGCTGCTGCTGGCTCAGGGTGCCGAAGGCATTGCCGTGGGCTTGTCATCGCGTATTTTGCCGCACAACTTCAACGAAATCATTGATGCCGCCGTGGCTTATCTGCGCGGCGAGGACTTCGAGCTATATCCAGACTTCCCCACCGGCGGAATGCTCGATGTCAGCAAGTACAACGATGGGCGACGCGGCGGACGCATACGCATACGCGCCAAAATTGAGAAGGTTGACAATAAAACCATCGCTATCACCGAGATACCATACGGCAAAACCACCGGCACGGTCATAGACTCGATACTCAGCGCCTTCGAAAAAGGCAAAATCAAGATACGCAAAGTCGAGGACCATACAGCCCAGGAAGCACGCATATTGGTGTATCTGCAACCCGGAACGTCCTCCGACAAGACCATAGACGCACTATATGCATTCAGCTTCTGCGAAGTCAGTGTCTCGCCCAACTGCTGCGTCATCGAAGACCGCCATCCCCAGTTCCTCGGCGTCAGCGATGTGCTGCGTTACAGCGCCGACCATACGCGCCAAATCCTGTTGCGAGAGTTGCAAATCGAATTGGGCGAAGTCAATGAGGCTCTGTATTTTGCATCGCTTGAAAAGTATTTTATCGAAAAACGCATATACAAAGACAAAGAATACGAGCAGGCTCCCGACCTCGATGCAGCCGTGGCGCATATCGACAAACGACTTGAACCGCTCAAAGCCAAGCTGATACGCGATGTGACCCGTGACGACATCGTCAAGCTGTTGGAAATAAAGATGCGCCGTATCCTGCGCTTCAATGCCGATGAGGCCGACCGCCGTATCGCCAATTACCTCGAGCGTATCAGCCGTATCAACGACCGTATCGAACACCTCACGCAATACACCATCGAGTGGTTCGAACGTCTCAAAGAAAAATACGGACACGCCTATCCGCGCCGCACCCAGTTGCGTAGCTTCGACACCATAGAGGCGGCCACCGTAGCCGAAGCCAACGAGCGCCTGTACATCAACCGCAAGGAGGGCTTCATAGGCACGGCGCTGAAAAATGATGAATTTGTATGCAACTGCTCGTCTTTGGACGATGTCATCATATTCTATAAAGACGGACGTTACAAGGTGGTACGCGTAAGCGACAAATTGTCCGTGGGTACCAATATCCTGCACCTTGCCGTATTCAAGCGTAAGGACGAGCGCACCATCTACAACGTCATCTATCAGGACGGCCGCGGCGGCGCTTATTATATGAAACGATTTGCCGTCACGGGCTTGAAGCGCGACACCGAGTACAACCTGACCAAGGGTAAAGACGGCTCGCGTGTCGTATGGTTCAGCGCCAATCCAAACGGCGAGGCCGAAGTCGTGAAAGTCACCCTCAAGCCGCGTCCGCGACTGAAGACACTGCAATTTGACGTCGATTTCAGCAAATTGGCCGTCAAAGGTCGTGCTTCGTGCGGCAATCTGGTGACCCGAAACGAAGTCCACCGCTTCTCGCTTAAAGAAAAAGGCACAAGCACCTTGGGCGGACGACAGGTATGGTTTGACCCGGATGTCTTACGCCTGAATTATGACGGCCGCGGCCAATACCTCGGCGAATTCCAAGGTACGGACCTCATACTGGTCATATTGAAAAACGGCGAGTACTATACCGGCGACTTTAATGTTACCAACCACTACGAAGACAACATCTTACGTATCGAGAAATTCAACAGCCATAAGGTGTGGACAGCTATAATCAACGATGCCGACCAGGGCTATCCCTACCTTAAACGCTTCACCTTCGAGGCCTCGACACGTCGGCAGCGTTTTGTGGGCACGGACGACAAGTCGCAATTGATGGCGCTGAGCGACCACTTGGGCGCTCGTTTCCGCATCACCTTCGGCGCTCCGGACGACTTCCGCGACCCCTTGGAAGTGGATGCGCCCGATTTTATAGCCGTCAAGTCTTTCAAAGCACGTGGCAAGCGCCTGACGACGTGGAATGTCGCAGCCGTAGACGAGCTCGAGCCGCGTGAGATGCCCGAAGAAAACTACGATGACACGCCCGAGGAAGAAGAGACCCCCGAAGTCGAAATCGAGCCCGAACGCAGTGACGATGAAATCAGAGATGAAATCAATGGACAACAGCGGATGTTCTAAAATAGCTAATAGTGTGCGATCTGTGCTCGTGGCTGCGGTAGCGCTGCTGTGTACAAAGCCGACCTTGGCCGTGCCCGCCGATAGCGTTGCAGCCGTTGTGCGTCCCGTGACTTCGGCCTACAGCATCGAAGCGGGTAGCGCACATCTTGCAGATACTTATCTGACGCCGCTGCATTACGATGGATGGCACAGCGCCGTATCGTACAGCCGTACACAGGCTATGGGCTTTGATCCCGAGCGGTGGAGTATGCGCCTGAGCCTCGGCGGAGCCGTAGACCATACGCAGAATCCGGCACGCAACGCCACGATGTGGAACTTTGACATAGAGGCATCATGGGGAATGACCCGACGCTTCCGTGTCTCGGAAGCCCTCAGCGCCGGCGTAGGCGGTTACACATCCTTGAATGTCGGGGCTTTGTACCTGAGCCGCAACGGCAATAATCCCGCATCGGCCAAGGGCGCATGGGTGGTAGGCGTCAGTGGCGCCGCCACTTATGCCATGCGCGTAGGGCGTCTCCCCGTCACTTGGGGCGTCACGGCTGCCATGCCTTTGACCGGAGTGTTTTTCTCGCCGCAATACGGTCAGCTGTATTACGAAATATACCTCGGCGACCGCCGCGGCTTGACACATGCGGCTTGGCCCGGCAGCTATCGCCGTATAGACACGCGTGTATGGGCCGACATGCATTTCGGTGGCACGACATTGCGTCTGGGCTATCACTTTGATCTACGTTCGACACGCGCCAACGACATCACGTCGCGTAGCGTCACTCACGCCTTCAGCGTTGCCGTAGTCACCCGCTGGCTGTCCGTGCCTATGACTTCGACGACGACCGCTCCGGGAACACGCATTGTTGCAGCAAGCTATTGATGCCCTTTGATATATACCGAATAAATAAAACAATAAGAGCATACAAAAACAATAGACCGCCATGACCGTCATACGTTCAAATATACAAACAGCGTGCTTTGCATTGGTATGCGCCATTCTTTCCCTCGGCTTTACGGCCTGCCACAGCATAGAGGAAGAGGATAATACAATCATAGGCAACTTCGATGCACTGTGGGACATTTTGGATAGGCATTACTGCTTTTTCGAACAAAAGGGTGTGGACTGGGATGAGGTATACCGCCGCTACCGACCCCAAGCCAAGGCGTGCCATACGGCGCAGCAGCTTTTCGATGTATGTGCTCGGATGCTGGACGAGTTGCGCGACGGCCATGTCAACCTATCGGCATCGTTCAACACCTCGTACTATCGCAAATGGTGGAGCGACTATCCTCAGAATTATGACGAGCGCCTTGTGCTCGAGCATTACCTGAACTTTGACTATCGTCAGGCCGGCGCTCTGACCTACGCCATGCTGCCACAGCGCATAGGGTATATCTCGTATCGCAGCTTCGGCAGTCCCATCGGCGAGGGCAACCTCGATGCCGTTCTGTCGTACTTTGAGATAGCTCAAGGCCTTATTATAGACGTGCGCGACAACGGCGGCGGCAATATGACCAATGTCGAAACCCTTGTACGCCGCTTTATTTCGGATCGCACCCTGGCCGGATACACCGTGCACAAGAACGGGCCGGGACACAATGATTTTGCAGAGCCTTACGCCTACTATTATGATGCCGCCGATGCCGGACGCGTGCGCTGGCTCAAACCCGTAGTGGTGCTGTGCAACCGCTCAACCTTCAGCGCCGCCAACAATTTTGTGTCCGTGATGCGCCTATTGCCTACGGTCACCGTTGTGGGCGCTACCACCGGCGGCGGTAGCGGAATGCCGATGTCGTCCGAACTGCCCTGCGGATGGAGCATACGCTTCTCGGCCTGCTCGTTCCTTGACGCGCAGGGCAATAGCACCGAAGCCGGCGTCAATCCCTCGGAAGGCTGTGCCGTCGACCTTGACCCGGCGCAAGCTGCTATGGGGCATGATACGATGCTCGACAAGGCCATAGCCGTCATCCAATCCAAGTGATTGAGTAATGGGAATATAGCCGCCATTATAGTTACAACAGCTATTATAGCCATAATAGCCGTAATACTATGATGGTTGTTGCAAGCCTTGGCGCGGCCTATTATCAGTCAAAGATGTTATTCTTAATTTTGGGAGCGAGTAAATCGCGATGGTGGCGAGCCTCCGATGATGCGAGGTATTCGCGCAGACAAGACACGTGTCGATGTCCGTGCATATCCGTGCCCAGAAAGTCTACCATACCGGCCTTGGCCAGTGCCTCAGCCATTTTCTTTTCCTGCTTGCCATAGTATCCGGCCAGTGACAGCATATTGATCTGGAACAGAAGATTGCGGTGAAGCTCTTCGTAGCGATTGCCACGTGCGTGATAATATAAGTAGCGCTCGGGATGTGCAAGTATGGGCTTGTAGCCGCGCACCTGCAAGTCAAATACCAGTTGTTCGATGTTCCACGGTTCTTGGATAAAGGAATTTTCGATGAGCAGGTAATTGTCGGGGAAGGGCATAAGTATGCCTTGCTCGATGTGACGTTGCAACAGCTCATCAATACGATATTCGGCCGAATGGTCGATGCGTACGTCCACGCCGTCGCGCGCCAATACGTCCTTGAGCGCCTGAATCGGACCGGCCAGCGTCTGAGGATTGTTTTCGAAAGTGGCTTGTGTGACGTGCGGTGTCGCGATGATATGGCGTATGCCCATATCGTACAACGCCGAAACCAACTCGGAGGATGTATCCGCGTCAGGCGAGCCGTCATCCACTCCGGGGACTACATGACAGTGTATATCCGTTGAAAACCAAAACTTTATAGGCTCCGGTGTCTTCTTGAAAATATTGAACATTTTCGAAAGGGTGTTATTTTACTGCAAAAATAGTCATTTTTCGCGAAAATATTTAGGGAAAAATTTCTGCATATCAAATATTTTCTGTTAACTTTGCGGTGTCGGGAGGACAAAGTGTCTTGACCGGGCGTTATCCACAGGGTAATCAAGCGCCGCGATATGGCAAAACGTCACCTCGATAGCATCACAGATAATGATAAATATTATCCAATACCATATTACCCTCACAAAAACCACTGACCATAAATTATGGAAAAGCGTAAACTGAAAATCCGCGACCTTACACTCCGCGACGGCCAACAATCATTGTTCGCCACCCGACTGAGCCAGTCCGAAATTGACAAACTGTTGCCGTTGTACGAGAATGCCGGCTTCTACATCATGGAAGTATGGGGTGGTGCCGTACCCGACTCGGTGATGCGCTATCTCGACGAATCTCCCTGGGATCGTCTGCGCTCCGTCTCCAAAGTCATGAAAGACAAGTCGATGCTGTCGGCTCTGTCGCGCGGTCGCAACCTCTTTGGCTATGTGCCTTATCCGGACTATGTACTCGAAGGCTTCTATAAAGAGGCTATCACCAACGGTCTGAACGTTATGCGTATCTTTGATGCGCTCAACGACATCGACAACGTCAAGGAGTCCATCCGTATGATCAACGCCCTGGGCGGCGTGCCCGACGGTGCCGTATGCTACACCGTAGACCCCAAGGAAGAAACGCCTCAAGCCGAAGCACCAAAGGGCTTCTTTGCTAAGCTCTTCGGCAAGAAAGCTCCCGCAGCTCCCGCTCCCAAGAAGATCTTCACCGACGAATACTTTGTCGAGAAAGCCAAGGCTATGGAAGCCCTTGGCGCCAAGATAATCACCCTCAAGGATATGGCCGGCCTCGTAACGCCCTCGCGTGCAGCCTCCATTATCTCCAAACTCAAAGCCAATGTCAAGGTCGACATCGACTTCCACACACACTGCACCCCCGGCTACGGCCTCGCATCCTGCATCATGGCCATACTCCACGGCGTAGACATCCTCGATACCAACATCTGGTGGTTCGGCGGCGGTAGCGCCGCTCCGGCCATCGAATTGGTATACCTCTTCGCCGACAAACTCGGTGTAGAACTGGACGTGGATATGAAGGCCGTCGGCGAAATACGCAAAGCACTGCGCGGCGCTCGTCAGAGCCTCGCTGCTTACGACCTGAACAAGGACAACTTCCCCCGCGAATTCGATCCCCTCACAGACAAGCTTCCCGCCGAAGTTGAGGCACAAGTCGATGCAGCCGTTGCAGCCGCCAAGGCAGGCGACGAAGAAGCACTGCTCGATGCATGCCACGCCATCGAGAAATATTTCGGCTTCCCCAAGCCCAACGAATTGGTGAAGAATGCCGAAGTCCCCGGCGGTATGTACTCCAATATGGTGGCTCAGCTGAAGTCTCTCAAGGCCGAAGATGTCCTCGAAGACGCTATGCGCTTGATACCTATGGTACGCCGCGACGCCGGTCTGGTGCCCCTGGTTACACCTACCAGCCAGATTGTAGGCAGCCAGGCCGTGATGGTGGCCATCGACCGCCGCAAAGGCAATCCCGACTACACCACCAAGTCCAACCAGTTTATCTCGCTGGTTAGGGGCGAATACGGACACACCCCCGTGCCCATAGATCCCGCCTTCCGCGAAAAAATCACCGGCGATGCCACCGAACACGCATACGATACCTCCAACTACAAGAAACCGGAAAATCCCGTATTGCCGGATTGTGGCGGCGTCAAACTGGCCTCGAACACCGAGGAAGAACTACTGCTCGCTCTGCTGCCCAACGTGGCTATGCCGTTCCTGAAGAAACGTCGTGCTGCCGAATATGCTGCCGCTAAGGCTGCTGCCGCCCCCGCCGCCGCTGCCGAAGCTGAGGCTGCTCCCGCTGCTGCCGATGAGCCCATCACCGGTCCCGTAATCAAGGCTCCCATGCCCGGACGCATCATCAGCGTTGACGTGGCCGCCGGCGACAAGGTGACCAAGGGAAAGACACTCCTGGTATACGAAGCCATGAAGATGGAAAATGACGTTACCGCTGACCGCGACTGCACTGTTAAGCGCGTATTTGTTGCTCCCGGTGACCAAATCGGCAACGATACCGTCCTCATCGAATTCGCCGACTGATAACGACAATGCACGGCTTAAGGCCGTCAAAAGAATTGAGGGACAGCCGCAGTGGCTGTCCCTCGTTTTATGTATATAGACAGATGAAGAAGATTAATTCCCTCTAGTGAGGATGTTTACCCTTAGGCCGGGATTAGTATCAGAAATGTGAGTGTTAATGTAAAAGTGGAGCGGCCACCCGTATGGGTAGCCGCTCCGGTCGGTATGGGTTGATGCCTCTCTATGAGGGGGTATCAGTCGTTGTTGGCGTTGTTGTTGTGGTTGTTGTCACGGCGGGGACGACGGTCACCACGGTCGCCATCGCGGCGAGGACGGTCGCCATCGCGGCGGGGACGACGGTCGCCGCGGTCGCCACGGTCGCCGTCACGGCGGGGACGCTCGCTACGTTCTACGTAGCCTTCGGGTTTGGGCTTGAGGGCGCGCATGGACAGACGGTATTTGCCGGTTTTCTTATCGATTTCGATAAGTTTGACCTCGACGGTGTCGCCTTCGTGGAGGCCGCTGGCTTCCATGTCTGGGAGACGCTCCCATGCGATTTCGCTGATGTGGAGCAGGCCGTCACGGTTGGGCATGAATTCGACAAATGCGCCGAAGTCCATGATGGAGCGAACCTTGCCGGTGTAAACCTTGCCTTCTTCGGGCAGGGCAACGATGGCGTTGATAAGTTCGAGAGCCTTGTCGATGCTGGGCTTGTTGGCTGCTGCAACTTCGATATATCCGCCTTCATCGATTTCGTCGATGCTGACGGTGGCACCGGAAGCTTCCTGGATGCCTTGGATGACTTTTCCGCCCGGGCCAATGACAGCGCCGATGAGTTCTTTGGGTATAATCATTGTGACGATGCGCGGAACTTGCGGCTTGTAGTCTTCGCGAGGTGCGGGTATGGTCTGCTCGATGATGTCGAGGATGTGCATACGGCCTTCGTGTGCCTGCATGAGCGCTTTTTCGAGGATTTCGTAGGACAGGCCGTCGCACTTGATGTCCATCTGGGTGGCGGTGATACCGTCGCGTGTGCCCGTAACCTTGAAGTCCATATCTCCGAGGTGGTCTTCATCGCCGAGGATGTCGCTCAGGATGGCGTATTTGGATGAATCGGTGTCGGTGATCAGACCCATGGCGATACCGCTGACGGGTCTCTTCATCTTGATGCCGGCGTCTAGCAGCGCCAGGGTGCCGGCGCATACGGTGGCCATAGACGAGGAACCGTTGGATTCGAGGATGTCGCTCACTACGCGGCATACGTAGGGGAAGTCGTCGGGGAACATGCGCTTGAGGGCGCGGTGTGCCAGGTTGCCGTGGCCGATTTCGCGACGGCCTACGCCGCGTTGTGCCTTGGCTTCGCCGGTGGAGAAGGGCGGGAAGTTGTAGTGCAGCAGGAAGCGTTCGCGACCCTGGTTGAGCACATCGTCCAGGATTTTTTCGTCCAGCTTTGTGCCGAGGGTGACGGTGGCCAGAGCCTGAGTTTCACCGCGGGTGAATACGGCGCTTCCGTGAGGTCCGGGCAGGTAGTCGGTTTCGCACCAGATGGGGCGTATTTCGGTGGTCTTGCGGCCGTCCAGGCGGATGCCTTCGTCAAGGATGCAGCGGCGTACGGCTTCGCGTTCTACATCGTGGTAGTAGCGCTTGACCAGCGGGGCTTTCTCGTCGCGCTCTTCTTCGAGGAGTGCATCGATGTATTCCTGACAGATGGCATCGAAGGAGTCTTGACGCCAGTGCTTGTCGGCACTGCCGGCTTTGGCTACGGCGTAAGCGCGGTCGTAGCACTTGTCGTGTACGTCTTTGCGCAGGTCTTCGTCGTTGACTTCGTGGCAATATTCGCGTTTCACTTTGCCTGCTTCTTCGGCAAATTCCATCTGAGCCTTGCATTGCTCCTTGATGGCGGCGTGTGCGGCCTTGAGGGCTGCCAAGAGGTCGGCTTCGGATACTTCGTTCATTTCGCCTTCGACCATCATGATGTTGTCGTAGGTGGCACCTACCATCAGTTCCATATCGGCTTGTTCGAGCTGCTCGAATGTGGGGTCGATGACAAATTCGCCGTTGATGCGTGCCACGCGCACCTCGGAGATTGGTCCGTTGAAGGGTATGTCGCTGACGGCGAGGGCGGCACTGGCTGCCAGTCCGGCCAGGGCGTCAGGCATGTCTACGCCGTCGGACGAGAACAGGGTGATGTTGACGAACGTGTCGGCGTGGTAATTGTCGGGGAATAGGGGACGTAATACGCGGTCCACCAGACGCGAGGTCAGGATTTCGTAATCGTTGGCGCGGCCTTCGCGTTTGAGGAAGCCGCCGGGGAAGCGTCCTGCTGCCGAGAATTTTTCTTTGTATTCGACTTGGAGAGGCATAAAGTCTACGCCTTCGCCGGCTTCCTTGGCGGAGACGACAGTCGCCAGCAGCATGGTATTGCCCATGCGGAGCTCCACGGCGCCATCAGCCTGCTTGGCCAATTTGCCGGTCTCCAGCGTAATCTGGCGCCCGTCGGCCAATGTGATGGTCTTTTTGATGGGGTTCATAATGACGTTTGGGGTTGCTTTGTGTAATTTGTATATTTCGTTTTATTTCGCTCAAAAATCGTGCAAAGTTACACATTATTAAGCACATTACCAAAATTATTTTGCCTCACTGTTTTTTCGATGTCCGACTTGGGCGGATGTCGCGGTCGCGGGTGTTGTCTCCGGCGGTTAATATGTCTGTCGGTGTCGGCTTTGTGCAGACACTCGAAATGTCGTATCTTTGTGAAATCGAAAACACAAGGGGATATGAATTATCGTAGGAAACATATAGATATGACTTCGTTGTATGGCAAGATATGCAATGAATGGCGAGGGATGCTCGGCCGCGTATTGGCGTTTGTCATTGTGGCTGTAATTAGCTTTGTCGGAGCGGCGGCGCAGGTGCTGTGGCGCGTGACGGCGAAGGGAGACGATGGCGGCGTCACGCATACATCGTATGTCCTGGGGACGATGCATACGGCCGGGACGGAAGTGCTTGACACATTGACCGGAATGACTGAGGCGCTGGAGCGTGCCGCCGTGGTGTACGGCGAGGTGGATGCCTCCGAGATGGCGCTCTCGCCGGAGGCTATGGCTTGCGCCATTGCGCCGAGCGACAGCACCTTGCAGCGACTTCTGTCGCCGGCATCGCTTGATTCGTTATGCCGATACGTGTCCTCATTCGAGGTGGACGGCTCTGAGACAGTGAAGGCTTTGAGCCGAATGAAGCCGGCAATGCTGGACGCTTTTCTCGAAGTGCGCCGTTCGGGAGCATCAACGGATATGTCGCCGGACATTGCACTGCAACATCGCGCTCGGGCCATGGGCCGGGAGGTGCGTGCCCTCGAGACCGCCGCGCAGCAGATGCGTATGCTTATGAACCTACCCATCAGCGAGCAACTGGAGTCGCTGATGGAGTCAGTGCGTGCTCCCGAGGCGGCACAGGCGGCTTCGGACAGCCTCGTTGCGGCCTATCATCGTCAAGACCTCGCGGCCATAGAGCACCTGCTTGCCCATGAAATGGGACAAGCGTATGCCGAGCGGATGCTATATGCGCGCAACCGCGCCTGGACGGCCGTGCTCGTCCCCGAAATGCGGCGCCGCAGTGTCCTGGTGGCCGTAGGTGCCGGGCATTTGGTCGGCACGCAAGGGCTGCCGAAATTGCTTCGTGATGCCGGACTTGACGTCAGTCCCGTTGGCGGTAGCGCACGGCAGCCGGAGCAAGGAAGATGATGAGCAAGCCGAAGGAGGCTGCAATAGCCAGGGCTACGCGCAGCGTCAGCGCCTGAGCCAAGAGACCTATCAATGGCGGGCCGACCATAAATCCGATGAACGAAATCGACGAAACCACGGTGATGGCCGTTGCCGGCGACAGTCGCGGATGACGTCCGGCGGCGCTGTAGCATATAGGCACAACCGTGGACATGCCAAGCCCCACAAGCAGGAAGCCCAAGGTGGCTGTCACAAGATACGGGAAGGCCGTGGCTATCAGCAGCCCGGCCATAATGCTGGCGCCACTGATGCGTAGGACATGAGCCGCATCATAGCGCGTGATGAAGCGGTCGGCCACAAATCGCCCGAAAGTCATTGCCGCCATTCCGGCGATATACCCGGCACGTATCAGCGCCTCCGGAGGACATACCACCGTAGCCATATACACCGACGACCAGTCGTAGACCGTGCCCTCGCAGAACATTCCGCCAAAGGCGACAAAACCAAGCATAATGATGACGCCGTCCAGCAGCCCGAAACCATGATGATGGCTATTCACCTCGGACTTATTATCATTATTGTCGGAGTGCTGTAGCTTAGAGTCGTCCATCAGTCGAAAGCCCATAGGGAAAGAGACACCTATGCACAATATCGCCACAACGGTATAATGCACCCACAACGGCAATCCGGTGATTACGAAGCCGGTACCCACGAGGCCGCCCAACAACCCACCGAGGCTCCATAGCCCGTGGAATGAGGACAGTATCGAGCGCCCGTAGATCTTTTCAAGCTCCACAGACTGTGTATTCACCGAGATATTGAGGATATTGGCTGCCATGCCAAAGAGAAACAGTACGACAAACAGCGACACAAACGTCGGCGCCTGACTGATGCCGAAAAGTACGACCGCGTATGCCACCAAGGACACGCGCAACACCATACGGCTGCCCCAGCGCGCAATCAACATCGCCGAGATAGCCATCATTGCTATCTGGCCCGCCGGAATGGCAAAAAGCAGCGCCCCAAGGCTGCCGTCGTCCAGCGACAGAGCCGCCTTTACATCCGGGATACGCGATGCCCACGAGGCGAACACCATTCCCATAGCCAGATAATACACACTGATAGCGCGCCTTATGCGCTTACGTTGCACATCATTCATATATGCAAATCATTAAAAAACGTGATACTTCAAAACCTAACAATTCGACAGCCGTGCATCCGTCCGAAGCCGTTGCCCTCGGCTGTCATCTAATCATTTTATCTTTTCATACCCGTGAGGTCTGCACCCTACAGGGCTTGCCTTCGCAATCGCGTTGCAAAATTAGCAATTATTCCGCTCCCTACAAATTCCGTGCCATCCCCCCCCCCGAGCTGGTTGTATATCATTATAATCCTACATCAAACCGCAACGAGGTCAATATCGAAGTGTCGGGCGGTCTTGTTGTATATCATTATAATCCTACATCAAACCGCAACGGCAAACTCGCATAGGAGTGCCGCATACGGGTTGTATATCATTATAATCCTACATCAAACCGCAACCATTGGGATGCCCCGCCAAAGCGCCCTCGGGTTGTATATCATTATAATCCTACATCAAACCGCAACTTTATCAGTTTTTGGTCGGCTTTGGAGAGGTTGTATATCATTATAATCCTACATCAAACCGCAACTGCGGAAACATACAGCTTGCGGCGCTTTATGTTGTATATCATTATAATCCTACATCAAACCGCAACCGATGGACACAGCCACCGCGCCGCACTGCTGTTGTATATCATTATAATCCTACATCAAACCGCAACACTGCCGGGGTGTACGACCCTACGGCCAAGGTTGTATATCATTATAATCCTACATCAAACCGCAACGCAGTTGCTATTCGGAAATTTGGGAACGCTGTTGTATATCATTATAATCCTACATCAAACCGCAACGCACCGCGTCTCCTCCCCGCATATTCCGTTGTTGTATATCATTATAATCCTACATCAAACCGCAACGCGCTCGCGTATCAAGCGCACAACGTGTTCGTTGTATATCATTATAATCCTACATCAAACCGCAACTGCCCATGGACGTTGTCAGCACCGACAGCAGTTGTATATCATTATAATCCTACATCAAACCGCAACCGCGTTGAGCGTCTGCATTTTTTCTTTCTGTTGTATATCATTATAATCCTACATCAAACCGCAACTTTGGCGACACTTGGGAAAGTGCCGCCACTGTTGTATATCATTATAATCCTACATCAAACCGCAACTAAGTACGCTTCACAAAGACTTGCGGCCCTGTTGTATATCATTATAATCCTACATCAAACCGCAACACGCTGCAGCTCTTGTAAACGCATGGAAACGTTGTATATCATTATAATCCTACATCAAACCGCAACTTTGAGGCCGTTGCCCTTGCCATAAGCCAGTTGTATATCATTATAATCCTACATCAAACCGCAACCATCTGCCCTCGCGTCACGGCGGATGTGGTGTTGTATATCATTATAATCCTACATCAAACCGCAACCCGCCGCTGCAGCGGTGCAGGCGCACGATGGTTGTATATCATTATAATCCTACATCAAACCGCAACATGCTTATGGCGTATTGCGCGCCGTTGTCAGTTGTATATCATTATAATCCTACATCAAACCGCAACGAGTGAGCGTCTCGGCGCGGACGATGGTCGGTTGTATATCATTATAATCC
>DLLT01000016.1:67675-67810 GCA_002478045.1 Porphyromonadaceae bacterium UBA7555
ATCCTACATCAAACCGCAACCTCAAAGGGCACTGCATATCCACACCACTCGTTGTATATCATTATAATCCTACATCAAACCGCAACCTTTCATCGGCACGAGCCGCGGCTTGATGTGTTGTATATCATTATAATC
>DLLT01000016.1:67903-68126 GCA_002478045.1 Porphyromonadaceae bacterium UBA7555
AATCCTACATCAAACCGCAACAGCGTTATTACGCTTTTGCCCAGTCCCATGGTTGTATATCATTATAATCCTACATCAAACCGCAACTTTGGCCTTATATTCGGCCGCAACGGCGGCGTTGTATATCATTATAATCCTACATCAAACCGCAACTTTTAGAGCCTATCAATTCATATATAATGAGTTGTATATCATTATAATCCTACATCAAACCGCAACTATC
>DLLT01000022.1:0-80058 GCA_002478045.1 Porphyromonadaceae bacterium UBA7555
ATCAGGTTGCTCCCGAAGGCTATGGTACGCCTACCGGGGTTAAAGAAGATGACAATAGACCAACTCCGACAGACAAAAGCGGCATCTATATGGGTGCCACGGCATTCAACACCACGCTGAAGACACTGCCGATACAGCGACTGTCCGACTCATCAAAGAACACATTCTTCGACTTTATCAACGGCTTGCAGATGGACAATGCGACACTATTGTACTATGCTGTCGAAAAAAGCATTGACGCACTTGGCAGTCCTACCTATCCCGACAACCTCAGCAACGCCATCCTCATTACCTTCACCGACGGCCTTGACCAGGGTTCGCTGGCTATGAATCCCACTCCCAAGAGCTGGCGCAATTATGCCACACAGCTCCACACCAAAATTGGCAGCACAAAGATTCAGGGACTGCCCCTAAAAGCCTATACCATAGGATTGAAAAGTGCCGATGTACTCGATGACGAGCAATTTATGTTCAACCTCACGCAACTTGCCTCTGACGACAGCAAAGCGCATTCGGTGACAAATATAGCAGAAGTCGAAGACGAACTCACCAATATTTATGAAGAACTGAACAAGCAGACCTCCAAGCGCACCATATCCATAACCGTTCCTATGATGTCGGACGGAGACAAATACCGACTGACGCTTGACGGCACCGATGCCTCATCCTCGGCCAAAGACTCCAAACGCTGGATTCAAGGCACATTCAGCATTGACGACTATACTCTAAACAATATTACATACTACGGCGTCAGCAGCGCCTCCGGCACCAAGGTCAAAGGCAAGCTCAACGGATTGTACCTCACCTTTACCTTTGACGATTGCCGCGATGAGACCGGCAATATTTTGGACATCAAAGACGAAGACATCGATGAATGGATATATATTCCGTCACGCGATGACTGGCAGCACAATGTCGAAATGATGCGCGAGGGCGTTATCAAGGTCGAAGACATCAAAACCTCTGCGGCAATAATGTTTGCCCTTGACGCCTCCAAGTCTCTCGGCGACCAGTTCCCGGCACTCAAAACGACAGCCACCAACTTTATTCAGCGACTGTTGGGTCAATACTCAGCCGTCGAAGACATCCGCGTGGATGCCGTTGAGGAACCGCAAGACTGGAGCGATGCCGAAGTCTATAACCTGCAAGGCGTCCGCGTATCCAATCCCACAAGCGGATTCTACATCCTCCGCAAAGGCAATTACACCAAGAAAATTCTCCTCCGATAAGGGCCTTCATTCTTATCGCATATAACCTATGTCCTTATTATGTCCGCAGGGCTTTCGGAAAATGGCCGAAGGCTCTGCGGAGTTTTTTCGTACGTTGCGCAACTTTTTCGTGCATATTTAGGGCCGTAAGTGATGTCTATGCAGCCGAAAATCGCTAACTTTGCATTTTGATAGGTACAGCCGCTGCAATTGCAGCGGCCGATACCGCACAACACTTATTGCATCGTTATGATAATGAAACGTCTACATTCATTTATGTTGCAACGGTTTGTACCGCTGCTGGCTATGACGTTCTTCATCAGTTTGTTTATCCTGATGATGCAATTCCTGTGGAAGTACATTGAGGATCTTGTCGGCAAAGGCCTGGATTTCTCGGTAATCTGCGAGTTGTTTTTCTACGCTGCACTGACGATGGTGCCTATGGCGCTACCGCTGGCGGTGCTGCTGGCTTCGCTGATGACCTTCGGCAACCTCGGCGAGAAACTCGAGCTCACGGCGATGAAGGCGGCCGGCATATCGTTGTTCCGCATTATGCGTCCGCTGATAGTGCTGATGGTGTTTGTCTCCATAGGCGCCTTCTTTTTTCAGAATAATGTATTGCCCGTGGCTCAGACCAAGATGTGGACGCTGCTGTTCTCGATGCGACAGAAGAGCCCCGAGCTGGAAATCCCGGAAAAGTCTTTTTACAGCGACATCCCGGATATGAACATCTACGTCGAGCGTAAGGATCGCAACACCGGAATGCTGCACGACATTATTATATATGATGTTAGCCGTGGCATTGACAATTCGCGTATAATCCTTGCCGACAGCGCCAAGATGATGTTTACGCAAGACAAGACGCTATTGTTCCTGCACTTGTACCACGGCGAACTTTTCGAGAATTTCACCGACAATTCGCTGGGCGGCAACAACCGCGGATTTATGCCCTTCCGTCGCGAAAGTTTCGATGACAAGCAAGTGTACTTTCCCTTTGACGCCAACTTCAACCGACTCAACGAGCAAGGCATACGTTCGCAGTACGTGGGTATGAATATCTCCGAGCTGTCGCACGCCATAGACTCGATACAAGCCAAAGTAGACAGCATCGGACAAGTCTTCGGCACCGAGCTCAAAGAAACGCCCTACTTAGGACTACCATATTATACACAGCGATATGTCAACCATAAGTTGGAACGAATTGCACGACCGCCCGTGCATCCGAGCCGCCCGATAAACGTGGATAGTGTCTTCGCTCGCCCCAACGCCTCGATGGCTCGGTCGTACATATCACAGGCCTTGGCCAAAGTACAGCGCGTGCGCAACGAATACGAGTTCAAGAGTACCGTACTGCTGGATCAAGAGAAGTCTATGCGCAAACACGACATAGAGATGCAGAAGAAGTTCACACTGTCCATAGCATGCATTATATTCTTCTTTATTGGTGCCCCGTTGGGTGCTATAGTCAAGAAAGGCGGCATAGGCACCCCGTTGGTACTTAGCGTATTGCTATTTATCGTATACTTTATTTTTGACAACTCGGGCTACAAGATGGCTCGTGACGGCAAGACCGCCGTATGGTTCGGCATCTGGCTGAGTACCATGGTAATGACTCCTCTGGGTATATTCTTCACCTATAAGGCCGTAGGCGATACATCGATGCTTGACTTTGACTGGCTGCGCAAGCTCAATGAGAAAATCAAGCGACCTTCGCAGCTTATGCGCCTGTTTGCACGCGATAGCCGTAATCTCGAGACCAAGGAATACACATTCGATGATGTTGTTCCCTCGGAAATAGTGCCCCGATTGCAGGCACTTATCACAGCCTACCGCAACATTTCGGGGACGAAAGTGCCGTGGTATTCACCTAAGGTATTGCGTAATACGACAGCGCCAATCGCGCCCGAATTGGAGTCCGTAGTCGAGTATCTGCACAATTCCAAGGACATTTATATCATACATCTACTCAACGAAATACCGTTGCGCGTACGCCGTCGCGACATTCCCTCCGTGATTAAGACACTCAAAAGCCTTATCTCACGACTAAACGGCGAAGACACCGAGAGCGAGAAGACACCCATAAGTACAGAGAACACCGAGGCCTCCGAGAACCCGGAGGACGTTGAAAATGTCGAGACGTCCGAGAACTCCGACACCCCAACACTACAATAGACTATCACTAAACAATATGAGCGAGCAAGACAACATACGACTGAGCACAATAGATGAAGCCATCGCCGCCTTCGGCCGAGGCGAGATGATTATTGTGGTGGACGACGAAGACCGCGAGAACGAAGGCGATATCATCGTTGCCGCAGAAAAAATCACGCCCGAGCAGGTCAATTTCATGCTGCACAACGCACGCGGCGTGCTGTGCGCACCGATGTCACTTTCGCGCTGCCGCCAACTAAAGCTTGACCGTCAAGTCGAAGATAATACCTCGATGCTGGGCACGCCTTTCACCGTCACCGTTGACTTGCTGGAAGGCTGCACCACGGGCGTGAGTGCGCACGACCGCTGCGCAACGCTCAATGCACTGGCCGACCCGGAAGCAAAGCCCGAAGACTTCGGCCGCCCGGGACATATCAATCCGCTGTATGCCCAAGAGCAAGGTGTACTCCGCCGCGCAGGACACACCGAGGCGGCTGTGGACTTGGCTCGCTTGGCCGGGTTGCAGCCCGTCGGAGTACTCATGGAGGTGATGAACGAAGACGGCACTATGGCCCGCCTGCCCCAATTATATGCTATGGCACAAAAATGGGGTATGCCGTTGGTGTCGATACGCGACTTGATTCAATATCGGCTGGAGCACGAACGTCTCGTCGAGATGGGTCCGGAAGTGGATATGCCTACGGTATACGGACACTTCCGCCTCATACCATTCCGTCAAAAGGATAACGGGCTTGAGCATATTGCCATTATCAAGGGCGATATAGCCTCCGACCCGGAGACACCGGTACTGGTACGCGTACACTCGTCTTGTGCAACAGGCGACATCTTCGGCTCGAAGCGCTGCGACTGCGGCGAGCAGCTGCACCAAGCTCTTCGCGCCATCGAAAAAGAGGGTCGCGGCGCAGTCATCTACCTAAGCCAGGAAGGTCGCGGCATCGGACTGATGGACAAAATACGCGCATACAAGCTACAGGAACAAGGCATGGACACCGTCGAAGCAAATATACACCTGGGCCACCGCGCCGACGAGCGCGATTACGGCGTGGGTGCACAGATCCTCAATATGATAGGTGTGCGCAAGATGCGCCTGCTCACCAACAATCCCGTCAAGCGCATAGGCCTCCAAGGCTACGGCCTCGAAATAGTAGAGAACGTGCCCATCGAAATCGAGCCGAACAACTACAACCGCTTCTATATGCACACCAAGAAGCAGCTTATGGGACACGATTTGCACAAAGTAGACTGAGCATCAGAAATCAACAAACACCGGCTCTCATTAGCATTGATATAAAAAGTACAAGCATATACACGAAACACAACAAACATATACATCATGGCAGATAACACCAAGACCAACGACACCAACGAAAAAAAAGGAATGAATTTTATCGAACAGATAGTATATGACGACTTGCAAGCCGGCAAAAATGGCGGACGTCTGAGCACGCGCTTTCCACCCGAGCCCAACGGCTACCTGCACATAGGCCATGCCAAGGCTATATGCATTGACTTCGGCATCGCCGAAAAATTCGGTGGCACTTGCAACCTGCGTTTTGACGACACAAACCCTGTCAAGGAGGATGTTGAGTACGTAGATTCAATACGCGAAGACATCCATTGGCTGGGCTTCGACTGGGACGACCGCGAGTATTACGCCTCGGATTACTTTCCTCAGCTGTACGCCTTGGCCGAACGGCTTATACGCGAAGGCAAGGCCTACGTCGATGACCAAAGTAGTGAGGAGATTGCCGCACAGAAAGGCTCGCCCACCGTCCCGGGTATCAACAGCCCCTATCGCGACCGAACACCCGAGGAGAACCTCGATCTGTTCCATCGTATGAATGCCGGCGAATTCGAAGAAGGTTCACGCGTGCTGCGTGCAAAGATAGATATGGCTTCGGATAATATGCATTTTCGCGACCCCATCATGTACCGCATCATCAAGACGCCCCACCACCGCACAGGCACACAGTGGAAAGTATACCCGATGTACGACTTCGCCCACGGACAAAGCGATTTCTTCGAAGGCGTCACCCACTCAATATGCACACTCGAATTTGTCCCCCATCGTCCGCTCTACGAGTACTTTGTCAAGGAACTGGCAAAAGACGGCAACTATTGCCCCCGACAGATTGAGTTCAATCGTCTCAACCTGACATACACGGTTATGAGCAAGCGCAAACTGCGTCAACTGGTTATGGAAGGGCTTGTAGCCGGATGGGATGACCCGCGTATGCCAACCATCTCGGGTATGCGTCGCCGCGGATTTACACCCGCATCCATACGCAATTTCATTGACACCATAGGATACACCAAGTACGAAGCGCTCAACTCCGTCAGCTTGCTCGAATTTGCAGTGCGCGAGGACCTCAACCGTATAGCCACACGTGTCATGGCCGTGCTGAATCCCGTCAAGGTAGTCATCACCAATTACCCCGAAGGCAAGGTCGAAATGGTACAGATGGACAATAATCCCGAACAAGAAGGCGCCGGGACGCACTCTATGCCCTTCAGCCGTGAGATACTCATCGAACGCGAGGACTTTATGGAGAATCCGCCCAAGAAGTACTTCCGCATGTGCCCGGGCGGCGAGGTACGTCTCAAAGGCGCATACATCGTACAATGTCAGGACGTAGTCAAGGATGCCGAGGGCAATATCGTAGAGATACATTGTACATATGATCCCGACACCCATAGCGGTGCTCCCGGTGCTGCACGCAAGGTTAAAGGTACGCTCCACTGGGTTTCGGCACAGCACGCCGTAGACGCCGAAGTACGCCTCTACGACCGTCTGTTCAATGTCGAGAACCCCGCAGCGGAGACCGAACGCGATTTCCGCGAGATGCTAAACCCCGACTCGCTCAAAGTCATCGAACATGCCAAGGTCGAACCTTTTGTGGCCGAAAACGCCGAACGTGGCACCAAGTTGCAGTTCCAACGCGTGGGATATTTCACGCCCGACTACGACAGTACTCCCGGACATTTGGTATTCAATCGTACAATTGCACTCAAGGATAGCTGGGAAAAAGTTTCAAAAAAATAATACAACATAATCCAAGAACCGCATATGCCCACACTCGGCATATGCGGCCTCTACTTTAACCAAGCAACGCACCTAATGTCGTAGATAAACTATAGGCAAAATTCCAAATTTAACTAAACGACCGTACAACATGATGGATGAAGGAACAGACTACGAACGCAACGAACTCATAGCTCGATTTCGCCAATATCTTCGCGACCCCGAGCATAAGGCATTCTTTGACCACGATGACATCGTAGAAATCTTTGACTATGCCGGGGATATGGACGATGAGTACGTACGCATAGAGGCCCTAATGTACGCTGCCCGCTATTTCCCCGACAGCAAGGAAATGGAACAGCGGCGATTGATCTTTTATAGTGATACGTATCCTCAGGCCGCAAAAGAATTCATCCAAGACCACGGCGGTGACACACAGGACCGACCTTTGCTTCAACGTCTTATCGCCATTAAAGAAGACTATACAGACGATGGCGACAACGACAATGCCATCGCTGCATTGGAGCGTATTCTCACCGACAAGCCAAAGATGAATGACGAGGAGACCATCCGTTTTGTAACCACCGTTGACGATTGCAATTGTCTCGAATGGTTGGAACAAAACTTGGAACGCGTGGCCGCTTATTCGTCAAATCGTGCTTGTATCCTCTACGAATTGGCTATGTCTTTGCTCGACCGGATGGAATATGCTCGAGCAGTGCCTATAATCGAAGAATTGGTAAGCGAGAAGCCTTTTATTCTGTCTTACTGGGAATTACTTCTGGATGCCCAGGTCAACAGTCAAGCCGCGGATGCCGAAATAGACGACACAGTAGAGACTATACTGGCAATGGATCCGGAAAACGCACAGGCATTGAAGCACAAGTTCCTGAAAATATACCACAACAACGGCGACCCGGACGTGCTGTCCGAAATAATCAGGATTATGCCGGACGATGCTGAAATCTCGCGCCTATATATCCGTTCACTCGTTGCGCACGACCGTAAGGACAAAGCGGCCGCCTATATCGACGAACGTCTCCAAGCCAATCCATTAGACTATGAGGCTCTTGTCTCCAATTTCTTCGTGGTAGGTCACAGGGCTTGTCTCAAGGCTATCAAGCAAGCATTTATGACTCCGGAAGCCAAAGCCAAGGTTTCGCCAAGCGAATGGTACGAAGCCATCAAGACGACTTTAGACACGACCAAGGCTGCCATAGCCGGATACGCAATGATGTTATGGATTTTGGAGGAATACGATGATGACACACTACCCGAATGGTGGACATCCACATTAATAATCAACGCATTCGAGAGATGCAAATACAAATACGTCGTAGATGCGATCGAAGCCGACCCGACATTCTTGCACCGATGCGATATGGTATTGTATACTCTGGTAGTTTGCGCTTATGCCAAGGCCGGTGAATATAACACCGCTCTCGAAATGTGCCATACCGGGATTGTCTACAACAGCAGATTTTGGCCGGGCATCAAGGACAGTAGTCCACATTGGACATTGCTGTTTTATCGTTGCTTGGAGGTTCTTATGAATATCTCCGAAAAAATTTATGACGCTCGCGATGCAAAAAAGCAACCGATATTCAGCGATAACCCCTTTGACGTACACCCGCCACGAGACTAACTAGGATTACATTTCCGTCCATCGGTTGAATAGCACTAAGGCGCATATATGCAAGAAAATACGTCTATACTCATCGAACATCACCCATGGGCGCCATACGTCCCCGAAAGTGCACGTGTACTGTTGCTCGGCACTTTCCCGCCCGGGCCGCACCGCTGGAGTATGGACTTTTATTACCCCAACGCCACAAATGACTTTTGGCGAATAATGGGCTTGATATTTGATGGAGATGCAACGGCTCTCTACGACAAAACATCGCGCACTTTCAGGCTTGACCGCATCAAAACGCTGCTTGACATGCATGGCATCGCCCTGAGCGACACCGTATTGGATGCACGACGCACACGCGGTACAGCCTCGGACAAAGACCTTGAAGTGGTGCGTATGCGCGACATCCCTGCATTGGCCGCCGGAATACATAATCTTTGTGCTATAGCAACGACGGGGAAGAAAGCCGCCGAAATTGTGGCCGCACAGACCTGCACCCCCGTACCATCCATCGGCACATATACCGATTTCGGCGATCTGGAAATATGGAGACTGCCATCTACCTCACGCGCCTACCCTATTTCCCTCGATGCCAAGGCCTCATATTACCGACGGTTCTTTGCAGCCACAGGTATTATACCATATTAAGTTGCATCAGACTTCATCGCCATAAGTTTCAATGCCACCATATAAAAGTTTGTCCAAACGACGATAATACTTTCCAATAGCGCACAATGTCGTAGGAAAAGCTTGGTTCATTCGCCAAAAAACCGTATTTTTGTACATTGTTTGGCCGAGCATAGTCCCGTGCGGCATACCACTCTGCATTCAATTCTCCAAGGCGAGTTTTAGCCGACCGTACATCAACGCCAAATAGCACAAAAACGAAACAATACTACACTCCAATATGCTTTTAGCCAATTCATTAGCCACCTTCGGACACTACTGCATCTTTATGCGACGCGTGTTCTCAATACCTGAGAAGTGGAGGGTGTTTTTCAAGCGCACTGTAGCCGAAATCATGAAACTGGGCATTGATTCGATACCGTTGGTAATGATTATTTCGGTGTTTATAGGCGCTGTCATCGCTATTCAAATGCAGTTGAACATAGCATCACCACTCATTCCGAGCTACACCGTTGGCTTGGCCACACGTGACATCGTGCTTCTTGAATTCTCCAACTCAATATTATGCTTGATACTTGCAGGCAAAGTCGGATCCAATATCGCCTCCGAGATTGGCACCATGCGCGTGACCGAACAAATTGATGCTCTCGAGATTATGGGCGTCAATTCGGCCAGTTTTTTGGTATTGCCAAAAGTATTGGGATTTCTGCTGTTTATACCGGTTCTGGTAATATTCTCCATAGGCACGGCCTTCATCGGCGGATACTTGGTGGCCGTGTTCACGGACATCATTACCGTATCACGTTATGTCTACGGACTACAGGCGCTCTTCAACGAGTGGTATGTATGGTACGGTCTCATCAAGTGCTTGGTGTTCTCATTCATTATCACCTCGGTATCGTCCTTCTACGGCTACTATGTCAAGGGAGGCGCCCTCGAAGTAGGCAAAGCCAGCACCAATGGTGTTGTATCCAGTAGCATATTGATCTTAATGTTCGACGTTCTGTTGACCAAACTCTTACTGCAATGATTGAGGTAAAAGACCTAACTAAATCCTTTGACGGGCGCACAGTGCTGCACGAAGTCAGCGCCACCTTCGCCACCGGTAAGACCAATCTTATCATCGGTCAAAGTGGCTCTGGCAAAACCGTGCTCATGAAGTCTCTGGTGGGCTTGCTCACACCCGAGAGCGGTGAAATCCTCTTTGACGGCCGAGATGTCATATCTATGGATCGTCAGCAGCGCAAGGACCTGCGACAGGAAATCGGCATGCTCTTCCAAGGCTCGGCACTCTTCGATAGCGAGACCGTATTGGGTAATGTTATGTTCCCTTTGGTAATGTTTTCTTCTAAAAGCCAAGCCGAGATACGCGAACGCGCTATGTTCTGCCTTGAGCGAGTCAATCTACTGGGCGCCGAAAACAAATATCCCAGCGAAATATCCGGCGGTATGCAAAAACGCGTTGCCATAGCACGCGCCATAGCCTTAAACCCGCGCTATCTGTTTTGCGATGAGCCCAACAGCGGTCTCGACCCCAAGACATCCATACTTATCGATGAACTGCTCAGCGACATCACGCACGAATATAATATTACCACCGTCATCAACACCCACGATATGAACTCGGTGCTCGGCATCGGCGAAAATATCATATTCATCAATAAGGGATACTGCGAATGGACCGGCAATAAAGACCTTATATTTTCGTCCGACAATCAGGCGCTTAACGACTTTGTCTTTGCCACCGACCTCTTCCAAGAAGTCAAAGAATACATTGTCAAATATGGCCTTAACGCCGTAGGTGCCGCCAGACGCCATAGTATGGACCTCCAAAAACGCTGATAACCATGAGATTTGCCGATATTCCGGGACATAGTGATATCAAGCACGATCTCGTACAAATGGCCGATAGCGGGCGGCTGCCGCATGCACTGCTGCTCGAAGGACCCGAAGGCTGCGGCAAATTTGCCTTAGCTCGTGCATTGGCTCAGTATATCCAATGCGACAACCGACACGATGGCGACAGCTGCGGAATATGTCCGGCATGTCGTCAGCATCAGGCGCACCAATTTATAGACACGCTCTACTCTTTCCCCGTAGCCAAGAAAAACAGCAAGCCCACCATTAGCGATGACTTCCGACAGGAATTCAGCACCTTTATGGATCAGAATCCGTTTATGGACTTCGACCGATGGCCGGCAATGCTGGACAACACTAACGCCCAGCCCAAATTCTATGTCGAGGAAGGCAACGAACTCATACGCCGACTGTCCTACACCGCCCACTCGTCGCGCTACAAGACCGTACTGATGTGGCTGCCCGAGCGTATGAACGAGGATACAGCCAATAAGATGCTGAAAATAGTCGAGGAACCCTACCCCGACACTTTGTTCATTATGACCTCGGACAATCCTCGCGAGATACTGCCTACAATATACTCACGTGTACAGCGCATAAAGGTCCACCGCTATAGCGATACCGAAGTGGCCGAGTACATCACCGGCGTCACTTCACTGGATCCGGCGGCGGCAATGCGTGTAGCGGTATTGGCGCAAGGCAGTATGAATCGCGCACTTGCACTGAGCGCAATGCACGATGACACCGACAAATATCTTGAATGGTTCAAGAGCCTGATGCGCAATGCTTACAAAAGAGACGTGCGTGCGCTCAAGGCCTGGTCCATCGAAGTCGCTGCCGAAAAACGCGAAGGCATACTGCGCTTCCTCGCATATTGCAGCCGAATGGTACGCGAAAATTTTATCAACAACTTACACGACTCACGCCTCAATGTTATGACAGATCGTGAAAGCGAGTTCAGCATACGATTCTCGCCGTTCATCAACGAGAAAAACGCCGTAGGTCTCTTCCAAACCATCAATAATGCCGCCGCTGACATCGCAGCCAATGCCAACGCCAAGATTGTCCTTTTCGACATCACCATCACAGTAATTCTACTGCTTATCAAGAAATAATACATATACAACAAGACGCTGCCGGACAACATGGCTGCAAAAATAGACAGCAGCGCATCGGATACTCCAAACACCTCATCACTGACATTCCATCCAAACAGATATGACTAAAGACAATAGGTTTCTGCGTCGCGTGGCACGTTACATCGCCACCACCGGCGAGACTAGCGGCGGTATTCGCGATATGAGCCGCACCTGGATGATATTTCCAAACAAACGCAGCATCATATTTGCCCGTACATACCTAAAAGACGCATTGACAGGCCCTACGGTTATGCCCAAAATGATGACCCTTACAGCATTTATGGAGAAAACTTCCGGGCTCACCGAAGTCATGTCTATTGAGGCTTTATTCGAACTATACGACTCTTACCGCCACGTCTTCCGTCAAGCCGGGGGCAGCCCCGACAAGGTGCTCGGCTTTGATGCTTTTGCGCATCCGGGTAAGATGATACTCAACGATTTCAGTGATGTAGACGCATATCTCATCAATCCGGAGCAACTGTTTATCAACCTCAAGCGTTACAAGGAAATCAAGAGCAATTTCCTCACTCCCGAGCAAAAGCAAGCGGTACAAAGTATTCTGGGCTGTATTCCCGAAGGCGATGACGACCACTTTTGGCGTCATATAAACTACGGAGAAAATGGCGCTGACGGAGAGGCGGACGAAAAGGGCAAAAATACCGAGAGTATCCAATTCCGCTTTGTTCGGCTATGGTCTATTATGCTCGAATTGTACCGACATTATACCACCCGACTTGCTGACGAAGGCTGCGGACTCAAGGGTCAGATACAGCGCGTAACCGCTGACAAGATACGTGCTCAAGACCCTGAGAGTACTCCTTACGACCAAGTATGTTTTGTCGGCATTGATGGCTCCACAGTCGCCATACAAAAGATTTTCGAGATCCTACGCGACCGCCGAGAAGCGATATTCTTCTGGGACACTGTAGAATGTCTACCGGAGCAAGCACGTGATGCGGACAATACCACACTGCGACGTCTGCGTACTCTCGTGTCCGAATATCCTATGCCTGAGGGCTTCGAGCGCATCAGAGAATGGAAGATACCCGAAATCCATATCCTCGGCGTGCCATCCAAGACAATGCAGGCCAAATACGTGGGCAACGTCTTGGAAGACCTGTCCAAACAGCGCGATGGGCGCCGTCGTGTGCTCAACCGTCGCGCCGACAATACAGCCGTGGTCATGCCCGACAGCACCCTGCTCACCCCGTTGATGTATTCCATCAATCCCGAAATACAACCGCTGAATGTCACTATGGGACTTCCGTGCCGACTGACGCCTTTCGCCTCGCTGATACGCCGCATCGTATCCATGCACCTCAACGCTCGCAGGCGCAACAACACCTGGACCTTCTACCGCGGCGACATCGAAGCACTGACTTACAACTACTATGCACAGCTCATTTCGCCCAAGGACTGCATAGCTCTGCGCGATATGCTCAAAGATTGTCAGTTCACATATACATCTGAAAAGCTAAAGAGCACAACGCCGCAACTTGCGCCTATATTCGAGGAAGTGGACGATGACCGCGATATATCGCAAGTCGAACGATATTTCACTAACGTCCTCGACACCATTACACTACAACTGGCACGCGCTCGCGCAGCACAAGTCACAGCAGAGGCCGCCCAGACTGACGATACCACCCCTATGCCGAACGATGTCGCAGCAAACGTTTCGGCTCAAATTGGCATGGACGATGCTGAGGACGATCAGCGAGACGGTATCGGCGTATCTTCGTATGAGTTGCGTATACTTCAAGCATACCGCGATGCTATGCATTCCGTATTCAAGATGGCTCGCCGATACAACATTGAGCCGGGCGAAAGGAACTACTTTATCATGGTGGAACGCATCTTCGGTGTACTCAATCTCAATTTCAGCGGGACACCTCTAAGCGGCATTCAAATTATGGGCGTACTTGAAACCCGTGACCTCGATTTCGACAACGTTATTGTTATGTCCGCCAACGAGCGCGTATTCCCGCGTCGCCATCTGCTGCGCTCCATCATTCCGCCCAACCTTAGAGCCGGATACGGATTACCCACGGCGGCCGATATCGAAAGTCAATACGGGTACTTTCTTTTCCGCCTACTCAACTGCACTCGTCGCGCCTACTTCGTATACGACTCTCGTGTAGGACAAGCCGGTTCGGGCGAAATCACCAGATACTTACTGCAACTATGTCACGTCCTACCCAAGGACAAAGTACGCCATAAACAACTGCGCCCGGAACTGCAAATGACTCAGCCCCGTAAGGTCGAAATGCCAAAAGACGACTTTGTGCGCTCGCGGCTGAAGGTATTCAACAGCGATCCGGCACACGGAGGTAAGTATTTATCTCCCTCAGCGCTCAAGCACTATCTTGCTTGTCCTTTGATGTTCTTCTTGGGTAGCATCTGCGGCTATAAAGACGACGACGAGGTGACGCCTTATATCTCGGCTTCGACTTACGGCACCATCGTACACGCCGTGCTGCAAGACATCTTTGAAGCGCGCAAAGATATCATCATCACCAAGGCTGTTATCGATGATATACTTAAAGAGAAGACCCATGACGACATCAAGCTGATTGTATCCATCAAAATAAATCAAATATACTACAACAATCGTTACGAAAAAGGCGGATACGACGCTATGCCCGGCGAGGGACAACTTATGTCCGATTTCATCACTATGCTTATCAAACGGCAGCTCGAAAAGGAACGCACCAAGACACCCTTCGTGTTCAAGGCCGCCGAATTCGAATTCCAATACCGATGGAATATCAGTAACGACACCGCGTTGAATTTCAAGGGTATCATCGACCGCATAGACCTAATAAACGAACCTGGCGACGAGCGCCCGGATGACTGCATAGAACGCTACGACAAACTCCGTTTCATTGACTACAAAACCGGTAATGATAAACGCAATGCGACAAGTGTTGCACATCTCTTCGACAGCGACCCACAAAAACGCAACGATGCCATATTCCAACTGCTGACATACGCTCACGCCTTTGAGTGTATGGTAAGAGATAATCCATCAGATGCTTTGGTCAATAAAAATGTACACTTTGCAGACAACGCCGAATTCGACTGGATTCGTCGAGCAGAACCGTCAGAACGCGGCATCAAGCCCGAAATATACCTCATACGAAAGTCTTTCACCGATGACCTTGACCCGGATGTGGATCAAATTAAGGTGGGTGGCAGAAAAGCAAATCCGCTACAATCGCATCAACAAGACGAAGTTGCAGCGTTTATGGAAAAGTTCGAGGAAATTATCTGCAGAATTTTTGATGACCATACACCTTTTACTCAAACCGAGAATCAGAGCAACTGTACCTACTGTGCATTCTTGAAATTATGCGATCGTAAGGTCAAATCTCAGTGGTAAATGGCAGGAATATACATACATATACCATTCTGTCACAGCAAATGCGCCTACTGCGACTTCTACTCGATGCCGAACACTCGCTATGACGAGGAATACGTACAGGCGCTGATTGTCGAATGGCAAATACGTCGTTACGAAGTGTCCGGGCCATTTGAAACGGTATATATCGGCGGTGGTACACCTTCGATACTTGCACCGGCGCAATTGCAACGTATTATTGAGGTGCTTCCGACTCAAGGATTGCGCGAATTCACACTCGAAGCCAATCCTGAAGACGTCACACTTGACAAAGTCATGGCCTGGCGTGATATGGGCATCAACCGTATCAGTATGGGCATACAAAGTCTTGATGATGAATGTCTGAAGCGTATCGGGCGACGTCACGACAGTGTCACGGCACTGCGTGCGGTGGAAACCCTGCAAGATGCCGGAATTACCGAAATAAGCCTTGATGTAATCTATGGACTTCCCGGACAGGACCTTGATTCGTGGCGTACGACGTTGGACACGCTCATCAAGCGACGCCCGCAACACCTATCGGCCTATGCTTTGTCTGTCGAACCGGGTACACGCCTATACTCAGCTGCCACTGCTGGCAAATGGATTCCTGCCGACGACGAGACCTACGCCCGAATGTACGACATATTATGCGAAGACACTGCCCACGCCGGATACACACATTACGAAATCTCCAATTTTGCACTTCCGGGACACTCCGCAATACACAATTCGCACTACTGGGATATGACACCTTATATCGGTCTCGGGCCGGGAGCTCATAGCTGGGACGGACGCACAAGGCGCGTCAACGCCCCCGACCTTACACAGTATCTCATAAATCTCGCCGCGAGACACACCGCATACGACACCGAAGCCGAAAGTGATGCCGACCGTGTCAACGATATGATATTCACCGCGCTGCGTACTGACAAAGGTTTGGACATCCAACGTCTGCCCGAGCCTTTTCGCCACGAGTTCGAAAGTCTGGCCGCACATTGCTGCGACTTGATACACAATGAGGCAACCGTACGCATTCCACAAAACAAATGGCTGGTGAGCGATGCTATAATACGCGATCTACTTGTCGGACAATAGCCGTTTTTGGACACATCCACTCCTCATTGAGCGATGCCCATCAGCACTTGGAGCTGCGTTGTGTTCTACTCAATACCAACACCACATCGCACCATTTGACATTATAAGTCGGGCCGTAAAACGTTGTTCAGTCGTGATGATACGGCAGACCCTTGATTATGGTCACGGCTCGATACAATTGCTCGGCAAAAAACATTCGCGCCATCTCGTGAGTCAGAGTCATTGGCGACAGCGCCAGACGCCCATCGGCACGAGCATACACTGCCGACGAAAAGCCGTACGGCCCCCCTATGACAAAAACTAAATTGCGCTGTAACGTCAGCATCTTGCGCTGAACATCGTCAGCAAATTCTCGCGATGTAAGCATCTTTCCGCGTTCGTCCAAAAGTATTACGCAGTCGCCGGGAGCTATAGCCGCAAGTATACGCTGTCCCTCAATTCCCTTCTGCTTTTCCTCGCTCATTGAACGTGTAGTCTTGACATCAGCCAATTCGCGGTACTCGAAAGGCATAAAATGACCTATGCGTTCCACCATCTTTTCGGTGACCGCACGCAGTGACGCATCAGCCATAGTACCAACTGCCATTAGTATCGTTTTCATTCTCAGTATGTCTTATTCGTTACTGCATCTACTTGTGAGACAAGGTTTCATCATCAAACACCATTAAGGTGCACTTTGGAGCCATGATGGGACAATTGTCCATTCCTTATCCTTGTATCAACCAAGATACGGTCAATCCTCCGGAACAACCGGAAACCCATGACGTCGCATTTGCTCAAAGTCGGGAGTGCGCAAGCCCGAACGGCTCATCATTATTGATTCGTTGTAATCGTTGAGATAGCGAGCCTCTGGTGAGCGATACATCCCTGACATCACCGACAACGATGGGTCATACAAAGGACTATCTATGCCTGCCATATCAAGAATAGTATGGAAAAGGCTACGCGTGGATGATATATAGCGATGGGCATTGCGTTGCATAGCCTTAATCTTTTCGGGGAACAACGCGGCGTACTCGCCGGAAGTCCACAACAGCATAGGCACATGCAACTGGTAATATGTAGGCGTCGGGGAAGCATGCAAAAAGCGTCCGCGAGCATCGTCAAAAATATCCTCGCCGTGGTCCGAAGTATAGACCATCACGGCAGGTACATTCAAGGAATCAAGTGCCAAAATAACCTTATCCAACAATTTGTCCGTATAGACTATGGTATTGTCATAGGCGTTGACCAAGTCGGGACGATTATGCACCGAAGCTCCGGAAGCGCGGTCGTCAAGGAATACGGCATCCTCGCGCGGATAGCGCTTGTTATACTCAAAATGCGATCCGTATGTATGCAGCACAACAAACACTTTATTAGATGGCGAAGTCTCGAGTATACGCTGCATAGGCGCCAGCAAGTTGCAGTCCAATTGCGGACCTCCATCATCAGAGATGTAATGCACCGTACGTGCTTCGGCACCATAATATTCTATGTATGAGTGATTACGATGTTGGTTTGACAAAAATGCCGTATGGTAGCCCAAATCGTTGAAGGCCGCCAAGGCACTACGCGTATGCGCCACCGAATCGCCGAAAGTTTCGGGCGTCAGATAGCTCAAGAGCATAGGTACACTCTTGTGTGTAGTGTTGATTTCGCTGAGCACCCGGTCAAAAGTGTAGATGTCGGTACGCCGGCTCAATCTCGGATTGGTTGGACGAGTATAGCCCATGATCTGCCAATTGTCGGCACGAGAGGTTTCGCCCAACACCAGCACATACACCTCGCGCATTTCTTTGGGACGTGTCGATGCCGGATGATAGCTGAACATATTTGAGGTAGTGTAATACTTTAGGGATTCGTGTGTACGTTGTACAGCCGTTACCATATTCTCGCAAACATTATACGGAAATATCTGGCGACGAGGATGATAGTCGTTATCTATCAACCAAGTCCCTATTAAAGAAAGCACTCCAAGTACGACCAGACTGATGCCGGCACGACGGCAACGCAGTAGGATCTGTACCGGTGCATAGTGGTGCTTGACCGCCAAGTATATCCCTGCCATAATGCAAGGCAAGTATATGATGCACACCGTGAAGATGGCCATCTTCAGATTTGATAGCAACTCGGTAGCCTCGCTCACGTTGGTAGTCACCAGATTGAGGAACATATCCACAGCAATAATGCTCTCTCCGTAAAGATACAGCAATACAACTTGGAATGCGCCGAGAATCATAAGCAGCAGCATCAGTAAAATCGTACGTCCTATACGTATCGATAGACCGACCAATATATAGTACACACCCAAAGGCAGTAAAATATTGGTAATCTTGGATCCAAGGCTGTCACTCTCGGTGATTACAAGTCCGATATTAGGGACTATCAACACTATGGGAAGTGCTACCGCCCAAAATCCGGGCGAAAGAACCAACTGCCATAACGCTCGAGCCTTATCTTTGAAATACGTGGTAATCTTCGAAATCATTGCCATTATATGTTGTACTTGCTGTTGTACTTACATTCAGTTTAACTCGGAAGCGCAATTCACGCCACTACTACTTATTATTTCTTACAACTCGGCCTTCATTGTTTACGCTCGTAGTGCTTGCGACACATTATCTTCGGCGTTAAGCGCTCAGAATGCTTCGTTGATACTGAAATTTATGCCTTTTTCGCCACGGCCGAAGCCCACATCAAGACGTACGTTCACCCTCTTCTTGAACTCCCAACGGTATCCGATACCACCATTGGGCAAGACCTTATTAAGTCGTAACGCCGAGAAATGAGGGAATACCGTGCCGGCTCCTATCCATACCACGATGCCGTTGCGACGCCACACGTGCTGACGCAATTCGACAGTCGCATCCATGACACATTTGTCACGATAACGGCCCTCGTAATATCCTCGCATGTAATGCGAACCGCCAAAAGTGGACATCATGCTCCATGGCGTATCTCCATACGTAAATCGTGCATGCACCATAGGCGCTATCACTGCTCCGCGCCATGCCCGGCAGTATACTGCCGCTATGGCTTCGGTGTATGAAAATGCGTACTTATTGCCCATGAATGATGGGTTGAAAATCTGGTCAACCTTGACATATACCCCGCTATACGCATTTGGTGCGAAGTCACGCGAATCTAACATCAAAGTCAAGCCCAGACCTGTGGTGTAAGTCTTGTCGTCCTGTCCGCACAACAACTCGGGATTGTCCACGCGTCGGGCATTGGCATAAGTAAAAATTCCCGAAGGGCCTAAAAAGACATTGGGGCCCAGACGCACTACATAATCCAGTTTCAATCGAGCTTCCAGACGCTTGAACACGCTTTCATTGGCATCTTCACGTCCCATATCGTATCCGATGCCCCACATCTTGTCCTTAAAGGAATAGAAATATGCGTCATATATCAGACGCATCCGATCCTTGGGAAAGATATGTATGCCTTCGGCACCGATATTATAATATTGGTGAGTGGCAACGTCAAACTTCAGCGAAATATTGGACTTGGGGGTTACAGTATCCGTACGCCACTGCTTGCCGGCAGTATATAGACCGGAGCCAATGATGCCTATGCCGAATCCTGTTTCCGAAGAGTAATGCGGGCCGCCTATAAAGCTGATATCAAAAGCCTTATCAGGATGCTCCTTGTTCGCATCTGTGAAATAGCTGATTACACGCTGTATCAATCCCGGTTTCTTGACCAAGGCAGAGTCCGTGACCGCAGTCACCACAACAGTGGTATCACTCGATTCGCTGATGCTTGTATCAGATGCCGCCGAGGCCACACACGCGTTAAACGCCAGCAGAACGACTGCCATTATTCGCCTTTTATATGTACTTATATTTTTCAAAACAGTGGCAAAAGTACTAAATATCGCCCAATTGGCCAAATTACGGGGCTGTCCGATGCGTGCCGCATGCTGTACTACCAGGTACGCGCTACGGCGGAGGCAGACGGGCGCGAGTTCGATATGGACTTCCGGACGTTTGCTTTGCGCGTAACGCCCGAGGACATACAGCGCTGGGGCGATGCCGTCAATGCCGAGAATGCCAAAGGGTCAAAAAAAAAGATGACGGCGAAAAAGTAGACATACTGCGACTGCAGGCATACGCGCTGACCGCCCTCGGGATGCCGCTCGACACGTTCAGGCGGCTAAGCCCGAGGGCGTTCGAGCTTTGTATGGAGGAGGATGCGCGACAGCGTCGGCAGGCCGACCTTGAGCGGTGGAACAGACTGCGTACGGCGTGCGCGATACTGATACAGCCGCACACGAGTAAGCGCGTAACGCCGCAGATGTTGATACCGTTAGAGGAGATAGACGCCCCGGCGAAGGCAGCGCCTCGGCGCGAGTGGACGCCGTCGACACGTCAGAGAGTGGAAGAATTAATGAACAGAGAAAAGTGAAAGGCTATGAGATACGGGATGCCCTATATGGGGAGTAAGAATAAGCTGGCCGAGCGTATAGTGGCGCTGTTGCCTAAGGCGGAGCATTTGTATGATGTATTCTGCGGCGGCTGCGCACTGGCGCATTGTGCGGCGTTAAGCGGCAAGTACGAGCATATCCACATCAACGACATAAGCGATATGCCGAGGTTGTTTGTGGATGCCGTAAGCGGCAAGTACCACGATGAACGGCGGTGGATAAGCCGTGAGGATTTCTTTGCGCTGAAAGACGGTGATCCGTATGTGCGTGCGTGTTGGAGCTTCGGCAATAACGGGCGGAATTACCTATACTCGCGCGAGACAGAGCCGTACAAGCGTGCGGTGCATGTGATGCTGACGGCTGACAGCGTGCGCGAGCGCCGTGTGGCCTACAAGGAGGTTGTGCGGCTGCTTGTACCGCTAATCGGGAGTAAGACGGCTAAGAGCTTAGGCAATATGCAAAGTCTGGAAAGTCTGGAAAGGCTGGAAAGTCTGCAAAGTCTGCAAAGTCTAGAAAGGCTGTTTACAATGAGCAAGGGGGATTATCGGGATTTGGAGATAGCGGAGGGGAGCGTAATTTACGCCGACCCGCCGTATGCGACTTCAACAAAGACGGGCGATGATTACGGGACGGCCTTTGACCATGCGGCGTTTTATGACTGGTGCGAGGCGCAGACGCAGCCGCTATATATAAGCGAGTACACGATGCCCGAAGAGCGCTTTGTATGTGTGGCGGAGTGGAATGTGGTAAGCTCCATAAGTCCCACGAATAATAGATGTAAGCGTGTCGAAAAGCTGTGGATACCGAGGGGGCAGTTATTGCCAAGGTAGTTTGCAGGAACGGCCTTTTGTCATAGTGTAAATGAGCCAACAGAACGCGACAACGCCGAAGAACGCTAAGGGATTATGCCACAAGAGCCACCACAATTTGCAGATTAAGTCCCAAATAGAAGAGAAGAAGCCCTCAATAATAGGATGTAAAAGCAGTATCATGATGTTTATAGGTATTTGATGATTGTGCAAATATAGGCAAAGAGAAGCATAACGGAGCATCTACGATTAAGAATAAGACATATTGACCAATAATAAGTAAAATGGCAAAAAATATAACGATAAACTTCAAGACCATATACGACGATAAGGGCATAAAGTCGGCGGCAATGTCGCTGTCCGATTTGGACAAAGTCGTTAAGAACGTACAAAGCTCCGTTGATAAAGCGGGTGCAAATATGGCCGCTTCATGGTCGGTAATGGCCGAAGGTTTTCAGCGAGTGAATGATATGCTTATGTCGATGGCGTCGGCGTACGAGGAGGCCGAGTTGAACGCTACGCGCCTGGATGTGGTAATGAAGCAGCGTATGAAGGCCACCAACAGCCAAGTGGAAGCTATCAAGGCGCTGACCGAAGCGGAGAAAGCGAAGGGCGTTATTGATGACGACATACAGCTGGCGGGAGCGCAGCAGCTGGCTACGTTTTTGCGTCAACAATCGTCGTTAGCTACGTTAGTGCCGGCGATGAATAACCTTGTGGCGCAGCAGAGGGGATATGCCGCGACCTCGCAAGATGCCGTCAATGTTGCCAACCTTATGGGCAAAGCGATGATGGGACAGACCATGGCGCTGCGTCGCGTGGGCATCACCTTTGACGAAGCGCAGGAGGCCGCCATCAAGAACGGCAACGAGCAGGAACGCGCGGCGATGCTGGCGCAGATTATCACCGACAATGTCGGTCAGATGAACGAGGCGTTGGGCAAGACGCACTCCGGCCAAGTCGTACAAATGCGCAATAACTTCGAGGATCTGAAAAAGGCCGTCGGGTCGGTGGTAAGCTCCATAGCGCCATACCTCAGTGTCGGAGCGTCTTTAGCAAATATGGCGATGGGCTTTATGTCGCTCCGAAATGCGACCGTTGCCGCCGTAAGTAAACTCGGGTCCGTCTATATGGCGTTAGATAAAGCTATGCTCAAGGCCATACCGTTCACGGCGCGGATGAAATGGGCGGGGGCAGCGTTAAAGATGTGTGGAGTGAGCGCACGCACGGCAGCGGGCGGTATGCGCGTGGTCGGTACGGCCATCCGCGGCATTATGGCGGCCTCGGGAGTAGGGCTGGTGCTGATGGGCATTTCGGCGGCATTCGAGGCGCTTCGCCCGAGTTCAGAAATTACTCTTTTATATTGTGCTTACCCCACACCGAAATAAAGTTATGCCAAGCCTCTTGTGGATAGTTGTCAGTCTCGGCATCAATTAGATAACAGAAAAGTGCATACCCTGTTTCATCATCATTGATGCCCCATTGGCTGAGCCCGTGATGTATCTTAAGGCTTATAATCTTTGCCCCGGAAGGAGTCTTGATATAACTCGCTTCAAAGGCAGGCATCCCGGTCCAACTACGGTAATAGCGTATGGCCTTATCATCGCAATACATAAACCAATGATCCTCCATCGCATCCGGGATATGTCCACGGAGAAGGATACCCATATCCGCCTTTGAGATATCAATATCGGTTTTTATCAATGATATGTCCTTGTCTTCGGGCCATGGCTCTGTATTCCATAAATCTTTCGTAGATATTTTCGTCTTGTCCGGCAATGGATTCTCTCCGTTAAAACAGCGGCCCATATTGCCAAGCCCGAGTTTCCAAAGCATAATAACGCTTTGCTCTATAAGCTGTTTATGCTCCTCTCGACGCATCTTAATTTCCTTGCGAAAATCTCGCACCACCTTCCTCATCTCCTCGGGAAGGTAAGATAGAGCTTTTTTCTTCATCCATTCGGGTATGCCCCAAACAGCTTCGGCAATACTTCCTACGATGGCGCCAAGTGTATCGGCATCAGCCCCGAGACTGACGGCTCGACGGATGGCTTCCTCGAAAGAATAACTCTGCCCGATAATCCAAAGAGCCACGGGAACAGTCCCTTGGCAAGTCTCATCAAAACGGTTTATGACTTTATTGATCTTGATATCCATATCGTAGTGCAGATTGGTTCCAAGTTCAAGAAGTGCATGCTTAATTTCGTCCGGTTTTTGACCGTCATTGCGTCGCTGTAAAGCGCCGAAGATTGCTATGGCGATACAAGCAGCTCCTTTTATCCCCATTTCATGATTATGAGTGCACATGGCACTTTGAACTGCAACATTGTAGACATCCGATGTTTCAAAGAACCACCATCCGACAGGACTCACTCTCATAGCCGAACCATTCCCGAACGAATTGTATGGCTGCGGATTGTCACTTCGTACCCAAGATGCAAATCGACCTCCGTATCCTCCCTTGGGATTAGGATAGCGACGACACCAGTCATGTAAGCTTTCGCCGAAGTCACGATTGCGTAGCAGCGCATCGGCTACAGCGATAGTACAAACCGTATCGTCCGTAAAATTTGCTTCTTTCGGAAATAATTCAAAACTATAGTCATTTGTGGGATTAAATTCGTAGGCAGAGCCCACAATATCACCGATAATTGCTCCTACCATTTTCAATAATCATTTTTTGTGTATTTATAACGCAAAATTACACATCTTCTTTGAAACCACAAAATTTTCAGGTACAAAACATGCATTAGTTTTATCGAAATACGAATTTGACAGCTCGAATGCCGAAAATCGCCCCTCACTCTCACAATTAAGGAATTTTTTCGCTAAAAAATTTGGGGCGTCATTTACAAATGCATAACTTTGTAGCGGAATTTGCGAGCGCACGAGCGCACTCGCGATACCATCCTTGTACGCAACCAAAACAACACCCTATATATTATTGTAGACCAGTTATGGCAGAAAACAACGAAAAACTATTCGACCAGTTCCCGCCTGTCAGCTATGAAGAATGGCGGAAAAAAGTCGAGACGGATCTCAAGGGAGCCGATTTCGATAAAAAACTGGTATGGAGAACCAACGAAGGTTTCAATGTCCAGCCTATCTATCGCATAGAGGACATCGAGGACTTCAAAACAACCAACTCACTTCCGGGACAATTTCCTTACGTACGCGGCACACGCACCGACAATGATTGGTATGCTCGTCAAGAAATCCTTGCCGAAGAACCCAAGCAGGCTAATGCCGATGCACGCGATGTACTCACTCGCGGTATTACCTCTCTCGGATTCAAGGTAGCCGAAGCAGCAGACGTTCCGACGCTACTCGAAGGCATTGACCTAAGCAAAGTCGAAATAAACCTCGACTGCTGCCCCGACAAAGCCGTGGATGTGGCCAAAGCCCTTGTAGAGTACATTAAAACACAAGGCGCTACCGAGACATTCCGCGGAAGCATCGCCTTCAACCCCCTGCGCAAGGCCCTGCGCCACGGCACACCTCTGTGCGACTGCGTGGTATCTAAAGCCGTAGCCCTTATTGAGGCAGTCAAGGACATTCCCGCACTTCGCGTTATTGATGTCGACAGCGCAATGTTCTGCAACGCAGGCGCATTTATCTACGAAGAACTCGGGTACGCACTGGCTTGGGGCGCACAATGGATGACAGCCCTCACCGAGGCCGGTGTAAGCGTCGATGAAGCCGCCCGTCGCATCAAATTCGATATGGGCGTATCCTCCAACTTCTTCATGGAAATTGCCAAATTCCGCGCCGGACGTATGCTTTGGGCCGATATCGTCAAACAATACAAGCCCGCAGACGAAGCCGCAGCCAAGATGGTGGTACACGCCTCCACCTCGCGTTACAACCAGACAATCTTTGATGCACATGTCAACCTTCTGCGCAGCCAGACCGAAACAATGTCCGCAGCCGTTGCCGGTGTAGACTCCATCACCGTCACCCCTTTCGATGCACCATACAAAAAACCGGATGCATTCTCGGAGCGTATCGCCCGCAACCAGCAATTCCTTCTTAAAGAGGAATCGCACATGGACAAGGTTATCGACCCCGCAGGCGGATCATACTACGTGGAGACACTCACCGTATCCATAGCTCGCGAAGCCTGGAAACTATTCCTATCCATAGACGAAGCCGGCGGATTCTTCGCCAAAGTCGCCGACGGAACCGTACAGCAGGCCGTAGTCGAAGCATCCCAAAAACGCCATACCGACGTCGCTCGCCGTAAGGAGATACTTCTTGGTACCAACCAATATCCCAATATCAACGAAATGGCCGCCGACAAGATCGAAATCAAAGACAACGACGGTCAATGCGGATGCGAAGCCGAAGGCGACCCCGCCAAGGCTCTGCCCACCAAGCGTGCAGCCTCCGATTTCGAGCAACTCCGCCTGGCTACCGAGGCCGCAGCCAACCGTCCCAAGGTGTTCATGCTCACCATAGGCAACCTGGCTATGCGTTTGGCTCGTGCACAATTCTCCAGCAACTTCTTCGGATGCGCCGGATACGAAATCATTGACAACCTCGGATTTGACACAGTGGAGCAAGGTATTGATGCCGCGCTCGAAAAGAAAGCCGATGTTATCGTACTGTGCTCCTCCGATGACGAATACGCCACCCTCGCCCCCGAGGCCTTCAAATACCTCAACGGTCGTGCTCAATTCGTCGTTGCCGGCGCGCCTGCCTGCATGGACGACCTCAAAGCCCTCGGCATCAACGACTACGTACACGTACGCGTCAATGTTCTGGACACCCTCCGCGACTTCAACAACCGTCTTCTCAAATAACCCACGTGCCGTATGAAACCTGATTTCAAAACAATAGACATTACCAAAGACGGCTTTGGTTCCGTCGCCACCCCGGCACCCGCAGTAGCCGACGAAGACAAGTGGCTTACACCGGAACTCATTCCCGTCAAACCCATATACACCAAAGAAGACCTCCAGGGTCTCGAACACTTGCATTACGTATCGGGTATACCGCCATTCCTGCGCGGCCCGTATAGCGCAATGTACCCCCTACGTCCTTGGACTATCCGTCAGTATGCAGGCTTCTCCACCGCCGCCGAATCCAACGCTTTCTACCGCCGCAACCTTGCCGCCGGTCAGAAAGGTCTTTCCGTGGCATTCGACCTTGCAACGCACCGCGGATATGATGCCGACCACCCCCGTGTAGTAGGTGACGTCGGTAAAGCCGGTGTGTCCATCTGCTCAGTAGAGGATATGAAAGTACTCTTTGACGGTATTCCACTAAACAAGATGTCCGTGTCCATGACCATGAATGGCGCTGTACTCCCCGTGCTCGCATTCTACATCAATGCAGGCCTCGAACAAGGTGCCAAACTTGACGAAATGGCCGGAACAATCCAAAACGATATCCTCAAGGAATTCATGGTGCGTAACACCTATATCTACCCACCCGAATTCTCGATGCGTATCATTGCCGACATCTTCGAGTATACCTCGCAAAATATGCCCAAGTTCAACTCGATATCCATCTCCGGTTACCACATGCAGGAAGCCGGCGCGACTTGTGACATCGAGCTGGCTTACACCCTGGCCGATGGTCTCGAATATCTCCGCGCCGGTGTCAATGCAGGTATGGATATCGATGCCTTCGCGCCCCGTCTGTCCTTCTTCTGGGCCATCGGTATGAACTACTTCATGGAAGTAGCTAAGATGCGTGCTGCACGTATGCTATGGGCTAAGATTGTAAAACAATTCAATCCCAAAAACCCCAAATCTCTTGCACTGCGTACTCACTCACAGACATCCGGATGGTCGCTCACCGAGCAAGACCCATTCAACAACGTAGGACGCACCTGTATCGAAGCTATGGGAGCCGCCCTGGGTCACACTCAGTCGCTACACACCAACGCGCTTGACGAAGCAATTGCCCTGCCTACGGACTTCAGTGCCCGTATCGCCCGTAATACGCAGATCTACATCCAGGAAGAAACCATGGTCACCAAAGAGATCGACCCCTGGGGCGGATCGTACTATATCGAAGCGCTTACCAACGAGATCGCCCATCGCGCCTGGGACCATATTCAGGAAATCGAGAAACTCGGCGGTATGGCCAAAGCTATCGAAACCGGACTTCCCAAGCTCCGTATCGAAGAAGCTGCAGCACGCACACAGGCACGCATCGACAGCGGACGTCAGACAATCGTCGGTATCAATAAATACCGTCTGGATCACGAAGATCCCATTGATATCCTCGAAATCGACAACACCGAAGTACGTAAGGAGCAAATTGAACGTCTCAACGACCTCAAGGCTCATCGCGACGAAGCCAAGGTCAAAGAAGCCCTTGCAGCAATCACCGAATGTGTACGTACCAAGAAAGGCAACCTGCTTGACCTCGCCGTCAAGGCTGCCGGAGTGCGTGCAACCCTCGGCGAAATATCTTATGCCTGCGAAGAAGTCGTCGGACGTTATAAAGCAATCATCAGAACCATCTCAGGAGTGTACTCAAGCGAAACAAAGAACGACCCGGACTTCAAGAAAGCCCAGGAAATGTGCGCCGACTTCGCTCGCCGCGAAGGTCGCCAGCCGCGTATTATGATAGCCAAGATGGGACAAGACGGTCACGACCGTGGTGCCAAAGTCGTAGCCACCGGCTACGCCGACTGCGGTTTTGACGTCGATATGGGTCCCTTGTTCCAAACCCCCGAAGAAGCCGCACGTCAGGCCGTCGAAAACGACGTTCACATCCTGGGTGTATCTTCCCTCGCTGCAGGCCACAAGACCCTTATCCCGCAGGTTATCGCCGAACTTAAGAAACTCGGACGTGAAGATATTCTCGTCACTGCAGGCGGCGTAATCCCCGCACAAGACTACGACTTCCTCTACAAGGCAGGCGTCGCAGCCATCTTTGGCCCCGGCACGCGTATCCCCGCATCCGCCATCAAGATGCTCGAAATCCTCAACGCTGCCGAAGCCGACAACCAAGCCGACACCAAGGCCTGAAAAGACCACACGTCCATAGCTATTACGGCATACGAATGACGTAAATACAATAACGCAGGTCGCACTCCGATTTATTGGGGTGCGACCTGCTATTTTATCCTAGATCATTTCGGCAATCTTTAGCTGATTGCCGGAACTTGTTCCAAAGCGCAACATTATTAACGTTTTTTTAGTGAAAAATAATTGGTTTATGACGTAAACTTGTTTACCTTTGCAACAGATTTAACAAGAGCGACAGCACGTGAGTTTGCTCTTTTATTTTCCGAGATATAGTTTACAACACAAACCACTTTACGCAAAGAAACAGACAATGGAAGACAAGAAAATTACACCTCAAGAGAGCATGGCTCTCATCGCTCAGATGATAGAATCATCGAAACAGCGTGTGGCAATGCCCGACCTCCGAATCTCAATCATGTGGGCTGCGCTCACAATTCTTACCGCAGCAACGGTTCTTATCGGGATGCTCATCATCTGCTCGCCGTGGATAAACCTCGTTTGGTTCGCCATTCCAGTTATCGGAGTGCCTGCAAATCTCATAATGGCAAAGAAGTATGGAGAGAAGAAAGGGACAAAGACCATCATTGACACTATCAGCGATGGTATATGGAAAACCGTAGGCTTTGTTGCTATCGCCCTCACACTGATATGCTTGGTGTTCAATCTTCTCGGACACCCCCAGGTATGGCTCACAATGTTCTATTATGCGTTCATTATTGTCGGCTTCGGCGCGGCAATGCAAGGCTATGTGTTGAAGGAAAACGCTTATATCTTCGGCGGCGTATTCTCTATTATTGTCGGTTTTATCATTGTTGCCATGCAAATCTGCAAGGTGCCATTGCTCGCCGTATGGGTTCTGCCGCTCTATATGCTCTGCTTCCTGTTGATGTTCATAGTGCCGGCTTTCGTCATTCGTAAGAAACTTAATGCTGCCAAGCGATGAAAGAACTGAATCCATTACTGCACTCACAGTTGAGGCTTGCCGTAATGTCGATTCTGATGAATGTCGAAGAAGCCGATTTTGTCTATCTTCGTGAGAAAACGGATTCGACTGCCGGAAACCTCAGCGTACAGCTTGACAAGCTTTCTGCTGCCGGATATATTGCCGTTGAGAAAGGTTTTGTAGGCAAAAAGACTCGCACTGTATGCCAAATTACCAAACAAGGCAGAAACGCGTTTGAAGAATATGTTGATGCGCTGAAACAGTACGTCAATCTGTAATATATACCATTCTCGTTATATCATCCGGGGGACTGCACCTATTTTCGAGGTATAGTCCCTCGGATGTTTCGGTAGCATACGTATACGCCGTTTGAGCAGATAATGCCTAAGACTGCAAAGTCGCGGATTTTTAGTATCTTTGCAGATAAATACGACTCCAACGCAGGCCCACCGGCAGGGCACAAGCGAGGCGCACGACAGCCGTCTTATACGCCGCCGAAAGCCGTTAACAACGAAACTCAATGACCATCACACTCACTGTTCTGGCCCTGACTGTGGCCATGTTCGTCTGGGGCCGCATACGTTCAGACGTAGTAGCCCTGACAGCTCTTGCTATACTACTTGTGTGCGGAGTACTCACCCCCGCCGAAGCACTCGCCGGATTTGCTTCACCCATAGTATTTATGATGGCCGGACTATTCGTAGTCGGCGGTGCCGTTCTACGCACAGGCTTGGCACGCGCCATTGGTTCGGGCTTGGTACGCGTAGCGCATGGTAAAGAGACGCCGACATTCCTATTGGTTATGGCTGCAACAGCCTTTATCGGCGCATTTGTCAGCAATACAGGCACCGTTGCCTTGATGATGCCCATAGTCATAAGTATGGCCACACAAGCCGGATTTCAAAGCTCGCGTCTGCTTATGCCGCTGGCCTTTGCCGGAAGTCTCGGCGGAATGCTCACTCTCATCGGCACACCTCCAAACCTTGTCATAGATGAGATGCTTGTCGAAAACGGATACCAAGGCCTCGGATTCTTCGAATTCCTGCCCGTGGGTGCTGTTTGTCTGGCAATAGGCATCGCCGTACTATTGCCACTAAGTCGTATGCTAGTATCCAAAAACCGCAGCAAGCATCAAGACGAGAACACCCATAAGACACCTCAAGAGTTGGCACGCGAATACAACCTGCCGGGACGCATACGATGCTACACCATCAAGGCCGGCTCGGCGGCCGCCGGTGCCTCGATACGCGACTTGGACACTCAAGGCCGCTATGGCGTGGCCATCTTCGAGATTCGTAACGAACGCCGCTCGTCCTTAGGGCTGCTACGAGACATCTCCCAAGACATCGCTGAAGCCTCCACCGTACTTACACCCGGAGACACAATCTACGCCGGAGGTGAGAGTCATGATTTGGACGCCATGGCCGCCGAATTGGGCCTGCACCGCTGCGATGACGGCGACGGCAGCCTTGAATTTTACGACGTGGGGCTTGCCGAAATAGTCGTAATGCCCGATTCGCGCCTCGAAGGGCTGCGTATACGCCACTCCGGATTGCGTAAGGCCCACCACATCAACGTCATCGGGATAAGGCGCGGCAACAGTTATATCACCGACCAGATAGCCGACACTAAGATGCGCTGCGGCGATGTCCTTCTTATCCAAGGCCGATGGGACGATATTCAAAGCCTCAATTCCGAAGCGGATAATTGGGTGGTCATTGGACGACCCGAACACGAAGCCGACCGCGTACTCTTAGACTACAAGGCTCCGGTAGCAGCGGCAATAATGCTGCTTATGATTGCCATGATGGTATTCGATTTTGTGCCCGTAGCTCCGGTTACAGCCGTTATCATTGCCGCACTGCTTACCATCTTTACCGGATGCTTCCGCAATGTCGAAGCAGCATACAAAACCATCAATTGGGAAAGCATTGTGCTCATAGCCGCTATGATGCCTCTATCCACGGCACTCCAAAAAACCGGAGTATCAGCCACCGTTTCCCAAACGCTGGCCGACAGTCTCGGTTCGGCCGGACCTACGGCTATGCTTGCCGGGCTGTACGTCGCCACGTCCATACTCACGATGTTTATCAGCAACACCGCCACAGCCGTACTTATGGCCCCGATAGCCATGGCCGCTGCCGCACAAACCGCTACCAGCCCATACCCATATCTCTTCGCTGTCACTCTGGGCGCCAGTATGTGCTTTGCCTCGCCATTCTCCACACCGCCAAACGCTCTGGTCATGAAAGCCGGCGGATATACTTTTATGGACTACGTACGCGTCGGATTACCGCTACAAATCGTTTTGGGCATCGCTATGATCCTGCTACTGCCGCTACTATTCCCATTCTAAACCGATATATCGAACATAATACACGGCTTATATGTCAAACAACGCTTCCGTTTCCGCCCCGGTCACAAGTCGCTGAAAAACGCGTAATTTCCGCACAAAGGTCAAATACAAGCCGCGCACGCGTTAAATTAAGTTAATCATGTAACTATTGACCAGACGCCGCGTCTAACAATAAAAAACCACAAACAAGCAATATGTACCTGCTCGAAGCTAACAATATTACAAAAAATTACACCGGACACCTTGCGCTGGATAATGTTTCCATGCGCGCCGCTCAAGGTAAGGTCCACGGACTGCTCGGGCCCAACGGCGCCGGCAAAACCACGCTGATACGCATCATCAATCATATCACCGCTCCGGACAGCGGCGAAGTCCTTCTGGACGGACACTGCCTCACGGCAGCCGATGTATCTCGCATAGGCTATCTGCCCGAGGAACGCGGGCTCTATAAAAAAATGAAAGTCGGCGAACAAGCGGTATTCTTTGCCCGTCTTAAAGGCATGAGCCGCAACGATGCACGCGCCGCCGTCAACGAGTGGTTCAAAAGACTTGACATTTCCTCTTGGTACGACAAAAAGGTCGAGGAACTCAGCAAAGGTATGGCTCAGAAAGTCCAATTTGTCATTACAGTTCTCCATCATCCGACCCTGCTGATTTTCGACGAACCCTTCAGCGGCTTCGATCCCATAAATGCCGACATCCTGCGCCGCGAGATTTTGCGTCTGCGCGACCAAGGCGCCACAGTCATCTTCTCGACGCACAATATGTCCAGCGTCGAAGAGATTTGTGATGACATCACCCTGATCAACCGCTCGCGTGTCATACTTGATGGCGAAGTCAACGCCATACGTCGCGAATACGGCGGCGGGCGTCTATACATCGATTATGACGGCAACCGAGATGCTCTTTGTCATGCCTTAGAATCCATAGACAGCGTCCGGCTCGAAAATAACGACAATGGCCTTGAAGCGGCACGCCTCAATGGCGCCGATGCACGCGCCATAGTCACAGGCGTAGATAAGGACGACATCCGTGCGGCAGTCATCGCCGCCGTCAATCCGGCAGTATCCATCCGTGCCTTAGGGACATATATGCCCTCGATGGATGATATATTCATCTCCGCAGTCAAGGCTTCGCAGAACTCCGCCGGCAGATAAAGGCTTACCATAGCCATAGCATCAATACTTTTTTTGTAATACACATTAAATTAATATAATGTCCAATCTTTCCATAGTCATTGCGCGCGAATACTTACAACGAGTGCGCCGCAAAAGCTTCATAATATCCACCATATTGATGCCGGTACTGATGCTCGGCCTTATGGCCGCACCCGCTCTCGTAGCCGCATTCTCCGGCCCGGAGGAAAAAGTCATCGCCGTCATAGACCCGCAATGCCAAGTGTCGCAACTGCTTGCCGCCTCTACCGATAAAGCGAGTGCCATCACCTTCGTTCCCACGGACTTATCCGTTGACTCGGCCAAAGCCGACCAACGCTATGATGCCGTACTAGATTTGGGACAAGACGTTGTAGCCGACCCATCGCATATACACCTGTACACTCGCGGCGCCGCAGCCATGCAAACCGAAAGCGCCATTTCGCAAGCCATTACACAAGCCATACGCTCGATACGCATAGAGGACATTAGGGGTCAAGTCCCTGAGATAGACAAATATCTCGAACAAATCGAACCGAACATTGCCATAGACACCATGCGCATTGACACCGAGGAAGAACAAAGCACCTCATCGGTGACATCCTATCTGGTAGGTATGGTTATGTCTCTGTTACTTTATATGTTCATCATGCTTTATGGTCAAATGGTCATGACATCCATCATCGAGGAAAAAAACAACCGTGTCCTTGAGGTGGTTGTATCATGCGTCAAGCCCACATCTCTTATGCTTGGTAAAATTCTCGGCATAGGTGCTGTAGCACTCACCCAGATAGCAATCTGGTTTGTTCTAATTTCGTCCTTTACCTCTTTTGCCATGCCCTCGCTGACGGCCACGCTTCTCAACTCCTCGACCGACATCGACTTGCTCAACGCCATAAATATGCTCGGCAATACCGGATTTATTATCTCACTGTTTACATATTTGGCGTTCTTCCTAATCGGTGGTTACCTCTTCTACTCGGCCATCTACGCCGCCATAGGCTCGGCTGTAGATAATATTCAAGACGCCTCACAACTTCAATCCCTGGCTATGGTTCCAATCATACTTGGCCTCGTATTCAGTATGAGTGTCGTATCCGATCCAAATTCGGGGATGGCAGTCACAATGTCCATGGTGCCCTTCACCTCGCCCATGGTAATGATGGCTCGACTGCCCTTCGGCATCGAAACCACGCAATGTATCATCTCACTGGCCATACTGTATATCTCCACAATTTTCATGATATGGTTCGCCGCCAAGATATACCGCGTAGGCATCTTTATGTACGGCAAGAAGCCTACAATAAGCCAAATGCTGCGCTGGGCTCGTTACAAGTAATCAAGGTCTCACGCCATACAGCCGAGCCGCATCCGCACCTACATACACGGACGCGGTTCGGTTGTTTTTTAAGAATTGTATTACCGCCTCCGTTTGCCGAAAAATAACTACCTTTGTAGTACGAAAATCGGCCGCGAAACACGTCGACTGCAGCCTCCGACTCTCGGTCGCGCTACACAAACCGCGCATATTTATAGAACAATCCACAGACAAACACAGACAGACACCATCCAAATATGAAAAATATCGTCACACGCGCCATCTCCGGTACAATATATGTAGCTGTCATCGTATCAGCCACCATCGCCGGCGGATACTGGTTCTTTGCGCTCACCGGAATCCTCGCGGCCATAGGGGCTTTTGAGTACCAACGTATGGTTGCACAAGCCGAAGGGCACGACATCCCCACGGCAATACGTATGGCCGATTTTGCAGCCACTATGCTGCTATGGCTCGCCGTCCCGGCATACACCTACACCGCCTCCGTATATCCCGAATATGGAGGCACGGCTATTGCCGCCACGCTCACGGCCGTAACTGCCATTATGGTGCTATTCATTCTGATTCGTATGACGATGGCTTTGACTCAAAGCGGACCGGAAGCCTTCTCCATGACCGGACGCTCATACCTCGGCGTGTTCTACATCGGCGTACCCGTAGCCCTACTCAATGCACTGATGGTACACACCGGCTCGGCATTGGTGATGCTGATGTTTGTTATGATTTGGCTCAACGACACCGGCGCATATCTCGTAGGCACGTCCTTTGGCCGAACTCCTCTATGCAAGCGATTATCACCAAAGAAAAGCCGGGAAGGTTTTTGGGGCGGTATGGCATTCTGTATATTTGCCGGAGCGCTATATGCCACCATCTTTATCCACGGCGGATACTTAGAGTGGGTTGTCTTCGGCGTCATCATCTGCTTGGCATCCACGGTCGGCGACCTCTTTGAGTCAATGATTAAACGAGCCGCCGGCGTCAAGGACTCGGGCAATCTTATACCAGGTCACGGGGGAATACTCGACCGTATCGACTCGCTACTTATGGCCGCACCCGCTGCCGCCCTCTTCGCCTTGGCTCGTATTCTGGCACAAGCCTACTGATGCAGACAAAGTCAAGCGATCAAAGAGGACTAAGTCGTATCATACAAAGTCAGACATACCCGATTTGGAAATTCGGCAAATACGCCGTACCTTTGCGTCGAAAAGGCGCCGCCACAACGGCGCCACATCCTATTTTTCACGCTACAATAATCAACCAACAACCATACACACAATGAAAGATCAACAACTCATCGACCAAGTGACAGCCAAAGCAAAGACATGGCTGCGCGATGGATACGACCGGAAGACGCAAGACGAAGTACGCCGAATGCTGGCTGCCGAAGACCCCACCGAACTTATCGAATCATTCTATAAAGACCTAGAATTCGGAACAGGCGGTCTGCGCGGCATTATGGGTGCCGGCTCAAACCGTATGAACATCTATACAGTAGGCGCCGCCACACAAGGCCTTGCCAACTACCTCAAGGAAGCATTCGCCGACCTGCCCCAGATATCGGTAGTCGTAGGTCACGATGTGCGCAACAACTCCGAATACTTTGCACAAACCGTAGCAGACATCTTCTCAGCCAACGGCATCAAGGTATACCTCTTCGAGACCTTCCAGCCCACACCCGAGCTGTCCTTCGCCATACGTCACCTCGGATGCCAGAGCGGCGTCAATATCACCGCATCTCACAACCCCAAAGAATATAACGGATACAAAGCATATTGGGACGATGGCGCACAAGTACTTGCTCCACATGATGTCAATATCATCAACCACGTCAACAAAATCACCGATGTACGCGACATCAAGTTCAATGGCAACCCCGATCTGATTCAACACATCGGAGCCGAAATCGACAAGGCCTTCCTGGACGCAGTCAAGAGCCTCTCGCTGGATCCCGAAGTCATCAAGCGCCATCACGACCTCAAGATCGTCTACACCCCCATTCACGGCACCGGCGTCAAACTCGTGCCCGCATCGCTGCACAACTACGGATTTACAAACATCATCCACGTTCCCGAACAGGACATCCCCTCCGGCGATTTCCCAACAGTAGTTTCGCCCAATCCCGAAGTCCCCTCCGCTATGGCGCTGGCCATAGCCAAGGCCAAGGAAACAGGTGCTGACGTCATCTTTGCTTCCGATCCCGATGCCGACCGTATAGGTTGCGTAGCACGCGATGCCTCCGGCGAATACGTGCTCATCAACGGCAACCAGATAGTTATGATTTTGCTCAACTATATCATGCAGCGCAACCGCGAACTCGGTCTGCTCAAAGGCAACGAATATGTCGTTAAGACCATCGTTACGACCGAAACCATCCGCCGCATCGCCGATCGTCAGGGCATAAAGCTCTACGACTGCTACACCGGCTTTAAGTGGATTGCCAACGTCATCCGCGAGCACGAAAAAGACGAACGATACATCGGTGGCGGCGAAGAAAGTTACGGATTTATGGCCGAAACTTTCTGCCGAGACAAGGACTCCGTATCCGCAATATCCCTGATGGCCGAAATCGCAGCATGGGCCAAAGATCGCGGTATGACCTATATGGACATGCTCAAGGATATTTACCTTACCTATGGATACAGCCACGAAGTGGGAGTATCGGTAGTACGTCCCGGAAAAACCGGCGCAGACGAAATCAAAGCTATGATGGCCAACTTCCGAGCCAATCCGCCCAAAAGCATAGGTGGCAGCGCAGTCGTAGCAATCAAGGACTACATCACCCTCGAAGACAAAGACCTCCGCACAGGCACAATTACCAAGCTGGCCTTTCCTGCAACGAGCAACGTCCTTCAATACTACACCGAAGACGGCACCAAAGTCTCCGTACGCCCAAGTGGCACCGAGCCTAAAATCAAATTCTACATCGAAGTCATCGGCAAGATGAACACCGTCGCCGATTATGACCGCTGCGGTCGCGAAGCCGAAGCCAAAGTAGAAGCCATCAAGAAAGATCTCGGCATCTAAGACATACACACACGACCTACCATTAGGAGGGAGCGCCGCACACCGCGACACTCCCTCCTCGCTTTATTTACGCACATCCGTTTTTTAACAATTGTGAAACCGCCCCCATACATAGCCAAATAAGTATAAACATCACCAGTTTATAACTTAACGTATCAATAAAATCAGTAAATTCGCATCCACAAACACTTAGGACAAACCAAAACAAGAAAAATAAAAAACACAGCCAAACACGACACTATGAAAACAATAAGCATCGTTACAGCCCTGGCGCTGGCATGCGCCGGCGCCGTGTCAGCACAAAACGCCCCCACTTCGCGTATAATCACGCAAGACGACTTCACTCGGGCCGCCCAGTCCACAGTCAATGGTGTTGTATCTGTCAAGAGTTATGCCACCCCACGTACCCAGCGACAAATGCAATCCGGTTCGGACTTCTTCTCCGACCCATTCTTCGACTTTTTCTTCGGGAATCCCTACGGACAACAAACTCCGCGTCGACAGCAAACTCCACGCGAAGAGCCCAAGCAACGACAAATAGGACTCGGCTCTGGCGTCATAATATCCAAGGATGGATACATCGTCACCAACAACCACGTCGTTGACGGCGCCGAACGCCTCGAAGTCACCCTTAACGACAATCGCAACTTCAACGCCACCGTTGTGGGAACAGATGCCACCACCGACCTTGCACTCATAAAGATTGAAGCACCCGACCTCCACGTCATACCTATGGGTGACTCAGAAAAGCTCAAAGTGGGCGAATGGGTTCTCGCCGTAGGCAATCCCTTCGGGTTTACATCCACCGTCACCGCCGGCATTGTGAGCGCAAAGGCACGCAACATCTCGGCCACCACCGGCACACGCTCAACCGGCATCGAATCGTATATCCAGACTGATGCCGCCGTCAACCAAGGCAATTCGGGCGGTGCACTCGTCAACCTCGCCGGACAACTCGTAGGCATCAACACCGCCATATACTCGCAAAACGGCGCATACGTCGGATGTTCCTTCGCTATACCTACTTCCATTGTACAAAAAGTCATAAACGATATACGCCAATACGGCGCCGTACAACGTGCCTACCTTGGCGTAACCTTCTCAGAAGTGACGCCCGAATTGGTCAAAGATAAGAAGATTCAAGGCACAACGTCCGGTATCTACGTACAATCAGTTGAGGACCGCTCGGCCGCACGACGTGCCGGCCTACAAGAAGGCGATGTAATCATCTCCCTGGCCGATCATCCCACGCTCTCCACGGCACAGATGCAAGAAGCTATGGCCAAATGCAGCCCCGGCGACACCGTCACCATCACTTACTACCGCGACGGAAAGAAGCATAGCGCACAAGTGACTCTGCGCAACAACCAAGGCGACACCACCCTTACGCGTGCCGGAAGCGTAACCGACCTCGGATGCATATTTGCCAAAGCCGACAAAGACACTCGCGAGCAACTCGAAATAAGCCACGGCGTACAGGTGAGCGAACTCTCTGACGGCCCCGTCAAAGACGCCGGCATTCGTCAAGGCTTCATCATCCTAAACGTCAATGGCAACGACGTCTCCACGCCCGAAGACATCGAGCGCATCTACGATAATATCATCAAGACGGATGCCGATAAAGTACTATTTATCAAAGGTGTATACCCCACAGGGAAACAAGCGTTTTACGCCGTACCACTCGGGCAATAACGGCTCATCTCAGCCTACACCCATAATAATGGCTCCAAGCAGCCATTGAAGCTAATTACAATAATCAGTCTATATACTGAAACCAACAACGGCAGAAAGCTGCAAAAAAACAAAAGTCCAATATAATCTAAGGATACAATAGACAATCGCCGTTCCGTTCACCCTTGCCGCAGATTTTGCGACAAGGGTGAACTATAATTGTACCCCTTCAGGGAAAATATGCATAGACCCCCTTTGAATTTTTCGCATAATTTATCATCGCAGCTTCAGTTATTTAGCATAATTTAACCGCTCATATAAGCTTTCGTTTTTGAAACCTCGACAAAAGTCCGTATCTTTGCACAATCTTTGGACTGAAGTACACAGTTATGAGACAACTCAAGATTACAAAATCCATTACCAACCGCGAAAGCGCCTCACTCGACAAATATCTCCAAGAGATAGGCCGCGAGGAACTCATTACAGTAGAAGAAGAAGTAGAATTGGCTCAGCGCATCAAGCAAGGCGACCGAAAAGCCCTTGAAAAACTTACGCGCGCCAACCTGAGATTCGTTGTCTCTGTCGCAAAACAGTATCAGAATCAGGGGCTTTCGCTACCGGATCTTATTAACGAAGGAAACCTCGGGCTTATAAAAGCCGCCGAAAAGTTCGACGAAACACGAGGCTTCAAATTCATATCCTATGCCGTATGGTGGATTCGCCAATCCATCCTACAGGCTCTTGCCGAGCAATCGCGTATCGTACGTCTTCCCCTCAATCAGGTAGGATCGCTCAACAAAATCACCAAAGCGCTCTCCAAGTTTGAGCAAGAGAACGAACGCCGACCCTCGCCCGAAGAATTGGCTGCACAGCTTGACATACCCGTTGAAAAAGTAGCCGATACACTAAAAGTATCCGGCCGCCATATCTCGGTGGACGCCCCCTTTGTCGAAGGCGAAGACAACTCGCTACTTGACGTGCTCACCAACGATGACTCGCCTATGGCAGACGCCACCCTTACCCAGGAATCACTCTCCAAGGAAGTGGATCGAGCCCTGCATCAACTCCATGAGCGCGAGCGCGAAATACTCAAGATGTTTTTCGGTATAGGCTGTCAGGAAATGACACTCGAAGAGATTGGCGCCAAATTTGACTTGACACGCGAACGTGTGCGCCAAATCAAGGAAAAGGCTATACGTCGCCTCAAAGGCCAACGTTCACGTCTGCTCAAGACATACCTCGGCCAATAAACAGCCGAATATCTGCCACAACAATTCCCGACTCAGCAGAAAGACAAGCACAATCCCGGGCACAAAGCGGCCCGGGATTTTTTAGTCCACTCCTTTTCTCCTCTCGCACAGCCGACCGAGCGTCAGCGAATAGCCGAATGCGACCATAGAAAGTACAACTACAACGCAAATGCGCCGAATACATGTATATACAAACGCATTTCCACAAAAAAACCAAGCAAAAGCCTCAAAACTATTGCACATTAGCAAAAAAAAGCATACCTTTGCAACCGCTTTTCATAGCCCTCCCGTGTGATGGGAAATTAAGAGCAACTTAATTTTTAGTAACACAAAACAACACAAAAACAACAATGAAGACATTCCAACTTAAAGCCGAGCCCCGTACCGACCTGGGCAAAAAGGCAACCAAGGCACTGCGTGCCGAAGGCAAAATTCCCGTAGTCCTCAACGGCGGCGCCGCAGTCGAATTGCCTTTCACCGGCACACTCGCTCCCGGTCAGAAACTCGTTGAAATCGGCGACAACAAAGCCCTGATAACCACAGATCTTGTCGTAGCGCAAGACGATGTGCGCAAGCTTGTCTACACACCCGACATCTTCGCCATCGAACTTGACTTCAACGGCGGCAAAAAGATGGCCATACTCAAGGATATCCAGTTCCACCCCGTCAAGGACACCATCCTCCACATGGACTTCCTCGAAGTTGACGACAAGAAACCCGTAGTTATCCAAGTACCCGTCAAACTCGAAGGCCATGCCGAAGGTGTTAAAGCCGGCGGTAAGCTCAGCCTTTCAATGAAGAAACTCAAAGTTAAAGCCATCTACACCAACGTTCCCGAGCGTCTGGTCATCAATGTCGACAACCTCGGCTTAGGCAAGACACTTCAGGTCGGCGATATCCACTTCGAAGGTCTCGAATTGGTCAACGCCAAGAACGCCGTGGTATGTGCCGTACAGCTGACGCGCGCCGCTCGCGGTGCTCAAGCTACCGCTGCTGAATAACATATTCATAACCGATACCCGACACCACAACGATGAAGCATCTCATTGTTGGCTTGGGCAATATCGGCGATGAATATCGTGATACCAGACATAACATCGGTTTCAGAATATTGGACACCTGGGCTCAGGCGTCCAATATTTCTTTTGAAACCGGGCGTTATGGCGACATCGCACACGCACGCCTCAAGAACCAGCAAGTGGTTCTGCTCAAGCCCTCCACATACATGAACCTCAGCGGCAACGCCGTCCGCTATTGGAAAGACAAGGAAAAAATCGCCATCGAGAACATTCTTGTGCTCGTGGACGACATCGCCCTACCCTTCGGAGCCATCCGCCTCAAGCCCTCCGGTAGCGATGCCGGGCACAACGGCTTGAAAAACATTGCAGCTATGCTCGGCACGCAGGACTACGCACGACTTCGTTTCGGCGTAGGAAATGATTTTCCTCGCGGATGTCAAGTCGACTATGTCCTCGGCCACTTCACTCCCGAGCAGGAAGATGCTCTTCGCGACCGCGTCAATGTAGCCGTCGAAGCCGCACAAGATGCTGTTCTCTGCGGGCTGCAGCACGCTATGTGCTACTACAATAACAAGTAATTTTTTTCTCCGGCCTCGCGGCCTTAACCATTGACAACGTTCAATATCTTCGGCTCGCCACGACTGCTGCGACACGATCCTACAATATGTCGCGCCCGTTGCATTAAAGCCTGCGCAACAAAATAGCGTAAATCTTTGGATGACCGAGGATTTATTAGTAACTTTGCACAGCAGAGAATATGTGCCGCGCAGACACACTATCACGCGGCACGGGCTTGTGTAACAGACACTGACGACTATGCTAAAAAAATTCTTTATGTCATTCCTCGGCTCGATGGCCGCCATTTGGCTGTCGGTGATGTTATTGTTCGCACTCTCGATCGTATTCATTGCCGGGCTTGTCGGGTCGAGCCTCAAAAGTGTCGAAATAGTAGACCACAGCATATTACATATACGACTTGACGGAACCATCAGCGAACGCCGGGCACCGCAAGACATCCCCGACCTCATCCTCAATGGTCAATCCAACACCACCTTCGAGGACATCTTACGTTCGCTGGAATACGCAGCTACAGACACCCGCATTGACGGAGTGTACATCGACTGCTCAGGTAGTGTGTTGGGATACGCCTCACGTGCCGAGCTGCGTGAAGCACTCGCCCGCTTCAAAAAGAGCTCAGACAAGTGGGTTTTGGCCTATGGTGACGACTTCAGCCAAGGCGACTACTACGTGGCCTCCGTTGCCGATACGGTATACCTCAATCCCGTGGGTACACTTGACATACACGGCCTGTCGTCTTCTGTTCCTTACTTCAAAGACGCCTTAGACAAACTGGATGTAAATGTCCAGGTTTTCAAAGTAGGCACCTACAAAAGCGCCGTTGAGCCATTCTTACTCAATAGTATGAGCGAACCGGCTCGCATGCAGACACAATTATTCCTTGATTCGATATGGACCAACATTTCGAAAGGCATCGGAATGTCACGCAAAATGTCGGCATCCAAAGTCTGCGCCTTGGCCGACTCGCTTACCATGAGCCGTAGCGCACAATGGTGTCTCAACCATAAGCTTATAGACAAATCCGCATATCGGCGTCAAGTAGAAGACGCATTGTGTACGCTCACCGAGACAGCTAATCCGGAAGACCTTGAATTGGTATCTCCGGACGAGTATATGTCCGATTACACAGAGGCCACCTTTGCCACAAAAGACGACACTCATATCGCTGTAGTCTTTGCAGACGGCGATATCACCGAGGACGGCAACGAAGGCATAGTGGCATCCTCGCTCGTACCCGAGATACTACGCCTTGCCAAGGACGACAACATTGCAGGAATGGTGCTGCGCGTCAATTCGGGCGGCGGCAGCGCTTTTGCCAGCGAACAGATATGGGACGCCGTGCGTTTCTTCAAGGCACAGAACAAGCCAGTATACGTCTCCATGGGCGACTACGCAGCTTCCGGAGGCTACTACATCTCCTGCGGCGCCGACCGCATATACGCTATGCCGCAAACGCTCACCGGCTCAATAGGCATCTTCGGCATCATTCCATCCATCGAAGGCACACTGAACAAACATCTGGGCATACACTTCTCCAGCGTCAGCACAGGTCCCGATGCCATTGATTTATCTGTAACCTCAAATATGACACCAAGGCAAAAAGCCGAGATGCAACGTGCCATCCAACGCGGATACGAGACATTCGTAGGACGCGTCGCCGATGGTCGCCATATCTCCCGAGACAGTGTCGATGCCATCGCACAAGGCCGCGTATGGGACGGCAAAACAGCATTAAACATAGGACTTGTAGACCGTATAGGCTCGCTACACGATGCCATTGCCGACCTTGCACGCCAAATTGGCATAGCTCCCACAGCTTACGCCACATACCCAACCGCAGACATTTCGCCGCTACAGCGACTGCTCTCTGCCGGTATCGGCGGACAAGGCGCCATACCCGAAGCATTAAAAGCCAAAGCCTCATGGGCCGCAATTCCACCTGCCGAAGCAGACAAAGCATTACGGATGCTGGGGCAGATTGTCAGTATGTCACCTATACAGGCACGTATGGAGTGCATAACTCTCCAATAAGCGTCCATTAGTATCCCAGAATACACACAGACAAGCGAAAAGACAGCGCTAAACAGCGACAGGCAACATCAAAAATCGACAAGGCAAAAAACAGGACACCACAAAACGACAACGCAAGATGCGCAGACCAACATTAGCCAAACTCATCCTTCTACCGCTGTCTAAGATATACGGCGTGGTAACGGCTGTGCGCAACCTATGCTATAACTGCAACATCATCAAGTCGTACTCCTTTGATGTCCCTGTGGTCTGCATCGGCAACCTCGCCGTGGGCGGTACCGGCAAGACACCTCATACCGAATACGTTGTAGCCGCCTTACGCGACCGCTTCAACATCGGGATACTCAGCCGCGGATACAAGCGACACACCTCCGGATTTGTGGCCGCCACTCCCCAATCGACTCCTAACGACATCGGCGATGAACCGTACCAAATATACCACAAATTCGGGCGCAAAATCACCGTATGCGTATGCGAAGACCGCGTAGCCGGGATTAGACGGATGCTTGCCGATGACCCATCGCTCAGTATGATTGTCTTGGACGATGCATTCCAACACCGCCGCGTCAAGCCTGACATTTCGATTGTACTCACCGAATACAATCGCCCATATTTCAAGGACAGGATGCTACCTTACGGACGCCTACGCGAATCGGCAAAAAACATCACACGCGCCGATATCGTAATCGTCACCAAATGTCCGAATAGCATAAGGCCAATCGACATCAGGACTTTCGGCAAAAATCTCAACCTGATTCCCGACCAAGGTCTGTTCTATTCACGTTACGCCTACGAGCAGACACGCCCAGTCTTCGGCGGCACACCCATACGGCTGGATCGGCTCACGACCAACGATGCCGTTCTCGTCATTGCCGGCATAGCCAATCCGAAGCCCTTCGTCCGCTACGTCAAAAGTTTTGACGCACACGTCAAGGTCAATATCTTCGATGACCATCACAACTACACACGCCACGACCTCGAGCTCATCACCGAGAGATACAATAGCCTGCAAGGCGCACGCAAAGTCATTGTTACAACCGAAAAAGACGCCGTACGGCTGCTAAACAATCCGTACTTTCCGAAAGCGCTCAAAAACGCATTGATGTATGTCCCTGTGCACGTCGAATTTCTGCATACCGAGCCGGGAGATACGTTGCGTGGCGAGACACTCCGTGATGAGATACTTCGTCTGATGAAGCTCAAAGGGCTGCTCAACCCATTGCGGCACACCTGACAATAATGGGTGCTACGCGGCATAGGACCTACATTCGATTAAACAACACACACTAAAAACATAAAAACTATTATTCACAATGCTCGAAAAAATCAAAGAAACAGCGCGCTTTCTTAGCGAACGCGTAAGCGACATGCCCAAGACTGCCATCATCCTCGGCAGCGGCCTCGGCGCACTCGTAGACCATATTGACAACAAGTTAGTCATTCCCTACAGCAAGATACCCAATATGCCCATATCCACCGTACAAGGGCACAGCGGCAACCTCATTTTCGGCGACCTTAACGGCAAACGTGTCATCGCAATGCAAGGCCGCTTCCACTACTACGAAGGCTATGATATGAAGGCCGTTACCTTCCCCGTGCGTGTCTTTCAGGCTCTCGGCGTTGACACCCTGTATGTATCCAATGCAGCAGGCGGTATGAACAAAGACTTCCGTGTAGGTGATATCATGACCATTACCGACCAGATCAACCTCTTCCCCGAAAACCCGCTGCGCGGCAAAAACTACGAGGAACTAGGTCCGCGCTTCCCGGCAATGACCGAAGCATACGACCACGAACTCATCCGCAAGGCAGACGAAATAGCCAAGCGCCTCGGCATCCGTCTGATGCACGGCGTATATGTAGGCACCACAGGTCCGACATTCGAGACTCCGGCCGAATATGAGTACTTCCGTGTAATCGGCGGCGATGCTGTAGGTATGTCCACCGTTCCCGAAGTCATTGTGGCACGTCACGCCGGAATGCGCGTCTACGGCATCTCCGTCATCACCGACCTCGGAGGCAAAGACGTTCGTCAAGTGCCCACCCACGAAGAAGTACAAGTGGCTGCTGAGAACGCTCAGCCCAAGATGCTCGCCATCATCAAGGAACTCGTATCTGCCAACTAACAGGGCGATTACGACCCGATTAATATTGTGGTGACACGCCCCGGCTCACGCGGCTGACGTGTCACCACAACATTATACCGAACAATCCGCCTTGCCCCCACATCCTCACCACCAAACACAACCGCACCATAACAATCACTATAAAATTAGGCCTCATGGAAGAAAAGCAGACAGAAATAGCAACTCTGGGCGAATTCGGTCTTATAGATAAAATCACCGAAGGCATCGTCCACAAAAATGCCTCTACAATACGTGGCATCGGCGATGACGCCGCCGAATTGTCTTATCCGGACACACGCGTGCTCGTATCCACAGATATCCTTATGGAGGGCATACACTTTGACCTGACATACGTGCCACTCAAGCACCTGGGATATAAATCAGCCGTTGTCAACTTCAGCGATATATACGCTATGAACGGCACACCGCGGCAGATTGTGGTATCTTTGGGCATTTCACGCCGCTTTACCGTAGAGCACATTCAGCAACTTTACGAAGGCTTGCGGCTGGCCTGTGAAGTCTACGGCGTAGACCTGGTAGGCGGAGACACGACATCCTCGCGCCAAGGATTGGTCATCTCCGTCACCATCATCGGCGATGCTCCTGCCGCTAAAGTCGTAGGTCGTGACGGTGCTCGCCCCAACGATTTGATCTGTGTCAGCGGCGACCTTGGTGCTGCATATATGGGGCTCCAAGTGCTCGAACGCGAAAAAGCTGCATCAGTGGGCATCAAGGACTTCGAGCCCCAATTCACCGGCAAAGAATATCTCGTTGAAAGACAACTCAAGCCCGAAGCGCGACGCGATATCATAGCCCAATTGGACCGGGCCGGCATCGTACCAACCTCTATGATTGATATCTCCGACGGTCTGTCTTCCGAGCTGTTACACATTTGCCAAAAATCTAAGACCGGATGCCGTGTCTACGAAGAGCGCATACCCATAGACTATCAAACTGCCGTAATGGCTCAGGAATTGAATATGAACCTCATAACAGCTGCTATGAACGGAGGAGAAGACTACGAACTGCTATTCACCGTTCCGCTGGCCGACCACAATAAAGTCAAAGACATGTCCGGTATACGCATCATCGGGCACATCACGGATCAGAAACTGGGATGCGCAATGGTCACTCGTGATGGCGAAAACGAAATCGCCATCAAGGCTCAAGGCTGGAATCATCTCGCCCGGTGACAAGCAAAATCTTTCCATAACGATCGGGGCATCTGCTTGACATTGTATTTGTTATACCGTTTATTCTTCCACTCCCAATCGGCAGCAAGCATCTTATGTGGCAAAAGTCCTGTCGAAAATCAAGCTGTATAACAGTCATCTTGAAAAAAAGTATTAACTTTGCATAGCCGAACGGCAAGCAAGCCCGAAACGGCACTCATTTATAGACGCACATATTCAAGCATGATCAACCGTATACTTATACGAACCAAGGTGGTACAGATGCTGTACTCATACCTACTGACACGTACCGATTTCAAAATTCTTCAACAACCGGAATCGACGTCACAGGACGCTGTGTTTGCATACAAAGTCTATAAAGACTTGCTGCTGATGCTGGTACAGTTCACCAACGGCAAGAAGACGGCCAAGATGCCCGTGGCTATAGCTGTGGACAAGAAGATGCTTCGCAGCCGCGTAGGTGCTGCCTTAGCCGCAGACGATACTATCAAGGAAATACTCTTTAAGGACGACAACGACCTTCAAGTCATAGCCCCGGAGATGCAGCGTCTGGCAGACAACATCGCCCAATCGTCGGCATATAAAGACTACAGCAAAAAACGCTCGCCCGAAATTGCGTTTGAGGTATCAATGTGGATCACTGTATTTACCACCATAATCAAGCGTGATCGCGCCTTCACAGCGGCAATACGTTCGCTCGAAAGGTTTACCAATAAGGGATTCGAACAAGGCTTTATCCTTTTTGAGAATACATTGACTTCGTATCGCGATGCCTCTATGGGCTATACCTCGGCAAAGAAAGACTTGGCACTATCACTGGACAAAGCCTACAACCTATATTGCGATATCTTTTGTCTGATAGCCAATCTAACCAAAGCTCAGGCTGAGAACATCGAAAACGCCAAGTCTAAATTTTTGGCTACGCAAGACGAGCTCAACCCGAATATGCGGTTTGTAGACAACTCCTTCGTGGCCAAGCTTCTCGAATCGCCCGCATTTGCATCATACTACGAAAAAAATGCCTCAGGCTGGACCTCTGACTTCTCGCTGGTTAATGACCTACTCAAGGAAATCACCGCATCGCAATACTATACCGACTATATGGAAGCCGAAAGCACCGTTTTCGAACTTGACTGCGAAGTATGGCGCAATCTGCTTCGCAATGTCGTGTTCCGTAGCGATGCACTCGAGGAGGCCATCGAAAACGAATCGGTGTTTTGGAACGACGACCTTAATATTATGGGTACATTCGTGCTCAAGACAATACGCTATGCGCAGTCGCATCCTGACGAGCCGATATCCCTTTTGGATAAATACAAAGATGAAGAAGACGCGACCTTCGGTGCCGAACTCTTCGATGCTGCAATAGAGCATCGCTACGAATACCGCGAACTCATCAACCGCTTCATCAACAACCAAAACTGGGAAATAGAGCGTATACCATTTATGGACATCGTCATTATGATTACAGCCATTACGGAGTTGGTGGCCTACCCTAACATTCCCGTGGCAGTGACTATGAACGAGTACGTCGAATTGGCCAATAATTACTCAACATCGAAGAGCGGCCAATTCGTCAACGGCATACTCTATTCCGTAGCTACATATCTCAAGAACAACAACGTAATATATAAGTAAATACCATACACTAATAATTCACTTACAAAAAAAGACAAGTTATGATTGAAAACGCAATACTTCTCGATGGAGCTACCTCAGGTGCCGGAGCAAATACCGGAGCAGGTGCCGGAATGATGAATATCATCATGATTGTGGCACTGATTGCCATCTTCTACTTCTTTATGATTCGTCCCCAGCAGAAGAAGCAGAAGGAACTGCGCAAACAACGTGAAGCTATGGCTAAGGGGGACAACGTTGTTACAGCCGGCGGCATATACGGACGCATCCGCGAAATTGACGAAAACACCAACACCATGCTCATCGAAGTGGACAAAGACGTCAAGATTCGCGTAGATCGCAACTCGGTATACCCCTCCGCAGTTCAAGCCAACGAAGCACAAAAATAAGTGTAAGCCGTGGGTGCCCTGCAAGACAAGGCCCGACGCGCCGCAAACATTATACGTCAATACGTTTTCTCGCCCCGTGGGAAGAGCGTATTGACGTTTTGTGTCTTTCTGGCAATTTCAGCCGCCCTATGGGTGGTAATGTCGCTGAATCAGGAAATGCAACAAGACATCCGTTGTCGTGTTGAGATAGTCAACAAGCCGGATTCGGTTACAATGATTTCGTACCTGCCTGAGGGCATAAATGTCAGCGTCAAATCGCGCGGATCTCAACTTATAAAATTCAGTATCGGGACGCCGCCGACAATATCTATAGACTACAAGTACCTTATGCATGGCAATCGCATTTCCGTAGGAACTTCGGAAATGCGCGCATTATTGCGCAATGTCTTCGGTCAGAACGCTCAAATATTGTCTTTCAGCCCGGACTCCCTCAATATAATGTTCACTTCAAGGCCCGGAGTATCCATGCCGGTAGACGTGGCCGCGCAGGTATCGGCACGCTCGGACTTCGCTCTGGCCGGAATCAAATGCGTACCCGAATCGGTAGTCGTCTATTCGATGCGACCCTTGGATTCCGCTGTGGACAAAGTCGTTACGCCCGTCATCCAGTACACAAATATGTCCGAGACTCAAACAATACGCACACGCGTAAATGTCCCGCCCGGATGCCGAGCCTTCCCGGATAGTGTCAGCGTAACCTTTTGCGTCGAGCCGCTGATAGCACGTTCCATCAAGGTTCCCATCACTGCCATCAATGTTCCGGACAGCGTTCGACTTATTCTGCTTCCGACCACGGTAACAGCCGCATATATGGTGCCGGCCAATATGTACAACGAGCAATTGCCTCCATTGGTCGTCACCGCCGACTATCGCAGCATTGATATGTCACACCCGACACGACGCATTTGCATCACCGCGGACAACTCGAAAGCTCCGTCTCTACGCAATATTCGTCTCAGCACCGATTCGGTGGAATATATGGTCGAACGCTGAGTTTCAATCCTCACATCTACTCGACTATGCTTGATTCCATCAACATCCTATACAAAACGCTCCCGGCTTAAATACGCATCAAATTGTAATTATGGCTACGCAAACCATAGGTATAACCGGCGGTATCGGTTCGGGCAAAAGCTTTGTCAGCCACATCTTACGCGTATGTGGATTTACGGTGTATGACTGTGACAGCAATGCCAAGGCAATTATGGACCAAGACCCGGAAATACGCCGCAAATTAGCCGAAATGATAGGTCCGTCAACAATTAACACCGATGGGAGCATCAATCGTCCTCGCTTGGCGCAGATAGTTTTCGGTGACAAAACCAAATTGGCCATACTCGATGCCATAGTACATGAAGCCGTCATTAGCGATGTCAAAGCCTGTGCTCGCCGAACGCCGGGGCTGTTTTTTGTCGAAAGTGCAATACTATACACCTCGGGACTCTGGAAATATGTCGACCGTATCTGGGAAGTCACTGCCGATATTGAGACGCGCATATCGCGCGTGTCGGCACGCGATAATGCCTCACGTCAGCAAGTGCTGCAACGCATCCATAGCCAGAATAACGAAACCGAGCCCAAAGAATGTTCAATCGTTCCGGAAGTGATACACAACGATGACGACTCAGCCTTGCTTCCGCAAATTTGGGCGATATGCCCTACAGATGCTCAAGGTTAGTCAATAGAGATTTCCCCAAGCGATAGTCAATTGTCGAATGTAAAGACGCAACCAGTCACGGCAGAATCACGGTCTCGGGTCGCGATGTCTAAGGCTTATGCTCACTTCTGAGAGCGACGCCATTGCTCCATTGAGAACATCGGGACATAGCCCTTGTCAGGGCACATATCGTCACGAACATTGCCGATATACGCTTTCGTTTGGTTGATAATATCCAGTTTCATTATCGGTGCACCGTCGTCAAGGTCAAATTGTCGCAAGTTGACCCACATTACCGAAGGATTGTACGTGGTGGCATAGTAATACACCAGATTAGAATGGTCGGCGACCGAGCGCCATTGTGTCTGCGATACTTCGGGACTGTCGGGTATTGAGATACCTACCGGGACGGCACAATTGAATAGTACGCCGAAAACTCCTGCCAAGGCCACTTCGTGTTTTACCGTATCCGGGATACACCCTATATAAAAAGAAGCTCTCACAAAGCGATCACTGCTGCTGTTGGTGCCGGGCAGCATTTTCATCCCGCCGATACGAGACCAGTATTGTTCGATAGTCCTTTGACTTTCATATATCGGAGCGTTGGTCAACACTCGACACTCGCGCCCATGAAATATAATAATGCGTCCATTCGTATACTCTATGATTGCGCAATCACCTGACGCATCGCTCAATGCCGCATGTAGTGTCGTCGATGCGCCTCCCGGCATATCCGGAGCGTCTATGTAGAATACATCACGAGACAATCCTTCGACAGCATCGGCCACCGTAGCATAATTGTCCAGAATATACTGTGCCCAAAGTGACGATGACATCGGACGACGTGTCTCCTTAGTCATTTTATATTGCGTACCGGGCAGGTACAAGAGGTTGCATACAAGAGCTCGCTCATTCATACCCTCGGATACACCCATGTCGTAACCCACTGCTACTACACTACCATACAGAGATTTCCATCGCAAGGCATTGTCTCCTTGCGCAGATACGCGATTGATGCCTCGCGGCTGAACATACAAATTGGTCGGTATAGGCGCCATCCAATCCAGATTGCGTCCTGTTATTGTCGTATTGCCACGTCCGGCATACACCACACGTGTACATGCCTCAGACTTCGGATTGACCGATAATGTAACGGCAATAATCGCCATCACATTTAAAAATGCTTGCATAGTATTCATAAAGTCAATATTTTGTTTCTAAAGTAAACGCTCTCGACATTCAGAAAGTTTGAATACAAGCAAAACAAAGCGGCGACGCCATATCCGCAGTGGGGTATATGGCGTCGCCGTATAGGGGGGGATTGGTTTACTTTTCCGTTACTTTATGCCGTCACGATGCAGCAAGGCATCGATGGTGGGTTCGCCGCCACGGAATCGGCGATAGAGTTCGGCGGGATTTTCGGTGCCGCCGCGCTTGAGGATATTGTCGCGGAACGAGTGTGCTGTTTTAACATCGAATATACCGTTCTTTTGAAATACGCTAAAAGCGTCAGCATCCAGCACTTCAGACCACTTGTAGCTGTAATACCCTGCTGCATAGCCTCCTGAGAAGATGTGGCTGAACTGGGGTGATGTCATTGAACCGCACACCGTCGGGAATATGCGTACCGGCTTGATGGCTTCAATCTCGAATTCCACAGCGTCATCCACCGGTTTTTCGATGGTGTGCCATGCCATATCGAGGTATCCGAAAGACAACTGGCGCATGCACGAGTAAGCAGCGCCGTAGCGCGACGAACGTATCAGGCCGTCCACCAGCGAATCTGGTATAGCCTCGCCCGTAACGTAATGACGAGCAAAGGTGTCAAGGAACTGTCGCTCGGTCAGGAAGTTTTCGTTGAACTGCGACGGCAATTCAACAAAATCGCGGAATACATTAGTACCACTCAAGGTGCGATACTTGGTGTCTGCAAGCAGGCCGTGCAGTGCGTGGCCGAATTCATGCATAAATGTCTCTACCTCGTAGGGTGTCAGCAGCGACGGCTTATCGGCCGTAGGCTTGGTGAAATTCATCACGATAGTCACCTGAGGACGCGATTCTTTGCCCTTGGCGTCTTTCCATTGTTCCTTGAAGTTGGTCATCCATGCTCCCGGGCGTTTGCCGGCACGAGGGAAAAAGTCTGTATAGAATACGCCGATGAATTTGCCGTTTTCGTCCTTGACGTCATAAGCCGTTACATCGGGATGATAAACCTGTACCTTGGGATTGGGAGTGAAAGTCACGCCGTAAAGGCGAGTGGCTAAGCCGAATACGCCCTTGATGACATTCGAAAGCTCGAAATAAGGGCGCATAGCTTCCTCATCGAAAGCATATTCGGCAGCACGCTGTTTATTGGAGTAGTAGCTGTAATCCCAGGGATGTATAGTCACCGATTTGCCTTCAAACTTGGAGGCAAAAGCCGTCAGCGAAGCCATTTCTTTCTCAAGCGCAGGCGCATAGGCTTGGCGCAAGCGTCCCAGCAGGTCATACACAGCCTCGGGTGTCCCGGCCATTGTATTGGTCAGGCTATAAGCCGCGTATGTCTTGTAACCCAGGAGATTGGCCAGACGACGACGTACATCTGCAATACGTATCATCACGTCTATATTATTGTACTTACCCCAGGTATTACGTCCCGTATAGAGCCTGTACATCCGTTCGCGCAGATCGGCGCGACTGCTGTATTTCATAAAGGCAATGTATACGGGCTGGTCGAGGGTGAAGAGGTATTCCCCGGCTCGGCCCTTGTCAGAAGCGGCCTTGGCGGCGGCTTCTATCGAACTTTCGGGCAATCCCTGTAAGTCATCCTTAGTGAGCCATACTTCGTAAGTATTGACTTCCTTGAGGACGTTCTGTCCAAAAAGTGTAGTCAGTTCGGATAGTTCTGCGCTGAGGCTCTTATATTGTTCGCGAGCCTCGCCTTCAAGAGTCGCGCCGTTACGAGCAAAGGAGTCGTAAGTACGCTGCAGCAGCATACTGTCTTCGGACGTCAGTTTGAGTGCCTCGCGGTTGCCGTAAACCTGACGAACACGCTGCCACAGTTTCTCGTTAAGAGTGATGGATGTCGAGTACTCGCTCAGCAGCCGTGAGGCCACTACCGAGACTTCCATCATTTGGTCATCGGCCTCAGCCGAAAGAAGTGCATAGAACACGCCGAGCGTACGGTTGAGATCTTCGCCGGCACAGTCCAAAGCCTCAATGGTGTTTTTGAACGTCGGCTTGGCTTTATTATTGGCGATGGCGTCAATATCCTTATTGGCACGTGCTATGCCTTCTTGGATGGCCGGAAGCCACATACTGTTATCTATAGCATTGAAAGGAGGGGTGTTGTGCTCGGTAGTCCTGAATGGGCGCAACAGCGGATTGGCGGTCTCGGCCTTCTTGGTCGAAGATGTCGCCACGGGAGCTGAATGTGACATAAGCGGTTGAGCCATAAGAAGCACCGTCACCAGTGCTGTCAATGTTTTCATTCTTGTGGTTTGATGTTTTGGTTTAATCTTTTGTGTAAACAAGCACGCGCCTGCTATGGATGCACAAGGCTCCGGCAAGCGCGCATAATGTCTGTCCTGCTTTGCGTCAGAAAGGCAGGTCGTCAGATGCACCGGCAGCTCCGGGAGCGGGAGGCACAGGGGCTTCGATGGGAGCCTGCTGCGCCATAGGGGGCACGGGAGTGGAGGCAGTCGTTTCGGCGCTCGGCGCATCTTCGGCTTTCCAAGCATGTGCATCCGTGTACCAGCGACCGTTGAATTCACGACTCTCGAGGTCGAAACTTATGGTGTATGCCTTACCCACACTCAGTTTGTATTGGTCGGCCTTGTCGCCGAAAAAGTCGAATTTGACTTTGCGAGGATAAGTCTCCTGAGTTTCAAGAACATACTCGTGCTTCTTCCAGTTGTTGCCGGCTTTGCTGACACCGGATTGTTCCTGAAGATCGAAAATGATTTTACCTGTAATTTCCATGAAAATATTTGATTAGTAATTTATTATTCTTTAGTAATTTATTATTCTATTATTTGGCCGCAACGCACACCGCCTCGGTATGGCACACCAATACGGCATATAAGTTTACAAATTTAGTGTTTTTTTTTGAGACACAGTCGGCTTGACTGTATTTTTTGCACAAAAAAAGCCACATCAAAGGATGCGATGAAACTCCGATATGACAGGATTTGAGTGCTCGCCATCCTTTGTAATCCACCCGGCGCAAAAGAATTGCACAGTGTCTCATTAAGAGTCACTTGGGGCCCGCCATTGGAAGGCTAAGCTTGTCTCGGCATTTCATAATGATTTGAAGAGTTTCCCAATCTACTTTGATGTGGCATATATCGTTATGCGATGCGTCTATTTAGGGACTATCAACACGACTTCCCGCCTCTGCGAAGCCGCCGGAGTTCACCTTTGAGGATGTCATCCTGCCGATTGCCTGACGCAAATTTACGCCATAATCTCGATTCAACCAAATTTTTTTGACGTTTTTTGCATCCGTTTTTCGACCGACAGCCGTAGTTCCTGGCTGTCAATTCCTTTGACTAAACTTCCATACTATCCTCTATCGACAAGCGCATCCGATAGTATCGCCACACTTTTTGCCTAAGATCTAAAGTCAATCTACAAACGCACTTTGGAGGCCTTAGATAACGCTATTCTCGCGATTATTTATTACTTTTGCAGAAATTCACTGCCGACAATTGATAATAAAAAAACCTAAAACACTATAATATATGGACCAACAAGAACGTATACAACTCGATGGTGCTGCCAACAACCTACGCGTGCTGATAGCATCAATGGTTGAGAAAGCCAAATCCGGCCACCCGGGCGGTGCCATGGGTGCTTCCGATTTCATCAATACACTCTTTGCAAAATACCTTGTCTACGACCCCGAAGATCCTCAATGGATTGCCCGCGATCGTTTCTTCCTTGACCCGGGACACATGTCTACGATGCTTTACGGCGTACTTGCCTTCTCCGGCAAATTCACACCCGAAGAGTTGGCTCAGTTCCGTCAGTGGGGCAGCGTGACACCGGGACATCCGGAACTTGACGTCAATCGCGGCATTGAGAACAGTTCCGGACCATTAGGCCAGGGACATGCTATGGCTGTCGGCTGCGCCATTGCCGAGCGCTTCCTTGTGGCACGCTTCGGCGAGGCTGCCTGCGGACACAAGACCTATGCCTTTATCAGCGACGGCGGCATACAGGAGGAAATCAGTCAAGGAGCGGGACGCCTGGCCGGGCATCTGGGTCTGAACAATCTTATAATGTTCTACGACTCAAACAAGGTGCAGCTATCCACCACCACCGATGCCGTAACCGATGAAGACACCGCCGCCAAATACCGCGCTTGGGGCTGGAACGTCATTGACATCGATGGAAACGATTGCGCAGCCATAGCCGCCGCTATCGAAGCCGCCCAAGAGGAGGAACACCGCCCCACCCTAATCATCGGACACACAATTATGGCCAAGGGCGCTGTACGCCCCGATGGCACAAGCCTCGAAGGAGCTGTATCCACCCATGGTCAACCCCTGACAAGCGCCGGAGCGGACCTGGAGGCCACCATCCGCGGCCTCGGCGGCGACCCGGCAAAGCCTTTCGAGATACGCGAATCTACTCGTGCCCTCTACGCCACACGCGCCGAGCAACTGCACAAAACCGTAGCCGAGCGTCGTGCAGTGGCTAAAGCCTGGGCCGATGCCAACCCCGAAGCCGCTAAGACCTTACAAGACTACATCAACGGCAAATTGCCGCAAATCGAATACGACGGAATCGAATTCAAGGCCAACGAGGCATCGCGCAACGCTTCGGCCAAGGTTCTAGGTCTACTCGCACAGACCGTAGACAATATGATTGTCTCATCGGCTGACCTTGCCAATTCGGACAAGACCGACGGGTACCTGAAGCAGACTCGCGCCTTCGCTCGCGGCGATTTCGGCGGCAAATTTCTACAATCCGGTGTGGCCGAGCTGACTATGGCCGCCGCAATCAACGGCATCGCCCTTCATGGCGGATGTATCGGCGCTTGCGGCACTTTCTTCGTCTTCAGCGACTATATCAAACCGGCTCTGCGTATGTCTGCGCTTATGGAACTGCCGGTGAAGTACATTTTCACGCACGATGCCTTCCGCGTAGGCGAGGACGGACCTACTCACCAGCCGGTGGAACAGGAAGCACAGATACGCCTCATGGAGCTTCTCGACAACTTCGGCGGCCGCCAAAGCACCTTGGTATTGCGTCCCGCCGATAGTGCCGAAACCGCTGTAGCTTGGAAGATGGCTATGGACAATAAGGAATGTCCGACTGTATTGATACTTTCGCGTCAGAATCTTGAGGATTTGCCTGCCGCCGACAACGACCGCCGCAAAGCCGCTTATGGTGCACAGCGCGGCGGATACACCGTCATCGAAGCCGAGAATCCCGAATTGGTACTCGTGGCCAACGGTAGCGAGGTCGCTTTGGCCGTACATGCCGCCGAGGCTCTGGCCGAGGAAGGCCGCCGCGTGCGCGTAGTTTCCGTTCCCTCCGTAGGGCTGTTCCTGCGTCAGGACAAGGAATACCGCGACAGCGTGCTCACGCCCAACGTTCCGCGCTACGGCATTACCGCCGGACTGCCCGCAGCATTGTATCCGCTGATGCGCGGTACCGCCAAATGGGATATCTTCGGACTTGAGCACTTCGGAGCTTCCGCTCCATATAAGGTTCTGGACGAGAAATTCGGCTTCACCGATGCCAACGTTCTGGCCAACATCGTTGAATTTATAGAAGACTGAACGGCAGCCCTTTTAAGCAGATAAAACAGGGCGGCAGACAATCCGGTGTCTGCCGCCCTGTTTTTTTCTTCATATCGGGGCTTACGCCGTATTACCTCGTCCTATTCTTGTGCATAAGCGCGTATGCGCCGCATTCCTTCGGCCAAAAGGGCACGAGTGGTGGCCAAGTTGATACGTACAAAGCCTTCGCCCTCGGCACCATAGGCCGTGCCCGGCTGCACCCATACACCGGTATCTCGCCTGAGCGCCTCGGCAAATTCGGCCACAGCCTGCCCTCGCCATCCGAGCATCTCGCGACAGTCGGCCCATGCCAAGTATGTGCCTTCAAGTGGCAAAACGCGTATTCCGGGAATGTTTTGGTCCACGTAATCGCTCACACTCTCGTAATTGGCATGTACATATCTGAGCATAGCTTGCAACCACGTCTCGCCTTCGTTGTATGCTTTTTGTAGGGCTATGATTGCAAAGGGGCTTATGTCGCAAGTCTCATTGTCATTGATTGCTCGATTGATAATGCGATGTAGACGGGAATCTTTGACTATAATATTTGCGACCTGCAATCCGGCAAGATTGAAGGCTTTGCTGGGCGAGACCATAGTGACACAGTCGCCGTCACACAATGTGGCCATAGGCGTGTAGCTGTGCGGCGCAAAGACTATCTCGCAGTGTATCTCATCGCTTATCAAGGTAACATCGTACTTGCGGCACAATTCGTAGACACGGCGTAAGTCCTCGGCGAGCCATACGCGGCCGCCGGGGTTGTGGGGATTGCACAGTATCATAGCCGTGCTCTTGGGATCGGCAAGAGCTTTCTCCAAGACATCGAAGTCCATTTGGTATATTCCGTGATTATCCAAATGCAACGGGGCGTCCATATTGCGGCATCCGGCATTACGTATGCTCGAAAAGAAGCAGTTGTACACCGGGGTCTGCACCACCACTCCATCCCCGGGATGAGTGACGGCACGCAATACTGCTGCAAGGGCGGGAAGAACACCGGTAGTCGGAATCACCCAACTGCGGTCTATATGCCAGTGATGACGCCGCTCAAACCACGAGGATACGGCACCATAGTACTCATCACCGGGGAAGCTGTAACCGAAGACCCCGTGAGTAGCGCGACGGGCCAGTGCTTCTATAATCTCCGGCGCAGTCTTGAAGTCCATATCGGCTACCCATAGCGGTATCAGGTCGTGTCCAGGGACGCTGTATCCGTCCCATTTCATGCTGTCTGTATGCAGCCTGTTGACCGGAGTGTCAAAATCATATCTTTCCATATCCATGTCATTATTCTGTTTTGTATGGTTGAAAATCGTTATAGTCCGTATAATTTGTTCATTTCTGCTTAGCTTCAGACCTGGAAATACCGGAATTTCGAAAGCCAAGGCTAAGCATCAATGGGCCTAGACTCGGCGGCAATGGCCGTTGCATGTTTCAGCCACCATCCACGCATAAAGAGCAAAACAAAGGCCGCGCCGCGGAAGCACAACTCGATACACATTGCCAGCCATACGCCGTGCAGACCTATTGATGGTGCCAGAAGCGCGGACAGTGTCAGGCGTACGACCCAGATGCTGCCGAAATTGATGCACGCCGGCACGGTGGCATAGCGTGCACCTATAGCGATACCGTAGCCGACTATGGCAGCGCCGAACATCGGTTCGGCCCATGCCTCGGTACGCAGAGCCATAGCGCCCAGTTCGCGCACATTGACATCCGGCGTAAAGAATGCTATCATATCGTAAGCGTATATCCACATCACAACGCCCAGCACACCCATAATGACAATGCCGAGTGTCATAGTAATGCGACCGAAGCTTATGGCCAGGGCGCGACGACCCGCCCCGAGGCTCTGACCGACAAGGGTGGTGGCGGCCTCGCCGATGCCGTAGCCGGGCATATAGCATAGACTCTCGGCTGTCACCGCAAAGGCGTTGGCGGCAATGGCGGCATTGCCCAAAGGTGCTACTATGGCGGTTATCAGTATCTGTGCTCCGCACATGACCACGCGTTCAAGCGCCATAGGACTGGCAACTGAGACGGCATGGCGCATAACACGGCGGCTCAGGTACCACCACGAACCGACGTAGCCACGAGCTCGTGACCACGGACGGGCCAACGCCGGCGAGCGGCGTAACAGGTGCCACAGCAGGATGACACAGCCCACAACCTGGGCCATGGCCGTACCTATAGCAGCGCCGGTGACGCCAAGCCCCGCTCCGGGCAGTATAAGCGTACCCCAAGGGGTATCTATATGATGTGACGGATATATCATCAGGAAGTTGAAAACCACATCAAGGGTGCACATCACCACGGCTATCACGCCGGGAACAAGCATATTGCCGCTGCTGCGGAGCATCGCTCCGGCCATAAAGGTCAGGTATATCACCGGCATCGTGGCCCCGAATATGGCAAAATAAGAGGTGCTCATATCGCACACAGCGCCCTTGCCGCCCAGCCAGTGCGGCAGCCCGGGAGCAATGGCCAAGGCAACCAAGGCGACCAATATGCCGATGGCTGTAACAACGACAGTGCCTTGGCGCACGACACTGCGTGCCTCGGCGTCTTTGCCGCCGCCCAAAAGGTGGGCCACCTGTACGGAGAATCCCATGACCGTGGCCGTGCCCAAGCCCCAAAAGAGCCATGTCGTGGTAGCGATAAGTCCTATCGAGGCGGCCGGCTCGGCGCCGAGGTGCCCAACCATGGCGGCGTCGATATATTCCATGAGCAACGTGGACAGCTGGGCCATGATGGCGGGCCAGCTCAGCCGCGCCACCATAGAGAGCTTGCCGCGCAGTGTCGCCACGCGTGGCGACCGCAATTGCGCCGCGAGGTCCGAACCAGTGTTCCGACTCATGCGTCGGCGCTGCCGGTGGTGACGATGCGGCAGTCGGCCGGCGACTGGATGTTCTCGTCAAGTATCACCTCGCCCACGCTGTCACAATAGATGTATCCGTGGCGCGGATTCTTAATACTGGTGATATGTCCGTGCATCCCGGCACGCACGTCCGAGTCCTCGAAGGCCAGGTCGGCATCAGCGCCGAAAGTGCAGTTTTCGAGTACGAGGTCGTGGCAGTAGCACAGGGGCTGGGTGCCGGTGATATGGCAGTTGACAAGGCGCAGGCCGTGCGAATACCAGCCGAGGTACTCGCCGTGCAGCTCGCTGTCGCGTACGGTGACGCCCACGGTGTTCCACAGCGCGTCTTTACTGTAAATCTTGGCATTGCGTATCACCACATCGTGGCAGTACTGGAAGGAGTAATTGCCGTGCTGCTCGTAGCGGTCGATGACCACATGGTCGGTGTGCATAAACAGGTAGTCGGCATTGAACATCTTGACGTCTTCGAGGGTGACGTCGCTGCAATGCCATAGGGTTTCCTGCGCATTGGGAAATTCGACGCCGCTGACATACAGTCCCTTGAGTTCGCGAAACATCTTGGGCGCTTCGACACGGCAGTTGCGCATTACGCAGTCTTGGCTATACCACAACGCGGCACGTGCGCCCTCGGTGAAGTAGCAGTCTTCGACCTCGAAGTTGCGTGCGTGCCAGAACGGGTACTTGCCTCGGAACTCGCAATGGCGTGCCACAATGTCTCGCGTGGCTTTCAAGGCGCTCTCGCCGGGATTGATGATTACGTGTTCCAGTTCCAAGTCGTGAGCGGCGAACAACGGCCGTTCGCCCCCATATTCCTTATTCTCTATCTTTATCTTTTCCATATAATTATCCTGTCTATATTGCGTGTTGTTATGCTTTGTTTTGCAAATATACAAAGTATTTTCGAGACCGTCCATCCACTTAACATTGCTTAATCCTTACCGTTCCCCATCTGTCTGAATGTCCGCATATTTTGCAGCCAAGTAATCTGTACATATCCGCGTATGCCTCCCGGCAAGCGATGAAGTATACCGACGAAAACGGGGAGCGACCGGCTCTAAAGCCGTTTCGCTCCCCGCTCCATCATTCGCTTATTTGACGTCCCGAAATCGGACTAACGTCTTATCGATGTCTGACAGCAAGCTTCATTGCTGTCGCTAATTGATTTGGGTTATGGGAGGCATACGTTAGTATGAGCAGACTGCTCTGACCGGATACGATAGGGTGGTAGACGGCATCCCGAAATAATTATAAGTCGCCTGGCTCTCATAAATTTCCGCGCCGAAAAACATAGCTGCATAGTTGTCATCATTCTTAGAAAACCAATATCTAATTTGATAACCAACACCAGCACCAATATTAGCGTCAAGACTTATCCGTTTATAGACTCGAAGGCTTATGCTATTACCATTTGGAGCTATAAAATTGAGCCCATTATCAGGCTGAATTGTAATTGTGCACTGCTTTGCCAATTCTCTATACTCCTCATATGTTGGCAGACGATAATGACTGGATTGCTTCATCACCGCTGTATTGGCATCAGAATATTTGCATCCGGATGACGCATCCGCTCTTGCCCACATAACGCTAAGACCCAGGTCCACTAAGTTACTTGTAGACCTGTCTATTGTCAGACTATCGGCGGCTTGCACGGACAAGGTATTGCCTTTCCATATATATACGGTGTTCTGCGAGTATGCAGCGAATACGCATACAAGCGTAACGATTAGTGTCGGTATTCGTTTCATTGTTTTATGTTATTTTGTTATGAACTTGAACGATATGCCGCCGGACGTGCGTATGATGTACACGCCGGAGGACGGCATAGCCATTCGTAGAGTTTCGTTATCTGCATTGGCACGGGCGGTGCATACGCTACGTCCGTCCGGGGTATAGGCTGTGACGGTCTCTCCGGTATTGAGGCCGGAGACATCAACACCATTGTCGATGATTGTAAACAGGACGTCCGCCTTTTTATCAATGGTCGGGAATTCGATACCACCGACATCGACATTACCGCTGTAGATGCTTGCTATCTCTCTATAGGAATATGATACAGTCGTTTTGTCCGTGACTATTCCCAAAGAGGAAGAATGCGGAAGTATCTTCGGCTTGCTCTCGAGGGTAAACCCCACGGTGGAGCCGTCTTTGAGACGCAGGATTATTCCCGGCTGCGTCTCGGCCATAGCCGATGTAGCGATTGCCAGCATCACGACTATGATTAAGTCTTTGAGTCTTTTCATAACTTTGTGTTTGTTGATTATTTTTGTTTGCTTACTTGCTTGATTTCTATGCCAACAGATTTGCAACGTTGAAGGAACAATGCGAACTCGGCTTCTTTACCATTAGACATCAGCGGCCAGTTGGAGCTTATCAAGAAACGGATGCCGTCTCCGGCCACAATGGCGTCTTTCTCGGAGTATTTACCGAAAAAGTCCACTTTACCCTTTTCTTTCATCCTGGCATGATAGTCTTCATACTTCATAAAGCGCAGAGCCATATTGGTCTGTACCCGGAACGTCTCGCACAACTCATCATAAGTGACTTGCGGATGCGCCTTTATATAGTCGGTTACAACTTGACGGACAAGGTCGGTCTTCTTGCTGTATTCTATATCCTTGTATACGTAATTGTTTAGGTCGCGGTTAAACTTATATTCCTTGATAGGCGATGTATTCTCCGAGGATTGGACACTCGTCACATTGGACAAGCTGAGCAGGTCGGACATAACATCCTCAATCGAGGCTTTGCCTACCAAAGACCTGATGCAAGACAACAGACGCGAAATGCCGAAGCATCGTTTGCTGAGATACGGGTCTGATTTGCACATACGGTACAGTACCACTTCCCAATCTTCGTCGAACTCCTCCAACTTGGTAAGTTCGTCACCTTCCTCCTCGGTGAGTGCCGGCAGCTTGAGATGTGTGGCTGTGGCATTATCCCAGTGTGTGAAGTCCGGGAAGGATATCAGCCGGGCATAAATGTCCGGATAGGCTATCTGGATGCAAACTATCGCGAACTTCTGCAATTTTGCGTCATGGTCGCTAACGCCATCAACGCCTTCTTTCTCGGCGGTCAAGATGGATATCAGCGACAGCGTATTGATTAGGCGCTTCAACGAGCGGGGGTTCGACCCTATCGAGTTTCCTATTATATCCGCTATCTGCCTTGAAATGTCATCATCGTATTCATTCTCGTCAAAGAAGCCGATAGAAGTCAGCGAAGACTTCATTAATCCGTCCACCGCATACGTTGCAACCGGCATCGTAAACGGCAATTGGATAATCTTATCGAAGAACGAGCGGAATTCATGGGAATTAGCCTCGGTAAACTCGCCGAATTTCGGTTTAAGACCTTTGATAACGACATCGTAATCGATGGCAAGGACAAAGACGCATCCTTCGATATCAAAGAGATTCTTCAGCAATTCGAGTAACTCTACCGCAAGAGCAGGGTCTATACGGTCAAGGTCGTCCACAAAGACAATGAAGCCCTTGACTGGCGTTTTAATTTCCTCGTGCTGTTTAATCACGTCATTAACAAGAAACTGTATTTCCTTCTTCAGGGCATTAATGGTCGAATCTTTGGCGCTGTCGCCTTTCAGTTCGTCCATTATATCTTCATTGACTCCGACTTTTTCCAAGGCAACCTTTGCCCCGAATGTGGCGAAGCGCCGCATAAGATTGCCGATGGCCTTAATGCGTTCCGCAAGATTGGCGGCATCATTGCAATCGGCAATCTGCCGGATAATACTGCAAAGGATATCGATGACAGCCTCTTGCGGCGTCTTCATCAGCGAATAGTGCCACGTATTTATCCCTACGGGCAGGAACTCCCTATCGTCTGACTTACCGTCCTTATTGCGGCAAAGCAGTCCTCGCAGATTGTTCATCAGCGAGGTCTTGCCAGACCCCCATTCGCCTTGTAATGCGATAGTCATAGGGGTCTGCGCCGATTGGATAAAGGTCGCAAGCGCTTGGGCATAATTATCCATACCCAAGCTGTCTGCTTCCTTATCGGCTATCGGACGGTCAACAACATTGGAGTATTTTGTATTATTCATAGATTTCCTGTTTATTATGGATGAACAGGACGGATGGCTATGCCTTTGTAACGAGATATTGTCCCCATCTCGACAAATTCGTATTCTTTAACTTTATCTTTTGTGTAGTCCGTATATGGCCTGCACGAGCCCAAGCAATACCCGGCTGTCGCCGTTCCAAGGCACAGCCAAGTATCTGTCAGGTCGCCATCTACGCGGTATCCGGTATTGGGAATAAAGATGGTATTCCCACTCGGGCCTTTGACAGTGTATCCTTTGACACCGTTAAGCTTCGCTTCCGTCCATTCGCACTTGGAGCATAGCTCTTCCATCTCCTCTTTTGTAGGTATGCGCCACGCGTCTCCAAAAGTTACGGTTGCAACATCATCTTCCGGATCAAGGACTGTCTTCCCATCTGTGTCATTATATTTGCCTCCGAGTTTATAGGTGGCTTCGGAATACATATCCTTGGGCGCCGTCTCGCCCCAGGCGTAGTAGTTGCCGTAGCCCTCGGGCTTGTCCGTCCCCACGTTGTACGTGGCCCAATCGACACTTAGGCCAAGGTCCACAAAATCGGGCTCGAGGCTTTCCTCCGGCTCTTCAGGCTCACCGGAAGTTGTGAAATTCTTCACCTTGCCATAGAATACGGCATTGCCCAAACGGACATACGGACGGTAGTAGTACTTAGTTCCGGAAAGCAGATTCGGAATGGTTGCCGTCCATGGGCCTGTGGCAAAGACGCCGGCCTTGACATACTTGTCCGCAGTAGTCGGCGTTGCGTTGTCCTTGCTGTAGCACACGCCACGTGCCGTACTCGTATTTACCATCACCAAATCACAAGAAAGCGAGAAACGAGCCGTCATCGAGTGGTCGCCGACAGACGTGGGATTGCCGGTGGTGAATTTGATGAGATTCTCGGGCATCGAGTAGGTGATGCTGTCCACCGAGTTGACATCGATGCCGGTAGGGTGCGAGCCGTTATAAAAAACATACCTCTGCCCTTGCGCGCCGAGACAGAACAGCGCCAACAGGGATAAAATCAATAAATGTTTTCTCATATTATATAGAGTTGACATTAAGTGCCTTCCGACTCCCTACAAAGGCCGTGTATATACAAAAAAAAGCGTGGGAATCTTTACCTTGCTTGTCCTATGGTAAGAGGTCTTCGCACTACCTTTCGGAATAGAACAAGCAGCTTGCAGAAGCCCACGCAATTATGTATGTACACAATGGCGACACACGCCTTCCGTCAAGCGGAATGGCGCACGTCTACACATGGTAGATACAAACCACGGGCGTCTTATCGCTGCCTTGTCCCTGACTCCGATATAGAAATGTGCGAAGTTTCTTACCATCAAGAACAAGCGTCAATAAACGCTCTGAATAAGAAATTTTGTCCTTATACGGCTCTCTTGCCGCGGCATCAAAATACTCGTCCCACCACACCCACTTGCTGCGGGCTTCGTGCGTGCGAGTATTTTGCGCAAATTTAATATATTTTTTTGAAAAACAACACTTCCACGCTTTTTTTTATTTGCAAATCGCCGTCCGAAAATCGTCCGAAAATCGCTCTATCGGACGCCTACTATCACACGACAACAGCGTCCATATCGTGACTACTGCTCGCTCCGAAAGTTTTTTGATCGGAAAAGGTCGGAATGTTTGGTGATTACGGAGAAAATGCGTACCTTTGCAGTCGCTTAACAGCACAACACAACTTATATAACACTTTACAAAACAACGTTTAATGGCAACAAAAATCAGACTGCAACGCCATGGTCGCAAGAACTATGCGTTCTATCCTATTGTTATCGCCGACAGCAGAGCACCACGAGATGGTCGATTCATTGAGCGAATTGGTTCGTACAATCCCAACACCAATCCCGCCACAATCACACTGAATTTCGAACGTGCTTTGTATTGGGTTAACACCGGCGCACAGCCCACCAACACCGTACGCAACATCCTGTCCCGCGAGGGCGTGATGCTGATGAAACACCTTCAGGGCGGCGTCAAGAAAGGCGCTTTCGATGAAGCCGAGGCTCAGCGCCGCTTCGATGCCTGGAAGGCTGACAAGAGCAAGAAAATTGAAGCCGTAAAGACTTCGGAAGCCGACAAGAAGAAACAAGAGGCTCAGACACGTCTGGCCGAAGAAGAGGCCAAGAACAAAGCTAAGGCCGAAGCCGTAGCTAAGAAGAAAGCCGAAATCGCCGCTGCCAAGGCCGAAGCCGAGGCTGCTGCCGCTGCCGAAGCTGCCGCCCAAGAAGGCGAAGCCGAAGCTCCTGCCGCTGAAGCCGAAGCTCCCGCCGCCGAATAAGGCACGTCTTGAGCTCTAATCACTATAAAGCCCTCGGACATCCATGTCCGGGGGCTTTGTCTATGCCTATGGGAACGGTAGCATACATTACCCAAAACCATTTTGGCATCAGATTTGTTATATATAAGTACGGTGTAGCAGAAACAAGCGCACCGCCTTTATCGCAACAATCAAGACATTCCACCTATGGACATACACAACACATCATACAGCGGCTCGGGTAAAGACACCGCAAAAAGAACTCTCGTAGTCATCGGAGGAGGATTTGCCGGGCTAAACCTCGTCAAGCAACTGGATAAACGACTATGGAACGTCATCGTCATCGACCGCTTCAATTTCCATAGCTTTCCACCGTTGTTCTATCAAGTGGCATCAGCCGGTCTCGACCCCGGCAGCATCAGCTTTCCATTGAGGCGCGAAATGCGTAGTCGAAAGCTTCGCGGCTGCACTTTCCACCTGGGCGAAGTCTCCGAAATAGACACTCAGGCCAAGACCGTACGCACGCAGTATGAGACACTGCATTACGACACCCTGGTCATTGCCGCCGGCACCACCAACAACTTTTTCGGCAATGACACCTTGCAGCAAAGTGTATACACGCTCAAGTCCGTTCCCGAGGCTATACGCTGTCGCAACGACATTTTGGCTAGGCTGGAGCGCGCATCCCTGGAACCGGACGCCGACAAACGGCGTCGCCTGCTGTCATTTGCAATAATCGGAGGTGGTCCGGCCGGCGTCGAAATAGCCGGAGCCATAGGCGAGATGAAACGCTACATTCTGCGGCGCGAATATCCCGGCATAAATATTGATGATGTGAGCGTAACTCTTATCGAAGGCACCGGACGGCTGCTGCAAGCTATGGGCGAACAATCATCGGCACACGCCCTCGAGTATATGGGACACTTGATGGTAGACGTACGTCTTAACGCCCTGGTCAAAAGCTATGAAGACAACACCATCACTTTCACCGACGGGACGCAGATGTACAGCGAAATGGTGATCTGGACCGCCGGCGTCAAAGGCATCCCCTTCACCTTTTTCGGTACGCAACCGCAGATAGCTCGTGGCGGACGCTTCGAGGTCGACGAATTCAACCGCGTATCCGGGCTGCAGGACGTCTACGCCATAGGCGACATAGCATCGCACAGCGACGAACGATATCCGCACGGGTGCCCGCAAGTAGCGCAAGTGGCAATACAGCAAGGCATCAACTTAGCGCACAACCTCGGCAAAGAAGCCGCACACCGACGCCCCTTTGTATACAAAGACAAGGGAAGTATGGCTACGGTCGGACGCAACCGAGCCGTCGTTGACCTACCTCATCCCAGGATGCATATATACGGTCGTCCCGCATGGGTGGCTTGGATGGCCATACACCTACTGTCGCTACTGGGAATGCGCAACAAAATCTCCGTATTCATCAACTGGGTTTGGGGCTACTTCACCTACTCGTCAAGCCTGCGCCTGCTCATCCAACCCACGCGCCTTCCCCTCCGCCAGCGCTGGGCCCCACTTGACAACCACAACCCCTGCAAGTAAGCAGTAACTATGCAGCAAAAGGCTATTAGACGAAGTCTTGCTTTTTAGCTATGATGCAGAAGTCAGATGAGGTCTCCCGTTGCATTCAATTTACACATCCACTCGTATTGGCTCAAGATGCTTTCGTAACTATGAAATAAAATGCGCCCTTTCATATCACGAAAGGCAGTCCTCTGTAGTACTTTATCAAATTGCTCTTTGCGATTCCGAGGTGCAACGATAAAAAAGCGGCTATAGAAATCCTGTAAATCACAGAATTTTGCCACAGAATTCTGTATATCGGTAGAGTGTTCCACCTCAAAGAAGCTTTCCGGCATCTTACGGTCATTAAACCATATTGCATCCACCGTTTTAGCCCTATCGGTTATACTTTCATATGAAAATTGGGGTATCTGAATTGTTGAGCAAACATCCTTCAATGGCCGCTCAAGGAACTTACGATTCTGATCCTGTGCGGGAACGTAGGTCGTAAAATGCTTCATATTACCAATTTCAATAATAAGCCCTTGGAAATAACTATGCGTAAACTTTTCCTCGCTTTTTGCGTCCTTAGACTGTATATCGAATTTGCGCATAACCTCTACTCGGCACTCCTCCAAAGCCCATAATCCCGGTTGTACTCTGAAAATCTCCTTGGACTGCTGTACAATCCTTCGTATAGACTCATTCGGTGTCTTAGTCGGCCATAACCGAGTATCTACCAATCGATATAAATTGCCAAGCGTGGCATATCCGCCATTCTTACGCAATACGTCTACCACCTGTTGTGCCTGTGTAAGCTTCTTCTGCGGCATAATCTATTATTCAAATAACCGTATACAATTTCCAAGATGATAATTTCAAAAAGCTAAATACTATCTGCCGAAGAAGGCATTGATGGATGATATGGGGAGAGTGTACATGACGACAAGGCCATCCGGGGTATAGCCGGGAGCCGACAGACGGAAAAGGTCGCTGAGTATTCGTTCCATTTCGTCTTCGCTCAGGGGCTGACGTGCTTCTATGGCCGATGTGCGAGCCATGGCAAGAGCAAGGCGTCGTTGTATGTCGGCACCTGCGCTTTCTACACCACCGCTTTCGGCTATCTGCCGGATGATGGACACAAGATTTTCGGCCGCGCTGATACCATTGAGGGCAGCCGGGGCAGCCGAAATATTCCAGTGTGTTGCATCCTTTTTATTGATACGGAAACCCAAACGTTCCAACTCGGGTAATATCTCAGAGGCCATAGGCGAGGCGGCGCAATCGATTTCGGCTTCTTCCTCAAAGAGTAACTGCTGGGACGGCAGTGTGCCCTGCCCCAAACCATTGATATAGCGGTCAAACAATATCGCAATATGGGCACGGCGGGCATCTACTATCAGCAGTCCCTCCTTGTTTTCACACAAAATGTAACGGTTGTCAAAATGCATCAACCGTTTATGCGTATGGTTCGAGGCTTCACCGGTCGGTTCTGTCTCAAGCTCTATGGTGGTCTGTGTAGCGGATGCAGAAGTCTCTTCCAACGGTATTCCGCCATCGTTGAAACGCTGATAAAGTTTTTCCCAATCTCGGTTGAGTGACGAGCTTCGTTCTGTATAACGACCTCCGCCCGCATAGCCTCCGTGATATATACCGGATACAGGTGCATCCGGCATCGAAGTAGCAAACGGATTATAATTCGGGTCCAACGAGTCGTTGACGGCGCGGTCGGGTGCCGTTGCATTCGGATTAAGCGGCGGAATATCAGGGACATCCGTGGCATCAAAATCTATGGCCGGCGCCACATTGTACTTACCCAGCGACTCTTTGACCGCCGCCGTAAGCACCTGCCACATCAGTTGCTCGTCTTCAAACTTGATTTCGTGCTTCTGCGGATGGACATTGACGTCGACGCGATCGGCCGGCACTTCGAAGTTTATAAAGTAATTGGGCTGCACATCGGCGCTTATAAGGTCTTGATAACAGGTCATTACCGCCTTATGGAAATACGGATGACGCATATTGCGTCCGTTGACAAAAAAGTACTGACAGGCATTGCGCCGGCGTGCCCCTTGCGGCAGGCCTACGTACCCCGTAATCTTGCCTACGGATACGGCTGTTTCGATAGGTATGATGTTATTCTCGACATTACGACCGAACAAGGCACCTATGCGCTGCTTGAGCGAGTGACGCGGCAGTTGGTATTCGAGCGCATCATTATGTATCAACGTAAAGGCCACATCAGTGTTCACCAATGCCAAGCGCTCAAATTCGTGCAGTATGTGGCTGTATTCCACCGAGTCCTTCTTGAGAAAGCGACGACGAGCCACAAAATTGAAGAACAAATGCTTGACCATAATATTGGTACCCGGAGTGCATACGCAAGGCTCTTGGCTCTGAAACTCGGAGCCCTTGATGACAATGCACGTACCCACGCTGTCGCCTGGACGCTGCGTGCGCATTTCAACTTCGCTGACGGCCACGATACTGGGCAGAGCCTCGCCTCTAAAGCCCATGGTATGGAGCGTAAACAAGTCGTCGGCACGTCTGATCTTGGAAGTCGCATGGCGTTCGAAAGCCATACGTGCATCTATCGCCGACATTCCGCAGCCATTGTCCACTACCTGTATCAAAGTCTTTCCTGCGTCCTTGATAACTATCTGTACATCAGTGGCACCGGCATCTATAGCGTTCTCTACAAGCTCCTTAACCACCGAGGCCGGACGTTGGATCACTTCGCCGGCAGCGATTTGATTGGCCACGGCATCGGGCAGGGTTTTAATAATATTTTCGTCCATAAGCATACAAAGGTAGCGTTTTTTTTCGATTTTCCCGCCGAAAAGTCGTACCTTTGTCGTTCAGAAAATTGACTTGACAGTATATGAACCGATTAGGCCTGATACGCTTTACACCACATTACCGCACCGTACGTTGGGGCGGGCAGCGTATAGCTCAATTTAAAAACATACACCTCGAGGACACACACGTCGGCGAGAGCTGGGAAATATCATCGCTCGAGGGTATGGAGACCGTCATAGCCGAAGGTCCGCTGTCGGGTATGACGCTTACCGATTTATTGCGCAACTACGGCGAGGAAATCCTTGGCGAGGAACTGCACGCACGTTTCAACGAGAAATTCCCGCTGCTTATCAAATTTATAGATGCAGAGGACGACTTGTCCATTCAGGTCCATCCGGACGACAGGCTATCCAACGGATGTGGTAAAACCGAGTTGTGGTACATCATTGATGCCCAACCGGGTGCTCATATCTACTCGGGCCTCAATCGCACGCTTACGCATCGCGAGATGACGCGCATACTGGCCGAACGAACTATCACCAACGTTCTGGCCAAGCACTATTCCCAACCCGGAGATGTGTTCTACCTGCCCGCAGGACGTGTACACAGCATCGGAGCCGGAAACTTTGTTCTCGAGATACAGCAACCCAGCGACATCACCTACCGATTGTGGGACTATGACCGCCGCGATGCCGACGGCAATTTACGACCGTTGCATATCGACCGCGCTTTACAAGCCGTAGACTACACCCAGACAGATTTTGGATTGGCCCGTCCCCAGCTTTTGGACGACCGCGAGACCATAATCAAGCGCACGCCCTTCTTCACCGTCACCGCGTTGTGCGTCGAGGAAGCCGTCAAACTCGAAGTGGCGGCCCTTCAGTCCTTCCGTGTGCTTATGGTTGTGGAAGGCAGCGGCACCGTAGAGGACAGCAACGGCAATACAGCCATAATATCGCGCGGACATACCGTACTGCTACCCGCTTCCACCGAATGGGTGGAAATACGAGCCACCGACCGTCCCATGCGCGTCATCACGGCTTATATAGAGCCTGAGATGCTTCGCTAAACGCCGCAAGTGCATTTGCGCACAATCAAGACTTGCGCTATGAACCATCGGCGATGCCTACACTTATATTTTCCGGAGAATGACATCGCTCTGGCACGCGATTTATACAATTTCACCCCACCGATGCCGGCTTTACAGATGCGACTTTGCGGCCAAAGCCTGCCTATGTGGTATGGTGAAGATGGCGATGCTTTCATTGACTACGGCATTGATAGTCATTGGTATGCCGCCACTTCCGAGGCCTTTGGTCTGAGAGTGGACACCATGCCTAAATGTCTGGATGGATATATGCCCAAGCCGTGGGGATGGTCTCGCGCCTCACGCAAGGTTTTCTTAGATTCCGGCGTACGCGCCGAAGCTCTGCCCGATGACGAGGCATTGACGCGCATACGCATGCTCAGTTCGCGCCGCACCGCAGCTCTCTTGGGCCGAGCTATGGCCGAATCGCTGCCTTTTGCCATCACCGCTCCACCTCAGGTATTCACAGATACAAATACATTGGCCGAGTATATCTCCCATATGCCCCGGGGATGCATAGTCAAGATGCCGTGGTCCAATGCCGGACGAGGCAACATTGACTCAACCGCAACGCCGTTGGCGGAATTGATTCGTCGCTGCTCCGACGCCATAAAGCGCTATGGTATGGTCTGTATCGAACCGCGCCACGACCGCGTGGCAGATTTTGCCATGCTATGGACGGCTCAAGACGATGGAACAGTTGCTTATAACGGTCTGTCGCTTTTCGAGACTACGGATACGGGCGCATATACGGCCAATATAGTCCTATCCGACAGCGATATACGTGCCATATTGCAGCAATACATTCCTGCATGGCAAATAGATACTGTAATCCGGACAATGAGGCCTGCGCTTGAACGCATCATTGCCGGCACCTATCACGGGCCGCTGGGCGTAGATATGCTCGTAGCGCGTACAGATGCGGGATATATTCTTGATGCAGTCGTTGAAGTGAATATGCGCCGTACAATGGGACACGTAGCGCACACCTTGGCAGCGCGACATTTGGCCGATGGCAGCATTGGACGTATGTATGTGAATATCGCCGACAAAGAGACTGCGAACGATGCCGGATGCAATCCGATGAATGGGTGCGACATAGACGTATCCGGACGATTAAGGCACGGTCGCGTAAACCTGACGCCGCCGACAGGTCGCTTTCGCTACATCTTCGAGGCGACATCGGAACGCGTACCGTCAAAGGCTTTAAATACGTAGATAATGCCGAGCGGATAGGACTTCAAATAAGGTGACGTTTTAGTGTCCGGAAGCCGCAATCAGAGACAGAGAATGCCGCAGACAGCTCGAATCCTTCCGCCGCTCGCAAACGATCATATCATTGCGGTTTACGATACTTGCCTTGGTCTGCGTCTTCGAGTATACTGAGATAGGAAGCATAACGCGACTGAGCTATACGATTGTCGTCTAAGGCTTCGAGCACCGCGCAGCCCGGCTCATGGGTATGCGTGCAGTTGGCAAAACGGCAGTCTTGCGACAGAGCAAACATCTCGGGGAAGTAATGGGATACTTCCTCTTTGGACATATCTATTGTGCCGAAACCGCGGACGCCCGGAGTGTCAATGATAGCGCCGCCACCGGGAAGGTCGTACATCTCGCTGAATGTGGTGGTGTGCATCCCGGTGTCATGCGCATCGGATATGGCAGCTGTCTTAGCGTCAATACCCGGCACAAGGATATTGAGCAGTGTGGTCTTACCTACCCCGCTATTGCCGGCAAATAGCGCGGTTTTGCCTTGCAGATAATCGCGCAAGGCTTCGATACCGTCACCTCGTTTGGCGCTACAGTGTAACACTTTATAGCCTATGCTACGATACAAATAAGTGATGGCCTCAAGATACTCGGACCATTCTTCGTCCAAAAGATCCGTTTTATTGAATACAAGCGCCGCCGTAACACCATACGCTTCGGCCGTAGCCAGGAAACGGTCTATGAAAGTGGTTGCCGTAGTCGGATGCGCCACCGTAGCCACAAGTACCGCGATGTCAATATTAGCCGCTATAATATGAGACTCTTTGCTCAGGTTGCTGGCGCGGCGTATAATATAGTTGCGTCGCTGAGACACCTTGGTGATATAGTATGTATCCGCACCGCCTTCGACATAATCAATGGTGACGCAGTCTCCCACAGCTACGGGATTGGTGGTACGTATGCCTTTAAGGCGGAAATTGCCTTTGACCTTGCACGACACTTCGTTGCCGTCTTCCAGACGGACAACATAACTATTACCGGTATTGCGTATTACTATGCCTTGCATTTAATATTTTTGGGCCCTTGCGATTGTTTGTGCACTTATTCGAATGCGTAAAGTTACGACTTTTTTTGCGTACTCAACTCTTTATTGAGCCGAAACAAGCCAAACAGACGCACTCGAAAATGTTTTTTGAAGATATTTATTGCAATTTATCGGAAAATTGCTACCTTTGCAGCCAATTCTAAGGTATATTGTACTTACATACAGGATTTATCACAACAACATCGTTTAACAATCAAAAAACATTGCAACTATGAACGAAGAAACAATCGGTCTGAATGCCGGTGCTGTATGGAATGCTCTCAACGAAGCCGAAGTCCTAGGCTCCAAACAGCTCAAAAAAGTCACCAAACTCAAAGACAAGGAACTGTACGCCGCCATAGGCTGGCTGGCACGCGAAGGCAAGATTGTCATCGCCGCCGATCCCAAAGATCCGAAAGAATTCCTCTTCTCGCTGGCTTAACGCACGCCAACTCACCATCTGTACGCAGATGGTTGCTATAACAGACGGCGGCGATACCTTTCTAGGGGCATCGCCGCCGTCTGTTATGTTGTACTTGGTTTATGCAAATTCGAGTATATGCTTGTATAGCGCGTGTAAAGGTAGTCCCATAACATTGTAGAAACAGCCCCGTATACCTTCTATGGCTACCGCGCCTATCCATTCCTGAATACCATAAGCGCCGGCCTTGTCTAACGGCACAAATGTTCGGACATAGTCACGTACTTGTCGGTCGGACAACGCGCCGAAACGTACATACGTTGTCTCGGCAAAAGTCTCCCGACGTCCGGCCGTAGCCAAGGTGACACCTGTGACCACTATATGCTCGTCCGAAGCTAAGGACGAGAGCATACGACAAGCATCGTCCTCATCACAGGGTTTACCTAAAATATCGCCTTTATGTATCACGACCGTATCGGCCGTAATCAAAAGCTCATCGGATTTCAACTCGCGATGATAGGACTCGCTCTTGAGACGCGAAAGATATGTCGGAACTTCTATCGCCGACAACGATGACGGGTAGACTTCGTCTGCATCTATATTGACTATCTCAAACGAAGGAATTATCATTCCCAACAACTGACGGCGGCGAGGCGATTGACTGGCCAGCATCACCCGACGTGTAGTGGGAGACATTGATTGCGGCAATTCTTGAACCATAACATTATATTTTATATGATACAGTACTTAATTTCAAATATATACCATATAAGCAAATCACACTACCACCCAAAGGCATCGGCATGACTCATCCACAAGCCTTTCGCTTTAAGTATTTGTTCAAGAAGTTCGCGCCCTACCCCATATCCGCCAGATGCTTGCGTGATATATTGTGCCGTATCTTTGATCTCTGCAGCAGCATCTGCCGGAGCTACGGCCAACCCTACGCGTCGCATACATTGAATGTCGGGAATATCATCGCCTACGTATGCAACATCGTCTTTACTCAGCCCATTCTCGGCAAGCCATCTGTCCATAACCGGACCTTTGTCCGCCGCCTTGATATATATATCTTTGATGCCAAGCATAGTATAGCGGTTGACTATAGCCGGGGTGTCGGCCCCGGTGATTATGGCTATGTGCAAACCGCGCTTTACCGCCAACTGCATGGCATAACCATCCTTGATATTGACCATACGCCGAGGTACTCCATCATCACCCACTGGAATGGTAGAGGGAGACAAGACGCCGTCTACATCGAAAATCACTCCTTGTATTCTGCGTAAATCAAAGGCTGTTTTACTCATAAAGTCTTACTTGGAATTGTTATTCATAATGTCTTGCGACATAATTCGATATATATCGGACCACATCCCCTCAAGACGCCGCAAATGTTTCTCCATTGTATGGATATCGCCACGAGCCGCGGGCCCGGTTTGCGAGGCTCCGGCGCCGCATTCCATGGCCTTGGCGAGCGTCTCGCGTAGCAACGGCGCAAAGACTTCGAGCGAACACCCTGCCTCGCGTTTGAGGATATCTTCGGCTATCGTCCACAAATGATTGGCGAAGTTGCACGCAAATACCGCGGCAAGGTGCAGTGTTGCACGAGTATCGGATCCGGCATAGCGAACTTTGGGGCTTATGCGCAAAGCCAAATTCATTAGAACTTCAGACACATCATCGTCCGCCCCCTCAATGAAAAAGGGCACTTCGGACATATCAATTTGCCTATTGTTGCTGAACGTCTGTAGGGGGTAGAACACTCCGCGGCGAGCCTGGACAAGTGCGTCCATAGGTGCCGTACCCGAGGTATGCGCCACAATTCCCGCCACATCTCCCATGGAGGCTGACACGGTGGGGATAGCATCATCCTTGACCGCTACAATATACACATCTAAATCACGCGGTAATGCAGAGATGGCTCCGCCCGAAACATTCAAGGGCGCAGCGATGGATAATGCATGACTCTCATTGCGCGACCATACGCCGACAAGGCATCCTGTTTGAGCAAGTGCCTCGGCCAGGTGTCCGGCAACATTACCGGCGCCTACTATAGCTACACGTGGCTGCGGTGAGAATTGTTCTGTCACGGTCATTCGCCCTCGGCAGAGGCCTTCCAGGTGTTGATATGCACCTTCTCCCACATTAGTTTGGCAGGGTCTACGGGACGCCGCGTTTCGTTTTTATATCCAAAGGTCACGATGCACTCTACCACCAAATGCGGCGGTAAGCCGATGATATCGCGCACAACATCTTCGGAAGGTTCGTCATTGGCATCGAAACGGCCGCGCACCTGTATCCAGCACGAACCAATACCTAATGCTTCGGCTTGCAACTGCATAAACACAGCCGCTATGGACATATCCTCCACGAAACATTCGCTGCGCTCCGGATCGGCGGCAACGACTACGGCGAAGGCGGCTCCTGCCACCGGATGCGCACCGGCCGGCTTACATTTTGACAGTGCGACAAGTGCATCACGATCATCGATGACTACAAATTGCCAAGGCCGGGCGCTCTTGCTGGTAGGCGCAAGCAAAGCTGCCTCGACAATAGTTTTTACATCATCGGCCGGAATGGGTTGTTCGGTGTATCGACGAATACTGTGGCGTTGTAACAGCATTTCGTGAAAATCAAATTCTGCCATATTTTTATATCTTTGGATAGGAGTTGTCGTATAGGTGAAACCGGACTCGAGCAATAAGGGCATTAGCTTCGAAAGCCAAGCGATATATCAGCGAGCGCACACCCAAGCGCCTTTGTAGCGGCGGGCGATGCGGACATCGGAGGCTTGGGCTTGCAACGCGCCTTTATTAGTGCCGGTGGCAGCATAAACGCGATAGCGTCCGTCTTTGTGCAAAACAGCCAATGCCATATCAGGGTTCACGCGATACTGGTCGTCAATAAATTTTTGAGCATCTTCTGCCGTAGTTAGCGAGGCCACAATCAAGCAATATGGGTCGCTATCTCGGAATCGTAATTCGGCATTGCTTCGGTTCGCACTTTTACCGATCGTGGTTTGACCCTTCACTCTTCGAGGCGTCTCAATGTCCACTGCTTTTTCATCTTTTGCGGAGGATGTAGTAGCTTTCGCCGGTTCTTCAGCCTTTGCTCCGTCTTGAGCTATCGCCACAGAAGGAGTCTGCGCATTGGCGACCACCGCAGTTCGAGACTCGGCACGCATAATTTCGAGTACTGCAGGAGTCTTATGCCGTACAGGCACTGACATAGTTGCCGTTCCGATTTCGGGATAAAGTGAAGCGTAATCAGCCTTGTCCACAGCCACCGGAGTGGATACGGCAATACATACCGCCAGCATAACGATAATGGAAGCTGCAGCACGTGCCGCCATGGCAAGACGGCGACGCCATACATGGCGCTCAACGGCCTGTTCGAAGCGACGTCGCATATCGCGTGCACGCTCAATTGCCGCTATGGGCTGTATAGCGGGGCGCCATGAAACCAACGGCGTTATGCTGTCAAACGCCGATGGGAAGAACTCCGTCAATTCATCATTATAGGTCAAAATGCCTATGCGTCCTATCGGCAACTGTCCTTGCCGAGTCAAGAGGCAACGCATTTCGGCCACATCCTTCTCGACTTCGATGCGAGCCTGTTCATAGGCCAATCCAGACTGTCGAGCTATCGAATGTACCAGCATCCCGTCATCATCTTTCAACAAAGGGTTAAAAGAAAACGACCTATATGGCGGCAACAGTCGCCCGTTACCGTCAATATGCGCCGCAATCGTCCGAGCCAGCATAGCACCGAAGCCGGGTATGATAACGCAGTCGTGTTGCGATAGAAGATACTGGATATGTCGTATTGTCCGATTCACATTGCAAAGATAGCGATTTTTAACGGGACATGGAACATATCGAGTCCTCAAAGTTTTCTACATTATGTAGATAACATACGCAGTACCGATGCAAGTGTTTATTATATGTGTACTTGCGGAGCAAAGACAAACTTTTATTGAAACAATGCTTCAACTTTTTTTTGCTGTACACCGAGTTTCAGTGCCTTAGCTGCATCTCTATGTGCTTCGTCATTCATATAGCGACAACGGTTAAGCTTTGCACGATAGTAATATAGCTCGCCATCGTTAGGATACAACTTTAATCCTTTCTCGAGTGTCTCCGATGCTTCATTGAGCGACTCGGTAGCTATAAGCGACCCGGCCAGCATAGCATAGTATTCAGGAGCCGGTGTGCGCTCTACCAGTTTGCGTAAATAGTGCACTGCCTCATTGTCGTTCCCGGTCATGGAGTATAACGTACCCATGGCCAGATATGTGTCCGAGGATTCGGGCACGATGCGCTCCAAGACTTTGAAGTCGCATACAGCCGTATCCAATTGACCGGCATATAAGGCAATCATACCGTGATAAAAGCGGGCTGTCGAATTGATACTGTCTATAGCAATAACTGCCGCATAATCTTTGTAGGCGTCTGCATCTCGTCCCATTGATAGGAATACACGTGCTCTGTTTTCGCGCCCGGCAATAAGTTTCGGCGAACGACGACATACTTCGTTCAATGTGGCCAAAGCCAAAGAGTCTTGCTCGTTATAAAAGTACAACATCCCTAAGTTAGACATCAGTGCCACATTTAGTGGGTTTTCCGGCTCGACAGCCATAGCCTCAACCAAGCGCAGCCCTGCTGCCGCATAATCGCCCGAATCGAGAGCTTGCTCGCTCTGATCAATGAGGAGAAAGTATGGGCGCTCCATCAACTGCAACGAGTCGTCCTTAAACGACTTTTCCTTGGGCGTGAGATGCGGCAGTTTTAGCTCGGCACCGCGACTTTGTGCGGATATATCAATTGAAGTAGCCAAAAGTGTAAATAGAACCGCAATCACTAATATCATCGGTTGTGCCTTGAGTTTACACGCCTCGGATTGATGCACGTGTTTGTCCTTATAAATATCCGTATACTCGTATCTACGGCTGTCTATATTGTTGTGCTTATTATATGTCATTTATCTTTTGTCGTTGTGGTCTTACCGCAAAGATACAACCTAATTTCGAGCATTAGCGGATCTATACATTTTTTAACCGGCAATACCTTGCTTCTGATTCGACTCATCAACAACTCTTTTCTCTTTGCACATCCTACTACTGCATACTGATACAATAAGTCGAAGTATAACTGAAGAATGCCCGAACAATATGACCTGGAGCAAATTATATACAAAAAGCGGCAGACAATTGTCTACCGTCGTTGTGACTCATACAGGATTCAA
>DLLT01000022.1:80247-121827 GCA_002478045.1 Porphyromonadaceae bacterium UBA7555
ATTCAGTTGAGCTAATGAGCCTTTTGCCTTTCGGCTTTGCGACTGCAAAGTTAGAACATTTTTTTCATCCGGCCAAATATTTTTGCCGTGTTTTTTCGAGGCTTTTCTTGTTCTAATGTCTTAGCAGTGCTTATATCTTATATTTCAGTCCGTTAGTCGTCACTATTTTCTTAGATATTTGCACCAACGGCAACATTCCCTAACCTCCCGGCTATCGGTCCAATCCTTCGATGAGCCCTGCAACGAGTAGGATGGTATAAATACGCTTAATCGAGCGCGGACTTGTCCGTAGCCGGATTGCGGAACGTCAGACGATGGTCTACGTATTCCTGAGTGGCAATCAGCGTGGGCTTCGGAAGTTTCTCGTAGTAACGCGAGATTTCAATTTGTTCACGGTTTTCGGTGATTTCTTCGAGGTTGTCGTTCAGCGAAGCAAATTCCTGAAGTTTTTTCTCAAGGTCATGCTTCATCTCGGCGGCAATCTGATTTGAACGTTTTGCAATCACGCATACAGTCTCGTAGATATTGCCTGTTTGTTTGGACAAGTCAATGAGGTCGCGTGTTACGGTGTTTAGCGGCGCGTTTGTTTTCTTGTAGTCCATTATATAATTATGTATGTCTTATGTTATTCTTAAGTAATACGTCAGTCTTTGACGTACTTTTGTGCAATCTTGAGTATATTATCAGCCTCCGAACGATAGGGACTGTCAGGATAATTGTTGATGAACGAGTAATACTCGTCTATAACATCGCGGAAACGGTCGGCCTTGCGCTCTTCCACACTGAGGTTCGCCTCTTGATAACGAGCCTTGAGCACCAACATCTCCAAATCTTCCTTGTACTTGGAATATGGGTAATCTTTAATAGCGTTCTTGGCTACAATGACGCAACTTTCGTAGTTATTACCCATATATGTACCGAGGTTGTAGTACAACTGTGCATTCTGCAGCTGTTTTAAGGTCAGTTTGTCCTGCAACTCGAAAATCGCATTCTGTGCAGTAGAAACCTTTTCGCTGCGAGGAAAGTAGTCTATGAAACTCTGCAACTCTCGTATGGCTTTAATGGTGCCTGTCTGATCAAGTTGTGGTTCCGGCGAATCAAGATAGTATCCATAGCCGCAATAGAAGCGTGCCGGCTCGGCGTATTTGCCTTTGGGATAACGCGTATAATACTTCTCGAAAAAAGCTCCCGAGCTGACATAATCCTTATTCTCGTAGTAGCTCATAGCAAGCAGGTACAGCGACTCCTCGGCTTTGGACGACCCCTTGAATACCGTCACCAAATCCGTCAGGATGGTTGCCGCCTGCGAATAGCGTTTTTGCTCGAAAGCACGTTTGGCATATTCGAACTTGTAGTCGTTGTCAGTGCTTTTGAGGACCCGCTGGTATTCGCCGCATGACGTCACAGCAACAACTAATAAAGTGTATATCAATAGCTTGCGCATCAATTTACGTATATCTGTCAGATAAATAATATGCAAAGTTACAAAATTTCCGCTTAAAGAGCCTTTGATTTTCCGCAAAAAAGTGTGAAACAGAAGTTAACCTACCCTGCGGAATCCGAAGGCTGTTGAATTGCTACACATCTCGACATCAAACCGGGTCTACGTCACAGTAGATATATAATCCTGTATACGAACCGACGTTATGGAAATTTGTGTATATCTGTCCGATGGCCTGCTTGACTTGCGATGGCGAAATGCCGGTGTTGAATTTGAGCATTATACGTCGTATATACATCTGCTGTATACGCCCCACCTCGGGCGCATCGGGGCCGTAAACCCCCGTTCCGAAAGTACGTCGCATCATCATTGCAAAGGTCTCGGCGGCTCGTGCCACTCGTTCGGCATCGCGATGCTTGAAGTATATGTAAATGATATGCGCAAACGGCGGATACCCGAAGGCCTGACGCTCGCCCAATTCGTGCTTATAATATCCTTGATAGTCATGCTTGCATACATATCCTATGATGGGATGATTAGGATTGGCAGTCTGTATAATCACATGCCCCGGAGTATCGCGCCGTCCGGCACGACCGCTCACTTGTTCCAGCATATTGAAAGCACGCTCGGAGGCTCTAAAGTCGGGATAATTGATAATCGTATCGGCATTGAGCACCACCGCCGTACTGACATCGCTGAAGTCCAGTCCTTTGGTAACCATCTGCGTACCGACAAGTATATCGGCCTTATGCTGCGAAAAAGCATCGATAATATTAGCGTAATCGTCCTTATTGCGCGTTGTATCCAAGTCCATACGCAACATCTTGGCCTTAGGCAGACGCTCGGCTATATCATCCTCGACACGTTCGGTGCCGTATCCAAGTACTTCTATAGCAGGCAACCCGCATTCGGGACATATCTTAGGCAGACGCATCGTGTGTCCGCAGTAATGGCACACCAATTCGCCTTGTCGTCTGTGATAGGTCATGGACACATCACAATTGGGACATTTGGGGATGTATGCACATTGCTTACAGCGAGCTATGGGGGCATAGCCGCGACGATTATGGAAAATTATAGCTTGACTGCCATGGCTGATGGCTTGAGCCAGTTCCAATGCCGTACTGTCGGCCAAAGCGCCCTTAACCTCACCCTTAAGTCGTGCACGAGTCATATCGGTCACCGTAATGCGCGGCAAGTGCACGCCCTTGTAGCGAGTGGACAGTGTCACCAATCCAAAGCGGCCTTGGCTCGCTTTATAATATGTTTCAACACTCGGCGTGGCACTTCCCAGCAGCGTCTTGGCTCCGTGCATACGAGCCACCACCGTGGCCACGTCACGCGCATTATATCGCGGTGCAGGATCGTATTGCTTATAGCTGGGCTCGTGCTCTTCGTCCACAATCACCATGCCGAGGTTGTGAAACGGCAAAAATACTGCCGACCGAGCGCCGATAATTACACGCGGCGATGAATCCTTGAGCAGTCCCTGCCAAACTTCGACACGCTTGCCGTCCGAGAACTTGGAATGATATATGATCACGCGTTGGCCGAATACGCGTTGCAAGCGTCGTGTCAATTGAGTCGTCAACGCTATCTCCGGAACAAGCATCAGCGCTTGCCGTCCCGAGCGCAAAGCCTCTTCTATAAGGTGTATGTATATTTCCGTTTTGCCGCTGGAAGTAACTCCGTGCAACAGCACAACATCTTTATGACCAAAGGCATCGCGTATTCCCCGCAATGCCGTATCTTGCTCGTCCGAAAGCGTAGGCAAGGGAGCGCACTCGCTATCAGAGCCATACGGCTGCGCCGTATCTGCGTCAAAGCGCGATGTTTCGACCGTGAAGGTGCGTATCAGGCCCTTGGCCTCAAGCGCGGTAAGTGATGCCGGAGTGGTCACATCTGCCGCTTGCAACAGCGATTGCCGCGCCACGGGGTGCACATCTTCTCCGCCTATTGCCCCTGAAAGTTTGAGCAGTGCTGCAAGTATGCGCTGCTGCACCGGAGCCTTAGACACAGCATCAAACATTCGGTGTACGACCTGTCGTCTGTCGCCGTCTTCCATCACCGGAGCCACCATATATTGTTTGCGCGGACGAAAGCGCTCGACAAGGCGCTCGCTGACCATCACCGCTCCGGCTTTGAGCAAAGCATCCAGCAACGGTTCGGCATGCTCTATGCCCGTGGCCTTAGACAGGGCCTTGGATGTCATCTTTCCCTTGGAACATAATGCCTGCCACAATAGTAGCTGACGCTCGTCCGTAATACCGGGCGGAATTGTCGGGTCGAAATCCGGATTAGCCTCAACGAAGGTTTCCGTCTCGACCTTAAGTCCGGCGGGTAAAGCCGCACGCATCACCTCTCCTATACAGCACATATAGTATCCCGAAATCCATGCCATCAATTTCAATTGGCTCGAAGTCATCACGGCATAATCGTCCAATACCGTATCTATCTCTTTAAGTGTACCTCCGGGATTGACCGCTGCCGCATCACAAACTATGCCCGTATATCTGTTACGCGAGCCGAAGGGTACTATCACCCTATAGCCCACGCCCACGCGCCCATCCCACGCCTGTGGCACCTTGTAGGTAAACACGCGCGGCACCGGAACGGGTACTATGACTTGAACCAATTGGGACATAACTTTATAGTCTTGTCAGCCATCTGTAGGCTTCGAAGTATGCAAACAACTGCTAATATCCGAACCTACGACCGGCTTGCGGAGTACAAAAGTACAGAAAAAACGGCGGATGACGGCATACAATCGGTTTTTTTTGTAATTTTGTACTTTGATGCTCGACGGGGTTATTTCCGCCGCCTTATTATGGTTGCCTTTGTGCACACTTACACAACAATAAAAAAACATCGTTACATCATACATATATGAAACCTACACTGCTTGTACTTGCAGCCGGAATGGGAAGCCGCTACGGCGGCCTCAAGCAACTTGATCCGCTTGGACCCCACGGCGAAACTATTATGGACTACTCTATTTATGATGCTTTGCAAGCCGGATTCGGCCGCGTAGTATTTGTCATACGTCACGATTTCGAGAAGGATTTTCGCGAGCGCGTATGCAGCAAATACGATGGCGTCATAGACGTACGCGTCGTGTTCCAAAGCACCGATGCACTACCCGAAGGCTACACCTGTCCCGAGGATCGCACACGCCCATGGGGCACCAATCATGCCATAATGATGAGCAAGGACGTCATTGACGGCCCGTTTGCAGTCATCAACGCCGATGATTTCTACGGACACGAAGCCTTCGAGGTGATGGCTCGCCACTTTGCTCAAGTCAATACGAACGCTCCGGGCAACTACTGCATGGTGGGCTTCCGCATAGGCAATACAATGACCCGCAACGGCTCGGTATCGCGCGGTGTTTGCACCGTCACCGACGGCAAACTCAGCAAGATTATCGAGCGTCGCAAGATTTACTATGCCGCAGACGGTTCTATAGTATATGACGATGAAAACGGAGTGCCTCGGCCCTTGGCTGCAGATGTACCGGTATCTATGAACCTTTGGGGCTTCACCCCGGATTATTTCGGATACAGTGAGCGCGAATTCCGCCGCTTCCTGGACAAGTACATCTCCGACCCTTCGCGCGAATTCTTCATCCCCTCGGTGGTAGACAAACTTATACGCAACGGTGAAGCGACGGTAACCGTCTTGTCCACTTCAGGCAAATGGTTCGGCGTCACATACGCAAAAGATCGCGAACATGTAGTCGAAGCATTGGCCAAACTACACCGACAAGGTCGCTACCCGGCCAAACTTTTTGACAAAACAACCCTCTGACGATGGATTTCACGCTTGAAGCCACCGACCCATCGTCCAAAGCACGCGCCGGACGCATAGTTACCGACCACGGAGTCATCGAAACCCCAATATTTATGCCCGTGGGTACACAGGGTAGCGTCAAAGGCGTACATATTCCGGAACTTCGCAGCCAAGTTCATGCCCAAATAATCTTGGGCAACACCTATCACCTATACCTGCGCCCGGGCATCGAAATTCTTAACCGCGCAGGCGGTCTGCACAAGTTCAACGGCTGGGACGGTCCCATACTCACCGACAGCGGAGGCTTCCAGGTGTTTTCGTTGAGCCATAACCGCAAACTTACGGAGGAGGGTGCCCATTTCCGCAGCCATATCGATGGTTCGCGCCACTTATTCACCCCCGAAAACGTCGTGGACATACAGCGCAACATCGGCGCCGACATCATGATGGCCTTGGACGAATGTCCTCCGGGAGCCAGCGATTACAACTACGCGCGAAAGTCGCTCGACCTAACCCTAAAATGGATGGACCGCGGATGGCGTCACTACAACGAGACCGAAGGCCTCTACGGATACCACCAAGCATGGTTCCCCATAGTTCAGGGTTGTACCTATGAGGATTTGCGTCGCGAAAGCGCCGAACGAGTCGCCGCCCTCGGCGCTGAAGGCAACGCCATAGGCGGTTTGGCCGTAGGCGAACCCACCGATGTGATGTACGACATGATTGAGGTCGTCAACGAAATACTGCCGCAAGACCGTCCGCGATATCTTATGGGCGTGGGCACTCCCGTCAATATACTCGAAGCCATTGACCGCGGCGTTGATATGATGGACTGCGTAATGCCCACCCGAAATGGACGCAACGGAATGCTCTTCACTCCGGAGGGCACCATGAATATGCGCAACCGCAAATGGGCTGATGATTTCCGCCCAATATGGGAAGACGGTCCTACGGACGTCGACCGTATATACTCGCGTGCTTACCTGCGACACCTGTTCATCGCCGAGGAAATCTTGGCTATGCAAATTGCATCAATACACAACCTTGCCTTCTACCTATGGCTGGTAGGCGAAGCTCGCCGACACATCTTTGCCGGAGACTTCCATGCCTGGAAAGAAGATATGGTTCCACACCTCAGCCGCCGCCTCTGATGTTCAAGACCATTGACCGCTATATTATTCGTAAGTTCCTAGGAACGTATGTTTTCGCCATCATCCTGCTGCTGGCGATAGTGGTTATGTTCGATATCAACGAGAAATTGGACGCCTTCCTCAAGGCACCTTTACGCGCCACTATCGTTGATTATTACCTCAACTTCATCCCCTATTTTGCCAACCAGTTTGCGCCGCTGTTTACATTCATCGCAGTAATTTTCTTCACCTCCAAACTGGCTACGCACAACGAGATTGTGGCAATGCTGTCTTCGGGCATGAGTTTCAGACGGCTGCTGAGACCGTATATGATTAGCGCCGCCGTCATCGCCGCCGCATCTTTTGTACTGAGCGCATATATCATCCCGCCGGCCAATGTCAAACGTATAGATTACACCAATACATACGTCAAGAACAAGCGAGTGGATTACGGCGCAAACATTATGCTTATGGTGGCTCCCAACGAGATCGCATACATCAATAGGTATGACAACATCACCAAGACGGGCATACGCTTCTCTCTCGAAAGTTTCGATAAAGACAAGCGCCTCGTATCGCGCCTGACTGCTACAAGCATACGCTGGGACACGCTGTACAATTGGCGCGTAAACGACTATGTAATACGTGATTTCCGTGGCGGCCGCGAGTACATCTCCAAGGGTATGAATTTGGACACAATTATCCCCTTTGAACCTCGCGACTTCCTCATTGCAGTCAACGACTGCGAGAAAATGACCACCCCGGCATTGGCTCGTTATGTCGAAAGACAGAAAGAGCGCGGCGTGGCCAATATCCGCACTTTCGAAGTCGAGTACCACCGACGTTTTGCCATGACTGCAGCTGCGTTCATACTCACGATTATAGGTATGTCCTTGTCTTCACGCAAGGTCAAAGGCGGTATGGGCCTTAATATTGGTATCGGATTGGTGCTCAGCTTCGGATACATTCTGTTTATGACTGTCACACAGACCTTTGCCCTATCCGGTCTCACATCCGCTATGGTAGCCATGTGGATTCCGAACGTCCTATTCTCGCTGATAGCCCTCGTGCTTTATATCCGTGCACGGCGATAAGATGCGCACCTCGGACAATCACGGCAAATCACTGACAAACAAGACAAAAGCAACAAGAATAGAACGAACGTCGGCATCACTTACGCGTGACTTTGATGTTCGTTCTTACTTTTGATGCCCGTTAAGCATTTTCTTATACCTTCGGATTGTACTAAATATTCTTGGTTTGCTTAGGTGTATCTATCGCAACCTAATATGTCGGTTGGTATCGGATCGACACCGACAATTATTGAGATTCGGGATGCGCCACGTGTTGTCACGCATCATCGTCATCATCATCGTCAAAACCGAGGAACCAATCGCCTTCGAAGGCTTGCTCTCGGAAGTCGCGCAAGTCGCGCCCTTCTCGCTTGGTGGGACGGCCCAAGCCTTTACGCCTATCCACAAAACCGCTGACAGCTATGATGTCAAGCAGATCATATTGGCTCTGAGGCGTCAGGTTCTCAAGATACTCGGGAACGAGACGCGCCCCTAGTCGGTTTTCGGTAAGTCCTTTGACTCGAAACGTGTATGTCACCGGAGGTTTGCGCACATATATAGTGTCGCCCACCTTGATGGTGCGCGAAGGTTTGGCCGGCGGAGCATCTTCGGTGCCCACACTCACTCGCCCTTTGCGACATGCATCGGTGCTTATGGTGCGAGTTTTGAAGATACGCATGGCCCACAACCATTTGTCCAAGCGGACCTCTTCTTTGGGCATATCTTTAACGTATTTCTCCGAACTTAGCGTTCAATCGCGATCACGCTGCCCGAAACGGAATTTGGGACGCGGGATCTTCAAATTGCGCAGGTATTGGCGTACAGCCGTCATCGTAGCATTTGCACTGATATTTTTGGGCTTTATGGCTGCATGTAGCCATTCGCGCAGCTTGGAGGGACGCGTAGTATCGTTGATATTTACAGGATCTTCATTGTCCTCGCTGACATAAAGCTTGGCCTGACGCTCGCCACGTAGTACTGCGAGGGCATTCTCGGCGAGAGACTTCAGCTCGTTCTCGCCCGGGTATACATATATAGGAGCGATGAAGTCTATATGCTCGGCTATGAAGTCGGTGATACGTTTGCTGTGCGCCATACCGCCCGTAATAAGGATGGCATCCACATCGCCTTTGAGTGCTATTGCCATCGTACCTATTGCCTTAGCCACGGTATAGCACATAGCTCGCAGCACCAGCATGGCATGCAAGTCGCCATTGTCTATACGCTCAAGCACCTCGGGAACACTGGTTGTACCTAGGTGAGCCATCAGGCCGCCACCGCCATGTACAAGACGGTGCAATTGCTCCTCGGTGTACTTACCCGAGAAGCAAAGACTGATCAGCGGACCGGGAGGCAACGACCCAGAACGCTCCGGCGAGAAGGGACCGCAGCCGTCCAGAGCGTTAGTGGTATCCATCACACGTCCGCGTCGGTGAGCGCTGGCGGTAATTCCGCCGCCCAAGTGGCAGACTATTAGGTTTAGGTCTTCGTACGCTGCATCGTTTTCTTTAGCGAAGAGGCGCGCTATGGCTTTCTGATTAAGCGCATGAAACACTGATTCACGCGGCAACTCGGGGACACCGCTGATGCGTGCATACGGAATCATTTCGTCTACGACCACCGGGTCGGCGATGTATGCCTTGACACCTATTTCGCGAGCAATTTCGCGAGCGATAAGACCACCGAGGTTGCTTGCATGCTGCACACGAGCATATATCAAGTCGTGTGCCATGTCGTCATTGACCTCGTAGACACCGCTTTCGACAGGTTTGCTTACGCCTCCTCGTCCGATAACTGCATTGATACTTTTGAGGTCAATATCGTGCTTGGCAAGGGTTTCCTCTATGAGGTCCTTGCGCCACTCGAATTGATCCGGGACTGTGGCAAAGCGCGCAAGGTCTTCGGGCTTGTGTCCCAAAGATGTTGTCAGTATAGGTTGGTCGTCATCGTATACGGCGATTTTGGTCGATGTTGATCCGGGGTTGATGGCGAGAATACGATACATATGTATATTATGGAATATGGAATTATTGTTGGGTTAAGACATGGGACATCCCGAATATCCGACGATGGCAAAAGCTTTTGAAGGATTGCCGGGGATGGTCGAGTTCGCTTATTTCTTGACTGACAGACAAGCTAAGGCTATGGAGTATAGCTTGGTCTTGGCCGTGTCTCCGCGCGAGGTAAGTACACACGGCACCTTGGTGCCCACAACGAGAGCCGCAATTTCGGCTCCGCCAAAGTGCGAAGCGCTCTTGAAGAACACATTGCCCGATTCGATATTGGGGAATAGCAGACAGTCTGCATGTCCGGCTACGCCATGGCTACCCTGCACCTTCTTCTGCTCGGCGGCCTCGGTATACATAGCCACATCCAAAGACAGCGGTCCATCAATTTCGACATTGCCCAATTGACCGCGGTCACCCATCTTGGCGATAATAGCAGCCTCGGTGGAGGACAATACCGATGGCAGCAGTTGTTCGCTGCACGAGATTACCGCCAATTTAGGACGCTCAATACCCAGCGAATTGGCCACCTGCGTCAGATAGCGTACAAGGACGGTCTTTTGTTTGAAATCGGGAGCCGGGATTACGGCCACATCGGAGATAACCAATAATCTGTCAAAGCCGGGGAGTTCGACCACAGAGACATGACTCAGTGTGCCCTTCGGCGGGAACAACCCTGCATCTTTATTGAGGATACCGCGCATATATTTATCAGTCGAAACCAAGCCCTTCATCAGCACATCGGCATTGCCGGTCGCTACAGCTTGCACAGCCAAATTGACACATTTTACGGGATCGGCTTCATCTATGATAGTGAAATCAGACGTGTCTATACCTTCGGCACGGCACACATCCAATATCACACCCTTTTCTCCATATATAGTGGGCAGGACAAGCCCTTCTTTATAGGCATTGTGCACCGCTTGAAGCGTGTGCGAATCTTGTCCATAGGCTACCGCAAGACGACGGCGTCCGCGTGCACGAGCCTCGTCTACTATTTGCTGAAGTTTGGTTATCATACTGGTATTGTTATTTTTAGAGTGTACGACAGAGCTTCTGCCCTGCCTATTATGGAATTTTTTCTATTATTATTTGCAAAAGTACACATTTTTTCGGTGCAAACAGCGTCATCCGCACTGTTTTTTTTCATTATGACAATCTGCAGCCCCGGCAAGCCCCGCCTTCTCGGCTTCGAACATTGCGATTATGCTATGTTGAATAGCTATACGGCTCGGGGCACAGACGTTGCCTGCTACCCGAGCCGTATATTCTGTTCTAAACCTTGTTTATACGTTCATCAAAGACGACAATGACCACAACGATTTGACTTGCCGCTCGTCATAAGACATTAATCAATTTTTATAAACGGCGTGCTAAAGTTAAAGTTGATAATGCGTTCGACAAGCTTACAGTCATCATCATCTCTCTCCTTGTTGTAAAAATCGAGCAAAATCGCGCCCACGCGCAGCGGCCGAACCTTATTATCTGTCGCTATACTGTCAAGGATATTCTTTAGCGCAGGATTCATCTCCGGGTCGATACCGATTCCACCCCAAGCGTAGTCCCATGGTGTATGCGTCACACGACCGGCTATGCTATTGAATATAATGTGCATCTTGTCGTTAGTGTTGTCACAGGCGTCCTTGATGGCGGCGCATACCAATTCGCGCTTTTCGTGCGTGTTGTGTATTGCCTCCGAGGTCGAGTAGTAGCGGTCTTCTATATAGAAATTATTGAAGTTGTTGTCGCCGTCCGTTTTGACACCATCTTTCGGCCATACGCCCGTCAGGTCTATACCTCCATTGTCTGTCTCTTTGTAGCGACGGAAGAGCACCACCTTGCCGCGTACTTTACCTAAGCGTGGTATGCTGTTGTCCGTCCAAATGTTTTCAGACTTAAAATACTCTGCCAGACTTTTAGCTATTTTATCATCCTCATCATGGCTGTTCAACTGCATGATTATCGTTTCGCCCGGATGTTCTTTCAGGAAGAGTGTAAAGTCATTCCACACGTCCTCAAAGTCTATGTCGCAGTCCGTTATTCCGTGACGGATATCCATCTCCTCGTCCACACGAATATCGAAGTAGCGTATGCCGTCATTCAGTTGCTGCATAATGTTGTAATTCTGGCATTTGCTCATCCCGGCGCCGACAAATTCGCCTGTACCCGAGTCGTGAGTTCCCGGAATGGAAATCTCATAAAGATATAGGTCGTCAGACAAAGCCGTCATCCAGTTTCTTGTATCATCGATCAGCGGCTTGAAGATAACGGTAAAGGACTTCTTGGCATTCTTCGGGTCGGCTATATAGAGCTTATCCTTATACGGATTGTCCAAAACATCCCCGTTTTTCACATCCGTGAACAAGTCCTTATCTGTGCCCGAGACATCTTGTTTGATTGTGAATGAGATGCCAGCATCACACTCTACCTTATATCGCAGACTACGACCAAGCTCGAAGTTTGCACTCGAACGGTGGTCCTGACCGTCTATGGGCGAACTTGCACTGGTGACGTAGCAGTAACCACTCTCATCAGAAATGATCTGATACGTTATGGTGAAGCTCTTAGTGGCATTCTTGGGATTGGCTATATACAGCTTGTCCGAACTTATGAAGTCGGTGATAGTGTTGTTACTCAGGGAGGTAGCAAACACTTCGTCTGTTCCGGACTTGTTGATGTTTACATCAAATGTGATGTTGTCATCGTCACACGTCCATAGGATTTTTCCGCTATTCATTCCCTTGGTACTGAAGTCATTGCTCGAACGGTGCTTCTGTCCTTTCTGCGGACCTTTTTCACTCACCACGGTCCTTTTTTCTACGTCTTTTTGTTCTCCTCCTATCGAGTGATTCCAGCCTCGCTCATTATCATCATCGCATCCGGAGACCAGCGCGGCAAACAATACAATGAAAACGGACGTCAATAATCTTGTTTTGTTCATATTGTAAAGCATTTTGATTGGGGTATGTTATGTTTTCTTAAAAATAAAGCCGGACTTAGCATTCCAACATCGGCCATCCAATTGGGCTTATTCATCGCATAGACGACGTTATTGCATGCAAAGTTCGCAAAAATTCACTTCATATTCAAATGATTTCCACCCAAAGCCAAGCAAACCGAAGCATTTTTCGTCATTTTTCGTCATTCTCGGCTATACTTTAATCCGAATCATAATTAGACCTTTCTAAGACAATCTCTTAGCTCGATTCGTTTTAAGCAAGCACTATTGTATTTACCGTCAATACTTACACTTAATTAGTTCATTTACCGACTTTCGATTAGATTAGCTAAAAGGTTATTTGCAATATAGACATTTAACCTTTGTTAACTATATGCGTAACGAAAATGTCGTAAATTTGACCATCTAAAATCAGTAAGGATTTCGATGACAAAATAGGCCGGGGTTTTCGTATAACAAGTCATGGTATCGTATTGATGCCATGGTTTCGCCCGAGCCGAACAAGACAGAATATAATTACACGATCATCCTCTATTCAATAATCATCCACCTAACTTCATCTCACAAAAACACTGATGAATACTTATATATTAGTAATCGATGACGAAGACGCCCTTTGCGAGATCCTTCGTTTCAGTCTCGAAAAAGAAGGCTACAGAGTGAAGACAGCCTCCAGCGCGGACGAGGCGCTGGCCTTGGATCTTACAGTTTTCGACCTGTTCATCGTGGACATTATGATGGACGGCACTAACGGGTTCGAATTTGCGCAGCACCTGCGCAGCGACCCCGAGTTAGCCAATAAGCCTCTGATCTTCTGCTCGGTACTCGAAGACGAGGACGACAAAGTCAAGGGTCTGAATATCGGTGCGGACGACTATATCACCAAGCCGTTCTCGATTTCGGAAGTTATCGCACGCGTACGCGCCGTATTGCGTCGCACTATGATACAGAAACAACAACTGGCTACAGAGTTTGCGAAGGCTGCTGCCCTCAACCCTATGGCACAGTATATCCCCACTCCCATCACCAAACCCATTATCGCCCCGGATTTGGAACCGCTCATCAAGGTCAACGGACTATCCTTGGACCCAAACACCAAGGGATGTCAAGTGGATGGCCGCGCTATGCGCCTGACGCGCACCGAATATGGTCTGCTGTTATTCTTTATGACTCACCGTCACCGTGTATACACGCGAGACGAAATCATCAGACATGTATGGGACGATGACGTAGTAATCAGCGAACGCACCATTGACACCAACATCACTCGCCTTCGCAAGCGCTTAGGGCCGTACGGCAAATACATCTGCACCCGCTCGGGATTCGGATATGTGTTTGAAGAAGGGTCGCGTTAGTTACGCTTGGCGCCTTTTCATACCGCGCGTCGCTATGGTTACGGCTTTACTCGTGACTATGGCGTTGTGGCAGGTATACCGTGAGCGCAACTATCACCGCGAGTTTGTCGAGCAACAACTGGGATACGTCGTTGAACGAGCAGCCAACTGCTACAACGCCGGTATGTCCATACCGCAATTTCTCGACTTCGTACACCAATACTACAGCCGCCATACCTTCTCGCGCGGTATACGCGTGTCCATTTACGAAACGGACTCGTGGAAACCTCTATTTGTCATGGGGCAACCATATAGTATGTCACAAGCCGACATCCGGCGCATCACTTCCGATCCATCCAAAGCCTTGATTTCATCCGAAGAATTAGGCTCGGGGGTAGCCTCCGAATATATATATCGCGGCACAGTCAGCCCCGATGGCAGTGTAGCTGTTTTGGCATCCGTACCTATGAATACGGCATTGGATGACTACATTGAGGGCAACACCAACGAAGTTTGGATTATTGCTGCAATATTTGCACTAATTATCATTGTCAGCGAAGGATTCGCCTCATGGCGCATTGGTCGTAACATCAAAATCCTGCGAGACTTTGCCAAACGAAGCACTATGGACCCGGATTTTGTACCACACGATAAGTTTCCACACGACGAGTTGGGCGATATTGCCAGACAGATTGTCACAATGCACAACGAGCGTCTGGCTGCCAGACGTGAGCGTGACCATGAACACGAAATAGCCATCAACGCCGTACGCGAAAAAGCTCGGCAAAAACGTCAGCTCACCAACAACATCAACCACGAAATCAAGACACCCATAGGTGTCATCAAAGGATACCTCGACATATTGGCTGACGACAACAACCTACCGGAAAAGACGCGCGATGAATTCATCGCCAAGGCACGCGCGTATGCCGACCGTCTTATCAATTTGGTCAACGATATTTCGGTCATAACCAGACTTGACGATGGAGCCGGCATCATTGTCACCGAGCAGGTAGACTACCACGATGTAGCATATACCGTATCGGAGGACATCACCACCAGCGGTGTACTCAATGGTATGGCTTTCAACTTTGACGTACCCATAGGCACTATGGTCAAAGGCAACCACGCCCTGCTATCGGCTATGCTGCTAAATCTGGCCAAAAACTCGGCCAACTACTCTCACGGCACTTATTGCCGCCTCGAGATGTACCGCCCCACAGCCGATAAACTCGTCAAATATACCACAGCAGACGAGACACAATCGGCCACAACAGATAATGCAGCAAACGTCAATCCCGAAAATTTTTATTACTTCAGATTCTACGATGACGGCGTTGGGGTTCCGCCCGAGCACCTTCCGCGCCTATTCCAACGATTCTATCGAATAGAGAGCGGACGTGGTCGAAAATCCGGCGGAACAGGCCTCGGACTGGCCATCGTATACAACACCGTCACGGCCCACGGCGGCACCATAAGGGCCTTGATACACCCGTGCGGAGGTCTGGAAATAGATTTTTCGCTTCCAAAGTGGCAAGGCAACACTCAGACAAACAACACATTACACAGTGCCACTGAAAATTAACATAATTGTATTATAATCTCAATTATGATGTGACATTGCTCCACTAATTTTGCAGTGTAGGAAGTCAACAACAACACTTCCTTCTAAAATTTGAAATCTATCCTAAGAAGCAATCCGACACATAGACTTACAACCGTTTTTTTCATTTAGAGTTAAACAGAGTATTAAGGGAGAAAGCAGGTCGTCGTGAAGACGCCCTGCTTTTTTTTTACATACCGTTCGACCGGAGCCTCGCGCTAAATCTCGAAAGACGAAACTTAGCGCGAACACAACATCTTTCGGCATCGTACGTGTCACGAGGCATAGCATACGCGTATAGCCACAATCCGGCACCCGATCTTCCCACCCACCCCACTATCTTGGGATAGAAAAGCGACACATCCCATCGCTCCAAAATTATACCTACTTCGACTCAACGAACTATATCTCCCAAAATCTGTTCTTCGAGGTCAAGCCGAAATCCCTGTGAAGGACTTTGCTTACATTATGTAACAAGGGCGCATCCGCGGCTACGGATACGCCCTCATTACATGTATAGATATCGGTTGTTATTCTGCTTCTTTGCGCTCTTTTACGGAATCCATTCCGGCTTGGTCACCAAGCATATAGTACACCTGCTCAAGGAAGGTCAGGCAGATGCCGCGATTATTCTTATCAAGCTTGTACGCTTTCTCAAGATAATCAACTGATTCGCGAAGCAGAGGGTCGACTTTTTCGCTTTTATATTTAGCGAAGTTTCCGCCGGTACGATCATTGAAGTTATCTTGAATTTGACCGGCTTTTTCGAGGATAGTCGCGCCCAAGTACAAGTTGGCTAGAGAGTTATCCGCATTGATAGCCAGAGCCTTACGATAGAGATCTTCGGCAGCAGCGTTATCTCTCTTCTTGGTGTATATAAGACCCTTGAGGGCGATATATTGCGCATTGTTAGGGTCTGTCGTAGCAGCAGCATCCAGCTTCTGTAGGGCTGTGTCATAGTCCTCTTTCATGATGTAGATGTTGATAATGTTGTTGATGAAGCTGGGGTCTTCTTTACCGTAAAGTTCATTACCCTTAGTGGCAAATTCGAGCATAGCATCTTCGTCTTTTGCGTTATTAGCCACAGCTACAGCATAGTCGAACACATCTTTTTTGGTGTTGCCTTTTGCTATGGAGTTGCGGAACGACTTTACTGCTGCTGCGAAATCGTCTGACTGCCAAGCTGCCAGCGCTTGATTGTAGTATACCTGTGCGAGTGTCGAGTCGGGATAAACCTTAATTTCCTTGGCCAGGCTCGGATTTTCGGGCATTGTCAGGAAAATCTCCCATGCCTTGTAAGCATTCTTAAAGTCCTTTGCGTTCCAGAAGTCGAGGGCTGCGAAGTTGTAGTCATTGTAGTGACCGGCGATGGTGTTGTAGATCTCCTTGGAGTACTTGGTTTTGACTTTGCCTTTTTCGTTGATTACGGTGTCGCGAGCAGCAGCTTTAAGGAAGTACTCGTATCCGCCGAGGAGGTCCTTGGCCATCACCAGTTCATCGCCTTCTTTGAGGAGCCCGAACTGCTTTTTACCAAGCATGTCGTCATAGATTTTGTACGCGGTCTTGCCGGGGATATAGTATGTGATGGCTTGATCCTTGGTCTCGGGATTCTGAGTAGCGGGAGCCATTATCTGTGCAACTTCTTCAAAGGATTTGCCATCTTTCATGGCCCTTTCAGCATCCTTTACCACGGCTTGTTGCGCACTCATGGTCAGTCCTGCCAGAAGGCAGGCGCTTAAGAGGCTAAGCTTTTTCATAATCGGATAGGTGGTTGTTTGGTTGTTTATTTATGGATTGATTATACTCTATATTATATGATGTATACCTTTTAGACTTGCGTATGCGACATTGGTTTATTCTTCGGTTTCGTCCGTCTCGTCATTCTCAGCTGCACCGGCATCGTCTTGGACCTGCTCTGTATCACTTTCGTTGACGGCCTGAGCTTGTTCGATTTCATCGGCGCTCACGGTCACCTCTCCGGCTTGTTCTTCGGGGTCGGTGGGCACGGCGCATGCCGAAGCGATTTCATCATCGCGGCGATTGAGATTAATGATACGCACGCCCATAGTCGAACGACTGAGCACGGGTACATCGGCAATGCGAATGCGCAAGGCTATACCCGAACGGTTGATGATTACCAAGTCCTCTTCGTCGTTGACACTGAGGAAGGCCACCAATTCGCCGGTCTTTTCGCTACGTTTCATCGTCAGTACGCCCTTGCCGCCACGACCTGTAATACGATACGGCTCGAGCGGTGTGCGTTTGCCCATACCTTTTTCGCTAAGGGCAAGTATGGTGTTGTTGCTGTCCGGGGCGATGGAAATCATACCCACCACACGGTCGTCGTCTCCATCGAGGGTCATACCACGTACGCCCGTGGACACGCGTCCCATCTGACGTATCTTGTTTTCGTCAAAGCGTATGGCACGACCGCCGCTGTTGGCCAGCAAGATTTGCGAATTGCCGTCCGTAAGCTGTACGCTTACAAGACGGTCTCCTTCTCGCAGCACTATGGCTTTCTTGCCCTTGGCCATTATGCGTGCATATTCGGCCAGTGAGGTCTTCTTGACCACGCCGCGCTCGGTGGCAAACACAAGGTTATGGCTATTGACATATTCCTCGTCATCCAGGCGCTTGCAAGCAATGAATACATTGACCTTATCATTGGGTTCGATGTTGAGCAGATTTTGCAAAGCACGGCCCCTGCTGTTCTTAGCTCCTTCGGGCAGCTCGAACACTCTCATTTTGTATACAAGGCCGCGACTGGTAAAGAACAACATCGTGGCATGCATCGAGGCCGTATAGATATGTTCTATGAAGTCTTCGTCGCGCGTATTGCTACCCTTGGCACCCACTCCGCCGCGGTTCTGTGCTCGGAATTCGCTCAGCGGAGTACGTTTGATGTATCCGAGATGCGAAATGGTTATGATCATATCATCATCTGCATAGAAGTCTTCGGCATTGAAGTCGCCGGCGGTGTAGTCGATGTGAGTACGACGCTCGTCGCCGTATTTTTCTTTCACCTCTTCGAGGTCGGCAATCATTACTTGACGACATTCGTTTTCGTCGTCAAGTATGAGCTGCAACTCGGCGGCGTATTTGCGCAGCGATTCTCTTTCGTCTTCCAGCTTGTTTTGCTCGAGAGCGGTAAGGTTGCGCAAGCGCATCTCAACAATCGCGCTGACCTGCGCATCCGTAAAGCCGAAACGTTCGGTCAGTCGACTCTTGGCCTGATCTACGTCTTTCGAAGAGCGTATTATCGAAATCACCTCATCAATGTTCTGGGACGCAACAATCAAAGCATCCAGCACGTGTATACGATTCATCGTCTTGTCCAGACGGTAGCGTGTGCGACGGATGGTGACCTCGTGACGATGGGCGGTGAAGGCCTCGAGTATCTGTTTAAGGTTAAGCGTGCAGGGACGTCCGTTGACCAGTGCCACATTATTGACGCTGAAGGACGACTGCATAGGCGTCATCTTATACAACTTGTTGAGTACTACGTTCGAATTGGCATCGCTGCGCAGTTTGATGACTATACGCATACCTTCGTGGTCGGTCTCATCGTTGACATCGGCTATTCCATCGAGTTTTTTTTCGTTGACAAGCTGGGCGATATACTTGACCAATTCGGCCTTATTGACCCCATAGGGGATCTGACGCACGATAATAGACTCGTGCGAGGCCTCGGTCTCGATTTCGGCCACGGCGCGTACAACTATGCGCCCGCGTCCCGTATGATAAGCCTCGCGCACACCGCTGTATCCGTATATGGTGCCACCGGTGGGGAAGTCGGGCGCCGGAATGTAGTGTATGAGTTCGTCTATGGTTATGTCGGGGTTGTTGAGCAGCGCTATCGATGCGTTGATAGACTCGGTAAGGTTGTGAGGCGGCATATTGGTAGCCATACCTACGGCTATACCTGCGGCTCCGTTGACCAGCAGATTAGGGAAGCGCGACGGCAGCACTACCGGCTCCTTGCGCGAATTGTCGTATGTGGGGACAAAATCTACGGTATCATCATCGATATCCGTGAGCATTTCTTCGCCCAGACGTGCCAGGCGTACCTCTGTATAACGCATAGCGGCAGCGCCGGCTCCGTCAATATTACCGAAGTTGCCGTGGCCGTCTACCAAGGTGTAGCGCATCGCCCAGTTTTGGGCAAGGCGTACCACCGTTCCGTATATGGACGAGTCTCCGTGGGGGTGATATTTACCCATAACCTCGCCCACGCAGTTGGCCGATTTCTTATGGGGTTTGTCATACGTGTTGCCCATTGCGTCCATACCATAAAGGACGCGACGCTGGACGGGTTTGAGGCCGTCACGAGCATCAGGCAAAGCACGCGACACTATTACCGACATCGAGTAGTCGATGTAGGCAGATTTCATCTCGTTCTCGATGTTAATCTGTATTATGTGATCGTCTTCGAGCATGCTTGTTTATATGATTACTTAATTATTTATCAATAGATTAGGCCAGCCAAACGGCTCAGAACCGTCATATAAAGCCAAATAAGCATACAAATTTACGCATTTTTTTCGAGAAAACGCTCATCCGCGCCTTTATCAGGACCAAAAATAGATCAAAAAAGCCTAAATGAACGGCGGATATCCGCTTTTGGCACGAATATTGCACTTATATGGTACTGTCGTGTGTTGAATACGCTTCTCGGCGTTTTCATCCATACACGACAGCACGGCGAGCGGTGACAATATCGCCCGCCCCACTCAACTCCCATCATCAAATCCACTATAATGGAGAATAAGTTTTCAAAGGAGATACCCGAAATAATAAAACAAAGCACACAACTGGCCACTCGTCACAATGTCAAAACATTGCGACCCGAATTTCTATTGCTTGCGATGAACGATGAAGCTAATTGCGGCTACCGACTTTTGACCGGCGTGTGTGATGAGGCCACCGTAAAACGTCTGTTCGAAAACCTCGACGATAGGCTTTACGACTTAGACGATAATGGTGACGGCCAATTCAGCGTCAGCACATTGACCAATCGAATCGTCAAGCTAAGTTCACTGGAAGCACGTATGCTACATGATGAGGCCATAGACTGCCGGCATCTGATGCTGGCTATGTTTCACAATTGCGAAATCGCCGGAATGGAGTTTCTTAAACCTTTTATACACGCGGGCATAACTTATGACCGCCTTTATACCGAAGTATCTAACGCACACGGTTCTACACAGGCTGCCGAAACCGAGCAAGCGGAAGCGGCCGTCGGCTCGTTTGACGACACGGACGATGGAGATATCGCCGAACCACCGGGTGAAAAACCTCAAGGCAGCAACAACCCGTCTCGCAGTTCGCACAAATCAGCCAGGGGAACTACCTCAGACACCCCGATGTTGGATAAATTCGGACACGATATGACACGTGCCGCTGCCGAGGATAGACTTGATCCCGTTATCGGCCGCGAAACCGAGATAGAGCGTCTGGCACAGATTTTGAGCCGCCGCAAGAAAAACAACCCGGTACTGATAGGCGAACCGGGCGTGGGCAAAAGCGCCATCGTCGAGGGGCTGGCTCTGCGCATCATACACCGTCAAGTACCGCGCGTTCTCTTCGGCAAACGCGTAGTGTCCTTGGATATGGCGTCTATAGTAGCCGGAACAAAATATCGCGGCGAATTTGAAGAACGCATCAAAAACATCCTTGACGAACTGGCCAAAAATCCGGATGTCATATTGTTTATCGATGAGATACACACCATCGTAGGCGCCGGCAACGCACAGGGATCTATGGATGCCGCCAATATGCTCAAGCCGGCTTTGGCTCGCGGAGAGATCCAGTGCATCGGTGCCACGACACTGGACGAATACCGCAAAAACATCGAAAAGGACGGAGCACTCGAACGTCGCTTCCAGAAAGTCATGGTCGAACCTACTACGGCGGCCGAGACTCTCGAAATTCTCAATAACATCAAGGACAAATACGAGCAGCACCACAACGTTATTTATACGCCCGAGGCTCTCGAAGCCTGTGTCACCCTCACCGACAGATACATCAGCGACCGCAATTTTCCGGACAAAGCCATAGACGCTATGGACGAGGCCGGTTCGCGCGTGCATATCACCAATGTCAAGGTGCCTGAACAGATCGAGAGTTTGGAACACGAAATCGAAGACTACACGACAAAGAAACTCGAAGCTGCACGTGCTCAAGACTTTGAACGTGCAGCCACCTTCCGCGATAAGGCACAACAACTGACCGATCAACTCGAGCAGGCAAAGCAAGAGTGGGAAAAGGCGCTCGAGCAATCACGCGAAACGGTAGATGCCGACCGCGTGGCCGAAGTGGTTGCTATGATGACGGGCGTCCCGGTACAGCGCATAGCTATGGCCGAGGGGCGTCGATTGCTCGAAATGGCTCCGGCACTCAAGAAGGTTATCATCGGCCAGGACGCCGCCATCGATAAGGTTGTCAAAGCCATACAGCGCAACCGCATAGGGCTCAAAGACCCGAATAAGCCTATAGGCTCTTTCTTATTCCTGGGACCGACAGGTGTGGGCAAAACTCATTTGGCTAAGAGCCTTGCTAAATATATGTTCGATTCGGCCGAAAGTCTCATACGCATAGATATGAGCGAATACATGGAGAAGTTTACCGTGTCGCGCCTCGTTGGTGCGCCTCCGGGATATGTGGGCTACGAAGAAGGCGGTCAATTGACCGAACGCGTACGCCGCCATCCCTACTCCATCGTATTGTTAGATGAGGTGGAGAAAGCTCATCCGGACGTATTCAACCTATTGCTGCAAGTAATGGACGAAGGTCGCCTCACCGACAGCCTCGGAAGGCATGTCGACTTCAAGAATACGATAATAATAATGACCAGTAATGTCGGTTCGCGCCAACTCAAGGAATTCGGCAGCGGCGTCGGCTTTGCTACAGACGACACATCGGCCAAGGAGTACAGTCAGAGCGTAATACAGAAGGCTCTCAATAAGACGTTCTCGCCCGAGTTTCTTAACCGCGTGGACGACATCGTGATGTTCGATCAACTGGATCGTGATGCAATATTCCGTATCATCGACATCGAATTGGCCGGGTTCTACAAACGTGTAGATGACTTGGGCTATACACTCGAATTGACCGAAGCGGCCAAGAACTATGTAGCCGACAAGGGATACGACCGCCAGTACGGCGCACGACCCCTCAAGCGTGCCATACAGAAGTACCTTGAAGACCCATTGGCAGAGATGATTATATCGGCACAAGTGATGCCTGGCAATAAGATTGTCATCGATTACGATAAGGAAAACGACCGCATAACCAGCGAAATACGCTAAATCGGCATAACACCGCACAAACAACGGCGAGAGCACATACTCCTTTTTGAGCTCTCGCCGTTATTGTGTCCTCAAAGCCATTGCCTTGCGGTATTCAACACTCGATGCATCATCAACAGCGTATCAAATCGCACATACCATATCCACGTGTCGTATGCACAGATATACCCGTATGATGCTACCGGGATGCACAATGGTTTGCCTATCTGCTGATTTATGCGTACTTTTGCATCAAAATACACACACAAAGACAACACCATGCCCGACAACAGCATACACCCGGACACCAACGGCCAGTTCAAAGAAGCGCTGAAGCGTTGCCGCGACATCTTTGCACGCAAACTGCAAGATTACGGCCCGTCATGGCGCATTATGCGCCCAGCCGCACTCACTGACCAACTATTAATCAAAGCCAAGCGCATACGCACACTCGAGACCACGGGCGTCAGCCATGTCGGAGAAGGTATATTGCCCGAATTTGTAGCTTTGGTCAACTACTCTATTGTCGGGACAATACAACTGCGCCACGGATACTCCGACCATAAAGATATGTCGTCAGACGAAGCTTTGGCCCTATATGACACCACTGCGGATGAAGCATTTACGCTTATGAAAGCCAAAAATCACGACTACGGCGAAGCATGGCGCATGATGCGTGTATTGTCATACACCGACCTCATCCTTACAAAGATTGAACGCATCAAAGAAATCGAGGATCACAACGGAATCACCTCCGTATCCGAAGGCATAGATGCCAACTATATGGACATACTCAACTACGCAATATTCGCAATCATCAAACTCACCGAAACACGCTGACCACAATGGCAGCTACCAAAACCGTATTACGTTTTTTGCGCCCAACGGGAGCACACACAACCGCAATCATCGTATGGATACTGCGCGTTATTGTGGGCGCAATATTTATATTCTCCGGATGGGTCAAAGCCGTTGATATCTGGGGTGGCACATACAAAATCGGCGAATATCTGAACGCATGGCACATAGCACTACCCGATAGCATCACCGCACTGGCAGCCGGAGCATTGGCCATAGCCGAATTTATGGCCGGCGTTATGATACTTCTCGGATGCTTCAGACGCATGGCCGTAAGAATTACCGCCATATTTATGGCGGCTATGACCATACTGACACTATATTTATGGATGGCCGACCCGGTCAAAGACTGCGGATGCTTCGGCGATGCCTTCATACTGTCCAACGCCGCTACATTCTGGAAAAACATCGTCATCGATGCCATGCTCGTTGTCCTATGGATAAATAACCACCGCGCCGGGGCGCTTATACATACACGCCTGCAATGGCTGGCAGTCATTACTACCGCAGCATTTATAGGATACATCGAGTATATTGGATACCGTATTCAACCCGTACAAGACTTTCGCGGATACGCTCCCGGCACTCTACTGGCTCGCGACGGCGACAATAACAGCGATGACAATATACGCTTCATATACGCCAAGGACGGCATCGAGCAATCCTTTGCCACTGACAGCATACCCGATGAAGACCTTGGATGGACATTTGTCCGGCGCGATACCGAAAGCGATAGCGATGACAAGACACTGACATTTTCCGCACCGGGAGGAGAGGATGTTACCGCCGATATCATATCCGGCGAAGGCACTCAGATCATACTCCTTGTTCCTAACCCGCAACGCTACGGACGCACTCGCAGCGCTATGGCCAATGAGTTGTATGGAGCACTTGCGGCCCACGGTGGTGATATGTTTGCCGTCGTAGGAGCCGATGATAGTACTGCTACGGTCTGGGCCGATGAGGTCCGCGCCCACTACCCCGTATATACCGCCGATGACACCGACATCAAGATGCTGGCACGCGGTAATGGCGCAATAGTATGTCTGCACAACGGACATATCGCATGGAAGCAGAACACATTGACACTTCCGCACGACCTGAGCGTCAGAGTCATGCAGGACGGAATGGCCGTATTGGACGACCCTGCATACATCGACACGTTGCACACGGAAGACTCCACACGTCATTCAGCCGAGATATACATACTCGTCTTGGCCGTTTTGATGACCATAACATTACCACCGGCCATCCGCAATAGGCTCAACGCTAAGGCAAAGTTGGACAAGGCCTCATAACTCATTTTACAGGCCGCTACAATCCCACATCATACCATCACAGCTATTGTCCATTACAAAAAAAAGCAGTAAATTTGCACTCTGATAGCGAGGCGGCCTCGTCTCCTCGCTTAAGACGACAAAAAGCAAATCCAAAACAACAAACCCACACAATAATGAGAAAGAATATTGTTGCCGGCAACTGGAAAATGAACACCACACTCAAGGCCGGCGTAGAACTTGCATCTCAAGTAGACAGCGCACTCAAAGATGTCACCCCCAAGTGTGATGTCATCATCTGCGTACCTTTCACTCACCTGGCTCCCGTAAACGCCATAATCACAAATAAAGGCAAACTCGGACTGGGTGCAGAGAACTGCGCCGACCACGTCAAAGGCGCTTATACCGGCGAAGTTTCCGCCGAGATGGTAGCCTCCACCGGCGCCACCTACGTCATCCTCGGCCACAGCGAACGCCGCCAGTACTATGGCGAAACCGCCGAAACCCTCCGCGAAAAAGTAGCCCTGGCACTCGCCAACGGCCTGACTCCCATATTCTGCATCGGTGAAGTTCTTGAAGAACGCGAAGCCGGCAAGCACTTCGATGTAGTTAAAGCCCAACTCGAAGACGGACTGTTCAACCTCTCCACCGAAGACTTCGGCAAAATCATCGTAGCATACGAACCCGTATGGGCCATCGGCACGGGTAAGACCGCCACAGCCGAGCAAGCCGAAGAAATCCACAAATACGTGCGTGGCGTCATCGCCGAAAAATACGGCAAAGAGGTAGCAGAAAACACCTCCATTCTCTATGGCGGTAGCTGCAAGCCCGGCAACGCCCGCGAGCTCTTTGCACAGCCCGACATCGATGGCGGCCTCATCGGCGGCGCAGCCCTCAAGTGCGAAGACTTCATGGGTATCGTCAACGCATTCTAATCGCAACAACACGACCATTAGCAAATTGTCCCCGAAGGCACACTATATGCCTCCGGGGACATATAGCTAAGAAATACCCCCCCCCGCCGTTCAAGCGGCACACACCCACAACACCAAACAGCCACAGCCAATGAACACACGTCTGCGTATAATCACGATAGCATGCGCCACCCTTTGGACCACGATTTCCGTGGCTCAAACTCCGACTACAGCTACCGAACCCGACAGCGTCGACATCGTGCGCGAACTCAACAACTCGGGGCATATACACATCACCCAACCCGCAGAGCTACAACTGCGCTCAAACGCCACAGACGAAACCGCCGGCGACAACTCCGGTGTATCGCGTCCTCGCAGCGGCACAGGCTTCCGCGTAGAAGTCTTTGCAGACAACAACGTGCGCACCGCCAAGTCACGCGCTACAGCCAAACGTCGCAACCTGATGGCTCGCCTGCCGCAATATCGCGTGTATCTGACATTCCAATCCCCATACTGGCGCGTACGCGTGGGTGACTTCCGCACTCGCGGCGAAGCCGAAGGAGCACTGGCCGAAATACGGCGTATATTCCCTTCTTATTCGTCTGACCTGCGCATAGTACGCGACCGTATCAACAAATAATGAACCAGACCAACGACAACAAGCAACAGATCATACCGGACACCACGCCACAAGTAAACGAAATAGCCGCCCACATCCACCGCATCCTCGAACTATTGGGCGAAGACCCACAACGCGAAGGCTTGGTCAAGACGCCTATGCGCTACGCCAAAGCTCTATGGTTTCTCACCCAGGGCTATCGGCAGGACGCCGACGAGGTCATCAATCAGGCAATATTCGAATATGCCGGGTCAAAGATGATAGTCGTCAAGGACATCGAATTCTATTCGATGTGCGAACATCACATTCTGCCTTTCTTCGGCACAATGACCATAGGCTATATACCCAACGGCAAAATGGCCGGATTGAGCAAATTGGCTCGTCTTGTGAATGTATATGCCCGCCGCCTTCAAGTACAAGAAAGGCTGACAGCCCAAGTGTGCGCCAAAGTATCCGAAGCACTGGACGCTCGCGGTGTCATCGTGCACTGCAACGCACACCACTTGTGTATGAAGATGCGCGGCGTTGAAAAGCAGCAAGCCACCACCACAACGCTGGACTACTGCGGAGCATTCGCCGAAGACGCGGAACTGCGCCGCGAATTTTTAGATGCCATACATCAATAACGTGTAGTTAGACGAGTCGAAATACCACCCAAATAAAAAACGTACTACTGCACAAAACATGGGCCGACTTATAGCCATAGACTTCGGACGCAAGCGTTGCGGCATTGCCGTCACCGACCCCTTGAGACTTATTGCCAATCCGGTGGATACCATTCCCACGGCTCAATTGACGTCCTACATCAAAGCGTACATAGCGACCAATGACGTCGATGCCTTAGTCGTCGGGCTCCCCAAGCAGATGGACGGTACGCCCAGCGATTCGACACGCTACCTGACCCCGGCCATAAATCGTCTGCGCAAGGAAATAGCCCCCGTGCCCATAGTGTTCTACGACGAACGCTTCACTTCCGTATTGGCGCATAGGGCAATGATTGACGGCGGAATGTCCAAAATGGCACGACGCGACAAGGCTGTGGTCGACAAGATTTCGGCAGCAATAATCCTCAACGACTACCTATCCTCGGCTTCAGGCTCGTGTCAGAAACTGCATAATTAACAGCCGAGATAAGACGCCAAGAATACAACAATACAAATATACATACAATGACACTACCTATATACTTGTTGGGCCAGCCGGTGTTGCGCAAGCAATGCGAGGATATCACGCCCGAGTATCCTGAGTTGAAAAAACTCGTGGCCAATATGTTTGAGACTATGTATGCCAGCGAAGGCGTAGGCTTGGCCGCGCCACAGATAGGCCACGCCGACCGCATCGTTGTCATCGACGCTTCGCCCGTAGGCGATGTGTTTCCCGAATGCGTTGACCGCCGTATGACGCTCATCAACCCGCGCGTGACCATACTTGATGGCGAGAGCATAAGCCGCAGCGAAGGATGCCTCAGCCTCCCCGGCATAGCCGAAGACGTCAAACGCGTCGAACATATACGATTGCAATGGCTCGATGAGGACTTCAAGGAACACGATGAAGAAATCTCCGGATATCTGGCACGCATAGTTCAGCACGAATGCGACCATCTCGAGGGTAAAGTCTTCACCGACCACTTGTCCGCAATACGACGCCAACTGATACGCGGACGGCTCAACAATATTCTCTGCGGACGCGTACGCGTCGATTATCCGGTACGGTTTGCCAAGCCGCACCGCCGTTGATCACGCGAAGAAAAGGCCGAACGATTATCCCAGAATAAGCATAAGCGTGTCTTATAGGCACGAATAACACCCCCTCCTCCATACGATTCATCAACCACACAAAACACTCATACAATGGCTGACGACAAAAAAGTTATATTCTCTATGGTGGGCGTCTCCAAGACCTATCCGCCACAGAAACAAGTTCTGAAAAACATCTATCTATCCTTCTTTTATGGTGCAAAAATCGGCATCATCGGCCTTAATGGCTCCGGCAAGTCCACCTTGCTGAAGATTATTGCCGGTATTGATAAAGATTACCAAGGCGAAGTAGTGTTTTCGCCGGGATACACCGTCGGATACCTCGAGCAGGAGCCCAAACTCGACCCCGACAAAACCGTCATCGAGATTGTCCGCGAGGGCGTACAGCCAATAATGGACATGCTGGCCGAATTCGATGCCGTCAATAATGCTTTTGCCGACCCGGACGCCGACTTTGACGCCCTATTGGCACGTCAGGCCGAACTCCAAGACCGTCTCGATGCCGTAGGAGCTTGGGATATTGACAGCAAATTGGAGCGAGCTATGGATGCCCTGCAATGCCCGCCGGACAATCAGAAAGTGAACACTCTCAGCGGTGGCGAACGCCGTCGTGTGGCCTTGTGCCGCCTGCTGCTACAACAGCCTGATGTACTGCTACTTGACGAGCCCACCAACCACCTTGACGCCGAGTCTATTGACTGGCTTGAGCAGCATCTGCATCAGTATCCGGGTACCGTAATCGCCATAACTCACGACCGTTACTTCCTGGACCACGTGGCCGGATGGATACTCGAATTGGATCGCGGCGAAGGTATTCCCTGGAAAGGCAATTACTCATCGTGGCTTGACCAAAAGACCAAACGTATGGCTCTTGAAGAAAAGCAGGCGAGCAAACGCCGCAAGACCCTCGAGCGCGAACTCGAATGGGTACGTATGGCGCCCAAGGCACGCCAAGCCAAAGGCAAAGCACGTCTTGCCGGATACGACAGACTGCTCAACGAGGATCAAAAGCAAAAAGAGGAACGTCTCGAAATATTTATACCCAACGGACCGCGCCTCGGCAATAAAGTCATCGAAGCTCACGGACTGGCCAAATCTTACGGCAACAAGACATTGTTCAAAGGCCTGGAATTTATGCTTCCACCCAATGGAATTGTGGGCGTAATAGGCCCCAACGGTGCCGGAAAGACCACCCTCTTCCGCTTGATTATGGGTCAGGAGAAAGCCGATGCGGGTCAGTTCAGCGTCGGCGACACAGTGAAAATCGCCTACGTCGACCAGCGTCACCACGACCTATTGCCTGAAAAAACGGTATACGAAGTCATCAGTCAGGGCGTCGACAGCTTCCGCATGGGCGGTCGCGATGTCAATGCACGCGCCTACCTGAGCAAATTCAACTTCACCGGAGCCGACCAAGAAAAGAGAATCGGCGTACTGTCCGGCGGCGAGCGCAATCGTCTGCACCTGGCTATGGCGCTGAAAGAAGAAGGCAATGTCCTGCTGCTTGACGAGCCCACCAATGATATCGATGTCAACACCTTACGTGCTCTTGAGGAAGGTCTCGACGACTTTGCCGGATGCGCTGTCGTAGTCAGCCACGATCGCTGGTTCCTTGACCGCATCTGTACACATATCCTGTCTTTCGAAGGCGATGGGAAAGTCGTGTTCTACGAAGGTAGCTATAGCGACTACGAGGCATACAAACTCGCCCAAAACGATGGCAAGCCCCTACCCCGGCGTCGCTACCGCAAGCTTATGGAGTAATCCGCCTCAAGTGATTTCTGCCTTTCTAAGAAGGCAAACTACTATAAACCGAGGACGCGAAATTTAGGTTTCGCGTCCTCGGTTTATATTCTCGGCCCTGCACATCGGCGAGGCTGTATCCTCGCCGTAGCCCGACTCACGGTTTAGGCATACAGCATACCGGCAGCCACTTCTGCAGCCACAGATGCACCAAGGCTATTGGCTACGATAGCCAACGCAAAAGGGGTGGCAGCAGCGGGACCGTTACCCGTTACAAGGTTGTTGAGTGCCACCACTGGAGCATCCTTGCATATCGCATCGCCCTGAGCGCACATTGCTTCAAAGCCGGGGTAGCATGTCGTTTCACGATCTTTGAGTATGCCCAGCGGAGCGAGCACCACAGCCGGAGCGGCACATATTGCGGCAATCTTGCCTTTGGATGTATGATTGCGGAGCAGCTCGGTCAGTCCTGCATGCTCGTGCAGATTAGTAGCTCCAGGCATTCCGCCGGGAAGTATCAACCACTCGGCGCCTTCAAAATCACATTTGTCAAAAACAACATCGGCTGTTACTGTAACACCGTGTGCTCCGGTGGCATTTCGATCCGCGTTGATGGATACCGTCTTGACATCCATACCGGCGCGACGCATCACGTCCACCGTCGTAAGTGCTTCTATTTCCTCGAAGCCGTTGGCTAAAAATAAAAATGAACGCATAGTTTAATCAATATTTTATCTATTTAATATTTGACTTTATCGGTTATTGGTCAAAAAGTTGAGCGTATATCCGTTTCGGCCGGACATATTCGTTTTGCAAACTTCGGAAATAATTCGCAGACTTTTACTATTTTTGAGGAAAAAATTTTCAACCTGTATGCATACACGATATATCAGACACGCCACGCATGCCCTGACTATTGTCTTGGCTTCCGTAATCGTATTAGCTTCGTGCACTCATCAAAGACAATGGCGCCAAGCACAAGGCGCAGCCTGGGGTACGTCCTATCATATCACCTATTTCGGTGACCAAGCTTTGGACGACTCGGTAGTGGCCGTGATGCGCAATGTCGAATTGTCGCTGAGTCCCTTCGAACCTGCCTCAAACATCTCGCGTATCAACCGAGGCGAGACAGACGTTGCCGATAGCAATGTGCAGCGCGTATTTGCTCGTGCTATGGATATTTGGAAGTACTCGGGAGGATGCTTTGACCCGACAATAGCGCCGCTGGTCAACCTATGGGGGTTTGGAACTAAAGATTTCGAAGAAATACCCGATACGACAGCTGTGGCTGAAGCCTTACGCAGTGTCGGTATGAGCAAATGCCGTATCGATGCACAAGGGCATGTCATCAAAGGTCATAAGGAGACAACTTTCGATTTTTCGGCCATAACCAAAGGCTATGGCGTAGATTGTGTGGCACGGATGCTCGAACGTAACGGCGTGTCAGACTATATCGTCGAAATAGGTGGTGAAATTGTATGCCGCGGACATAATCCGCGCGGCATCGACTGGCAAGTACAAATCGATGAGCCCGTAGCAGACTCGGTGGTGACGCATCGCCGCTACAATATAATTCCGCTGAAGAATGCCGCGATGGCCACTTCCGGCAATTATCGTAACTTCCGAACTCTTCCGGATGGGCGTCGCGTCGGGCACACCATATCGCCTCTTACCGGCTATCCGCTAATGTCAACTACATTATCCGCTACCGTCATCGCCCCGGATTGTATGAGCGCCGATGCCTTGGCCACGGCTTGTATGGCTATGGACGCAGACAAAGCCTTAGCTATGATACATTCACTCGGTAAAGGCTACTCGGCAATGCTGATTGTAGATACGCCACAGGGATTACAAACCGTAAGCACTCACGACAAGTAAGGTGCCGTAGGCGCTTCCGGACACTTTGCCACCTGCTCGGGCGTTCCCTGAGCCAGAATTACGCCGCCATCGCGACCGCCCCCCGGACCCATGTCAATGATATAATCCGAAGCTCGCAGTACATCGGTGTTATGCTCAATGACAAGCACCGTATTGCCGCGGTCTACAAGGCGATTGAGTATAGCCAGCAAAGTATTAATATCCTCGAAATGCAGACCCGTAGTGGGTTCGTCCAATATGAAAAGTGTGCGCCCCGTGTCACGTCGTGCCAGCTCGGAGGCGAGTTTGACGCGCTGGTTTTCACCGCCACTGAGCGTCGACGAAGGCTGTCCCAGTTTGATGTACCCAAGGCCTATATCTTGCAGTACTTGTATTTTCTTCAATATGGACGGAATGCCGGTGAAAAATTCAACAGCCTGATTGATGGTCATATCCAGCACATCTGCAATACTCTTGCCTTTGTATCGCACCTCAAGGGTCTCGCGATTGTATCGTTTGCCGTGGCATACATCACACACGACATTGACATCGGGCAAGAAGTTCATCTCTATTGTACGGTAGCCATTGCCGCCGCATGCTTCGCATCGTCCTCCGCGTACGTTGAAAGAGAAGCGACCGGGCTTGTAGCCGCGTATCTTGGCTTCGGGCAAGGCAACAAAGAGGTTGCGTATGTCGCTGAAGACGCCGGTATATGTCGCCGGATTCGACCTCGGCGTCTTGCCCAGCGGCGACTGATCCACGGTGACCACCTTATCTATATTTTCGATGCCGACAATCTCGCCATACGGCAGCGGCTCGGTATGAGCGCGATAAAAGATGCCGCGCAAAGCAGCCTCCAATGTACCGTTGACCAGCGATGATTTACCACTTCCGCTGACGCCGCTGACACAAGTGAGCGTGCCCAGTGGAATGGTAAGCGTAACATCTTTGAGGTTATGTCCGGTACAGTGCGTAATCGTCAGTAAATTTCCATTGCCGGGACGACGCTTTTCGGGCATAAAAACGCTGCGTATTCCGTTAAGATATTGCGCCGTCAAGGTATCCGCTTTCTTCATCTGCTTGGGCGTACCTTGGAACACCACTCTTCCGCCACGGCGACCCCCACGAGGTCCAATGTCTACAATATAATCGGCCTCAGTCATAATATCTCGGTCGTGCTCGACGACAATGACCGAATTGCCCGCATCGCGCAACTTTTTCAGCGATGAGATCAGACGATGGTTGTCTCGTTGGTGCAATCCTATAGACGGCTCATCAAGTATGTATAGTACGTTCACAAGTTCGCTTCCCATTTGTGTGGCAAGGCGTATGCGCTGACTTTCGCCACCGCTGAGCGTTGCCGTTGCGCGGCCCAGTTGCAGATATTCCAGCCCGACATCCACCAAGAAGCGTAGGCGACTGCTGACTTCCTTGAGTATCTCAGCGCCTATGGTACGACGTGTCTTGTCCAATTTGTCTGGCAACGCTTGTGTCCATGCATATAAGTCCTTGATATCCATACGGCATAAGTCGGCAATGTTGCGGTCATCAATATAGTAACTGCGTGCCTCCATACACAGACGGTCGCCGTGACATTCGGGACATACCGTACGCGAGAGGAATTGTTCGCTCCAATGACGCGCTGCTGCTCCGGCATCCTCGTCCTGCTGCATCTCGATGTACTTTATAACACCTTCGTAAGGCGCAAAGTAGTTGGATGTGGACATCGTGTCATTGGAGATGGTAAGATGCTCGGTAGTGCCGTTGAGTATATCATTGATACATTCTTCGCTGAGCTCGCCCACGGGCGTGCGCAAGTCAAAGCCATAGCGTTTACAAATGGCCTCTATCTGCCAGAAAATCATCGTATTGTGATACTTGCCCAACGGCAGTATACCACCTGTATATATCGATGCCTTGGCATCAGGCATAATCTTGGCTCGGTCAACGAGGTTGATAGTGCCTATGCCTTTGCACGTGGGGCATGCGCCCTGCGGCGAGTTGAAGGAGAAATTGTGCGGTGCAGGTTCGCGATACGACAGTCCGGTCTCCGGATCCATCAATGACTGGCTATAATGCGACACCTTGTCTGTATCGGCATCATATATCATCATTTGACTATCGCCTTGTTTAAGAGCTGTTTCCACAGTGTCGCGCAGTCGTCCTTGATCCTTGGCGCTTACTTTCAGACGGTCTATAACCAGTTCGATTGAGTGATTCTTGTATCGGTCAAGCTTCATTCCGAAAACAATCTCGCGCATCTCGCCGTCTACGCGTACGTGTAAGTAGCCCTTCTTGCGCAATTGTTCAAAGAGCTCTTTGTAATGTCCCTTGCGGTTGAATACCAAAGGTGCAAGAATATAGATCTTGTGCCCGTCATATTGGTTGAGCACGAGTTCTACGATTTTTTCGCGCGAGTACTTGACCATAGGACGCCCCGAAAGATAGCTGCGAGCTTCGCCCACGCGAGCATACAGCAGGCGCAGGAAGTCGTAAATCTCGGTGGTGGTTCCGACGGTGCTTCGCGGATTGCGGTTGACGGTCTTTTGTTCGATGGATATAACCGGGCTCAGTCCCGTAATTTGGTCCACATCCGGACGTTCAAGATTACCTATAAGGTTGCGAGCGTATGCCGAGAAGGTCTCGATATAACGGCGCTGTCCCTCTGCATATATCGTATCAAAAGCCAAAGAGGACTTGCCGCTGCCGCTTAGTCCGGTGATGACGGTAAGCGTGTTCCGCGGAATGGTTACGTCAATGTTCTGCAGATTGTTGACGCGAGCGCCGGTGACGGTCAGCACTCCTGCTCCATCATCGCCGACAGTATCAACAGCATCGGAAGTTTTGGCGGCGAAACCGACCTTAGAAGCAGCATCAGCCGAAGCTGCGGGAGTCGTAATCTCGAAATCAGTTTGCAACGCTGTCGCTTTAATTTTTTTAGTATCTTTATTTGTCTTGGTCATTGTTGTTTAAGCCAGCGTTGGTTGTACACTTTCACATGGGATGTAGAACGGCGCAGCGAAGAGGCCTTTGGTATTTTGACGGTATAAGTTTTGCCGTCTTTATTGGTGAGGACTTTGGCTCGTATCCACGGATTGGCTTCGCGTAGTTGCGCGTAAGTGATGCCGTAGTCCTGTGCCCATGCAGGCCAGTCTTCAACAGCTCCGCTGACCGTTTCTTCGGTATATTCAATAGGTTGGTAAAGCTGGTCGGCACGAAGATCGAACCCGAAAGTGGGGGCATTTTCCATCACTGCTTTCATGGCCATAATGCGGAATACATAACGTGAAGTTTCGTCTGTCAAGTACAAGTCAAAGGATGTATCGACGCCCTGCTTGGACAACTCGCCGGAGATGCGCCCCATACCACCATTATAGGAAGCCATCACGCTTTCCCAATTGCCGTAGCGTGTGTATGCCGATTTGAGGTATCTACACGCGGCAGCCGTGGCCTTTTCCAGATTGTAGCGCTCGTCCACCTCATCGGATACTTCGAGCCCGTATTGGCGAGCCGTTGTCGGAATAAACTGCCAAATTCCGGCTGCTTTAGCTCCGGAATAGGCTCGAGGATTGAGATAACTCTCAACGCACGCCAGATATAAAAGGTCTTCGGGGACACCATTGGCACGCAATATGGGCGCCATTACGGGGAAATACTTGTTGGCTCGCTTGATTGTCAGCAAGGTATTGCCGTGGCCGTATACCAGTGATGTGAGTTCGCGGTCCATACGCTCGAACATATCTTCGCGGTCAAGATCAACTTGGACGCCTGCAAATGTCATAGTCTTAGGCACTTCGGGATTAGGCACCGTGACAAAGGTCGATGCTTTAGCCTTGTGTCGGTGTGTATGCGTATGCTCAGCCGCAGCAGCCGTTATCGGCAACATCGCAAGCGCGGTTACGACAAGTATTGTGTGTATGTTCATATTCTTAATAAGATATTATATCAAAAGCAAATATGCGCCGAAGTACGACTCGGCACATCTGTTTAAAAACTAATGAGCTGCATTATGATACCAAGCCGACGCATTGATGTAATTGACTCCGTTATTCGGCACATGCCGAGTATATATGGATACGAATATATGGAAATGCGCAGCCTGCAAAAGCACTATGTAGCAGGGTTCATTCACCACCGCCTTCGGTAGTACCACCGATGGCACGGCGTGTGTTGATAATGTTTATATCGCCGGATAGATTGTATTTCTTACCATCGGCACCACGAGCGCGTATCACATAAAAATACACGCCGTTGGGCACAAATTTGCCTTTGTATTTTCCGTCCCACCCTTGCGAAGGATGTGTCAGTGTAGCCATCTTTGTACCCCAGCGATTGAATATGTTGCACTCGAAAGATGTAATGGAGGTGTAGCTGACCTTCCAAATGTCATTGACACCATCCTCATTGGCCGGAGAGAAGGCATTGGGACACAGCAGACGCGATGCGCCTATAGATACCTCGTAAGTGTCGCTGTACCATGCGCAAGTACCGGCGGCATTGTCAGCCATAAAGCGGACGTATATTGTGCCTTCTTCGTCAAAGGTGTGAGTCAGTTCCAATTCGCTGTAGCGGTCAAATACATCGCTGAATTCGGGGTCACGACTCATTTGCCATTCGCGGAAAATGGCCGCATCGGATACGGCGGCCTTAAAGGTGATAACCGCCGGGGCACTGCCGCCTAAAGCTCCTCCATCCTGATTTTTTATCTGATTGTCAACATCTTCCTGATCCTGCGTGGCTGAGGTATGCGCTTCCACAGCTATGGCTGTCACCGAAGGCGTGGACACCTGCTGTGCCATATTCCAAGCGCGCAGAAAACGATCTCCCGAGAGCGTCACCTCCGTGTCACACAACGGTGCATCTATATACATAGCGTCAGACAATGCATCAAAGGACTTTGTGATAGTAGTCTGCACGTATGTCTCCGAGGCCTCGTCCCATGACAGCGAACGATACTCTGCCGTGATTTCGCGACTCAGATGCAGAGGGCGTGATGTTGTGCTGTAATAGGTAATAGTCTCGCCCGTACCGACAGCCGCAAGTGCCGTTCGATCGCACGCGGACATCTCGGCATTAATGCCTACGCCCTTCAAATCAAGACGATGACGGTCGTAGTTGACCACCCACCAAGCGTGCAGACGACCTCCGTCATTGACCACAAATCCACTATCGTCCGGTCCTATAGTCCACGTGTATGTAGACCCGTCTCGTTGCACGCCGGTGACTTCCGAGGCGTACGCAATACCGGCTGCACCATAACGCTGCACCTGTACGATATTAGCGGATGCATCTGCAACATAAGATGCCGTAGCCGTACCCGCAGCATTATCTATGACGTATACACCATGGAGATCGGAAGTGGACGCGTCGATGCGCACAGCCGACAGGTTGATATCGCCAAATGAGAGCGTTGTAGCCGCCTGTGCATCGCTGACGCTGCCGCCAAGCAACATCATCGCAATGATTTGTATGGTGATGGTATGCTTCATTTTGTATGCTATATGTGTACTTGTACAAAGTTACGCATTTATCGTCAATCACAAAAATAAAAAATATTCGTACCTTTGCCTCCGAATGGCACGTATCGTACACATCAACACCGTAGCGGACACTTTTACGGGGGTCGGCAGCGTCATAGCCTCCTTAGCCGCATGTCAACGGCGACAAGGGTTCGATGTAAGTATCGCAGCGGGATATGTACGCCCGAAATTCGGAACTTTTGCAGACTACGTTATGTGCGGACGCATACGGCACGCCTTTGCGGCCTTGGAGGCTCGTATGCGCGCCAACGACGGCCGCTTGTGCCGTCGTGCCACAAAGCGTCTGATAAAGTGGCTCGACAGCCTCGGAGATGTCGCAGTACTTCACTTGCACAACATGCACGGATATTATATCAATGTGCCTGCACTTATGGCTTGGGCTTGGCTGCACAAGGTACGCACAGTGGTAACAATGCACGACCATTGGTGGTGTACCGGACGATGTGCCTATATTCCAAGCGGATGCGAAGACGACTGCTATAAATGCAAACACCCGGATATATACCCTGCTACAGAGTTGCATTTCGGAGGCTATGCCTACGAAGAGCGGTTCAGGCGTAATTGTTTTGTTCGCAAGATGGTCGCTTCATCGGCTCTATTTGTTGCTCCGTCTGACACTGTTGCAAAAATCGCACACGACAGGCTTCGCATTCACGTGGACGTTATTCGTAACGGCATAGACGACACCCTGTTCTATCCCACAAAAGAGATACACGCCCCCTCACCCGGGGTACACGTCATTGCTGTTGCCGCCACGTGGACGCCGGTCAAAGGCCCTGACATTCTCCGGTCGGTGGCTTCAGCCTTGCCGGATGGGTGGAAGTTGACAGTCGTGGGCAAAAATGCGCCGATAGGCATCTCGCCGCGAGTCTCTATAAGGAGCGAGGAGACGCCAAACGGAATGGCTGAGTTGTACCGCGATGTAGATGTCCTGCTTAGCACAGCCACAGCCGAAGCCTTTGGAATGACCATCGCTGAAGCTATGGCCTGCGGCATACCCGCCGTGGTCAACAGCTCAACTGCGACAGCCGAACAAATCAAAGACGGCGTCAACGGCTACGCCATAACCATGAATGCCGAACATCCCAAAGCGATAATTGAAGCAATAGGTCGTGCCGCACTATTACGCTCGACGCATTCACTGACAACACTGACTGCCGAGCACATGGCTCGCGAATATGCCAAATTGTACGGACTATGACCTTTCCCGGAATATAAGGACGCTGACCATACCTGCGCCTCATTTCGGTCGGGAAATTGGCTTGACTGATATTGTTCCGGTTTTATAAATTCTTTGTATATTTGCACAAACCAACACCCACAGCACAATGAACAATTTCACATATTACGCACCCACAGCCTACACTTTCGGCAAGGGCGCAGAGAAGCAAGCAGGCGCGCTCAGTGCTCACCATTTAGGCAATAAAGTACTCATCGTTATCGGTGGCGGCAGCGTGCGTCGCAGCGGCTTGCTGGACATCGTGACAGCCTCGCTTACCGAAGCCGGCGTCGCATACGACATTTTGGAAGGCATACGTCCCAATCCCGTAGACGGACCTGTGCGCCGCGGCATCGAGATTGTGCGCAACGGCAATTTCACCGGACTGCTGGCCGTAGGCGGTGGCAGCGTCATCGATACAGCCAAAGCCATAGCATTAGGCGCACTCTATGACGGCGATTTTTGGGACTTCTACTGCGGCAAAACCAAACCCGAGCGTGCCCTACCCGTAGGCGTAGTGCTCACCATACCGGCTGCCGGGAGCGAAGGATCAGGCAATTCGGTAATTACACTCGAGTCGGAGGGGCGCAAAATCTCGTTGCGCACCGACTACGTCATTCGCCCGCGCTTTGCACTGCTCAACCCCGAATGGACATTTACACTACCGCAGCAGCAGACAGCTGCCGGAATCGCGGATATGATGGCGCACATATTCGAACGCTATTTCTCGCCCACGGAAGATGTTGAGGTGACAGACCGCGTGTCCGAAGGCATTTTGCGTGCCATCATGGCCGAAGCGCCCAAAGTCGTGGCCAATCCGAAAGATTATCAGGCACGCGCCAATATCATGTGGTGCGGAACATTGGCACATAACGGAGTCTGCGGTTGCGGCCGCACCGAAGACTGGTCGTCGCACTCCATGGAGCACGAAATATCGGCATTATATGGCGTCACACACGGCGCCGGATTGGCTGTGGTATTCCCGGCCTTCATGACTTATATGGCTATGCATAAGCCTTGGCGCGTCACTCAAATGGCTCGCCGTGTCTTCGATGTAGATATATGCGACGACGTGGCCGCCGCAATGGAAGGCATACATCGTCTACGTGCTTTCTGGAGTTCTCTTGGCCTGCCGCTGACGTTAGGCGACCTTGGCATAGACAATCCGGACATCAACACGATGGTCACCAAGCTGCACCAGAACAAAGGTGCATTGCTCGGTGCATACCTGCCGTTGGACTGCAACGCCACGCGCGAAATCTATCAATTGATGAAATAACAGCAGACGACACAAAACGCCAACGTCACAAACGACGCACATTATGTCCAAAGTTTTGAAAAATATGCGCGTGGTCGCCAACCGACGATTGACACCTACATTGTCGCTACTGACACTCGTGACAGACGACGGAGAAGCGCTGCCTGAAATTGCACCGGGGCAGTTTGTCCAGATTGACATACCCGATAGTAAATCGACTTTTCTGCGCCGCCCCATCTCGATATGCGATGTCACGGGCAATGGCGGCATTGTCTTGATGGTACGCGATGCCGGCGCAGGCACGCACGCGCTATGCCAATGCCGTCCGGATAGTATTCTCAGTGTCTTGCTACCCCTGGGAGGCGGAACATTCCCTACCGATCTGCCGGAATACAGCCGCGTGCTGCTTGTCGGCGGAGGTGTCGGCGTAGCGCCTTTACTGTATTATGCCAAGACACTTGCAGCCAAAGGCATAAGCGTTGAATTTGTCCTTGGCGGACGGTCAATCTCAGACTTACCTATGGCTACGGACTATGCCTCCGTAGCCCCGGTACATATCACTACCGATGACGGTTCGGCCGGCGTACACGGTGTAGTCACTTCGCATCCGAGGTTGGCCGAAGCTCAAGAAGACACTCTTTGGGCCGTATGCGGACCGATGCCGATGATGAAGGCTGTTGCCTCGCTCGCTCGAGACAAGGGCATACGCTGCCTCGTATCGCTCGAAAACACTATGGCTTGCGGCGTAGGCGCCTGTCTCTGCTGCGTCACACCTGACGCCGATGGCAACCACATGTGCGTATGCACCGCCGGCCCGGTATTTGACACAAACACATTAAATTGGAACGAATGATGGCTCTCGACAAAGCATTTATGCCCGACCTGCATACAAACATAGGCGGGCTCACACTTGCCAATCCGGTGATGACAGCCTCCGGCACTTTCGGTTATGGATTCGAGTATGCGGACATAGTCGACACATCGCGTCTTGGCGCCATCATCGTAAAGGGCACAACCATAACCGCGCGTAACGGCAATGCTTACCCGCGTATGGCCGAGACACCCTCGGGGATGTTGAATGCCGTAGGTCTGCAAAACAAGGGCGTAGACTTCTTTGTACGCCATATTTACCCCGGTGTACGCACCCTCAGTTCACCGATTATTGTAAATGTCTCGGGTGCAACCATAGATGATTACGTAGCAGTCTGTCAACAGCTTGCGCCACTGGAAGGCATCGCTGCCGTAGAGGTCAACATCTCGTGTCCCAACGTGCGTCAGGGCGGAATGGCCTTTGGCACTACGTGCGAAGGAGCGGCGGCCGTCACCGCTGCCGTACGCCGTGCATGGCCCCGCACACTCATCGTCAAGCTATCACCCAACGTCACGGATATCACAGAAATAGCGCGTGCCGTTGAAGCCGAAGGCGCCGACAGTGTCTCGCTCACCAACACCTTTCTGGGCATGGCCATAGACGTGGAACATCGCCGTCCGATATTATCTACCATTACCGGCGGACTCTCCGGCCCGGCTATACGCCCGATAGCATTGCGTATGGTCTGGCAAACGGCACATGCTGTCAAGATTCCCGTAATAGGAATCGGTGGCATCGACAGTGCCGATGCAGCTTTGCAGTTTATTATGGCCGGTGCCGCAGCAGTGGAAGTCGGTACAGCCAATTTCACCGACCCGTCAGCAACGATGCACATTTTGGATGGCATAACCGAATATATGTGTCGTCACGGCATTGCCTCGCTTGCCGAAATACGCGGCATCATCTAAATCTTAACGGCCGACATCCGAGCCACACAATATTCGAGGCCGCTGCTTTACATTCCGGCACAGAAACTGCCGCATCATCGTGGCGCAGACAAATCTTAAGAAACAATATACTCCTTAGCTCCGTCGTATCAAATCTAA